>CAZVKJ010000072.1:0-15426 GCA_964626855.1 uncultured Bacteroidales bacterium
TATTTTATCACCGCAATTTTTCTGGTGATTATGTTATCGCCATTGATGATCTTCAGGATATAAGTGCCTTTTGCGAGTTCAGAAACATTGAGCAGATGATTATTGCTGATGTTTTTTTCACTCATTACCACTTTTCCAAAAATATCATACAGCATCATGTCTGCATTTCCGGCATGGCTGATCGTGATATTTTCATAAGCCGGATTTGGGTATATCGAAATATTTCCGGCAGAGGTTTCATCAATTCCGGCATATGTAACATCCATTTCTGCAGACTGAAAGATTTCTTTGGTGGTATTTTCCTGTATCATCACGACCACCATCAGGTCCGACATTTCTTCAACATGGGCGTTGGTCAGGTTCGAGGTAAAAGTATGGGTATAGTTATTTTCTGCATCAAACGATACTGTCAGGCCGGATCCGCCGGTGATCATATCCATCATTACATGTTTGAATGATGTTTCGCCGTTTGTGCTGACATTACCTGTGGTTGTTTTTTCAACGACGATAACGTGCACTTTAAAAATACCTGAAACATAAGGAGTAATGGTCAAAGGAACTGTAATTATGTTTCCCGAGTATGTAGGTGAGAAGTTGCTGATAGCGAAAAATGTCGCTTTGGCTTTTTCTGAATTTAGTATGCTTAACATAGCCGCTGAGGTTTGGGCTGATACTTTTCCGTCAATATATAATGCCGGAACACTTGTAACCCCGTAGTATGTCCTGCGTGTTCCGCCTTCAGCAGTGTAATAAGGGTCGCCATTGCCGGGCCAGTACATCTGGTACTTAATAAGTGAAAATTCGGTGCCGTGTGCAGCAATAAAAGGTGTGAATGTACTTGAATTAAAACTGGCGCATGGGCCGCAGGTTGAAGATGTAAATTCTTCGAATGCCGGTGTGCGGGTTGTGGTTTGAGTGGCTACAGAAATACTTTTTGTAAGGCTGTCATTAGCCTGGCTACAATCAGGGCCTGCTGAATTAACACCGGATACCCATGTTTTCACGCTATGAACGCCCGGTGTTGCTACCCATGCCGGAGTATATGTGAAATTGTAATTTGTACCGGCTGCCATGTTTAAACTTGTCAAAACGGTCGATTGAGGGGTTTCGGCATCGACCATGTAATTAACGGTCAATGCTGTAATAGGTGAATATCCAAAGTTTCTCACTGTTCCGGTAATATTGATATTTCCCGGAGCTATATAAGAAGCGACATTATTAACTGCCATTTTTGCATCGACAGCACAAGGCTCATATAACAATACGTTATCGATGAACCAGGCATTGATATTATAAGAATTTCCGGAGAAAAAGAAACAAAATTGGAAACTCGAGCTGCCAAGATCAGCATTTGTAATAGTAAGGCTGATAGCTCCGGTAGTATTTGCTGCCGGATTAACAATGCTCCAGACAGTATTCCATGCCCCTGTGCCTGTACGGGTGGCAACGCCAACAGTATAATCCCCGCTATAATGAATTAAAGAATGAGTAAAATCTAATTTGAGATGTGTTATACCGGATAGATCATAATATGGGGATAAAAGCCTGGTAGTAGCATTGGTCTGGGGGCTCCTGTTAAATCCGCATTCCGGCGCAGGCCCTCCGCAATATATTGAGTTTGAGCTGATCCAATGGCTGGCCAGAGTATCTGAACTCCATCCGGCAGGCGGAACAGAACTGAATCCCTCGCTGCAGAAAACAGTGTTTTGTGCAAAGCCGATAAAACATAATGCCTGAAATGTAAAAAGTAGAATAATTTTTTTCATTGATTTTAATTTTAGTTTCTTTCTATTGAATTGGGTATTACAATGATAATAATAATTATTCAAATAAATTAAACCCAAATTACGTATTAGAAATTTCTATTGCGTAGCAAAAGAAGAAATCAACCATTACAATCTGATATTCAATATAATATATTTCACTTCGCTATGCGTAATCGACTGAGAAAATGTAATCCATACCGGAGGGGAACATTTTCTAAGTCGGCCTACCTCCTGCCGGCAGGGGTTACCCAGATTCAACACACTATCCCGCGCACTGCCCAATAGTTCACTGCGTTCCTATTGCGCAATCTGGGTTAAAAAAAACCTCGCAGTAAATTACTACGAGGTTTTTAATATTTTAAGAAATCTCAAATTTATTTTATCACAGCAATTTTTCTGCTGCTGATGTTATCACCATTGATGATTTTCAGGATATAGGTTCCTTTTGCCAGATCAGCAACATTGAGCGAATAGTTATTGACGGCTACATTATCAGATACGATAAGTTTGCCGAATACATCATAAAGCATGATGTTTGAATTCTGTGCATTTAAAATATTAACAACTTCTGTTGCCGGATTGGGGAATACTTCTATTGAGTTGTCATCATTTTCTGAAACAGACGACAGTGTAGTCACTTCAAAAGGCTTACTCTCACTTGCAGTACTGAAACCAGTGCCGTTTATTAAAACAGAGTTGTCAGAGTTAAGGAGTTTGTAAAAGCCGGGACTAAAGATCCCATCACCATATGAGTCATTCACTTCCAGGGTATAGCATCCTAAGGCACTTAAGGTGAAGGATTGAGTAACCAGAGTCGTGTTGCCGTCGGTATAAGGGCCTCCCTGAAATAGTGTGGATCCTGAGCTGTTTTTGATCTTCCAGGTAGTCTCACTGCCATAGTTGTCAGGTTGTATCTGGATGGTAAACGTAGAATTAAGTCCAGCCGGAGCTTTAGTAAAAGATCCGGTGTTGGTATTATCACTTGGGTTCTGGTCTGCCACTCCATTGACGGTAAGTATTTCAAAAGATACATTATTTGTTGCCTGTGGAGTGTAGGTAATTGCCGGTAATGTTACTATAGCTGACTGGTAGCTTTGTAACGAGCCTGTCCAGTTATAGGTAGAAGCCGTTCCTCCGTTTACTGAATAAGAGATAGATGCAGAAGTCAATGGATTCACTGCCATGTTACGGATTTTTATTTTTGGAGCAACCTGAGTTATACACAAACTGGCAGGTAGCGTAGAGGCTGTTATGGCTGCATCGGCAGTATTCGTAAGGCCCGTAATTACCGGGAAGCATCTTGAACCGCTGATGATCTCCTGCTGGGTTTCAGAAATAAAAGCAGCAATTTCGAGGTTTGCGAGGTCAACAGGTACATTAACATAACTTGCCGGTAATGTATAAGTATACCAGCGGTTGATCATTTTTCCGGATGTAGTGGTATCCAGTACTTCGCCCCATTGTCCGGTGATCAGGTGACGGAGGGCATGCATGTGATTATATTCATTACCCATATTACCACCGGATTGCGGACCCAAAATATTGTTTTCTAAAATGGCAACATTTAATTTGTTTGTTGCCACCGGGCTGCTACTGGTGTAGTATGCCTGAACATGCACGTTTAATACTCTTGTTATCACGTTTATGGTAGCTTCAACACCAACGTTAACATAAGAGGATGCTGCTAAAATAGTATTTGAAGCTGAGGTCCAGTTGCCTCTTGACATTGCTGTTCCGCCGCTTGTCTGTCCCAGACCGGAAAAAACATGACGGTTCACGGTTCCGGCCGGGTATCCCGTTAAGCTTGATTGTCCGGCAATAGCAGTTCCAAATGCAGTCCTGAAATCAGGTTCTCCGGCACCTGGTGTCGCATAGCTGCCCGTGTGAACATTGATTATAACGACATCAGTGGGATGTGCATCCTGAATAGATTTCGCAATGGCGTGCCCCTGTGGACAATAACCACAATGAATACCGGTAAATTCTTCCAGTACTACATTTTTATTTTCCGGGGACGTGCTAACAGGTATTTGTGCAAACAAACTTATTGTTGACAGCCCGAGAATTAAACCGAGTAACATTTTTCTCATAAAATAATTGTTTTAAGGTTAATAATAATCTTAAGAAATTCAATACAAATGTACAAAAATAAAAAGAACGTATCACATCCTATCAGAAAAAAATAATTTTTTCTGCTGCCTGATTTTAAATAAAAAAATGCGACAAAAAAGTTACCGAAAGAAAGCTAAATGAACGGCAAGTATTAAAAAATAGCCAATATTATTGTCTTCTTTTAACGTTTTTCTTTATGATCTCTTCCAGGGTTCCCGGAACGTTCTTAAAAAGGCTGGTAAGTATCATCGCCGAAATGATATAAGGTTTATAGCCGGCTTCTATATAGGTTTGAATACGATATTTTTCAAAAACCTGTTTTTCCACTTCCCCTTCTTTGCATGAAACACCTGAAATATCAGCCGGCAGACAGTGCATATACAAGGCCTTGCCGTCTTTTGTCAGCTTCATATTTTCCCGTGTACATTCCCAGTCTTTATGTTTTGCATTGTTTGCAAGACACTCTTTTTCCAGTGATTTTAATCCTTCAGTATCTCCGCCCAGCAGCAGTTTGGTACGTTTTTGCATAACCGAATACGGCGCCCAGCTTTTGGGATACACGATGTCCGCATTTTTAAAAGCAGCATCCATGTTTTTCTTCACACTAAAGCTGCCGCCGCTTTCCAGAGCGTTCTTAAAAGCAATGTCCATCACTTCGGGTATCAGGTCATAGCCTTCGGGATGTGCCAGTTCCACATGCATGCCGAACCTGGTCATCAATCCGATTATGCCTTGCGGAACAGACAATGGTTTGCCGTAACTGGGAGAATATGCCCATGTCATGGCGATTTTCTTGCCCCTGAGGTTTTCAAGAGAGCCGAAATATTTTTTCAGATGCAACAGGTCAGCCATAGATTGTGTGGGATGGTCGATGTCGCATTGCAGGTTGACGATTGCAGGGCGGCAGGGGAGAACCTTGTTTTTAAAGCCATCGTCAAGGGCTTTTGCCACTTCAAGCATATAGGTATGCCCTTTGCCGAGAAACATATCGTCGCGGATGCCGATAACATCTGATAAAAATGAGATCATGTTTGCTGTTTCTCTTACGGTTTCTCCGTGGGCAATTTGGGATTTTGTTTCGTCAAGGTCTTGTACACCCATCCCAAGCAGGTTGCAGGCCGATGCAAACGAGAACCTTGTGCGAGTAGAGTTATCGCGAAAATTTGAGATCGCCAGGCCAGAATCAAAGACACGCGGAGAAATGTTTTCGGCACGCATGGCTTTTAATGTTTCGGCAACCATCAATACGAGATTCAGTTCGTCTGAAGTTTTATCCCAGGTAAGTAAAAAATCTTTACCAAATAAAGATGATTTGTTCTTTTTTATTTCATTAATTAATTCCTGTATTTTTTCCATAGTTGTATATTTTAAAACAATAATGTATAAGCGGCATAGAAGGCTGAAGCAGTAACAAGGTCGCTGACAGCAACTTTTTCGTTGGGTGCATGAGCCAGTACTTCGTTTCCGGGGCCAAACCCAATGACAGGTATTTTATACATCCCGTTGATGGTTACACCATTTGTTGAAAAGGTCCATTTGTCAATAACAGGTGCTTTATCATAAAGCTGTTGGTAAGCGCCAAAGCCCGTCTGCACAGCGCTGTGGCTTTCTTCGATTTTCCAGGTCGGGTAATATTTTTCCATACCATAATCCAATCCGGTATATGCTTTTCCGTCATAGTACAATACTTCTGCAACGGCATCTGTATCTTTTATGATCTGCTGAATTTCCTGCATAGCTGATTCTTTGGTCTCGCCCCAGGTCAGGCGGCGGTCAAGGTGTATCTTTGCATAATCGGCAACAGCGCAAAGGGAGGGGCTTCCGGAGACAAATTCGGATAGCGCTACCGAACCTTTTCCCAGAAATTCATCATAAGCAAGGCGATCATTGAGTTTTTCAATGTCGAGACAAACTTTGGACGCCATGTAAATAGCATTTTTTCCGCGTTCAGGAGCAGAGCCGTGTGATGAAATACCTTTAAAGGTTATTTCTATTTCCATACGCCCGCGGTGACCTCTGTAAATCTGCAGGTTGGTAGGCTCTGTGCTGATAACCACATGTGGTACGATCTTGTCTTCTTCAATGATGTATTTCCAGCAAAGGCCGTCGCAGTCTTCTTCCATGACACTGCCCACACAATATAAAGTAACATCGTTATCAAGACCCAGTTCTTTTAATATCCTGCCTGCTGTAACAAAGGCCGCAGGTCCGCCTTTCTGATCAACAGTGCCGCGTCCGTGGACAAAACCGTCCTTGACAAGGCCGCTCAATGGATCGAACGACCAGTTGGCCATATTGCCAAGGTCAACGGTGTCGATGTGCCCGTCTATGGCAAGTATCTTTTTCCCGTTTCCGATGCGCCCGATAACATTTCCGAGGCCATCAATAAACACTTCGTCAAATCCGGCTTGTTTCATTTGGCCGCTCAACACATCGGCGACCTGTTTTTCTTGCCCGCTGAGGGATTTGGCCTGTATCAGCGCTGCCAGGTTATTAGCGGTGTAATCCTGATACTTCTCTGATAATTCTTTTACTTTTTGTATTGAAATATTCATCTTGTAGTTGATTTTTTTTGCAAAAATAGTATAAAAATTATGACCAACTCAAAAATCAGGTTGAGTTGGTCATAATTGTGACAGTCTACCTTATAAAATGATTTATTTCAAGCTAGAGCCACAGCCGGACAAGCCGGCTTCGAAACCAAAACGTATAAGCCAGCAGGATGCTTCCTTTTAGCCGGCAGGTTAACAGATCGTGATTCTGTCAGTCTTTTTCCGGGGCTAACAACTTGTAAACGATCCCGGCGAGCATCGCTCCTACGATAGGTGCAAGCCAGAACAACCATAACTGCCCCATATACTCAGTGCCTGCAAATAATGCCTGACTGGTGCTGCGTGCAGGGTTTACCGATGTATTGGTTACAGGGATGCTTATCAGGTGAATTAACGTTAATCCTAAACCTATCGCAATGCCTGCAAACCCCTTAGGCGCTTTGGAATGGGTGGCTCCCAGGATAATGATCAAAAACATAAATGTCATGGCTGTTTCGATAAGCAGCGCCGACAGCATGTTGTACCCTCCGGGTGAGAGTTCTCCGTATCCATTGGCAGCAAAGCCTCCGGCTTCAAAGCCATCTTTGCCGCTGGCAATAAGGTACAAAATACCTGCTCCGGCAATTGCACCGAGAACTTGTGCCGCAATGTAAAGAAGAAGGTCTTTTTTGTCGAAACGTCCGGCCATCCATAGGCCGATGGAAACCGCAGGGTTAAGATGACAGCCCGATATATGCCCGATGGCATAAACCATAGTAAGCACAGTAAGCCCGAAAGCGATGGCCACTCCTACAAACCCGATTCCAAGGTCAGGGTAGGCAGCTGCTAACACAGCGCTTCCACAACCACCAAGAACTAACCATAACGTGCCGATGAATTCCGCAACAAGTTTTTTCATGTTTTTTTGTTTTTAGGTTAATATTGCATAACAAAAATATATAATAATTTTAATAAAAGGATAAAAAACATTACTAAAATTAAGGCATCATTGTGATGGCAAATTTTTATTCGTAACGTATGCCAATACTTGAAAGTCATCTTCTACTGCAAGTGAATTCATTCAGGCGAAAGAGAACGCGGCCTGAAAAAAAATCTAAAGCATCCCGATCACCATTTCGGTTTTTACAGTCCGGAAAAATTTTCTAATTTTGCATAATCGTATTAAATTATTATGCCTGATATTATAAAAATACTACCGGATCATGTTGCCAACCAGATCGCTGCCGGCGAAGTTATACAACGTCCTGCCTCTGCGGTGAAAGAACTATTGGAAAATGCCATAGATGCCGGTTCCGATGATATCCAGCTTATCATCAAAGATGCAGGCAAAACCCTTATACAGGTGGTTGATAACGGTTGTGGCATGTCGGAAACCGATGCGCGCCTATGTTTTGAGCGGCATGCTACATCAAAAATCAATGAAGCAAACGACCTTTTCAAGATTCACACTTATGGCTTCAGGGGTGAAGCCTTAGCTTCGATTGCCGCTGTGTCGCAACTGGAAATGAAAACCAGGAAAAAATCTGACGAAGTGGCCACACTTATCGTTATCGAAGGCTCTGAAGTAAAAGAACATACCTCGTGCAGCTTGGCTGGCGGGACATCCATCTCGGTAAAAAATCTTTTTTTTAACGTTCCGGCACGCCGGACATTCCTAAAATCTGACGCTACCGAGACCAGTTATATCATGGAAGAATTTCACAGGGTAGCCCTGGTGTATCCGGAAATAAGCTTTTCGTTTTATAACAATGGGAAGTTGGTTACAAAACTTGAAAAATCACCGCTGCGGCAACGTATCAATTCGGTATTTGGACAGAATTACGGAGAAAAGCTGATCGCCCTGAACGAAGACAGCACCTTTACCGATATCAAAGGATTTATCGGAAAACCTGAATTTGCCCGAAAAACCCGGGGAGAACAGTATTTTTTTGTCAACAAGCGTTTTATCAAACATCCATACCTGAATCATGCTGTAGATAAAGCCTATGCTGAACTGATACCCGAACAGAGTTATCCTTCATATTTTATTTACCTCACTATTGATCCCAAAAATATTGATGTGAACATTCATCCGGCAAAAACGGAGGTCAAGTTTCAGGATGAAAAAACACTGTACGGAATATTAAAAGCGAGTATCAGAAAGGCATTCGGGTCGTTCAACATAACGCCCAGCATCGATTTTGATGTAGACCGTGCCCTGGATTTTGGCGCTACCAATTTCAACAGGGAGCAAGGAATAAAAATTCCAACGGTAAAAATCAATCCGGATTACAACCCCTTCAGAAACAATCCTCACAGCAGCACTTCTGATGAGATATCGAAACATCACGACAAAAATCTGAAAAACTGGGAAAAGCTTTATGAATTCGGCAAAGAAATTTCCGCAAGTAAGGATGATGAGAATAAAAAAGAGCATCAGGATGATATCCCGTTAGTTTATGAACAGGCTTCATTTTTTTGTTTTGGTAAAAAATATATCATCACGCCCATGAAATCAGGGCTGATGTTTATTGATATTGTAAGTGCCCGCGAACGTATCCTCTATGAGAAATTTCTCCATGTTGCCGAAAGTCAATCCCCTTCCTGTCAGCGGTTGCTTTTCCCTAAGACAATTTCGCTGAACCCTGCCGATGCGGAACTACTTTCAGATATTTTGAAAGATATGCGCCTTTTAGGTTTTGATATCGAAGCCTTCGGAAAAAATACCTTTGTGATTAACGGATTACCTTACGATCTCTCAGATCAGGACGTCAATGATACGTTGGAAAGGCTGCTGGAGAGCTACAAAAAGAACCAGCTTGAAGCACACTATGAGAAAAAAACAAACCTGATCCGTTCATTGTCGAAGAATCTCGCAGCTAAAGCAGCACAGATTTTATCGCCCGAAGCTATGCAAATGCTTGCTGGGGAATTGTTTGCCTGCGCTATGCCTGAAACTTCTCCCTCCGGGAAAAAGGTTCTTTTTATTTTAAATTATGATGAGATTGAAAAAAAATTCAAATAACCCAAATATATTATTTAAAAAAAAATTGTACTTTTGTTATAACAAATCAAAAACAAATCTTATGAAAAAGTTATTTATTGTATTAATGGGCGTTTTTGCATGGGGTTTTAATCAGTATGGTTATGCCCAGGCAAATGAAGGCAGTGTTGAATTTGAAAAAGCAGACCGGCCTGCCGTCATCGGAGAGTTTGCATATACTACCGATGTGGTGGAAGAAGCTGTTATTGCTGACCTTAAAGAAAAAGGCATTAAGAAATACAGCACCAAAAAAGGATTTATGATCTTTGAAGAAGCCCTCTTTACTCAAATTTCAGCCAACAAAATAAACTTTTATGTAAAAGTTGAAGAAAAGAAAAAGGAGAAAGAAAAAACTATACTGACCTTTTTGGTAAGTTATGGACTCGATAATTTTATCAGCAGCACCATGGATGCCGCCATTATCAACAACACCAAAAATTATATGAATAGCCTGGCGCCCAAGTTTGCCGCCACAAAACTGGGTAAAGATATTGATGCCCAGCAGAAAGTTTATGATAAAGCGGTAAAAGAATATGAGAACCTTGTGGGTGAAGGAGAATCTCTGGCTAAGAAAAAGGCTGAAATTGAAGAAAACATAGTTAAGAATAAACAAGAACAGGAAGCCCAAAAAGCCTTAATGGCCAAGGAAAAGGCAAATCTGGAATTGTTGCAGGGACAGAGAAAATAGAAAAAATAAAAATCTAATAAAAACCCGTCAGATTTTATGCAGACGGGTTTTTTTATTTCTAAAAATGAAAAAAAATCAAGTTAACTTACATTCAGTGGTATTTTTTTATTTTTTTTATCAATAAATTACTATTTTTGAATAAATCAATTAAAACACTTACATGATGAAAAAACTACTATTATCCTTAATGCTTTGTGGGCTGTTCCTGACTTCAGAAGCCCAATGGACGTTGCAATCAAGCGGTTTCGAGACACCCAACCGCGGCATCAGAGACCTTTTTGCTGTTGATACAAATGTTCTCTGGGCCATAGGTTACGACGGGAGCCAGGCCAGTGCGCCGCAGATACAGGAATTCACGCGTACCACCAATGGCGGCGCCAAATGGAAGGCCAGCAGTATTCCCGGTTATACCGGCTCCGGACTGTCGATGATCTGTGCAGTCGACTCTATGAATGCATGGATACCGGTATGGTACGCTTCAGGCGGCGGAACTATCCTCCGCACCACCGATGGCGGCCTTACCTGGGCACCCCAGACGACGGCAGGTTTTGAAGCCCCGAACGGATTCCCTAACGTGGTACATTTCTGGAATATTAACGACGGATTCTGCATGGGTGACCCCAATGGCGGATACTTTGAAATTTATACTACCACCGATGGTGGCACTACCTGGACCAGGGTGCCTCAGGCAAATATCCCGCCAAATACAAGCGGAGAATATGGCACTACCGGCATGTACTGTGTGGTTGGCGATATCGTTTGGTTCACCACCGGCAAAGGAAGAGTATATAAATCCATTGACAAAGGGCATCATTGGACCGTTAGTTCTACCGGAAACCTTACCGAACAGATGAGGATATCATTCAGGGATGTTAATTACGGATTAGTACAGGTAAATACATCGCCCTATGATACCTATTCTTCAACAGATGGTGGCGATACCTGGCAGCAGATCTTTCCGACAGGCGTTTTTTATGCCAACGAATTTTGCTATGTTCCCGGAACTGCCAATACCTTTATCTCTGCAGGAGCAGATTATACAAATAGTTTTCAGGGCACATCATACAGCACCGACGGCGGGCTGACCTGGAATGTAATTCCGCTTTCAGATACCACACAGTTTCTGACTGTTGATTTTATTGATGCCAGCCATGGATGGGCAGGCGCTTTTAACACAGACAGCGTCACCGGAGGAATTTGGAAATATACCGGAAATATTTTTATTGAAGATCCCTGTGCCGGCCTTGCGGCCTTTTTTTCAAAAAGCGCTGATACCCTTGATCTGAATGTTTCCGGGGTGTGTGATTTCACGGATCTCAGCTCGGGCAACCCGACATCATGGACATGGGATTTCGGTGACGGAGGTAGCTCTAATGTCCAGAATCCCAGCCATACATTTACGACTACCGGCGTATACCCTGTTGAACTCACAGCCGGTATCGATACATGCAATTCCGTATATACAGAAGTCATCGTCGTGCTGAATTCTGCAGGAATCACTAAATATACCGATGGCCCTGCCGTTGAGATATGGCCAAATCCCGCAAAGGATTTTGTACATATTACTTCGCCTATGGCTATTACCGGAATTGAAATTTATAACAGCCTGGGACAGATCGCTTTTAAAAATTCTACAAAAGTTACACGGTTGGATGTTAACATAAGCGATTTTCAACAGGGCATTTATTTTATTCGCATTTCTACAGCTCAGGGACGCTCCGAAGGGCGATTCCTTGTTGCCAGGTAGGTGTTCAAAATATCTGTTGTGAAAAAAGCTGCGGGCAACTGCGGCTTTTTTTTGCTGATCGGGTTATAAGATTCAATAGTTGATAAAATTTTAATTCCGGTTTTTTTCTTACGGAAGCATTTGGTATTTTTACAAAATTATATCAAGCCCATGTCTAAGGTAAAAATTCTGTTTGTTGTCTTGTTTTTGTTGGCAGGATTGCTTTTTGCAAAAGTTTATCCGCCGGACAACAACCCGGATCTTTCTCCTGCAGGAATTAAATGGGTAGATTCTGTTTTTCAAAAACTCACGCCCGAACAGCGCATAGCACAACTGTTTATGGTGTCGGCTTATTCAAACCAAAGCCTGAAAGCCAATGAACTGGTTACCGAACTTATTAAAAACTATAACATTGGCGGAATTTGCTTTTTTCAGGGTGGGCCGGTTACTCAGGCACGTTATACCAACTATTGGCAATCTTTGGCTCAAACGCCTTTGTTTATCGCGATAGACGGGGAGTGGGGGCTGGGCATGAGGCTCAAAGACAGCACCGTCTCTTTCCCGAAACAAATGACCCTGGGCGCCATCCGTGACAATAAGCTCATTTATACCATGGGCGAGGAGATAGGCTCGCAATGCAAAAGGGTTGGCGTAAATATAAACTTTGCCCCCGTTGTTGATATCAATTCAAATCCGCGCAACCCGGTGATCAATTACCGTTCTTTTGGTGAAGACAAAAAGAATGTTGCTAACAAAGCGCTGGAATACATGAAAGGCATGCAGAGCAAAGGGGTGCTGGCTACTGCAAAACATTTTCCCGGACATGGCGATACTGATAAAGATTCACATACTGAACTGCCTGCGATACACCACACTAAGGAAATAATCGACAGCGTTGATCTCTATCCTTTCAGAAAACTGATACAAAATGGATTATCTGCAGTAATGGCTGGCCACCTGTTTGTGCCGGCACTTGATACGACTTCCAATTTACCTTCATCATTATCACCAAAGGTTGTTCACGATATACTGCTGACTCAATTAAAATTCAAGGGACTGATCATAACCGATGCCTTGGGAATGAAAGGCGCCAGTGAACATTTTAAACCCGGCGAAATAGAATTGAAAGCACTGCTTGCCGGGAATGACATACTTCTCATGTCAGAAGATGTTCCATTGGCGATTGAATATATCAAAACTGCGGTTGACAGCGGGCTGATATCTCAGAACCTCATTGACTATAAATGTAAAAAAGTTCTTACCTATAAATACAAAGCAGGCCTGGCAAAATTAAAGCCTGTCAAGATCAAAAACCTTTATTATGACCTGAATAAAACACAATCGAAAGTTCTTAATGCCAAACTGTATCAGGCGGCCGTTACAATAATAAAAAACACCTTTAACATCTTGCCGCTCAAAAACCTCGAAAATCAAAAGATAGCAGAAATCTCATTCAATGCAGATTCTTTAAATGATTTTGCTTCGGTGGTAGATAATTATGCCCCTGTAAAACATTTTAGTTTAGATAAAACTTTTGATACTGCGGCTATCCCTGCACTGAAAGAACAATTGTTTGAAAGTAATCTTTTACTTATCACGGTAAACTCTACCAACAATTCTGCTGTCAACAATTATGGATTAACACCTGCCATTATTCAGTTTATAGGGGAGATTAAGAAAAGCAAGAGGGTAATCCTCAATTTGCTGCTGAACCCTTATGCCTTAGTGAAAATGCCTGATACTTCGGATATCAGCGCCATCATGGTCTCATATCAAACCAACAGAAACACTCAAAACCTCTCTGCGGAAGCTATTTTTGGCGGGATTCCTGTTAATGGCAGACTGCCTGTGACGGCTTCCTCTAATTTTCCTGTCAAAACAGGATTTACCACAACTAAAAGCCGTCTGACTTACATGATGCCTGAAATGGCAGGATTTAATGCCTTTAGTTTTTACAAGGTAGATTCACTGGCCAAACTGGGAATTAAAGATGAAGTGTATCCCGGTTGCCAGGTGCTGATAGCTAAAGACGGGCAGGTGTTGTATAACAAATCTTTCGGGTATCATACGTATCCCAGTGGAACGGCCGCTGATACCGCCCTGGTGGCTGTAAAAAACAGCGACCTTTACGATGTGGCTTCGCTGACAAAGGTTCTGGCCACCACCATCAGCATGATGAGACTCTATGAACAGGGGGAAATTTCCCTCGATTCCACCTTGTCAGATTATCTTAAAGGCATTGACAGCTCCGACAAAGCGGGTATTCTCATCAGCAAACTGATGACTCATGAGGCACGATTCAAATCATGGATACCATTTTATGAAAAAACGTTGATTGGCGATACGCTGGACTCCTGCGTGTACAAGCCCGTGCCATCGAAAGATTATCCGTACAGGGTGGCCGACAGTATGTATATACACAAGTATTATTTTGATACTATCTTCAGAGCTATCATTAACTCTGAACTCAGATCGCAAAATAACTACCTGTACAGCGATCTGGGCTTTTACCTGCTGAAAGATATTATTGAAAAAATTACCGGTGAAAAACTGGATCAATATGTTTATAAGAATTTTTACCGGCCTTTAGGACTAAGCACTATGTGCTATCAGCCGCTTAACTATTTTGATTCGTCACGGATAGTTCCTTCAGAAATAGATACCGTATTCCGCAAACAGACTATCTGGGGCGATGTTAACGATCCGGGAGCTGCGATGCTTGGCGGCGTAGGAGGTCATGCCGGAATTTTTTCCAACGCCAACGACATTGCCATACTGATGCAGATGCTGCTCAACGAGGGCGAATACGGCGATCATCGTTTTTTAATGCCCGAGACCATTCAGAAATTTACTTCTTACCAGTTCGACGACAACCGCCGGGGGTTAGGATTTGATAAACCTGTCCGTGATAAAAGCAAAGGAGGACCAACCTGTGAGGAAGCCTCTCCTGAAAGCTACGGACACTCAGGTTTTACAGGAACTTATGTGTGGGTAGATCCGAAATACAAGCTGGTATACGTGTTTTTGTCGAACCGCACCTATCCTTATTCGGCCAACAACAAACTGGTAACTTCGGGCATACGGACGGAGATACAGAAGGCTATCTATCAAGCCATCGAGAAGGCAAAAAAAGGGTAACCTTTCTCGAAAAGGCGCTGGGGAAGAATTATTTCTCGCAAAGACGCAAAGGCGCAGAGATGCAGAGATATGTTTTTTTCTCGCAAAGGCGCAATGGCGCAGAGAAAGGTCTATTTCTCGCAAAGACGAAAGTCAGGTTTCATTTTTCATACCTGTGAAAATCTTTGGAAAAAGTTTTCTTTTCTTAAAGAGACTGATTTTAAGCTTATTAAATTTGTTCGGTTTTGATTTCTATTGGCTCAATATATAGATATACTTCGTATTTAATATTACGGTACGCTGTACCTATATTGCAAGGGTTATCCAGTGCCTTACAAATATTCCGGTGCTCTGCACCTATGATATGCTATGGTGGCAGGGGCAGCGCCCCGCAATCTTTGTAATAAGTATCAAACAGCCCGGAATACAAGGTGCAACGCACC
>CAZVKJ010000073.1:0-15265 GCA_964626855.1 uncultured Bacteroidales bacterium
TGCCGAAATGGCTACCGGTGAAGGTAAAACACTTGTTGCCACCTTGCCGGTATACCTGAATGCCCTTCCCGGCAAAGGCGTTCATGTGGTTACCGTTAACGACTACCTCGCCCGACGCGACTCGGAATGGATGGGAATGCTTTTCCTGTTCCATGGATTGACCATCGACTGTATTGACAGGCATGAACCCAATTCCGAAGAACGCAGGCAGGCTTATCTGGCCGATATCACCTATGGTACCAACAATGAATTTGGTTTTGACTACCTTCGTGATAATATGACACGGTCGCCGGAAGAACTTGTTCAGCGGCCACATAATTATGCTATTGTCGATGAGGTTGACTCGGTGCTGATTGATGATGCCCGTACACCTCTTATTATTTCGGGCCCTACGCCAAAAGGCGAAAACCAGATGTTTGAAGAGTTTCGCACCGATGTGCAAAAAGTATATAATGCTCAGCGAAACCTGGTCACAAATATTCTGGCCGAAGCAAAAAAACTTTTGTCACAGGAACCCCTGAGTTCTGAGAATGAAAAGGAGGGCGGCAAACTGTTGCTTCGCGCACATCATGGGTTGCCCAAAAATAAGGCATTGATAAAATTTCTCAGTGAGCCGGGCATGAAAGCCCTGTTGCAGAAAACTGAAAACCTTTATATGGCGGAGCAGGAAAAACACATGCATATCATCAACGATGAATTGTATTTTGTAATTGACGAAAAAAATAATTCCGTTGACCTTACGGAAAAGGGTATTGATATAATTTCCTCCGGCACCGATGACACCCGCTTTTTTATTCTTCCGGATATAGGCTATGAAATTGCCGAGCTTGAAAAGAGTTATATGTCGGAAAAAGACCGCCTTCAGAAAAAAAGCGAATTGTTGCAGGATTATGAAATCAAGTCGGAACGTGTGCATACGGTTACACAGCTTTTAAAGGCATATTCGTTATTTGAAATTGATGTGGACTATGTGATCATCGACAATAAGATTAAGATCGTTGATGAGCAGACCGGACGTATAATGGAAGGCCGCCGGTGGTCGGATGGTTTACATCAGGCAGTTGAGGCAAAGGAAAACGTAAAAATTGAGGCGGCTACACAGACTTATGCCACCATCACACTACAGAACTATTTCCGCATGTATAAAAAGCTGGCCGGTATGACCGGTACTGCTGAGACTGAGGCCGGTGAGTTGTGGAATATATATAAGCTGGATGTGGTGGCTATTCCGACGAACAAACCCGTGGTCAGAAAAGACTTCCAGGATTTGGTTTATAAGACCAAGCGTGAAAAATACAATGCGGTTATTAAGGAGATAGAAGACCTGGTGAACCATGGAAGGCCGGTGCTCGTAGGTACTACATCGGTAGAGATTTCGGAGCTTCTCAGCAAGATGCTCAAATTGCGCAAAATAAGGCATAATGTTCTTAATGCCAAGCTGCACCAGAAAGAAGCTGACATTGTTGCTGAAGCCGGTTTTGCTGGTACCGTGACCATTGCTACGAACATGGCAGGCCGTGGTACGGATATCAAACTGGGTCCCGGTGTTAAAGAAGCCGGCGGGCTTGCCATTGTTGGTACGGAACGCCACGAGTCGCGCCGCGTTGACCGACAGCTTCGCGGACGTTCAGGACGACAGGGCGACCCGGGAACATCACAGTTTTTTGTTTCACTCGAAGATGATCTCATGCGCCTGTTCGGCTCGGAACGTATTGCCCGTATCATGGATACCATCGGGCTGAAAGAGGGGGAAGTAATCCAGCACAGCATGATCACGAAATCCATTGAACGTGCCCAGAAAAAAGTGGAAGAAAACAACTTCGGCATACGTAAGCGTCTGCTTGAATATGATGATGTGATGAATTCACAGCGCGATGTGGTGTACTCAAAAAGGCGTCACGGACTTTACGGCGACCGCCTGGCCCTCGACATTGCAAATATGTTTTATGATGTGAGCGAGTTCCTCGTGAGTGATCATCAGGATAAACGCGACTTTGAAAGCTTTAAGATAGATTTGCTCAGAAACTTCGGCATTGAATCGCCTTTCAATGAAAAAGATTTTTTTGCCACGAACACGCAAATTCTTTGTGACAAGCTGTATGAACTGGCTTATAATTCCTATCGCAAAAAGGCAGAATTAATTGCTGCCGAGTCGTATCCGATCATCAAGGATGTCTATGAGAATAATCCCAAGAGATACGAAAACATTGCCATACCTATTACTGATGGACAAAAGACATTACAGGCCATTGCCAACCTGCGCCGTTCATATGAAAATAAAGGTAAGGATGTTACCCTGGCAATTGAAAAAGGAATTTCTCTCGCTATCATTGATGATGCATGGAAAGAACACCTCAGGGAGATGGACGACCTGAAGCAGTCGGTTCAAAGCGCAACCTACGAACAGAAAGACCCGTTGCTGATCTATAAGTTTGAATCATTTGAGCTGTTCAGGAAAATGGTTCAGAAGATCAACAAGGATATCGTGTCATTTCTGATGAAAGGGGACCTGCCGTTCAGAAATGCTGAAAATGTGCAGGAAGCCCACCAGCGGAAAACCGATATGAGCAACCTCAAAGCCGGACGTGACGAAGGCATGGAGCAAGCCAGGGCACAACAAACCTCCGAAGTTCAGAGAACAGAACCGGTAAAAGCCGAGAAAAAAGTTGGAAGAAATGATCCATGTCCTTGCGGAAGCGGCAAGAAATATAAGAATTGCCATGGTTTAGGGCAATGATGAATGGGATTTCAGATGGCATTTTGTTGTGTGGTTAGAAGTTGTCAGGATTGTAAATGTCAGGCATATAGCAGCAGTTTATTGGCATGCGGCAACGATCAGGTAATGATTGAAAATAAAATAGAAATTGTTTAAGAGAAAATAAAAATGAGTAAAAGCATTGTAGTTACTGGCGCAGCAGGGTTTATCGGAAGCTGCATGGTTGGCAAACTCAATAATAAGGGCATCAAGGATATCATCATTGTCGATGATTTTTATAAAGGCTACAAGTTGGATAATATCAAAGATAAAGCTTATTCAAAGCACATCCAGCGTGAAGTATTTTTTGATTGGTTTCGTGAAAACCACAAGGACGTGGAATTTGTTTTTCACCTGGGGGCGCGTACAGATACCGCTGAATTTGATGTTAATATCTTTAATGAGCTCAACCTGAATTACAGCAAGACGATGTGGCAGCTTTGCACCCAATACGAGATTCCATTACTGTATGCATCCTCAGCAGCTACTTATGGCATGGGAGAATCGGGTTATATCGATGATGACAGCCTCATTCCTTTTCTGAAACCTTTGAATCCATATGGGGTTTCGAAAAATGAATTTGATAAATGGGTGATCAGTCAGCAAAATACACCTCCTTTCTGGGCTGGTTTGAAATTTTTTAATGTCTATGGGCCTAATGAATACCATAAAGGCAGAATGGCGTCCGTGATTTTCCATGCCTATAATCAGATCAATGAAACAGGGCGTATGCAGCTTTTCCGTTCGCACAACCCAAATTTTGCCGATGGAAAACAGATGCGGGATTTTGTTTATGTCAAGGATGTTGTCAGGGTTTGCCTGTTCTTTTACCTTAACAGGAAAAATTCTGGAATATACAATCTCGGGACCGGCGAGGCACGCACTTTCTGGGATCTCGCTACCAATACCTTCATGGCGATGCACCTTAAACCAGATATCGAATTCATTGAAACACCCATTGATATACGCGACAAATACCAGTATTTTACCGAAGCCAAGATGAACAAATTGTTTGCTGTGGGATATGATCTTGGTTTTTCCTCCCTGGAAGAAGGTATTGAAGATTATGTTCAGTCCTACCTTATGAATAAGCAATATTATTAAAGTGAAAATTATACTGTTGTTTTTTAAATTTGTAAGTTTGCAGCAAATTAAATAAAACTACTAACCCTATTAAATAAAAATTATTATGAGTTGTTGTTCAAAAAATCAAGGAATTGATTTGTCGGCTTATGGTATTAATGATGTTCCTGTCATTTACCACAATTTATCGTATGATGAATTATTTGTCCATGAAACTGACCCGAAGCTTGATGGTTTTGAAAAAGGTTTTGTAACCAGCATGGGTGCTGTTAATGTTGATACCGGAATTTTTACCGGGCGTTCTCCGAAAGACAAATACATTGTCAAAGAATCGGAAAATGAAAAGAACGTATGGTGGGCAAGCCCTGAACGTAAAGGTTCGGACAACAAACCCATTTCGGAAGATATCTGGAAACACCTTAAGGGAGTCGCCGGTAAACAGCTAAACGGAAAAAAATTGTATGTAACCGATGCATTTTGCGGCGCTAATACCAACACAAGAATCAAGATCCGCGTTGTTTCTGAAATAGCCTGGGCTTCGCATTTTGTGAAAAATATGTTTATCAGGCCGACCGAAGAAGAACTAAAGGATTTTACACCTGATTTCATCATCCTGCATGCCTGCAAAGCAACGAATCCAAACTGGAAGGAACAAGGACTGAACAGTGAGGTTTTTGCAGCGTTCAACCTGAAAGAGCGTATGGCTGTGATCGGTGGATCATGGTATGGCGGAGAAATTAAAAAAGGAATTTTTTCAGTAATGAATTATTTTCTGCCATTAAAAGGGATCGCCTCGATGCATTGTTCTGCCAATATGGGAAAAGCTGGTGATACCGCTATTTTCTTTGGTTTATCCGGCACCGGAAAAACAACCTTATCGGCAGATCCAAAACGTTTTCTTATTGGAGATGACGAACACGGTTGGGATGAAGAAGGTGTGTTCAATTTCGAAGGCGGTTGCTACGCCAAGTGCATCAACCTCAGCAAAGAAAACGAACCGGATATCTATAACGCCATTAAGAAGGACGCATTGCTGGAAAATATTGTGTATGATGAAAAAACCGGCATTATTGATTTTAAAAGCGCTGCTAAAACCGAGAATACCCGTGTTTCCTATCCGATCTATTTTATCAACAACATCGTAAAACCCGTTTCAAAAGGCGGCCATCCGAAAAGTATCATTTTCCTTACAGCTGATGCTTTTGGCGTATTACCTCCGGTTTCAAAGCTTACCTACGACCAGACCATGTACCATTTTCTGAGCGGTTATACAGCAAAAGTAGCCGGGACTGAACGTGGAATCAAAGAACCTACTCCAACCTTCTCTTCCTGCTTTGGCGCTGCTTTCCTGCTGTTGCATCCTACCAAATATGCACAGGAACTTGCTAAAAAGATGCAAGAACACGGTTCATCAGCATACCTGGTTAATACCGGATGGATTGAAGGCCCTTACGGCGTTGGACGCAGGATTGACATTCCTTCAACTCGTGCCATCATCGACGGTATTCTTGACGGCTCACTTGAGAATGTGGAATACGAAGAATTGCCGGTATTCGGGCTTATGATACCAAAGTCAGTAAAAGGTGTCAACAGCAGGATACTGAACCCACGTAACATCTGGGCAAACCCTGCCGATTGGGATACGGCAGCAAAAAACCTTGGCGAAAAGTTTATTAAAAACTTTGCCAGCTTTACCGATAATGACGAAGGAAAACGTCTGGTGACGGCGGGTCCGAAGATATAATTGAATTTTAATTTTGTTCTTTTATCCGGAACAAAAATTTGCAAACCCTATAATTACTGCTTATACTTGTTAATGGTATAAGCAGTTTTTTTTTACATTTTTTATTATAAGCCTGGTGGTCGTTGTGCAGGTTCACGGCGCATTCGGATATAGCATGAATGACGGCGGGTCGTATCTTTCGCAGACCGTAATGCAGGTCGCCGGCGGAGCGATCATTGGCCTTGGGACAGGATTGTATCAATGGGCTTTGTTGAAAAATGTTTTTCCTGTAAGCTTTATATGGGTTTTTGCGCTGATGGGCGGTTTTGCATTGTCGGAATTATTGATATGCCTGATGCTGTGGAGTATGCAAATAAACAGGTATGAGTTACGGTTCATTGAATTCAACCCGCTTCCCGAAGCGCTGATCTTTGCATTTGCCGGATTCATAAGTGGTTTTTTTCAATGGATGCTACTGAGAAAGTTTTTTTTCAAACAGCATTTTCTGGATTTTAGCAAGCAGCCTGGGTTGGGGAATTTGTGTTTTGGTAACGATTTTTTCTTTATGGGCATTTATAGCGGGAGCATTATTGTATGGCGCCATTACAGGAGCAACACTGGTGTGGATATTACGCAAAAGGGCTGGTGATTAGAATATTCTGTAAGTTACCGGTTCACCAAGTTTATCCCGGTCATAAATGATCAATGATTATATCACTCTAATGAGTCTTTCAATTCAACCAAAAAGTTCCTTATTTTGTTGAGTGAAGCTACCACTTCCACATTATTGATGGTATCTGTCTTGTTTTCATTCATCTTATCTTTTGCTCCCTGCAAGGTAAAACCGCGTTCCTTGACCAGGTGGAAAATGACATAAAAATTATCTACATCGGCCTTGGTGAACAGGCGGTTGCCTTTTTTATTTCTGAAAGGCTGAATGATATCAAATTCCTTTTCCCAGAAACGGATCAGGGAAGTATTGACATTGAACATTTTTGCCACTTCGCCTATGGTGAAATATATTTTTTCGGCAGGTTTTTCTTTGTAAGGCATATAAATTAATAATTACAGAATGTTGATGTCTTAATTATTATTACAAAAATAATGAAAATAATATCATTTGCATAGCTCACTTAGATATAACATTTTCAAAAAGCCATTTTTCAGGGCCTTATGGATAAATACCGGCAAGACCTGAATTATTATCCAGGTCTGAATTTATACCGTATGGCGAATAACAGAAAAATAATGAAAATTATTTCTTCAAGGGATATTTTTCGTCAAGATAGATCCAGAACAGGGGTTTGTATCCCAGGATTTCAGTGCTGTCGCCGTATGTGGTGATGGCAGGAGCAATGCCAACCACTTTTTTCTCCATCTTAAAATTCTTTTCGTCGAAAGACCATTCTTCAAGAAAAGTAATGCGGTGTATCAGCTGACGGTCGAGCTTTGCAGTGATCACGGTATCGTATTCGTTGAATGGAGGGTCGGTACGGGTTAGCATTAAGGTGTCCGAACGATTATATATGCCGTCAATCTGGTTTTTGGTTAATAATGCATCAGTAATATAATCGTATGCTTTAACCTTTCCTGATAACACAGCGTCAAGCAGAATATTGACAAACTTTTCCCGGTCGCGGCCTTCCATATTTTCGCGCCACCAGTCGGTTTCTTCGGTATAGGGGCTTTTGACAAACACCGGGTACTGGATGCGTTCAGTAAGGACAAGTTTATCGGTATCTTTTTTATTATTGCAGGCTATGGTGAAGAAAAAAGCACTGCATACGGCGTAGATGATAATTAATCGGTTCATATAGATATTTTTTTACAAATTTAGAAACTTTTGAATTTCTTCAAATAATTGTATAGCGTGGAAAAAACCGATTTTAATTGGGCCTCGCGGCAAGCCTGGTTTGTCGAAGTGTGGCCGTTTTTTTAAACTGTTATCATAAAACAGTCAGGCTAAACCTGTGTTCCACACTATTACTTACTCATTTATTATTACCGGCTAAGTTGCCATTCACCTCAAACAACCTAGTGATGTTATCCTGGTATTTTTTATTGATATAATTGCGTTTAAGTTTCAGTGTCGGGGTGAGTTCTCCGGAAAACACCGACCATTCAGAGTCCATGATCTCCCAGCTTCTTATCTGCTCAGTTTCACCAAAAAAGGTATTATAATACGCTATTTCTTTTTTGAATTTTCGTTTAACGTCCGGGTGGTTTATCATCTCAGGATTCGATGTATAAACGATACCTTTGTTTTCGCACCATGATTTCAGGTCGTTGAAGTCGGGAACAATAAGCGCAGCGGCATATTTCTGGTTTTCGCCTACTACCATCAGGGTATCAATAATAGGTGATTCCTTGAATTTATCCTCGATCTGACCAGGGTTTACATATTTTCCAAAAGATGTCTTGAAGATTTCTTTTTTACGTCCTGTAATGTGCAATTGTCCTTTTGGCTCAAACACTCCGAGGTCGCCGGTGTGAAACCAACCCTGATCATCAATAACAGTTTTAGTGAGTTCTTCGTCTTTATAATATCCTTTCATCACCCCCGGGCCTTTGCAAAGTATTTCGCCGTCTTCAGCTATTTTAACCAGCACACCTCTAAGTGGTTTTCCTACCGTTCCGAATTTAACGCCGTCTTTATCAACAAAGCTGCTGACAGCGATAACCGGCGAAGTTTCGGTTAAACCATAACCTTCGTGAATGTATATACGTGCGGCGCAAAAGATACGGGAAAGCCTGGGCTGCAGGGCGGCGCCGCCCGAGACGATCAGCTTCAGATGTCCCCCGAAAATATCCCTCCATTTGTTAAAAACAATCATATTGGCTATTTTCAGTTTAAATTCATACCATCGGCCATTGGCTTTGTCAAGCTCGTAATTCAATCCGAGGTTGATGGCCCAGAAAAATATCTTCTTTTTAAGTTGCGGCTGTTTACGGCCTGTTTTCAGTATCCTGTCATATATTTTTTCAATAAGGCGCGGAACACAGGTAATCAAAGCCGGCTTGATCTCTTTCATGTTGTCAACAATGGTACCAAGGCTTTCGGCATAATAAATCGAAACACCCATGTATTGGTACAAGTAGTTCAGCATACGTTCATAGACATGGCAGAGGGGCAGGAAACTCAATGCCCTGTCTTCGGGGCCTATGGGCGGAATATACGATACCGCAATAAAATTGCTGATGATATTGGCATGCGTTAACATCACTCCTTTAGGAATGCCTGTAGTGCCTGAAGTGTAGATCAGGGTAGCTACATCGTCGGTAGAAATGGAAGCTTTTATGGCAGCGAGCTTTTCTTTTGCAGGATGATCAATACCCAGCTTTATCAGTTCGTTAAGATGTTTAAAGCCATGAAGGTTCTTAAAAGTATAAATACCTTTTAATGACGGTACCTCGGGCAATATGTTTGAAAGCTTGCGGTACAGGTCTTCACCGGCGCCAAATACATATTTTATTTCGGCGTGGTTGAAAATGTATTTATAATCCGCTTCGCTGATATTGGGATATATCGGTACATGAATTGCACCAACCATCTGAATTCCCATATCAAGAAAATTCCATTCGGGACGGTTATGAGTGATTGTAGCTATGGTGTCGCCTTTCTGAACACCAAGGTGCAAAAAAGCATAGCTGATGTAGGTTGAAATCTCAATGTATTGTTTGGTGCTGTATTTTATCCATTCGCCTTCTTCTTTGCCCGCCAATGCATCACATTTTGGAAAATTTGCGGCATACTGGTCGAGTAAATCGAAAATACGTTTTATCTCCATAATTTTTTTATTTTGAAAAAAAGAATTGCAAAGGTATAAAAAAATTAAACAGGTGTTTAATTTTTTCTGAATAATTCCTTACTCGTTACAGATTGGCTGAACAACAAGTGCTTATGGGTTATTTTCTGTGTAAATGTACCGTGTTGGCCTGTGCTGTGGGAGTGATCACCATATCATTGATATTTACATGAGGCGGAAGCATAGCGGTAAAAAATATTATTTCGGCGACATCGCTCCCCTTCAAGGGTATAAACCCCGTATACACTTTTTTAGCGGCTTCTTCATTACCCTTGAACCTTACCAGTGAAAACTCTGTTTCTGCTGCTCCCGGGGCAATTTGTGTCACTTTAATATTATATGGCAGCAAGTCGATCCTCATGCTTTTGGTCAGTGAATCTACCGCTGCTTTTGTGGCGCAATAAACATTTCCGTTTGCATAAGCTTCTTTTCCGGCAATAGAGCCGATGTTGATGATATGACCCTGGCGACGTGCTATCATAAGCGGCATTACACCTCTTGATACATAAAGCAGGCCTTTTATATTGGTATCGATCATCGCTTCCCAGTCGCCGACATTGCCCTGCTGAACAGGTTCGAGGCCCAGGGCGAGCCCCGCATTATTTATCAGTATATCGATGTTTTTCCAGTCTTCCGGAAGCAGTGAAATTGCTTTTTCGGTATCAACCCTGCTACGTACGTCAAAACTCAGCGGCAATACATCAACGGCATGGTCGTTTTTCAATTTTTGAGCTATTTCCGCCAATCGTTCCTTGCGGCGCCCTGTAATGATCAGGTTAAATCCGTGTTTCGCAAAAATTTCGGCACAGGCCAGCCCGATTCCACTGGTGGCACCCGTAATCATCACTATTTTATTGTTTTGTTTCATGATTATTTTTATTAAAGTTGAACGTATAGGTTATGCCGCCGGATAACCAAATTCCGGGCATCCTGATATTTCCAAAATCGTAATATTTTGCATCGAGGATATTATTGCAGGCAAGATAAATATCGAAATTCAGCGGACGCCAGTATACTTTGGCATCCATGACCGTATAGGGTCTGTATTCTTTTTCATTGCCTGATGCAAAATCGGTAAAGGTTCCGTTGCGGTCCGAAACATTGAACACAAGGCTGATGCCTGTCTTTTTGTATATGGTAGCGTTGATGTCAAGGACAAGCTTGTGTTTCAGATAATCCAGTACATAGTATGAAACCATATCACCGCTCTTCTTATCGGAATTGATGTAGGAGTATGCTATTTTGATGCTTTTTATGGGATTGTTCTTTATTTTATATGCGGCAAAATCCACATTAAAGCTGAATTCTGCTCCCCAGGTATTTAATTGTGTTAAGTTGGCGCTAAGCCATATTGTTGAATCCGGTGATTTAACCCAGTCGATAATATTTTTACCGTAGCGGTAAAAGCCTGTAAGGTTCGCATTTATCCCTTTGTTGATCCATTTGAATCCGGATTCGAAGGTATAGGCTTTTTCGGGTTTCAGGTCTGGGTTAGCCCGGTTGGTAGGGCCTTTATAGTAAAGGTCGGTAAAGGTGGGCATGCGGAATGATTTGTTGGCTGCAACATACCATGACAGTGTGGGAATTATTTCCAGGCTGAGATCGAGACCGGGGCAAAATTCAAAATAGAATTTATCATTGTAATTGGCCAGCACACCGAGGGAGATACATACTTTTTTTACATTTACCGACTGGCCGGCCGACAGGCTGATGTTATTACGTGCTGCGCCGCGGATGAAAAAGCCATCCTTGTCCATAGCATCTGTGATGATGTCAAACGTTTTGTCACCTAAAACATTGCTGTTGATCTGCTCGTGGTAATACTCGGCCCTGAATGCCGTTGTCCCGATTTTCGGGTGTAATTGAAGGGTGGCGACAGCGCCGGAGACGTCGGTAAGATGGTAATTATGGGTTTTGTACCACGCCGGGGTCTCGTTTCTGAAAAGTTCAAAGCGGTCGTGATGCCTGTTCCAGTATGCTGCCACCGAGAAATTTATTTTCTTTCCGGTTGAATATTTCAGGCTTGTAAAACCCGTTTTGGTCTGTTCATATTGATCGGGATATTTGGCCGAATAGAAGCTGTTTGCCCCAAAGCCTTTATCTGCATAGCCTGCCTGGAACTCAAAATTTCCGAAATTAAAATTATAATTGCCGCAATAAAAAGCTTTTACAATATGATAATCGGTGTTTTTTACATAACCCGAACAATTTTTCCCTGATACCGAAATGAAATTGCTGGTCTTTTTTGATACAATGGCAGCAGAGATGGCGCCTTCGTACAAGCCAAACATACCTCCGGTGGCACTGAGTTTCAGGTGATTTTTTTTATACCCGGCAGTAACAATATTTATTACTCCGCTGAAGGTTCCGGCACCCAGCAAACGGGCTCCGGGTCCCTGCAGTATTTCGATGCGTTCCACCTGGCTGAGTTCTACCGGAATGTCGAGGTTATGATGGCCCGTTTGCGGGTTATTCATCCTGATACCATTTAAGAGAATGAGTGTTTGCTCAAACGACCCGCCCCGGATACTTACATCAGACTGAACTTCGTCAGCTCCGCGCTTTCTCAGGTCGGTGTTGGTCATATACTCAAGAAGGTCATTGAGATTATTCACAGGAAGTTTATCAATTTCCTCACGTGTGATAATCTGTATCTGCCGTATTCCTTCGGGATTAAGAGATGACAGCCTCCCTGAACTGATCACCACTTCATCAATGTAAATGGTATCTTTTTGACAGTATGCGCCGAAACACAAAAACGCCAGCAACAGTGTCAGAATATATTTGCGGGTGTTCATCGTAATATTTTTCTTAAAACGGGAAAGCGTATGAGCAGCTTTTCCTGGTTCATTAACATAAAAATGAAAACCATCAAAAAGGGCATAGCCGGAACTTTATACCGCACCAGTGCTCCGAAGATGGGTGTGGTAAGCCCGGTGAGTATATATAGCGCCATGAAAAACAGCAAACAGAAAACTAATACAGATTTATGCTGAGTTTTCTTAGAAATAAAAAGCAGGCTGACAATAAGAAGGAACAGGATCAGCAGGTTTTCGAGCGCAGCAAACAATACGATTACCGAACCGGCTTCAAAGATGTAAGGCCTTACCAGCGTATTATAAAAGGCTGACGGGGTATGAATAATAAAATCTTTGGCGGTCGGTTGCAAGAGATCATTGCTGATCAAACTACCCGAATTCATGGCTTGTGCAAGCCCGACAAAGTCGTTTTGCTTCATGGCTAATATTTTCAGCATGTCGAGATCGGGATTGATATGATGCATATTCATTCCGAGTGCAATACAGGCGACGACGATCACGCCATATTTCAGATAAATATATTTTTCTGAGGTAAGTTTGCACCATACAAACGCAAGGGATAAAGGCACTATCAATATGCAAACATAATATTTGGTGAGCATCAGCAGGATTATCGAAATAAGCAGCAAAATGATATTCCGAATAATACTCTTTTTATTTAGTAGTCCGCTGATTGCGTATAGAAACATGCCCATGCCAAAAAGCAATATGGCTTCCTTCAGGACACCTGACCCCCAGAATACCACCGAAGGAATCAGAAAAACCGAAAAGAACAGAAGGCGTTTTTTATCTTTCATAAAAGGTATAAAAAACCGGTACAAACCGACTAAGCCCGTCAGCGAAAGGAAGCACATGAAAACCGTGTGAACATTGAAGTATCCGAACGAAAAAATGCGCATTAACGCATTGATACGGATGATGGTATGGCTGTCGTTATAGATATTGCTTTCGAATACCCGGTACCAGTTATGCATCTGGTGGTAATACTGATCGAAGTATGTTGTGTCGTTCTGTATTCCGGAAACCATCCTGAAAAAATCTGCCGGCTTGTTCCATAACGCATCATACATCACCTTGCTGTCGTCAAAGTACTTGAAGATATCGGCCGTGGACCTGTCCGTATAATAATAGGTGTATATAAAGTACATTCCGATGCCGGCCAGGATTTTAATCAGAAAGACAAATACAACAGCTTTTTTGGTGAAGCCTTCAATATGGTAAAAACCGATTCTGTAAATCAGAAATATGAAAAACAGCGAATAAAGTATGGTTAGGAATATTTCCAAAATATTTGTCCGATTTTGTTTATGCAGGGCAAAGTTAGTTTTTTTTGAGAAGGAGAGAGGGAGGAGGAAAGTTGGAGGCAGAAGTGAGAATTAGGGAGTTTAAAGTTTAAAGTTCAAAGTTGAAAGTTCAAAGTTGAAAGTTTAAAGTTTAGAGTTGACAAAGTTGGAAGTCGGAAGTCTGTCGGTCGTGGCGGAACAGAAAGCAGAATTTGAGGTAAATTGATGAAATTGTGATGAAATGAGATAATTTTGTAATGAGTTGTTTTAAAATATTGCTTTTTATGATGGATGCGATGGAAATAAAAGTAAATAAAAGTGTGGTATTATTCATCACAACGCTGTCGTCGTTCCTTACCACCTTCATGGCTTCATCCATCAATATTGCGCTTCCGGTTATCGGTAAAGAATTTGCTATTGATGCCGTCATGCTAAGTTGGGTGGCAACAGCTAATCTGCTGACCTCAGCGGTTATTTTGCTTCCGTTTGGAAAGGTTGCCGATATATTTGGAAGAAAGAAAATATACATCAGCGGGATCATCGTCTTCTTTCTGGCTTCATTGTTAGCTGCCCTGGCGCCCAATGTCATCGTGCTCATTGTGGCACGTGCCGTCCAGGGTGTGGGTGGCGCGATGATTTTCGGCACTGCTGTGGCTATTTTGACTTCAGTATTTCCGTTCAACGAGAGAGGTAAAGCTCTTGGGTTCAATCTCGCGGCGACCTACCTCGGACTTTCGTCAGGCCCCGTGATTGGAGGCATTCTCACACACCAGCTTGGCTGGCGCTCGGTATTTGTTATGAGTGCTGTGCTCAGCATTGTGGTGATCATCTTTGTATTTATAAAACTGAAAGCCGAATGGGCCGATGCCCGGGGCGAAAAGTTCGATATCACCGGCTCGGCAATATATGTTGCAGGGCTGCTTGCCGTCATGTACGGCTTTTCATCGTTGCCGGCGGTCCGGGGTTTCGTGATCCTCGGGGCAGGCATTATCACTCTGGTTGTCTTTACAAAATATGAAAAACGCTGCGCCAACCCTGTGCTGAATTTAAAGCATTTCAGTAAGAATACAGCATTTATTTTTTCCAATGCAGCGGCATTTATCAATTACAGCGCAACTTTTGCCGTAGCATACCTGGTAAGTTTGTACCTTCAATATATCAAGGGACTGAGCCCGCAGGATGCCGGATTGATCATGGTGGCGCAACCCATAACGATGGCCATATTTTCTCCGCTGGCGGGTAGATTATCAGATAAAATTGAGCCCCGCATCGTTGCGTCCATCGGCATGGCGCTGACAGCAGCCGGATTGTGCCCCTTTATTTTCATCAACGGCAACACACCGCTGGTCGTTATCGTGGCAACACTTGTTGTTATCGGCATCGGGTTCGGGTTGTTTTCGTCGCCGAATACTAATGCGATCATGAGTTCGGTGGAGCGCAGGTTTTACGGTGTGGCTTCCGCTTCAGTCGGCACCATGCGCCTGACCGGACAAGCCATCAGCATGGGTATTGTAACTATCATTTTTGCTGTGCATGTGGGTAAAATAAAGATCACCCCGGAGCATTATCCGCAGTTTCTGACGAGCACTCATATTGCATTTGTTATTTTTACCATTCTGTGTGCAGTGGGCGTGTTTGCCTCGCTGGCAAGGGGGAGACTGCGGTAAAGACACAAAAGTTCATAGATTATCATTCCCTGCCTAACGGCAGTCAGGGTTAATCAGTGTTCATTATTCAAAGAGATTTAAAATGTAGAATTATTTAAGAATATCGATTAACGATTTTAGATTTCAGAT
>CAZVKJ010000074.1:0-15116 GCA_964626855.1 uncultured Bacteroidales bacterium
GCCCACATTGCCAATGCTCATTCATAAATTGCATTTCATTTATTTATGAATAGGTCAGGTTAATTAATTTTACTTACAATGAGCAATTTAGTGTCAATAAGAAAACTACTGTCTGTAAAAAGAAAACGTCAGGTTTGAGGCTTGCGAAGTGGCAAAAAGCGGAATTTATATAGTGATAGGATGACTGTCTGAGGCGCAGGATCAGCGCGCAGTCATCCTATCACTTGCTTACGAAGAAATTGGTGGTTTCTTACAAACACTATTTACTAATTTTATGAAGACCGTAACTTTCTGCTGAATTTTCTCTCCCTTCAATAAGGATATTTAGCGTAGTAGGCGTGCTGAGAATATAGCTTATTTTTTTCTCCTCAGCGTTTGAAGGATTTTCAAAAATGATCCTGTCTTTTTTTAACTGGGTAAGCTTAAATACTGAATTAACGCTTTCAGGGTTTATTTTGCTTTTGCTGGATAACGATATAAAATGATTTAAGGCTTTAATATTCATAATATCATATAATACTGTATCACCCGATACCAGCATGATACTTTTACCTGCAAAGGTTGTATCACTTTCTTTTTCCCAACGTTCAGTGTAATAGTAATTGGACGTTCGTATTTCCCAACGGCCAATAAGCCATTCCATCCTGTGGAATGTAAGCGTTTTGTTTTTAGTCAGGCGCTGTGGTGTGCTACATGCAGGAATGATCAGGAATGAAAAGCTAACAATAACAAGCAGGCATAAAATCAATATTACTCGCTTCATCAGTGTATAATTAAAGGTGGCAATAAAATTAATTTTTATTTTTGTAATAAACTAATATGATGAAAAAGATCAGGAACCCATATGCCAACCTTTCAGGGTATAATTGCTTTGGATGCTCGCCGGATAATGACCGGGGATTGAAAATGAATTTTTTTGAAGACGGAGAATTTATTTGCTGCGAATGGCAGCCCGATGAATCATTTCAGGGATATTTTAATGTTCTGCATGGTGGCATTCAGATGACACTGATGGACGAAATTGCCAGTTGGGTTGTGCAAGTAAAATTAAAAACTGCAGGTGTTACTTCCCGCATGGACACACGTTTTATAAAGACTGTTTTAATTGAAACCGGCCCGGTTTATTTAAAAGCCCGGCTTGTTTCAACTAAGAAAATGTTTGCCGAAATTGAAGTGAGCCTGTACAATAATAATAAAGAACTATGTGCAAGCTCTATGGTAACATATTATACCGTAAGTGATGCAAAAGCCCGTGAAAAATTTTTTTACCCCGGTATTGAGCATTTTTACCATCAAAATGTTGACTGATCATTAACATTGAACCCAAAAACATTAACATAGTTTTAATAATAATATTCCGCTGACAATCATAAATTTGTTATTTACAATATTTATTGATGAAAAAACGCATTTACACTTTGGTTTCTTGTGTGATTTTTTTTATACTGCTTACCAGTTGGGGCTACACCGGACATTATAAAATCAGCCACAATTCCTCCCTGTCTTTTTTTACTCAGATGGGTCAGTTTAATGCTTGGGTCGCATATCTTTCCAGCCATGCCTCAGATGCAGATTATGGCTCTGACCCTGGTTACTGGCATTATATAAATATTGATTTATACCCGGAGTTTAATTCATCGGGGAAAATTCCCCAGACATTGGATTCCGTTATTGCCAAATATGGACAAGGCTTTATCGACAATACAGGAATCATCCCCTGGGCAACCCTTGCCATGTACGATTCGCTCAAAGAAGCTTTTGCACAATCAAATCAGACAAAGGCCTTGTTTTTTGCTTCCGAGCTGGGGCATTACGTCGGAGATGGCCATAATCCGCTTCACATTACGAAAAATTATAATGGTACTTATTCCAATAATGACGGTATACATTCAAGGTACGAATCAACCATGATCAGTACATACAGCTCGCAGATTGTTTATACCGGCGATACGGTGAGAATAATTCCTGATGTTCGCAAATATATTTTTAATTATTTATACAATAATTATAAATATGCTGATTCAGTAATGCTTGCTGATGATTATGCAAAAGGATTATCTGCCGATTATAACTCAACCACATATAAAGCGGCCCTTTGGAATAAGACAATGAATTTCACGGTTATGCTGTTTAAAGATGCTTCTCACAGATTAGCCGAACTTATCTATAATGCCTGGATCGAAGCAGGCAGCCCCAATATAAGTACCTTAAACATTGGTGAAAATAATTCAAATACATTTTCTCTTCATTGTTTCCCGGATCCTTTTACACAAACCATAAAGATTACTTATTCCGTTCCGGATGATTGTCCCGATATTAATGTGAGAATATATAACGATGCCGGACAATGTGTCGCCGTACCCGATGCTGTTCAAAACAATATAGGAACTGCTTGTATATACTGGACCCCTGGCATGATCCCTGCAGGCATATATTATATTAAAGTACAAAGTGGCGGTAAATCGGCGGTGCAGAAAGTTGTGTATATAAGGTAGACGTTATTTTTCTATTTCATTAAATTCGTCAGAATTTTCTTTTCTTTCCAATTCAACCCCAAAAGGTAATCTAAGGTAGGGGATTATAGCTTCATCATAATTGGCTACCGTATTTACATCCATGATTTTACTTGTCTTTGGGTCATCCACATAATCCTGTGTTTCGCTGCCTGAAAGGAACCTCCACCCGCTGTCTTCCTTTTCGGCCGGTTTTTCGCGGTACATAAATCCTACTTTTTCGCCCTCAACAGTTATTTTATTGGACACAATGCAATATCCCATCGGGTTGATGAGATCTTTGATTTCCTCAGGTGGGATTTTGAAAAATGAATCTGTCATGGTGGTATTATAAAAACAATGATTATGCAGTAATTTACATGAAGAAAATTGCCAGCCAGATGCAATCCGGGTTTGAAGAAGTATAAACAACCTTATGCCTGCAATGTGCCGGTATTAAAATGTAGTCACCTTTTGAAAGTTTTTTTATCTGCCGGTCTTCAAATTCAAGATGAGCCTCACCTTCAAGCAAAAGTACCCATTCATGTTGTTCCTGGTCATACCATCCTTCGGCAGGAGAAGTTTGTCCTGAAGAAATAATCTGCTCAATTTTAATATTCTTCCTGGCTATAATTGTTTTGAACAATTCTTCTTTTGAATTGTTTTCAGGTATGATGAAAATATTTCCTTCCAGCATATCCATATTTTCAGAAATAATCATCAATAATACCTTTTCCCTGGCGCACGAGGACCGGCTCACCGGATGTGCAGTCAATTACGGTGGAGGCTTCATTGTCACCATATCCTCCGTCAATCACAATATCGACGAGTTTCTGAAATTTTTCATGAATAAGCTCGGGGTCTGTTGTATATTCAATGATTTCATCTTCATCGCGTATGGAAGTTGATGCTAAAGGATTGCCGAGCATTCTCACAAGTTCCCTTGCAATACTGTTATCGGGGACACGAATACCGATAGTTCTTTTTTTACTATGAAAGATTTTAGGAACATTGTTATTGGCTTCCAGGATAAAGGTGAACGGGCCGGGCAGCGCCTTGCGCATAAGTTTATAAACCTGGTTGGGTATGGGTTTGGTATATTCGGAAAGGTTGCTCAGATCATAACAGATAAATGAAAAGTTGGCTTTCTCAAGGTTGATGCTTTTCAGTCGCGCTATACGTTCAAGGGCTTTGGTTTTATAGATATCGCAAGCAAGCCCGTAAACAGTATCGGTAGGATAGATAATAATTCCGCCTCCTGCCAGGCAGTCAACAGCCGTTTTCATCTGGCGTTCCGAAGGATTCTGCGGGTAAATTTTCAATAACATAAAAGGTGCAATAAAAAAGGGTAAGCTACTTATATCGCACCGCTACAACCGCTTACCCTTGCTGCCTTCCGGACCTGGGGGAGTTCACAGGAGCTGGTCGTATAAGACTTACCCGCTGCAAAAATAAAAAAAATTCCATTAAATCTACAATTTATATTATTTTTGTTTCAATAATAATTTATCAGCCGAATGAACACAACAAAAGATTTATTCAAACAAGCATTTACCGTGGGTTTAATGGTTGCCGGAGCATTAATATTATTAGACCTGCTCTTATATATTTTTGATTTTACCGGTATGGGTATGGCTGCCGGCATATTGATAAGTATGTTGTCACTAGGTATATATATCGGATTTTTTATTTGGGGTGGCCGAAAATACAGGAAAGATTTTTATAACGGATACATATCATATGGAAAAGCTTTGTTTTTTTGCCTTGTGGTATCCCTGGTATTAACTTTATCAATAGCACTATATGATGTAATTTTCTATTATCTCTTTGATCCCGAAAGAGCGGCCAATGAAGCTCAGTTAAAGATTAACATGCTTTCTGAGTATAATATGCCTGATGAAATAAAGGAGCAACAGATACAGAAGTTTCTTGATAAGGCAACCCCCGGATGGGCAGTAATAAACAGTATTATTGGTACGTTATCTACATCGGTATTGTTATCCTTAATATCAGCTTTATTTATAAAAAAACGAGAAAAAATCAGTGATGTCAATTTGTAATTCACCAATGTATGGACCTATCCGTTGTTGTTCCGCTGTATAACGAAGAAGAATCATTACCTGAGCTCTGTGCCTGGATAAAAAAGGTTGCCGAAGGTCAGCATTATACCTATGAGATTGTTCTGGTTGATGATGGCAGCAATGATAATTCATGGAATATTATTGAAGGCCTTACCAGGGAGAACAGCGCCATCAAAGGAATAAAATTCAGGAGGAACTACGGTAAATCGGCAGCGCTGAATATTGGTTTTGAAGCTGTTCAGGGCGATGTGGTTATTACTATGGATGCCGATTTACAGGACAGCCCTGATGAAATTCCCGGTTTGTTTAAGATGATTAAAGAAGATGGATACGACCTGGTTTCAGGATGGAAAAAAGTTCGTCATGATCCATCATTGACGAAGAATATACCGTCAAAGTTTTATAACTGGATGACCAGCCGGATGTCGGGTGTAAAATTGCATGACCATAACTGCGGTATAAAAGCATATCGGCGTAATGTCGTGAAAAGTATTGAGGTATATGGCGAAATGCATCGTTATATACCCGTGATAGCCAAATGGGCAGGTTTTAAAAAGATAGGTGAAAAGGTTGTTGAACACCGTAAGCGCAAATATGGCATCTCAAAATTTGGTATGAACCGTTTTGTGAATGGCCCGCTCGACCTGATTTCCATTATGTTTGTATCAAAGTTTGGCAAAAAGCCGATGCATTTTTTCGGATCGGTTGGTACTATAGTTTTTATTTTGGGTTTTTGTGCAGCATTATACATAGGTATAGAGAAATTTTACTACCTGCAGATTGATGTCAAAGCGCCATTGGTTACGCGAAGCCCTTATTTTTATCTTGGCCTGACCGCCATGATACTTGGGACGCAGCTCTTTTTAACGGGATTTTTGGCAGAGATGGTCGCCCGCAATTCGCACGATCGTAATAAATACCAAGTCGAGCAGAGGCTAAATATTCAGTAAATCAGGGATTCATCGATTTTGATTCGATGTATTTCATGAACTTTTCTTTATAAATATCCGCTATAGTAATACGTGTATTTCCGATGATCACCTGGTTACGTTCAATCTGGCTGATTAGGCTGAGGTTGATAATATAGGAGCGGTGTATGCGCATGAATTTATCTGCCGGAAGTTGCTGCTCTAGTGATTTCAGGCTCATTAGCGATAATACCGCCCGTTCTTTATCGGTAAGGATTATTTTAACATAATCTTTCAGCCCTTCGATGTAGGATATACTATCTAAATTGATTTTGATTAGTTTATATTCTGATTTCACAAATATCGATGTAGCGGGTTCTACTTTTGATGAGCCGGCATCGTACATCTGAAACCAGTCGCGAGCTTTATTGGCTGCCTTTAAAAACTCTTCGTAGTTAAAGGGTTTTAGCAGGTAGTCAATGGCATCAACTTTATAACCTTCGATGGCATACTTTTCAAAGGCGGTGGTGAAAATGACCTTTTGCTTTTTTGATAATGTACGCGAAAATTCCAGCCCGTTTAATTCAGGCATGTTGATGTCAAGGAAGATTAAGTCAACACTTTCATTATTTATCTTTTCAATGGCTTCAAAAGCATTGTTGCAGCACCCTGATAAATGAAGAAATGATGTTTTACTCACGTAACTTTCCAGGAGGTCAAGCGCCAGGGGCTCATCATCAACAATAATACAATTTAAAACTCTCATAGAATGACGACTTAACAAGTTGAGGAATAATAACAAGCAATAAATTTAAGACTTGTTTGCCAATATTGACAAACTTGTATAATATTTTCCGTTTTTGATTTCCGTATTAAATTCATGAATTCCGTGATACAGCAGATTCAGCCTTTTCTTCAGGTTTTCAACACCGATTCCGGATTCTGAGCCTGTTTTTTCCTGTGGCAGATAATCATTAACGGAAGTATAAGTTATAGTGTTATTGATTGTTTTTATTTCGATAAAAATTTCAGAACCTGAAACACCGATGCCATGTTTAAATACGTTTTCAACCAGGGGAAGGAACAGGAGCGGGGCAATACTTATATCAGAAACATTATCTGGAAAAGATGCCGTTAGTTTGGTTTTATTACTTAGCCGTAGTTGCATCAGCTGAATATATTGCTTAATAAATTCTATCTCTTTAGATAGTTTTACCTGTTCATTATCGGTTTCATATAGAAGGTACCGGATAAGTTTGGCCAGGCCATGAATGGCAACTTTAGATTTTTCAGGCGAAATATCCACCAATGCATAAATATTATTGAGTGAATTGAAGAAAAAGTGAGGATGCAGTTGATGTTTAAGGTGATGTAGTTCTGCCTGCAATCGTTCCCGTTCAATATCTTTTTTTTCGGCTTCAATTTTTTTGAAACGGACAAGTACTTTTAATGCCAGGCTCATAATTACCGGAATAAAATACGTACCTGCATTTCTGATGAATACCATATTTCTGTCGGGTTTGAACATAGGCATTTGCCCATGATTGGGTGGCGGGCCTGGTTTACCAAAATTTTCCGGACCATGCCAAAGGGTAATAAGCAAGTCATTAAGCCACGAAAAAGAGATGATTAATAATAAATTTATTATAATGAACCACATGGTTTTTTTGTCAAAAACCAATAAATCGACCAGGTAGAAATAATTCAGGTAATAAAGTATCCCGGCGAAAAACAAGAATATCCAGTTCATATGAAAAACCACCCTGAGTGAGCTTAGTTCACCTGGAAAAAACAGAACGGGCAGGCTGAATAATATTACCCATACCAAAACATGAAGCAGGATATTGATCAGTAAAGGTTTTTTTCTATTTTGAGGTCTTATTTTCATTTAAGTATTACAAATATCATATTAATTTATCATCAATGAAAATAAAATGGAAGTACACCTGAATTTTATAGAGGAATAGTTTGTATTTATCTTCATTTATAAGCAACCAAAATAAATTTACGGTGTTTATGTACTGGAAATTTTGTCGGATTTTTTATTTGGATATGTTATTTGATGAAATTATAGACAAACAAAGCCTTTTTGTCGACTATTATTTGGTTAACGTAGATTCTTGGCTTGGAAGGTAGAAATTGAGAAATGGTATAATTATCTTTGTTACAAATTTATCATACATAAAATTAAAATAATTAATGAAACTGTATATGGGAAGAAAGAATCATTTAATTGCATTATTATCATTTTGGGTTTTAACACTGAGTGTTTCGGCCCAGCAACAGGAAACCTACACGTTTTGTACGGGCAGCAGCTATTCCTATTTGCTTGATACCAATGCAACATCTACTTCGGGGTATTACCAAAGATTTAACACGGGCTCCACCTCATATACAGCACATTTTTATCATGATACTATTTATCAAACGGCTAATTCAAAGGATGATGATGGTGCCAAAGAGGGAGGAGAATATTCGAAAGTTAAGAAATGGGCCTGGACCGGCAACAACACTGTTTCGCTGGTATGGAATTATACGTTTGCGGGACACCACGACATTTGCCCCATGCCTAACGGAAATGTCCTGGTAATTTGTAATGAATCAAAAGTGCCTTCGAGTGTTGGCGGGTCGTCAGGCACAACGGTGAAATCACCTGTTATTAAAGAAATAAAACCAACAGGGTCTACCACAGGTACTGTAGTTTGGGAATGGCATTTATGGGACCACCTGTGCCAGAGCACCAACTCAGGTTATACAGCCACTTATGTTACAAATGTTTCGCAGCATCCCGAACTGTTTAATGTAAATTGCTCCACCAATGGTGGCGTTACTTCCGATTGGTTTCATATGAATGGCGTTGATTACAATCCGACCCTTGATCAGATAGTGTGGTGCTCTCATATAAAAAATGAAGTATATGTTATAGATCACAGTACCACAACAGCCCAGGCTGCAACGCATACAGGCGGCAATGCCGGCAGGGGAGGCGATTTTTTATACCGCTGGGGCAGCCCCGAAAATTATGGTTGTACAACTGATGGAAACGGCGTTTCCTTAAATGTTATCCATGATGCACGTTGGGTTCCTGCAACAAATTCTGTTTGGCCAAATTACATCAGTGTTTACCACAATGGAGGATGCAGCAGCGGACACGGTTGCATACTTCATTTGCCGCCTTATTCAACCACGAGCCCTTATAATTATACATATACTGCAGGCCAGGTTGTCGGCCCTACCAGTGTCGTAACACCTACCACAAAGTCTTTTACTGTTGCTAACCAGGGTGGTTGCCAGGCGCTGGAGAATGGAAACATATTAATTACAAACCCGGGTTCTGCTTTTTATGAAACCAGGAACAGTTCCACAGCATTGCAAAGTATTTCTGTCAGTACTACCCAGTCGGACAGATTGAAGAAAGCTGATGTTTTTGGGCCATGGATCACTGCAAAATCATCTTCTACAACTGTCTGTGCAAATAGCCCCATAACGTTGAACTGTAACTTACAGACTGCTCCCGTTATAAGTAACCCGACCTATACATATTCATGGGTGTCGGTACCGGCTACATCAAACTTTTCATCAACTACTGCACAAAATCCTACAGTTACGCCTACTGTTGCCGGAACATATACTTATAAAGTAACGGTAAGCATGTCAGGAACATTTAATTCAACAACGATTAACACTAGCACTACTGCAACTGTAACTGTTGTTGTTCAGGATTGTACGGGCGAGGATGAAGTAAATGATATTAATAATTTAACTGTTTTTCCTAACCCCACATCCGGTGTTGTAAACCTGGGCGATGGCTTTTTGTCAGGCCATAATTACAATGTTGCAGTATATAATTCATTTGGTGGATTGGTTTACCAGGGCAATAATACGAGAAGCATTGATTTGTCGGGGTTTTCAAATGGCATATATTATCTGTGTGTAAAATCAGATGAAAACAAAATATTCAACAAAAAGATAATTTTGATGAGGTAAGCAAAAGACTTTGCTATGCTGAAATTTTTAATATTCAAATTAAAAAATAAAACAATGAAAAAAATTCAGAATTTCGCTTTGATTTTAGTTCTGCTGATGACGTTCAGCAATGCAAGAGCGCAATTTACCGTATTTACCACTTCAAACAGCGACCTGCCCAGCGACTTTGTCTGCGGCGGTGTAGCTGTTGATACAAGTAATAATGTTTGGTTAGGCACTGATGCCGGAGTGGCGAAATTTGACGGAGCCACCTGGACTGTTTTTACTACTGCTGACGGATTGCCTTCAGATATTATAACATGCATCGTTGTAGACAAGAGTACCAACACAATATGGATCGGAACCGATGGCGATGGTGTTGGTAAATATAACGGAAGTTCCTGGACAACCTATAAGGTTGCCGATGGTTTATGCGATAACGGCATCCATTATATAGCTTGTGAAACCGATGGAACAACCTGGTTTGGTTCATGGGGCGCGGGAATTTCAAAACTTCATAATTCAACCTGGACAACATACACCGATGTCCAGGGTTTTCCCAGTTTTCAGGGTGCAATGGCTTCCGTGTATTATATAGCGGTTGATGGTGCCAATAATAAATGGTTCGGCACCGATCTCGGCCTCGTAAAATACAACAATACGTTGTTTGATACGATTACTCCCGTTACCATGCCCAATATGCTTAACAGGTATATCATGGCTGTTGCCGTTGATTCAGATGATAACAAATGGCTGGGTGTGCAATATAAAGGCATTGCCAGGTTAAACAGTTCAGATGCATGGGTTGCCAATTACGATACAACAAAGGGTATTTGCAATAACGGTATTACCGATATCAAGATAAGCTCGGGTGGAAAATTATGGTTGGGCGAATACACCAAATATGGCGCACTGATAAAAGGCGGAATTACCAAGTTCGATGCAGTTTCCGGCACGGGCGTTTCCTACTCATCTGACGGCCTTTTCGAAGACCAGGTATTTGCTGTTGACCTTGGCAAAAGTGGCAATGTTGTATGGGCCGCAACAGGTGAAGGTTTATTGAAATATGTTGACCAAACAGGCATTGGCGAAAATTCAACAGAAATGGCCCTGGATATTTATCCGAATCCTGCTAATCAATATTTAAACATTACAGGGGAATTGAATTCAGCAGTGACAGAAATATCGGATATGACCGGGCAGGTTTGCTTTAGCGGAAGTACTGCGATTCCTGCTAAAATTGATATCAGAAACTTTAGCAACGGAATTTATATCTTAAAAATGGTCAGCAACGATAAAGTATATGTGAAGAAATTTATAAAGGAATAGCAATTATTTTTGAGTTTTGGGAATGATCCGTGAGATGAGAAAGTGAGGGAAATTGTGGTGAACAGAAGGCTTTTAATAGTATTCATAACGTTATTAATTTTTGGTTCAGGTAAGGTCTTTTCGCAAAGTGATTTTTACGGGATTGATCATGTCAGGGAAGTACGTCTGTACTTCAGGGAAAAAAACTGGGACCATATACTCGACAGCCTTCATGAGTATTTTGGCGAAGACGGGCGTCTGCTTGGCAATGTAGTGATTGATGGAAAAAAATTATATGGTGTCGGAGTCAGGTACAAAGGATATAGTTCATTTGATCCCGATGTTGTTAAAAGTCCCTTCAACATTGATCTTGAATATACATACAACAACCAGAATTACGAAGGATATACAAAGCTTAAATTAAGCAACGTGATACAGGATCCTTCGTTTGTGCGCGAAGTGCTTTCCTACGAAATAGTCCGGAAGTATATGCCGGCTTCGCTGGCTAACTTTGCCAATGTTTACGTTAATGACACGTTGCTGGGCCTCTACACCAATGTTGAGGCGGTTGACAAAAATTTTGCCGATGAACATTACGGCTCGCGTGAACACAGCTTTTTCAAAGGCGCTCCTGAAAACCTGATCATTCCTGACGGGCAAAATGCCAACCTGAATTATTATGACGATGATACCGCCAGCTATACGCCCTTTTACAAACTCGAGTCGGATAATCCAGAAGAAGACTGGCCCAACCTGGTTCACTTTATTGATATTCTGAATAATGACACAGCAAACATTGATACCATCCTGAATATAGACCGCACTCTGTGGATGCATGCACTGAATTACACGCTTGTGAACCTCGACAGTTATATCGGGTATTGTCAGAATTATTACCTCTATATGGATGATTACGGCCGGTTCAATCCTATAATGTGGGATTTTAATATGTCATTCGGCAGTTTTAAAGAAACTGATGGTATTACGGCTCCCCCCAGTGGTTTGACCATTGTAAAGCGTAAAGCCCTGGATCCACTGAAAATGTTGTCTTCGACGCCTATGTCGCCGAGGCCGTTGATAATAAACTTATTGCGCAATCACACTTACAGGAGAATGTTCCTGGCACATATGCGTACTGTTATTAATGAAAACTTTAAAAATGGCCTTTATCTGACAAGAGGTCTGGCGATTCAGAATTCCATTGATACTTATGTGCAGAACGATACGAATAAGTTTTATCCTTATGCGCAGTTCCATTTAAACCTTGATACAACGGTTGGTTCCGGCAATAATGTTTTTCCCGGCATCCGCGATCTGATGCTGGCACGGGTTGCTTACCTGGATACATTTTCCGGGTTTACAGGTGCTCCTGAAATAAACGTCATTAAACACTATCCTGAAATTCCGCAACGTGAAGGCACCTTAAACATCACAGCAAAAGTATCTGCTGCTGCTGAAGTATTGCTGGGCTACCGTTATGCAACCAACGGCGTATTTAAGAAAATATATATGTATGATGACGGTCTGCACAACGACAGTGTTGCCGGCGATGGAATCTACGGGGCAAATATAACGGCTTCGGGCACGGTGGTTCAATATTACATATATGCGCAAAACGATAGCGCCGGGGCATTTTCACCCGAGAGAGCCGAATATGAATTTTATAGTGTTCAGCCGCAATTAGCACCCGGAGATGTTGTTATAAATGAGCTCATGGCTTTGAATACAGGTACTGCCGCCGATCAAAGTAATGAGTATGATGCCTGGGTTGAAATTTTTAATAACACTTCGGAAAACCTGAACCTGAAGAGTATTTTCTTGTCTGATGATCTGCAAAATCCGACCAAATGGGCTTTTCCGGATACTGTGATTTCTGCTAAAGGATTTTTGATCTTATGGGCTGATCGGGATACATTGCAGGCAGGGCTTCACACGGTGTTTGCGCTGGATGAAAATGGTGGAAACCTTATTATTTCTGGCAGTAATAACCGGATTATTGATAGCATAAAATATGTATTGCAGATCCCGGGTAAGACTTTCGGACGTTATCCGAATGGATATGGCAATTTTACTTACATGCCTCCGACCTTTTCGGCAATTAATTTACTGGGGACTACACCAACAAGTGATTTGCTGGTATACCCTAATCCGGCATCGGGTAATATTTATATGGAACTTAATAATTCTGATGATTTCGTATCGTATAAATTATACAGTTCAACAGGGCAGAAAGTTATTTCCGGCGATTTTGGTCACGGTAAAACCGGTCCTGTGCTGATGGAGATTGATATTTCTAAGCTCCATACCGGATTGTATTTTCTTGTTTTAGAAACATCGGATGAATTTCTGAGTAGAAAAATTGTTATTACAAAACAGAATTATTAATGATGATAGATTATGCCCGGCAACCATAACCAACGAAATGATCATACTTCTGAAAATTTTGCCTGTTTTTTTCCGTTGGCGTTGGTTCTGACATTGCTCAACGGGCACAAACCATCCCTGATCAGCGATATTTATGGACTCAAATTTTTCGATGTTTTCCGTGTATATGTTTACATTATTTTTGTAAAAGAAATTCATGGAGGGTTCCATGATTATAAAGGAATTATAACATTAATACGTTAACAAATTAACAGTACATGATATGAGAAAAAGTATGTTGTTTTTATCATCAATCGTTATCCTTTCATTCATGATGGCATCATGTAAAAAGGAGCCGGGCAGCGGAGGCACATCCTCAATTTACGGAAAAGTATATGCAAAGGATTATAACTCCACATTTACCGTGTTTCTGGAAGGATATTATGCCCAGGATGAAGATGTTTACATCATTTACGGTGACGATAAATCATTCAGCGACCGGGTGAGAACCAATTATGACGGCACCTTTGAGTTTAAATACCTCCGTAAAGGTACTTATCATATTTACACTTATTCCAAGGATTCAACGTTGCAGACCAATGCAATGATACCGGTGATCACCGATGTGGAAATCACCAAAAATAACCAGGACATACCAACCAACGATCTTGTAATCTTTAAATAAAAAGCAATGCAGAAATTATTGATCATAATAATTTGTTTGTGCTTAAGTCACGGGGCTTTTGCACAAAAGAAGAAGGAAATCAAAGCCAATAAAATTAAAAGTATCACTACCTGGCAGGCCGATAAAAAGGATGAAAAAGCCCAGGGCTATAAGGCTTCATATGTTGCTTATGATAAGGAAGGAAGAGAAATTGAGAGAACGGAATATAACAAGGAGGGGACTGTAAAATATAAAGAAACTACAACCTATGATGCTTTCGGAAATAAAATTGAAGAAACCCTTTTTAGCCAGAAAGATAAAATTAACGAAAAGAAAGCCTATAAGTACAATGCTAACGGTGATTGCACCGAGGAAACAGAATATAAATCGGGGGCGCTTGTAAAGAAAACTGTCTATACATACAATGCCAACGGCGACAAATCAACGGAAACCATTTATGATGCATCAGGCAATGTTCAGAAAAAGTCTGTATATACCTATAATGCCAGGAAATTCAAGGAGACCAAAAAAACATATAACCAGGCCGGAGAGTTTGAATCGGGCCGGCAATATATTTACGATTATTATTGATAGAAGCCATGTTGTACAATGGATGAGATCCTGAAAATATTAGATGAGTTTGAACCTATCTCACTGGAAGAGATGAAGGATGTGAAGCTATTGAACAGGATTGACCTGAAATATACGTTTCATGTTAAACACCTCCCCGGTATTTTACGGGAACTACAACCGGATTACAAGGTTTTTTTGGTGGACCATGTGAGGGCAAGCAGGTATGAAACACTTTATTTTGATACCGCAGATTTCAATCTCTACAGGCTGCATCACAATGGCAAGCTGAACCGGTATAAAGTCAGGTACCGTTCCTACAAAGATTCGAATCTTACCTTTTTTGAAATAAAATTCAAGAACAATAAAAACAGGACTATAAAAGACCGGATCAGAAGAGATGGTATCGATGAGGTCATCAATGACGATATCCGTAAATTTATCATTAAAAAGTCGACGATCAATCCCGATGAACTGATGGCATGCCTGTGGGTGGAATACACACGTATAACTTTAGTCAGCAGGCATTCGCAGGAACGCCTGACCATTGATATGGACCTTACATATAGAGGAAACGGCAGGATAAAGTCTTATCCCAATCTTGTGATTGCCGAACTGAAGCAGGATAAAAATTCCAGGTCATTTTTTGCCCATGTAATGCGGAAGAGGCACATACATCTGGGCGGAATAAGCAAGTATTGCTTTGGTATATACAATGTATATGATAACATTAAAATAAATAATTTTAAAAGTAAATTCCTTA
>CAZVKJ010000075.1:0-14266 GCA_964626855.1 uncultured Bacteroidales bacterium
GCTCCCACTCATTCGAGAAAAAAAATATTACCATATCCATTTTTTATACCGAAAAATAACTTTCAACTTTTCACTTTCAACTTTCAACTAAATATATGATCCCAAAAGATACCATAGATTCCGTGCTTTCAGCCGCCAATATTGTAGAAGTAATCAGCGACTTTGTATCGCTCAAAAAGAAAGGAGTAAATTTTGTTGGCTGCTGCCCGTTCCACAACGAGAAAACAGCAAGCATGGTGGTATCGCCCGCCAAAGCATTTTACCATTGTTTCGGATGCGGCAAAGGTGGCAACGTGATCAGCTTCGTTATGGATCACGAAGCCATAAGCTATCCGGAAGCCATAAAACTGGTGGCCGCCAAATACAATATTGAAATTTCCCATCAGGACACTTCTGCCGAAAGCGAAGAATTTAAACACAGGGAATCGCTCAAAGACGTGCTGAAATGGGCCACAAAATATTACAACTTAAACTCCCACGCCGAAGCAGCTGCAAACTATTTTACTGAAAGGGTGATATCGCCCGAGATCATCGAAGAATTTCACCTGGGTTTTGCCCTTAATGAATGGAACGCAACCGAAAAAGCAGCCGCCACCAACGGTTACAAAAAAGAAATGCTGCTGCAGGCCGGACTCACAAAAAAAGGTGATAAAGCCATCTACGACTATTTCCGTAACCGCATCATGTTCCCTTTCATGGATATTTCCGGCAACATCATCGGGTTCACCGGCCGGGATATTTCAGGAGTAAAAGATACGGCCAAGTACCTGAATTCTCCCGATACAGAACTTTTCAGAAAAGGAAAAGCCATTTACGGGCTGTACCAGGCAAAAAAACACATCGTTTCAGAAGATAGCGCTTACCTGGTAGAAGGCAACATAGACGTGCTACGCTTCCACATGATGGATATCCGCAACACCGTGGCCGGATCAGGAACGGCATTTACCACCGAACAGGCTCAGCTGCTCCGTCGCTTCACCGAAAATGTTACCGTAGTTTATGATGGCGATATTGCCGGGATAAAAGCCACGTTCAAAAACATCAACATACTCATTGAAAATGGTTTCAACGTGCGGGCCGTGATGCTCCCCGAAGGTGAAGATCCAGATTCATTCGGTTTGAAAATGCAGCCCGACAAACTGAAACAATACCTTAACAGCAAGGAAAAAGATTTCATTGACCTGAAACTTGAACTGCTGAAAGAAGGCGTGGACGATGCCGGTGAGCTGGCCAACATTTCAAAAGAAATACTGCAGACCATTGCCCTGATCCCCGACGACATAACCCGACATTTTTATCAACGCAAGTGCACCGATAAATTCAAGTTCCCTGAGCAACTTGTAAAAGAGTTTTTCAAAGGAAAAAAGAACCTTCCGGCCAAAGCCGATGATGAAAAAAACGGATGGGTCGGGCTTGACTTCGCTTTGCCGTCAATCAAAGAAAAAGACGAATGCCTGGTAACGCTCGATTACAACAAACTGATAGAAATGATTTGCGGCGACGACGACAACGTGATCTATCATTCAGGCAAGATTGAAAACCTGCACATTCAGGAACTGAACAAAACAACCCCAAACATTGTTCTTATTGATACCATTACGGTAAAAGATATTGAAACAGAATCGAAGATCATCAAACTAGGTAAACTCCTGTTCAAAAACAGGATGAATGTCCGTGTAAAATATATGAAAGCCCATCTTGATGAAGAATATGAAGAATACGAATCGTTCATAGATTATTATGTATTATTATCAAAGGCATACATTGAGTTGTCACCGGGCGATGATCTGGTATATAAAAATCAGATCGAAAAAACAGCAGAGATGCTCTCTTTTGCTGATAACACACTGATAAACATTTCAACAAATTTTATAGCAAAGAAGTTTGGTATAAAGGAATCTGCATTTACAAAAATTCTTGCGCCATTTCTTGAAAAGCGCAAAACAAAAGTGAAGATGGCCACCGAGAATTTTGTTACCGAAGGGGAACTTCTTGAGTTTGATCCTGACCGGTTGCCGGCTTATGTTGACGAAAAAGAATTCAGGCGTTTTGGATATTTTGCGGCACAAAATTCAAAAGGAACCAAGGTGGCTTATGTTTTCAGAACCGATAACAACGGCCTTTTAATGGTTGGTAATTTCTACATGGAGCCGTTATTCCATGTATACCACACCGACCCGACTAAAAATAAGCGTATAGTTCAGATCAACAACGGGGAACAGAACAAACAATTCTTCATGGAACTGAGCTCCGACAGCATGGTGGATTTTAACCTGTTCAAAAAATGCCTGTGGCGCGAAGGCGGTAACGTGTTCAGCAAAGGGAAGCCAACGCATTTTGAAATGATATTGACCAGCATAGCCAACAGATTTCCGCTGTGCTTCGAGCTAAATACCTTCGGGCAGCAGCATGAAGATTTCTTTGCATTCACCAACGCCATATTTTCTGAAGGAGAAATAAAATATACCGATGAATTCGGCCTGGTTGACCACAAGGGAACCAAATACTATTCGCCGGCATTCTCAAAGATATACAGCGGCCAGCGTAAAGACGATGACAAATACGAGCAGGACCGGTATTTTGTATTCAAAGAAAACAAAGACACCGACTTTGAAACATGGGCACGGCTGATGAATGATGTGTACAAAGCCAACGACAACGGCAAATGGGCGTTGATCATGGCCATACTCAGCGCGTTCCGGTCAGTGATATATCCGATAGACCGTTTATTCACGTCGCTGTTCTTTTCCGGTCCAACCGAATCAGGTAAAACTCAGATTGCCGTCAGCATACGGTCGTTGTTCATGTCGCCGGAAGCGCCGTTGTTTAACCTGAACTCAGGTACCGATGCCGCTTTCTTTGCCACGCTGGAACGTTTCCGCGATGTAGCCATCATATTTGAAGAATACAACGACTATCAGATATCCGACGTGAAGTTCCAGGGCCTTAAGGCTGCCGTATACGATGGCGAAGGAAAAACAAAACGCAAGGATGCCACCAGTAAGGACCTTGATGTATCAAAGGTAAACGGTGTTCCGATACTTCTCGGCCAGGAACGCCCGGAACGTGACGACGGATCCCTGGGCAACAGGTGCGTTTTAAAACTGGTTCCCAAAAAATCTGACTGGATGGAAGAAGAAGTGGCCTTGTTTCAGGAACTGAAGCGCCGTGAAAAGAAAGGCTTATCAAACATACTGATTGATATACTTCGCATCCGCCCGGTAGTATCGGAGCATTTTGCCAAACAGCAGCGCATCACATTCAAAGATTTGAAAAGCATATTCCGCGAAAAAGGCATCACAGTTGAGAACCGTATAACCAACACCGTTTCATTATTCACGGCCATGGTAAAGGTACTTGAAAAATATGCGCCGCATTTGAAGTTGCCCTTCACCTTTGAAGAATTTTTTGAGCTGGCCAAGCAACAGATCATCGAGCAATCGGAGGCCATCATATCAACCAACCGCCTTTCCGGTTTCTTTGAATCAATTGAAGTATTGATGCTACGTGAAAAGGTACTGGCCGGCCGTGACTTTAAGATTGAACAGAGCGAGAAAAGCATTATCGTGATGCTCAACAGCAAAGAAACCGTGGAGAAGGACCTGCCACGGCAAACGAAGCTGCTATTCCTTCGCATCAACAACATTCATTCTCATTACCAGGATTTAAAACGCAACGAAGCTCTCAAGATGGGCAACCTGATGACTTATATCAAAGATCATCCGGCATACATTGGCCATGTAAAATCAACGCGCTTTGAATGGAACGAGGTTCACGATTCGGGCGATCCAATGAAAGATTACGCCAGCAAAAAAGCATTTAAAGCATCGAGTAATACTTCAGCGGTCGTGTTCGATTATAATGTATTGAAAAATTCAGTGAACATCGACCTTGAAAAATTCGATCAGGAAGAACAAAATAACACGGAAAATGGATCAAAAGATATGCCTCCGGAGCAGGATATTCCTTTTTAGGATTTTTTCCCCTTAAACCCCAAATTCATAAAAAAAATGATTTTAAAAAAATTTAGCCGAAAAATGCCTTCCAACATTCCAACATTCCAACAAACCAACGCCAAAAATATCTAAAATGCTGACAATAAATAAAATAATAATAATAATAAGTAAAAATAATAATAAATTCTGTTGGAATCATGGTGTTTTTTGTTGGAATCAGCCTGTTTTTTGTTGGAATCTGTTGGAATCAGAAAACGGGTTTTCAAAATCTTGTTGGAATGGCACTTTTGCGATTCCAACAAAGGGCATTTATTTAAAATTAAGATTATCAGCATTTTATGATTTTGTTGGAAATATCGTAAAAATCATTCCAACAAGTAAAAAACAGTTAAATAAAACATTATCAATAATTTATATTTTTTTGTTGGAATGTTGGAATGAAAAATCGAAAAAAGGCCCTAAATATTTTTGAAAAAAAATTTCAGTTTATGGAACCAAAAAAATATGACACCGGCACCATGTATTATGAAACTCAACCTGAGAATACCAGGCCGGCAAAAAAGGAAGATTTTTTCAAAGATGGCAAGCCGAAAATAGGCATGTATTATCTGCTTCATTGCTGGTACCTGAAAACATTTATAGTTTACAGGGTAAATTTTAATTTTAAATATGAAGTAAATGCCCTTCCATGGGTGAAGGATGGAAGGTGTTATGTGAGGAATGATTGTTAAACACTTAAATAATAAAATTATATGAAAAGTTTATTTAAAAAACTGAAAGCTTTACGCTTATACCTTATATGTTTAATGCCTATTTGTATTTTGAAGAAAAAATCAAATATATATTTTACCATTAAAGGGAGATTTATCCTTGATTCTTGTTGTATGTCTTGTAAAAATTGGCGTTTCACAAATGGTAGTAAAGGAAAATGTATGCATTTAAAAATATGGACAGAAGAAGATTTTTTCTGTAAGGATTTTTGTAATGGGATTGGCTTTGATAATGAAAATTACGGCAAGCCTGTGGTTATAAATCAGGTTTGCACTTGTACTGAAGTCAGACAAACACCAGTAATAAATGGTAAAAATATTTGCTCAATCTGTAATAAACCTGTTGTGCAAACTTGTTTATAACGGACGGCAATATGACCAGAGGCGGATTGCGTGACTGGTCGCTGTCGAACCGTTGAACTGCTCTGGCGGGGCAGATACTTTCAAAACACCACAACACCCGCCTTTGGTTATATTGTGTGTTAACCATAGTAATTTATTGTTAATCAAATACTTTTCAAAATGATTGGATTCTCTTTACCTTGGATTTACGCCCATTTAATCGGCGATTACCTTATTCAAAACGATTGGATGGCATTAAACAAAAAGAAAAATAGTTGGATTTGCTTGGTTCATGTTTTAACATACATGATTCCTTTCTTATTCACAAGTATAAACTCGCTTGGATTGCTTTTAATAGCAGCACAACATTACATACAAGACCGAACTTATATAATTGCTTGGTTTTGTCGAGTTACAAAAAAGTTTCAACCTGAAATAAGTAGATTCTGGGGACACATAATAGTAGATAATGTAGTTCATATTCTATGGATGGCTGCGGTTGCTTATTATTGTGGTTAACGGGCGGGAGCTTGCCGCAATGTAACCCGATGGGTTTCATTTCTGAAACACATCATAGGGTTACACAAGGTAATCGGGTTACATTGCGGCAAGGTCTTGTTAGGTTGGAGTACGCTGAGCGTAATGAATGAACAAATTGTATTGGAGCGACAATGTAACACGAAAGCTCCCGCCCGTTAGGGTTGAATTAGAAAATTTTTAACTTTTAAATAAAAATTATTATGAAAAAACCAGATTTTATAACAATTACCATTGGTAATAAATGTTTTGACTATCCAAAAGGTTTTTACCTTCCGAGAGTTGGCGAAACTGTTTTTATTGAAGATACAAATTGTGTAATTACACAAATTAATTATCATGTAAATGGTAAAAAACTTTGGGTGTCTATATTCGCAAAATAATTTTTATCTTAAAGGTGAATTTTCGCAAAGCGCAGCGTATTCAACCCTAACGTTTTCGGGATTTGTGTCAGGTTTTGCCTTGCAGAAAGTTCAATTTTAAGCACAAATGTTAATGGCAAAACTTGCACAAAACCCGTGTTAGTGGCTGCCGTTTTCTCACGATAAAACTTCTGGGCGGAGTTATAAAACCCACAAAAAATAAAATGAAAGTAAAAGTAGCAGGACACACTTACGAGTTGTCAAATTTCGAGAACAAGGATGCAGAAGGTCAAACACTTCAATTCATCCACAAAGAACCAATTGCAGAAGGTTCAACTGAATTAAAAACGGTTGCTGATGGCACAACCAATGAAGAACTTATTGAAGTGCTTATTGACCGTTTAGGATTTCTACAAGCTAAATTCCCTTGTAGAGAAAATGCAATCGTAATTACCAAACTCGAAGAAAGTTTGATGTGGTTGAACAAAAGAACCGCAGACAGATTGAAACGAAATGTTGAAGGTAAAAACGAAAAGTAATTTTTTGTGGTTCGTAGGATGCTCGGTGTCGGGTGTCCTACGGTTGCCACTAACGCAAAAACTGCTGTAGTGATCGTTGAGCGCAGCCGAAACGACCATTACAGCAGTTGACCGTTAAAAAGCCGTCCTGACGTATTCCGTCAGGATGGCGTTCCTATTTATTATCCGCTTGCTGAGTGTAGCCGAAGCAAGCGGTTTTTTTATGCCATAAATTCAACATATGATAACTTTTTGATAAAAAAATTATTCTTGCATTGCCTATTCGTTGAAAATTATATACTTTAGCGTTCAATTTAATATACGATATTATATTGAACGTATGCGCGGAACAGTCCAACTTCCATTAAAACCATACCTGCATAAATTTTTATGTAAAAAACTAAACTGCCAGAACAACGAAATAGATCTGAGCTTCTCCGATCCTATCGCGTTCGGGTTGGTTGTTTCGCAGTATATGAACCGCAAACGCTCGTACAATGTTTTTCGCAAAGAAGAAAACATTGATAAGTTCATCGAAACAAAATGCACATCCACCATCACGCTTAACCTGAAGAACTATCATTATCACGATACCGGGTTTAATATTTCAAGCGATGCCGTGTTCTACATAAACAAATACCTGGACCGGATGTTCCGCAATGAAGTGTTCATTTTTATCAACGCACAGACATTATATTATCCGCACATTGTAATTACATACGCCATGGATGATTTCTTCTCCGTGTATTCCATCACAGAGAACGATCTGAGCAAGCAAACATTCTGTAAAATATACCAGCGGTACAAACGTGAATACTCTTATTTAAAATTAATATAAATAATAAAAAAATGACCGTTCTTTTTTACCATAATCCTTTTTTATATGAATAACTTCCCCGAATTCGATATGGAATCAATGGGCGGAAACAGCTCATTCAAGTTTTCACCCATTGAGAATATTGCTTCAATACCTGATGCAATCAACGATGTAATAACATCAGACGTGGTTTTTAAACCCGGATGCGCCTGGTATGACGGATTAGCATTACAGAACTCTCTTGATTTTTCTGAAGAACAGAAAAAATCAGATGCCGGTGAAAGTTTTCAAACTAATATCTCCGGAATGGTTCCCAAACTCACACATGAGTATTTGGCACAGTTCAACGAAATGCGGCGCCACCGTTTCGTGGTACAAATTACCGATAATAATGGTAACGCGCGCATAAGCGGCTCTGTATTAGCCGGAATGCAGTTTGCATTTGATCAGAAAAGCAAAAATACGCCATCAGGCACCAGCGGTTTTTCATATAGCTTCTCTTTGGATCACGAAGATCCTTCACCTTTTCTGGTGTCTGTACCTGTCCTTTCCTGACCCCTATATACTAATGTAACATTGCTGCAAAATTATTTGCAGCATAATGAATTACAGACTAATTGCCCAAATTTTAAATGAACCTTTCCTTATCGACCGCGATGTGGCTTTAAGCTATGGCGGTCTTTTGCTTTCAATTATTAAAGGCGAAAAAATATCCGATCAGGACTGGGGAAAAAACAGAGCTGAAAACAAGGCTTACATCATCGGGGCCGATTCACAGGATGTTTATTATGATTATAATGATGCAAATATTCCGGAAGGCAGTACCGCTGTTATTCCAATCCGCGGCGAGATAATGAAGTACTCCGAGATGTGCGGTCCGAAAGGTTCGCTCGAACTCACCAGTAATATTATTGATGCCGACAATAACCCGAACATCAGCGGCATACTGCTGATCATCGACAGCCCCGGCGGACAAGTTACTCATACTGATCTTCTGGCCGCAGCTATAAAAAACGCAAAAACACCTACGGTTGCATTTGTTGAAGGTATGGCTGCCAGCGCGGCTTACTGGATTGCTTCTAGTGCAAATAAGATTATTGCTTCTTCCGATATCGACAAAGTTGGCAGCATTGGAACCATGATGTTTTATGCTGATGTTCAGCCTTACTACGAAGAAATGGGCGTAAAATTCCACGAGATATACGCCACGCTCAGCAAGGATAAAAACAAAGATTTCAATGATGTGCTTGCCGGGAAATATGATAATTACCGCACCGGCACGCTGGATGTAATCAATAAAAAATTCCATGATGCTGTAAGGACCAATCGTCCGGGGATCAGTAAAGATGTTTTTTCCGGGAATACATATTTCTCAAACGACGCTATTGAACTGGGCCTTATCGATGAGATAGGCACCATCACCGATGCTTTCTCAGCTCTTGACGGGCTAAAAAATAAATCTGATAACCAAAACAAATCTAATATGAAAATTAAATTCTTAGAAAAATGGGCTGCAATAGCCTCATTCTTCAGTTTCGACACTTCGAAAGAAAACGAACTTACTGAAGAAAGTATTGACAAACTCAACGATGAGTTAACAGCTCGCCAGTTATCAATTGACAGCTTGACTCAGGAACGCGACACCGCAGCATCACAGCTTGAAACCCTGAATGCTGATATTTTGGCCCGTGCCACAGAATTGGAAACTGCTAACGCGCGCATTACGGAACTGGAAACAGACCTTTCAACAGCCAACACGGCAAAAGAAACAGCAGTCGCTGAACTTGCAACTGCCACCGCACGCATCACCGAACTGGAAGCCGAAAATGCAGCGCTTGTTGCAGGCCCAGGCGCAGAATCCGCTGCCGCAAAATCAAAAACTGAAGTTGCTGCAGTTGCTAACGATGAATCCGATATGGAATATCTGAGGACTCATACAGTTGCTGAAGGCATTGCATATATGAATGCAAAAAACAAAACCGAGTAACCAACCAAGAATTAATAACCAAGAAAAAAAATAAAAAATGGCAAATTTAATAAACATCACCGCACTTCAGAGAGAGGCCAAAACGTACGAACCGGCTTTGCAGCTGTTACCGTTTACCACTCTCATGGAAACCTTACCGAAACTGGGTATCAACCTGGTGGATGTTCAGGACAAAAATGTTTTCGTTTCATTCCATCGCAAAGGCGCTCTCTCCCGTCCTTATGTGGCTGGTAACCCCAACGACAGCTTCGACGCCGGAGAAATTGGCAAAGTCGTTGAACACGAACTTGCAGTAAAACCCTGCGTGCTCCCAATTGTTGAAAATGTAAGAAATTACAAAAATTATGCGGTAATCAGCAACCAGCCTGGCACCGACAACCAAACCAAAAAACACCCGCTCGAAAGAGTGATTCTCGAAAACGTGGTGAAAACAGTATCCGAAGATACCATTGATGCCATGTTCCATGCAAAATTCGACACCACCGATGCAACCCCGATGGGAATGTTCGACGGTTTTGGCGAACTTATCGATGATGAAATTGCTGCCGGCACCATTTCTGAAGCCAATGGTAACCTTTTCCCTACAGGTGCACTTGCTGATGTTACCAGTACTTCCGACACCAACACTATCGACAAGATAGTTGCTTTTGTAAGGGCAGCTAACCCCAAGCTGAAAAAGAATGCAAACCTGATGATCGACCCAACTACATTGTATTATGCAATGAAAGCCCTCGAAAACAAGGTAAGCCTTAACCAGCTTGTCACTTTAGAAGCATTGGTGGCATACATCCGTAGCGTTGCTATTGCTCCGAACCTGAATGTTGTTACCGACGAAAGCCTGGGTACCGGTGGCCGTCTGATCCTGACAGCTCCTTTAAATATGGAACTTGGTATGCGTACCAGGTCGGATGTTGATTTTGTTCAGGTGCGTAACTTCTACGACGATCCTAACTGGGTTCAGTACTGGTGCCAGTTTGAAGCCGGTACACGCATCCGTGAAACTCACGAAAAGATGTTCCAGGTGAACGACCAGACAAACACAGCTGTTTCACTCAGCGGCGACTATCGTTCATAAAAAATAACGGGGGCGCAAGCCCCCATTTTTAAAACCCTTTAAATAATAGGAGAAAAAATAATGAGAACACCAAAAATATTAAAATTCTTATTTGCCATTATTGGCATTATCGGGCTTGGGGTTACCATAGCCGCCATGTTTGGTACTGGAATATTTGATTCTGGCGGAATAAGTCTGGCCATGGCAGGTATTGCCTATACTGGTCTCACCGATACAGCTTTTGACGATTTTGAGCCAAACGATGGGGACGAGAACATGGGAGGGTTCGGACAAGTGGCCTACCTGGCATTAAGATCGCATATTTCAGGATATCCAACCATACCGGCACCATCAGTTCCAACTGGGCTTGATGAACTTGTTGCGCTTACAGGAGACTTTTCTTTTAATACGGGCAAACATTTTATTAAAGTACTGGTTGCACCTGGTTCGCTGTTTGCATCGCCTGAGTCCCAGGGAGAATATCCCGGCGCTAAGTCATTTGCGATTAAAGGCGGATTTTCAATACCGGGAATGAAAGGAAAACAAAGGGCTATGGCAAGAATCCTGAATAACTCATACGGAATACTTATCGTTCCTGAAGAAGATGGTACACGGATGTGCTATGGAAGCGAACTTCATCCTTTGCACTTCACACCAAAAGGTGATTCCGGTAAAAAAGCAGCTGACACAAAACGTTTCGATGTTGAATTTACAACCGATAGCTTTGTTCCGGGTTATACCTACAACGGAACAATTATTCTTGATGGTGAAACCTTACCGGCAGTATCCTAATGCAAGCGCCAGTTTACAAACGGGTAAATATTAATCCCCCGGGCCGTATCAACCTAAAACTTGACGGACGTTTTCAGACAGTGGTGCTTGATGATCTGCCTCAGGACAAACTCAGGCAGCTTTTCGAAAACGGATGCAAATATGTAGGAGTTGATGACGCAACCGAAGCAAAACAGATCACCGTTAAAGAACTGAAAATCACTTCCGATAAAAAACCAAACCACAAAAAAAAGTAGCCTCCATGTTTTATTAGTAAAAAGCCCTCCGATAACTATCAGGAGGGCTTTTTTTTTGTCCTTTTTTCCGTTGCAACGATTTTGTTGCTTTGTTTAAAAATTATAGTATGAGCAAAGAAACATGGCAGACAGCAATTCAGCATGAAATAGATTTCTGGAAACATTATATTGAAACAAAAGGCCCTGAATATCCGGGAGATTTTGAAAACAGAATGAGCCGGGACACCGTGCTTCAGGAAAATCTCCATGATTGCTTACCAAATAAGGAATATGCCATGATTCTTGATGTGGGAGCCGGTCCGATGACCGTTCTTGGTAAGCGCCACCCAATAAAAGGCAGATCGCTAATGATTACAGCCGTGGATCCACTGGCTGAACATTATGCAAAAATCATGGCGGATAATAATGTAATTCCTCCTGTTACAACAGAATTTGCCGAAGCTGAAGATCTGCAGACTAAATTCAAATCTGAAACCTTTGATCTTGTGTATTGCCAAAATGCGCTTGATCATTCCTATGATCCAATAAAAGGCATTGAGCAAATGATTGTAGTTGTGATAAAATCAGGATGGGTGGTACTGTGCATGAAAACAATGAGGCTGAGAACGAACGCTATCAGGATATGCACCAATGGAATTTTTGCGAAGAAAATGGACAATTCATAATATGGAACAAAGATGCCAGACATAATATTACTGAGATGTTTGCTTACAAAGCAGCAGTAAAAATTGAAACGATCGGCGGCCATAACCTTGTAAAAATTAAAAAGCATGAGTAGAAAACTGATATTTGATATCGGGATGAACGACGGTAAGGATACCGCGTTTTACCTTCACCTTGGATATGATGTGCTGGCTGTAGATGCCAACCGGCAACTTTGCCAGATGTGTGATGAGAAATTCTTATCACAAGCACTTTCAAATCAGGTGAAGATTTTGAACATGGCAATTTCTGACAGCAACAAAAAGGCTCAGAATTTTTACATCAATAAAGAAAAAGATGAATGGAGCTCACTTATACCAGAAGTTGGCGGAAGAAACGGAATGGAGGTGGATATAGTTTCGGTAGAAACTACCACCCTCACAACTCTTATATTATTGTATGGTAAGCCTCATTACATTAAGATCGATATTGAAGGTTACGATGTGGTGGCGCTTCAATCGCTGAAAGATTGCCCGCCGGAGCTGCTCCCGGAATACATTTCTGTTGAAGCAGACAATACCAGATTGCTGGATATCATGAAATCTCTTGGATATAATAAATTCAAGATGATCAACCAGGGTTATATGAACCGTAATTCATACAAAGATTGGAATTTTGAAGAAGGCAGTTCCGGAACCTTCGGAGAAGATACTCCGGGCGAATGGCTCCCAATTGATGAAGTAAAAGAATTATTCAATCAGCCGCATCCGCAATACTGCTGGTATGATTTTCATGCAAAAAAATAAATATGAAAATACAAAAAACATCAATTTCAATAAACAACCGTATTAATGAAGTTGCATCCACTATATATTTTGGAAATAATGAAAAAGCAATTGAAGAATGGCGTATTGTTCAGGACGAATATTGGAAGAAATATAATTTTGATTCTTTAGATCATAATGATAGGTCTTGGTTTCAACTATCGTTGTCTGACCAAATAATTGCATTAAGAAAGGGGAGATGTATTTTAAAAAAATATAGAATAAAAGTCCCGGAAATATATAAAGCTATTTATTAATATGAAACTCGGAATATTCATACTTCATTACAATACTCCTGAGTTGACGGAATCGCTCCATAAAATGGTTCCTGAGGCGATTGTTATTGATAACGGATCTGATCCTGGTAAAAAACCGATAGTATTCAGTTCTGACAAGCGATATTCTGATTGTGATGTTCATCTGCTGGATAAAAATTACGGGTTTACGGCCGGATGGAACAAAGCCGTTGAACATTTTTATAATGAGTTCGATGCCTTCTGGCTAATGAACTCTGATATCATTGTTTCAAGGCATTGTATTAAGCGCATCAGTGAACTTATGGAACGCCATGAAATAAATATTATTACGCCGGCTTTTAATTGCTGGATGAATACCACACGCAACCGAAACGCGCATGGAACCAGGGAGGTTAAAGTTATTGAATTTACAGCTCCTGTTATTAAAAAACAGGTTTTTGAAAAAGTTGGTTTTTTCGATGAACGATTTGCCCGAGGCTGGGGTGTAGAGTTTGATTTTTGCCACAGGGCCCGGAAAGCCGGGTTTAAAATTCACGTGGACGATGGTTCTAATTTTTTTCATATGGGGCAGCAAACAATTAATGCAACTGTTGGATATGCTGAATATGGCCCCAAGGCTCATCATGAAATGGAATCTGGCATGTCGGCCAAGTATGGCTTAAACTGGAAGAAATCATTGTACGGAGACAAAGATTACATCCAAAATTTAAAATAAATATGAAAATAGCTGTTTATACTGCCATTTTTGGAGATTTTAACCCGCTGCGCCCGGTACCGAAACAAACCGTTGAAGCTGACTATTTTTGCTATACTGACAGTGCCACCATGGTGTGTCCGGGATGGAAAACCGTTTTTGCTGATTATCCTCGCAAAGATTTACACCCACGTATCCGCGCTAAATATTTTAAAGTTTTATTCCATTACCTCAAGGAACTGAATGATTATGACGTAATCATATGGATTGACGGAAGTATTGAAATCAGAGATAACAATTTTATAAAATGGTGCCTTGACAACCTTACTGAAGATATGCTTCTATTTAAGCATCCCCAGAGGGATTGCATTTTTGAAGAATTTAAAGGCACCGACGAATGCCGCAAATATGATCACGAAGATAAAATTGCACAACGCAGGGATTACCGCATGATCTATCCGGAGCATGGCGGACTTTA
>CAZVKJ010000076.1:0-13853 GCA_964626855.1 uncultured Bacteroidales bacterium
CCTATACTGATAATGACAATGACTCTGTCAGTGTTGAACTTTTAAGCGGTGTCCCAAGCGGCGGATTCTTCGATCCCGGTTTGACAAATTGTGTTTATGAGATCACAGACAAATCGGGAAATACTACCATTGACACAATAGAAATTGAAGTGATTGATTCTATTCCGCCACAACTGGTATGCCCTAGCTCTGTTGTACAAGTCTTCAACATTGAGAATACATGTGAAGCGAAGATCAGTTATATCATTACGGCCAATGATAATTGCCCCGACTTCCTGCAATTATATAATACCGAGGGGCCTCTGCCCGATTCGATCGTTCCTGTGGGCTCATCATTCACGGTTACCTGGATTGCAAAAGATGTATACAATACAGAGACCTGTTCATTTAACGTTGTGGCTCTTGATAATGAAGCGCCTGTTCTGACTATTCCTTCAGACACCTCGGTAGACGGCACACTTCCATTCTATTTTGTGATAACTGCCAGCGACAACTGCCAGGGTGTTTCATGGGAACAGACTGCAGGATTGCCAAGCGGTTCGGTATTTCCGGTAGGCACAACGGTCAATACTTTTGTTGCCACCGACGCTTATGGAAATACATCAACCCAAAGTTTTAATGTCATTGTCGTTCCTTTCAGAATTGCTTGCTGCGATGGATTCAGCGTTGAAATAACAGAGAAGCGCGACCCTTCCTATTGTAACAGCGCTTCTGATAGTTTATTCGCCACCATTACCGATGGCCTTTGCGATAACAGCGCTCCATACACCTATATATGGTCAACGGGCGCCACAACACAAAACATTCATGTGACGGAAGCAGGCACTTACTATGTAACAGCATCAAATGTTCTTGGATGCCAGGCTATTGACAGCATGGTGGTTAACGTAATTTCCCAGCCCGCCTCAGCTCTTGCAAATTATGTAATCGTTGCACGCACACATGCAAAATTTGATAACAGCATCGTACATTCAGGTGGTATCGGCATCACCAATGCGTTAAATGCCAACGGCAATGTGGTTTTAGGTGGAAAGTTATTTGTTACTGACAATTCTGTAATCACCGGCACCGGAACATTTGTCCAGGGAAGCGATATTACTATAGACAATTCAAGCCAGGTTTCCACTGTGATCAACTCACCTGCAGATATAAAATTACCTGTATTTGAAAGCATGCCCTATACCGGAACTATTGATGTTAAAATCCCGAATAATTCCACGGTTTATTTAACTGATACTTTATATAGGGAGATTAATGTCGGTAAAGGGGCTACAGCTGTATTTACACAACCTGTTGTAAATATTGACAGGCATCTGAAACTGCAGCACGGATCTACGGTGAAGTTTACACAGTGTGCAAAAGTCCGTTGCAACCAAACCGTCGATGCCGGACAGCATGTTACCATCAACCCCGGTGAAAAATCCGTAACCTTTTACTGCGGCGATAATGTAAACTTCCACCAGGGAGCACATGTTACAGGATTCTTTATATTAGGTGATGTAAAAAACAAGAACACTGCAGATACTTCTTATAACCATCTTCACATAGTCAATTCAAAATCTACAGATCCGGCATACTTCAAAGGAGTATTCATTGCTGAATGCATTCAATCGGGACAAAATACCAATTGGAATAAAGGTGATTTCTGTGGAAGCTGTGATGTTGATGCCCCGCTTGCATGGTCATGCCCTGCAGATTTGGTATTATGCGATGGGGACGAAAACTTTATATTAAGGAGTCTTTACCCTCTTAGCGTTCCCGGCATTGCAAGCATAACCAACAATCAGCCGGCAACATTCCCTGTGGGAGACACTTATGTTACATGGACTGTAACCCAAACTGACGGAACCACTTTAACCTGTACTCAAAAAGTTACCCGGAGCGCCTCCATGCATGTTGCAATCAACAAAAACGGCCTGTTCTGTGAAAATACGTTTGACCTCACCACAATAGTTACCGGGACACCGGCAACAGCCTATTCATGGTCAAACGGTGAAACAACTCCCAACATAATAGCTGCACCCACGGGCGGATTTTATTCGGTAACAGTTACAAATGCTCTCGGCTGCGATACTTCAGCAACAGCCAATGTATCCATTGATTACACCAACCACATTCAGCCTTATGCATTATATGGCTCCGATAAAGTCCAGTTGAAAAATTCAACAATACAGTATGGCTCGCTTGGCTTAAAAAAATCCAATGGATGGATAGAAGTTATGGAGGGCTCACCCCTAATAAATTATTCCGGGAATTTTGCCAAAGGCCAGCAAATTTATGTTGACGCTTCCAGCAGTGTCCCCACCCAAATAATTGATCCAGCCGATGTAATACTGCCTGTTTTTGTTGAAAATACAGAAACATCAACTGTGGATATTTCTGTTCCTAATAGCGGAACAATGCAACTGACCGGAGCGTTATATAATAATATCACGGTAGGAACCAATGCCACCCTTGAATTCACACAACAGGATATCAGCCTGAATAAGCTTATTATTAGTCAGGGTGGTACGGTAAAGTTCTCACAACCCTGCGGTAAAGTATGCATCAAATCTGAGTTAACAGGAGACAAATCCATTAACCTGAATACAGACATGAAATCTTATATCTTCTATGTAGAAGGTAATGTTACATTTGGTGAAGGAGTTCATGGTAATGGAATCTTTTATCTCGGCAGGCCCGGTGCAGTTGATTATTCATTCACCATACAGGATTATACCAATACCCGTTACAGTGTAATGGAAGGCATGGTTATAGCCAAAACTATTACATCGGGTAAGAAAACCACCTGGACGGTTAATAATCTGTGTGCAGGCTGCTCGGAAATCAGGCATATGCAAAACACCACCGATCCCGCCGGCAATATGTACAACGAAACAAAAGAAATACAGTTGCATAACTATCCGAATCCATTTAAAAACTCTACGTCGATTTACTTCACATTGCCTGAAGACAGCCATGTGACCATTGATGTTTATGATCTGGCCGGAAAACATATATCAACACTGTTTGATGCCAACGCCACCAAAAATGAAGAATATAAAGTTGATTTCAATGGTTCAGGCCTCCCTTCAGGTGTTTATGTTTATAAAATGTCGACAGATAATGATATCCGTATGGAAAAAATGACCATACTAAACTAATCTGTTCTTTTTAAAAACCAAATGAAAAGGCTGCTTCAAAAGAGCAGTCTTTTCACTTTTTAATCACTATTGTCCTATAAAAGTTTTCCATAGTTAAAAAGTATTTATCAAACTGTCAATAATATATATTTCATATTTGTAACAAAAATAATTATATCACGTATAAATATTGAATATGAAGCATTTAACAAAGCAAAAATTACATATTGTAAGGTTGAGCATATAAAAAATTACCAAAACAGAGTGCTTTATCAAATAATAAAATAAAAAAATATTATTAAAATACAAATAATAAATCCCAATATTTAATATCATATAATATATGGTAATAGCGAATTTAAAAGAATCGATCAAAAGAAAAAACGCAAAAATTCTTGACTTTTCAGGGAAAAATATCTAATTTAGCGGGTTGATATGAAATATACAAACAAAATGCATTAATTAAAATTATTAAATACCCAGAAAAGAAAATTATTATGAGAAATTATCTGAAATGTTATATAGGAGTTGTTTTTCTTTTGTTCGTTTACATGGGGGCTAGGGGACAAAACAATGGCTGCCTTGCGGTTTGCTCAAATCAATTTGTAGATACGGAACCCGGGAAAAGTTATTACACCATTCCCGGCAATGGCGCTTATGATGTTCAATTGAGTTCGGCTTTGGCCTGTCAGACTGTTAAGGAAAAATGGTCATTCACATACACCCTTGAAGGTGCAACACAAAGTAAAGGCTCAGGGACTTTAAAAGGCGAACATATTAACCGAGGAGTCACTCAGGTAATCTGGACATGTAAAAATTCCGGGACCACCATATCTTTAAAATTTGAAATTACTGTGTTCGACAAGGAAAAACCTGAAATTTCATGCAACAATGATATTACGGTTCATAGCCAAAATGGTGTGAATGGGGCTGTTGTAACTTACCCGGAAGTAAAAGCTAAAGATAACTGCAAAATTGACAAATTGTTTCTATACGCCGGCCTGCCCAGTGGTTCAGTATTCCCGGTTGGCATGACACCTGTTATTTATAAAGCGATTGATAATTCGGGCAATGTCGGCATCTGTTCATTTTATGTAAACGTTACCAATGATTAATTATAAAACCCTGCATTTTTCGTTTTTTGAATCTAATTAAAATGACGACCTATTCTTCCAAAAAAATTATAAAGTTTGATGATCGTAATACTTTTAACTCGTTTACTTACATTTTAAAATAAATATCTCAATAGTTTTTAAGTTTTATTAATTGACAATACTTATTATTATGAATAAACTCTGCTTGAAATTTTTATTACCGTATGCATTACTGTGCTTTTTACTGCTAAGAAATTCAGATATTTTTTCTCAAAATATCGGAATAAATAATGACGGCAGTAATGCTGACAGTTCGGCCATACTACATATTAAAAGTTCCAATAAAGGGATATTAATACCCAATATCAGTCTTACTGCCCTGAACCAGGCTTCGCCTCTCTCCCGCCCTGCTCATTCCCTGCTTATATACAATACAAACAGCGCTGTTGGGGCCGGTAAAGGCTATTATTATAATGAAGGGGATCAGACAACAGTTAACTGGGTACCTATTGGCATCAACAATAATTCCTGGCTTACAACAGGAAATTCGGGCACTAGTGACGAAAACCACTTTTTAGGAACTACTGACGGACAGGACCTGGTTATTAAAACCAATAATATTGAGCGCATGAGGTTGAACGAGGGCGGAGGAACAAGCGGTCCTACTGTAAAAATCACCAGTCTGGCTGATACCAGCAGTGCGTTGAGAATTACCGGCGCATCTCTCTATGACGGTTCTTTGGTACATTTTACCTCCGGAAGTTCTTCAAGCCTTCCGGGAATTAGCACCATGTTTAAAATTGACAAATCAGGTTCCTATTCTCACATGTTTCATTACTCTGTCGGAATGTATACAACCATTATGAATACTTGCGACGCCCTGAGTTATAACTTTGGTGGGATTTATAGTGTAAGCAAGGGGGTATGTTTAGATATTTCAGATACAGGGAAAGCTGATGCCAACAGACAAGACCTTACAGGAATAGTCCTGAATATGGATGGTCACAACAATACGGACACCGGTTCAATCAACAGGGGAATTGATATTAGGTGCTGGGGCGCAACTTCACGCCAGCATGGAATGGAAATCAGTGTAATAAATGGAAACACCGAAAACATCGGACTCTCATGTTCCGTTGGCGGTTCTTCAGAAATATTAGGTTATGTCACAAATAATTATGGTGTAACATCATCAATATGCGGAATTGATACAACCCGTTCAAGGACGAGTGCAGCAGGCTACTTTTCCAGCACAGTCAATACGGATACCTTAGCCAGTTATTTAGCTAATTACGGGTTATATTGTAATATAAACGGCACTAACGTAAAAGCACAAAACTGCGCAGGCTACTTTTCAGCAACGGGAAGCCATTCAGGACAAAATTACGCGATTATTGTGCCCCGAACCTATCCGAGTGACACTACCAAGGGCGGCATGGTGGGTATAGGTTTGTATGACCCGAAAAGACTATTACACGTTGACGGCACCACACGCGTTGGAGGGGATTATAATGCCGGCATACTGGAAATGTACGGCGGAACCCACTATACAGCCCTGCATGCAACAAGCGTGGGATCAGCCTACAATCTGCATTTTTATTTACCCACAACAATGGGAGATAACGGATCATTTCTAAAAATGTCAAAGACTAATGATTCGATTGCGACAATGAGTTGGGCATCCATTTCGAGCGCTGCCTGGTCGTTGACAGGCAATACGGGAACAACCGCGGGAACAAATTACATAGGCACAGCCGATTCAAAAGACCTGGTTTTTAAAACAAACAATACTGAACAAATGCGGATACTGGCAGCAGGAAATGTGGGAATAGGCACTTCCTCACCCACTAACATCCTGTCGTTTGGAGGAGATGCTGCCAGGACAGTCTGGATGGAAAGAACAACAGGCACCACAGGTAATAATTTTACGCTTCAGTCCGGAGGTGCAAAATCAGGAGGAACAAATTATAATGGAGGCGATTTGATATTATCCTCAGGTACTTCAACCGGTACGGGGACTTCAAAAATCAGTTTTTATACTGCTACATCAGGAAGCACAGGAACTTCAGACAATAGTCCAACAGAAAAAGTTACTATTTTGGGAGGCGGAAATGTAGGAATTGGGACTACCAGTCCCGCTTCATTATTACATGTAGCCGGAACCGCACAATTAGGAACACCTTCCGGCACAGGACAGATTACCGGGGTTTTAAAGCTTTACAATTCAGGACAATCCAATTATACTGCAATTCAGGCAAATCCGACCGCCGATGTAACATATACTTTACCCGGCACTGATGGTTCAAGTGGAAATTTGTTACAAACAGACGGATCCGGTAATCTTTCCTGGAAAACACCTCCAACTTCAGTATATCTAACTGCAGATGTGGTAGATAATTCCGGCGCTTGCACTCTCACTGACGTTACAGGATTATATTTTTATGCAGAAGCTAATACAACTTATTATTTCCATGCCAATATCTATTATACATCTGCCGCTACTGGTACGGGCTCAAAATGGACAATTAATGGACCTGCTCTTGGTACTGGATCTGTTTCGTACACTTCAAATTACCAATTAACCGGAACTACTTCAACAAATAATGCTACTATGACAAGTTACCAATTGCCTGCAAGTTGTAATACGAGTTCAATTATCGTTGCTTATAATCTGGCATTTATTGATGGAACAATTACAACCGGTGCAACAGCCGGAAATGTGATTGTTCAATTTGCTACTGAAGCAAATAATTCTGCAATTACTGCAAAAGCAGGAAGCTATTTAACCTGGTGGAAATAATTATATTATCATAGATATTGTGGGATAATCTGAACATTATGGAAGTGAAAAAACATAATTATTTTGTTTTACTTTTAATATTAATTGTTCTTAATATTTCTAATGCATTTGATGCATTTTCCCAAACCCGCCTTGTCTTCCAGGGTGATGGGAGTACAAAAGCATACCTGGTGTTAAGCGGTGGCAGGCAGGACTCATCAACATACCTCGTTATTGATAATTCAAATACAGATGCCATTACCCGTACCGGAACTGAGGCCGGATGGATCATTTCCGAAAATGAATACAATATTTTACGCTGGAACATTCAAACCGGCACAGGCAGTTATGTAGTTCCTTTCGGCGCTGCTTCGGGGCCTGAAGCACAAGAGTATATACCTGTTACTTTTACTAAAACTTCTGCCGATGCGGCAGATGTCATGTTCGCCACTTACGGAACGGGAGCCGATAACACGCCCTATCCCACCGGTGTGGGCAATATGAATGGCGTGCTGGGAAGCTCCGCATCAGAAACTGTAATTGACAGATACTATTTTATAGATGTGACAGCCCCAGCAACAGCCAACGTGAATTTCACCTACCGTGGGTCTGAAAATGCCACTACCTCAGCGCCTTCCGACAGCACAATCACCCAGCAATGGAGCATCACCGACAACCTGTGGATGCAGCCCGGCGGTACCGGAGTGCCCGGAGTTACAGGCAGCACCGGCAATGTCAGCTCAGGAAGTACTACCACTTTTGATTCCTCAAATGTTTGGATACTCGCAAGGAAGGACAATCCGCTGCCGATTACCCTTTTAAGTTTCAAAGCCAATTGTAACGGTAAGGTTGTAGATATTTTCTGGAGCACAGCCAGCGAAATAAACAATTCATTTTTCACATTAGAACGTAGTACGGATGCGCAAAATTTTACCGAAATCATGACCATTCCAGGGGCCGGCAACAGCAATACGGTAATACCATATCATGTTTCGGACGACAATCCATATAACGGAACTGCTTATTACAGGCTCAAACAAACAGATTTTGACGGGAGTTATTCCTATTCCAGCCTTGTGGTGGTTGGCAAATGCAGTAATTCATCAGAATCACCTGTATATAATGTTTATTACGACCCGCGTGAAGGCAGGATCGTTGTTCAAAATAACGGCAACAATACTTTTCCTTTTAAGGTAAGCTTGCAAAACCTGGTCGGGCAGCAAATTATTGCCGAAACATCAAAACAATTCGGACGGGCTGACCTGAGTGTCAAATCACTTGCTTATGGCGTTTACCTGTTAGTAATACGAAGCGAAAAAGACATTATTACTACAGAAGTTTACATTACGAGATAATCTGGCAGTAATGCTGCCTTTAAAAGTGGAAAGGTAAAATAGCCAATAGCCAATAGCCAATAGCCATTAGTTAGCCCTTCCCTTGTGGCTTGTGGCTAAGTGGCTTGTGGCTAAAAACAGACAATAGCCATTAGCTAGCCCCCCCCCCTTGTGGCTCGTGGCTCGGTGGCTTGTGGCTAATCAGCCTGTATCACATATAAATATTATACAATCAGGAATTTAGGTCCAATTCCCCAATCAGCATTTCAGGCTGCCTGTTAAATCCCTCACAGAGGAAACCCTGTGCCTTTCACAATACTCATTAATACCGCTGACGATTTTAATGCTTACTGCCGGATCAATAAAGTTGGCTGTACCCACTTGTATGGCAGTTGCACCGGCCAGTATGAACTCAATAGCATCAGTGGCGCTCATAATGCCGCCCAGCCCTATAACCGGAATTTTCACGGCTTTTGCCACCTGCCAAACCATGCGTAAAGCAACAGGTTTTATGCAGGGACCGGAAAGCCCGCCGGTAACGGTAGACAATACAGGCCGGCGTGTTTCGGCATCTATTGCCATCCCCAGCAAGGTGTTGATCAATGAAACACTATCGGCTCCTGAATCCTCAACAGCTTTGGCAATCTCTGAAATATTGGTAACATTGGGTGAAAGTTTAACGATGAGAGTCTTATGGTAAGCCTTACGTACTGCCAGGGTAACTTCGGAGGCAGAAGCACAACTTGTTCCGAACGCCATACCGCCTGTCTTTACGTTTGGACAGGATATGTTTAACTCTATGGCAGGAATACCTTCAATCGAATTCAACTTCTCCGCCACTGCAATATAATCATCTATTTTTGAACCCGAAACATTAACAATAATATTTGTATTATAATGTTTTATCCGTGGATAAATTTCATTTATAAACACATCAACCCCTTTATTCTGCAAGCCCACGGCGTTTAACATACCCGAAGGTGTTTCAGCCATACGTGGATAAGCATTTCCTTCACGGGGCTCAAGGGTGGTTCCTTTAACAATAATACCGCCCAACACATCAATATCAATAAAGTCATCGAATTCATTGCCATAACCGAATGTCCCCGAAGCGGTAAGTACCGGGTTTTTCAGGTCAAGGCTGCCTATAGAAACTTTCAGATCTGCCATGTTAACTGCTTTATATTAAACACCGGGCCATCGGTACATACACAACGATTGCCATCTATTGTTTCCGTGACACAACACAGGCAAGCCCCGATACCACAAGCCATGGTATTTTCCAGTGAAACTTCGCAATCAATGTTGTTTTGTTGTGCCAATTTTGCAAAAGCTTTTAGCATTGGCAGCGGGCCACAACAATATAGCCTGTCGAAATCCTGTATCTTCTGCAAAACACTGTTCATAGTGATAAAACCCTTTTCGCCCATGCTACCGTCATCTGTAGAAATATAGAGCTGACCATATTTCTTAAACTCATTTTCTTCAAGTATATCATCTGAAGTACGGCCGCCCAATAATATTGATGCGTGGATCCCCTTATTGTTAAGGTGGCGGGCCAGATAAAGCATAGGGGCTATTCCGCAGCCTCCGCCGGCGAGCATTACATTTTTAACATTCCCGCAATTAAAAGTATTTCCAAGCGGGAAAACCATATTCAATTTATCGCCGGGCTTTAGTAAAGACAGGCTGTACGTGCCTTTACCCACAATTTTTATAAGCAGGTAAAGCATATTACCGTCATAATCCACATCATGCACCGATACAGGCCTGCGTAAAAACACCTCAGGATTATTATCTACCCTGATCTCCGCAAACTGGCCGGGAAGCATTTCGGGCAAAGGGTTTGTATCGGTGAGGCCTAATATAAAATAATCGCGGCTAAGACGCCTGTTGCTTATGACTGCAAGATCCTGAATATGTTTTTTCATCTTGTCGTGGTAAAAAAAAAGTCCGTTACCGGACTTTTATTCAGTTTTATCGCCTTGTTCGTTTGTCTTTTTTGAACGGCCAGGTTTTTTGACTGCTTTTTCTTCCGGCTTACCTTCAACGGCAGCCTCAGCTTCTTCAGGCTTAACAGCCTCTTCCGGCTTTTCGGAAAAATCTAAAATTTTATTTTCAATGAGTTGATTATACCAACTAATTACCTTCTTAATATCCGATGTATAAACTCTTTCTTTGTCATATTCAGGTAATACCTGTTCAAAGTAATCACGTAATTTTTTATCATCAGATTTATGATCAATGGCTTTTCCGCCATTTTCCTTATCGAAAATAAGTTTAAAAACCTCTTTGAGAGGCTTTTCATTTTCAGTCGTATAGATCAATATATCCTCCAGATTGCTGATCTTATCTGATGGATAAACCGGTATCCTTTTTTTGTCGATCAATGACTCAATAATTATTCCTGTCTTGGTGTGGGCAATAGTTTTAAATAAACCCGCTTTTCCTGTTACTGATAAAATTTCTTTTAAATCCATATATGATCTTTTTGTGCAAAATTAAAAATTAAAATGATAACCCGTCAATAGTTTTTATGGAAACATCAATCAGCTTTCGATGCTTCAATAAAACTAAACGGAGTGGCGTTATCGATGATTCTGGCAAGCATGAAACCCGCATTGATCAATATATTTCTGAACTCCTCAAGGGTCCTTTCCCTGCCTCCTTCAGTACCCATGAGCATTTGTAAATCAACAAATTTTCCAAATGAAGGCTTGTTGTCAGGTTTTATAATTGTTTCGATTAATAACAGTTTTGCATTCCCTGGCATATATTGACGGATGTTTTTCAGAATGCGTATTGCTTCATCATCACACCAGTCATGGAGTATATTCTTCATAATATATAAATCGCCATTGCGGGGTATTGATTCTAAAAAACTTCCCGGAACAATGCTACACCGGTTTTCGACCTGCTGTTTTTTAAAGTTCTCCGATGCCCTGTCCACAACATGAGGCTGATCAAATAATATCCCGTTTGACTTTTCAGATTCCCTGATGATCTGTGCCAGAAATAATCCCTGCCCTCCACCAATATCAACAATGGTATTATAGCGCCAAAACGGATATGAACTTACAAGTATATCACCTGATAGTTCAGCTGTTTCAGTCATGGCCCTGTTAAAAATATCATTCTCTTCGGGATGGGATTCAAGGTACCCGAAAGGTTTGGTATTAAATTTATGCTCAAAAGCATTTTTACCTGTTTTTACACAATACAACATATCGCCGGCCAACTCCCAGTTTGTGCTGCCCAGATGATGCATCGCGAAATACTTTACAGATTCTTTTGGGCTGCACAAAGCTTCTGATAAACGGGTATTTTCAAATACCTTTCCGGGGAGTTCTTTAAAGATTCCTTCACCTGCCAATGCCCTTAACACGCGATACAAGGATTGAGAATCGGAAGAAGTGATTTCGGCAAGATTTTCTATTTTCTGAGGACCGTTTTTCAGGATTTCAGCAATACCAAGACAAGCTGCAACATTTAAGGCTTTTACTTTCCAGATTCCCGAAATCTCTTCCAGCATAATATAGCTGGCAGGAAGCATACTCCGTGTAATTCGCTTTAAAAAATCACGAAAACCAATGGTGGCTTTTATGATAAACAAAGGTGGCAGCTTCTTTCGTCCGCTTGTTTCTGTCATATTTTTTTTTGTAAAAATAAGACTATTTATTTTTGTTTTATTCCACGGATTTATTTTCTGCAATAATAATCTCCGGATAAAACAATACTTTTGCAGCAATTTTCAAATGAAAAAAAACAATTCTATTGTCTACCTGTTCCTGGTACTTGCCATGGTATTCTGGAGCTTTTCATATATATGGATCAAAGAGGTTTATAAGTACCTTCATCCATTGACCACTATTTTTTTCCGTCTAATCATCTCCTCCGTTTTTCTAATATCTTTTACGCTAATCATTAAAAAACTTGAAAGGATACGAAAAGGTGATATCCCTTCTATTTTGCTGCTTTCATTTTTTCAGCCTTTCATGTATTTTCTTGGTGAAAGTTATGGAATAAGCCTGGTTTCTCCTACAGTTGCTGCAATTATGATCGCAACCATCCCGCTTTTTGTGCCTTTTTCAATGTACTTTCTGGCGAAAGAGCCCTTAGGTACCAACAATTTCCTGGGCATTTTTATTTCGTTCATTGGCGTACTGATGGTTGTCCTGAAAAATGATCTTACCCTGGCGGCTGCTCCTCTCGGCCTGATGTTCATGGGCATTGCCGTAGCAAGTGTTTTAGGATATAGTTATCTGCTTCAGAAAATGCTGAATAAATACAATCCATATACATTGATCACGGTTCAGAATTTTATCGGAATTTTTTATTTTCTGCCATTGGTATTGATCATTGATTACAAAGACCTGACAAGCATTGTCTGGAACCATGAGTTGATTTTTTATTTATTGGCATTGTCAATATTTGCGTCATCAGCCGCCTATTTTCTTTATATGCTCGGCACCAAACGGCTCGGGGTTACAAGGGCGACCCTGTTTACATACCTGATACCGGTTTTTACAGCGGTTTTGTCATATATATATTTTCAAGAATCGTTCAGTATCATGAAAATTTGCGGAATATTTATTACACTTGCAGGGTTGGTGGTGGGCAAAATAAAATTTAACAGAAACATTCTGAAACTATGATTTTTTTATATATTTGTCTGATTTTTTTACACTAAGTCTACATGATCTGTAAAAACTGTAATACTGAAATTAGCGATACAGCATTTTTTTGCCCAAAATGTGGTTATGAACTTTCTAAGGATAGGCCGGCAACCCATCATAAAAGCAAATACGGTGATATTGTCATCATCATATTTTCGATATTCCTGATGTTCAACAAGATTTTCTGGTATTCCCATAAGTTCCTGGGATTGAATTCAACCAGCGCCATTCAGCTCTTTAATATGTTCATAAATTTGTTTTTTGCCGCAGTACCTTTATGTTTTGCTTTTATGGTAAAAAACAAAATCTGGCGTTTAATTCTTATTATTTCAGGGGTGGTTTATGCATTAATAAGCCTGGCAAGCGCTTTCAGCTCATATAATTATTATTAAGACACTTATCCCACACTACCTTCAAGACTTATAGCCAGCAACTTCTGAGCTTCAACAGCAAATTCCATGGGTAGTTTGTTAAGTACTTCCTTTGCATAACCATTTACAATAAGGCTAATCGCGCTTTCCTGGTCTATACCACGCTGTTTGCAGTAAAAAAGCTGGTCGTCGGAAATTTTCGAAGTGGTAGCCTCATGTTCTACTATGGATGATTTATTCTCAACCTTTAAATACGGGTATGTATGAGCCCCGCATTGATCACCCATCAGCAGGGAATCGCACTGCGAGTAATTTCTCGAATTTTCGGCTGCTTTACTTACCTTTACAAGGCCACGATAGCTGTTATTACTTTTTCCAGCCGATATACCTTTAGAGATGATTGTACTTTTAGAGTTCCGGCCCAGGTGGATCATCTTTGTACCCGTGTCGGCCTGCTGATAATTATTTGTGACGGCA
>CAZVKJ010000077.1:0-12891 GCA_964626855.1 uncultured Bacteroidales bacterium
GGTATAAGTAGTTGTAACGGTTGGCGAGGCTAAAGGTTGGGCAATTGTTGTATTGTTTAATCCTGATGCCGGCGACCACGTTATTGTTCCCGGCCCGTTTGAAGGATCACCAATAGGAACGGGTGAACCAGAGCAAACAGTATCATGTCCTGCTTTGGCAGTGGGGATGGGCTTAACAGTCACTGTTATGGTATTTGTATCTGCACAACCCTGACTTGTTCCGATGACGGTATAGGTGGTAGTTGTAGCAGGCGAGGCTTGTATGTCAGCCCCTGCCGCATGATTTAGTCCGGTAACCGGCAGCCACGCATATGAGTCAGAACCTGAAGCTGTGATATTGACAGAATCTCCAAAACAAACAGAAGGATTAACCGGAGCGAAATTAACACTATTAGTTGGGCGTGTAATCCTGATTGTATCAACCATTAAAACTGGCACACCTGAACAAGTGTTATATGTAGCTTCTGCGGTATAGGTTGTACTTGCTGAAGGACATACCTGCATTGAATCTCCAGAGCCTAAAAAATGATTTTCATCGTACCAATCTATATGAACTATTGATGAGCCAGTAGGAGTATATCTCCAGGCTTCATTTTGCGCACTCCAGGGCCCGGTATTTCTGCCAGGCGCTGCCAAGCCGTGAAGCCCGGAAGAATCCTGAATGCCGACCAACCCATTTCCATTGTTCCAACTGTCACATGACGGACTGTTTTGAATGTTTATATCAATAATATTTGAAGTTTCGTGTAAAATAATCTGGTGTGTTGCAAGCATAGTATCACAGTTGTTTTCACCAGAAAAAAGTGGAATTTGATTCCAATTTATAACAAATACCCTATTGGGATATGTACCCAATGTTGAATATAGAATCGTTCCGCCTTTGGTAGGGTCAATATCATGATAAGGTCCAAAAATGGCGTTTGTAATAAGGTTGGGAGAAGGGCATATGTCAGCAAACTGCCAGAAACACATGCCATAAGCATCAAAAATATTGAAAGAAACAACTCCATTTGAACCAACTATTACTTTATTATAACTGTTACCGTAAAAACAAAAATTAAATGGTAAATTAATTACCCCACTCCACCTGTCGTCAATATTTACTAAAACGATTGTTCCTGTACTGAAAGAATACTGAGAAACAAAAGGAATTGCTGAAACGGAATACGTATTTGATTCGCCCAAAGGAGAAGCCATCGCATTTAAAGTAACACAATTCTGGTTACATGGTAAAATTATATCCTCGCCATAATTTGTAGTTATATTGACATCCAAAATAGAATTATCTGGTATGGCAATACTACCCTGTGGGCCCCAGCATTCCTGATTAAATGATCTGAAATAATAAATACCTGAATTAGAAACAGTCTGCGTCGTTGATGCTATCGCCGTGGACGTTCCATTACTTGAAGTACCCTGCCAATATATTGTTCCCCCGGTACCCCCCGAGGCTGTTAGTGTAATGGAACATCCACTGCAAGGAATACCATCATTAGAAACTATAACAGCGCTGGGAACAGGTTTTATAGCAATTACAGCACTTCCTTCCGTTCCCCATCCACATTCATTATAGGCTCTGCAATAATAGGTACCTGAAGAAGTAACACTGTATGAAGTTGATGGCAGAGTTGTTGATGTTGCACCACTTGAAATGCCTTGCCAATAAATAGTACCTCCAGTGCCTCCGCTTGCAGTGAGTGTGCCGCTTCCACATGCCGTTCCACCTCCGGAAACTGATACCGTACCGGGGAGAGTGCTAATAAAATATACAACCGCGCTTCCCTGGGTGCCCCAGCATCCTGCCGCAGAACGAGACCTGAAATAATATGTTCCTGATGTCGAAATTGTGCATGAAGTTGTGGCTGAGGCTGTTGAAGTTCCATTACTTGAGGTGCCCTGCCAGTAAATAGTACCTCCTGTGCCTCCATATGCAGTGAGGGTTGTACTTCCGCCGCAGATGGTTCCTCCACCGCTTATCATCACAAAAGACGGTAATGTATTTATTGTTACCACTGCACTTCCTTCAGCTCCCCATCCACAATTATTATATGGTCTGAAATAATAGGTGCCAGATGCTGTAACGACCTGGTACGTTGATGGAGTAGATGTATATGATCCGCCGCTTGTGGTGCCCTGCCAGTATATAGTGCCTCCTGTGCCTCCCTCAGCTGTCAGAGTTTTACTACCACAAGCCGAACCTCCTCCAGATACTGCGACCGTCCCGGGAATACCCACATACACTATTGCACTTCCTTGTGTGCCCCAACATCCTGCCGCAGAACGAGACCTGAAATAATATGTTCCTGATGTCGAAATTGTGCATGAAGTTGTGGCTGAGGCTGTTGAAGTTCCATTACTTGAAGCGCCCTGCCAGTAAATTGTTCCTCCGGTTCCTCCGCTGGCATTGATAGTTGCACTTGTTCCACCGCAAAACGTTCCACCTCCGCTTAATGTTATGTTACCAGGCAAAGGATTTACTATTACAGTACAACTATCCGTTAATGTGTTTACTTCAGCAAAGAAAATATCATCAATTCCAAAATCATTGCCCATTGCGGCAATATTTTGGTTTACAATACAAATAGTCGCCGTAGTATTTGATCCAGAATTCCACACTACGTGGAATTCTCTCCAAATGCAAGGATAACCAGCTGCATTTAAGATATTTCCGATTAAAACACCATTTATCGAAAATTGAAGGCGGGCATAATTAAGATTATACAAAGTTACTAACCATGCCGATAAAGCGTAATTGGTATTAGGTGTCACGTTTACAGTTTGGCAATATACTGAGGTGTTTGCAACGCTTAAACCATTAACCATCATAAAATTACCTGTACCAGTAGTATGATCTCCGCAATTCTGCATTGACGTGTTCCATAAATTAGCATTGGTTGAAACATAATACTGTCCTGGTGATGTATTCGGTGGAGTCTTATAAGTATAGCTTGATGAAAACCCTGTGTTTCCGGCACTAAAATCGCCGTTAACTATCAGGTTACTTGCTTGTGATTGATAGGTAACCGCATAGGTTGTCGTGGTGTTTGGTGTTGCAATAACAATACTTCCGCTTGTTGTATTCAAACCAGTAGATGGACTCCAATCATAAAAGGCTCCTCCGGAAGCTATTAATGTTGAACTCTGTCCTGCACAAATCTGGTCGGGAGAACATGAAACAGTCTTTAATTGAGCAATTGATAGATTTTGAAAAAAGAATATTATAAATAGTGTTTGCAAGAAAACGAAAATTTCTTCGTTACGCTTGCGACAAAAATGCTCATTTACACCAGTATACTCCGCTTTTTGTCGCTTCGCAAGCCTCAAATTTGACGTTTTCTTTGTACAAACACGAGTTTTCTTATAGACACTATTTAAACACATAATCGTTCTTTTTAATTAATATGACTAATAGCATTTTATTTATCTTTTCCATACAATAATTCATAGCAACAATCGTATTGTATCTTAGCAACCGTGAATATTTTATAGCAATAATCTGATAATATTTAATATCCCTATTAATGCATCATCTTTAAAACAAGGCATTTAGATTTGGTTAATCCAGAGTATTCTAATTTAAATGTGTACATACCGGCAGGCAGGTTCTTTTGAGAAAATACCATTGAATATTTTCCGCCTTTTTGCTCTTCATGAACAATTTCCTTTATTAGTTTACCTAAAGCATTATATATTTTGAGATTAACAACTCCTTTTTCGGGAATAGTATAATTAATAGTCACATCCTTATCGAATGGATTGGGATAAGCTGTAAGTTCTAAACCGTTTTCACCGCCGTTATCCTGAACAAATACTTTAGGCATGATCAAATAGGCATCTTCGTTTTCTTCCCCGTATTGGTTGGCTATTACACCTGTTCCGCTCAGTTTAAAGTCAATTTCACCTGGTACTGTTGAATGCAGTGGACGGAAACCCAGGTTTATGATCTGCTCATTGGCTGCAACGTCAAAATACTTGGTTGTTGCAAACTCAACCCTGATGACGCCGTTTTCATCGGTTACCAGTAAATCATTATTATCGGCTATAATCTCATCAAGTGTCGGGTTGAACTTTACTGCATCCGTTTTATTGTTTGCCCCCGTCATGGATACTTTTACGAGTTTGAATTCATTGGCAGGATAACTCAACTCAAGGCCCAGCGCGGAAAATTCATTCATTTTTGTACTGATCCGTAAAGGTATTTCAACATAATCAGGATCAGCGGTTGTGATGTATTCATCAGATACAACAATAATTTCGGGCTGTAATGATTTTAATCCGTTCCATGTTGTTGATGAATCACGGTATTTGCTGCTTGAAGCGTTATAATCACCGTAGCATATTGTTTCCAGATTCATATTTACATCTGAACCAGCTATAGTTACGGTCTTTTCAAACGTTACCCAGTTGCCTTTTGGAAAATTTTTTCCGGCATCATATGGAGAGGCAATCTTTGACTTTATCCTTGCAACATCTGCAACATTTATGTAGGCATTATTATCCACATTGGCGGCCTTCAGATAATCATCTGTAAATTTTCGCGAAGGATCCTGTATGGTATCACTGGCTATCATATATTTCAGCATGGCCACATCGGCTACGGTTATATCATTTCCCCACTGCATGGTATCAACAGCATATTTTTTCCATGATAATAAATATTCCCCGTCAGGAATATCAGTAAATTGATAGTTTCCCGATTCATCACTGGTGTCTCTTGCCAGTTCAAGCCCAGAAGAATAACTCTTTAATATTACCAATACACGGTCAATATTATAAATCGGGGAATTATATGTAGGTGGGTTGGGAGCGGGGTTCCCGTTATATGCCCGGCCTTTGTATTTCGTTTTGCCATAAATTGTATGCAAAGGATTTACAGTAATGACAACCTCATCAGTGGCTATGCAGCCATTATTGTTGACCGTAATCGTATAAGTAGTAGTAACGGCAGGTGAAGCAAGCGGTTGTGAAGCATTAGCATTACTTAATCCGGTTACCGGGAGCCAGCTAATTATTCCGGGGCCATTAAACGAACTGCCGATCTGGACAGGTGTACCTGAATAAGTTGTATCCGCACCGGCTTCTGCTGTTGGCGGAATAGACACAATAATATTTACATTTCCGCAACCTGATGACCAGCAACCCGTAGTTGCATTATAAGCTCTCGCATAATAAGTTGTAGAAGTAGTGGATAAAACAAGGATGGAATTGCCTGAACCCACTAGTGTACCACCACAGGAACTAGCGAACCAATAAATTTTGGCGCCACTCACCGCTGCCGATAAACTCGATATGCCTCCGGAGCATAAAACCAAAGGTGACGCTGTTGGTGCAGGGTCAGCAGGAAGTGTATTAACCGATATAATCGCACTACTTTCAGGCCCCCATCCACATACATTATTATATGCTCTGAAATAATAAATGCCTGATGCGGTAATTATCTTAGATGTGGATGGTGTTAACGTGGAAGTTCCGCCACTTGTGGTGTTTTGCCAGTAAATTGTACCATTGGTGCCACCGCTGGCCGTTAGGGTTTCTGTTTCGCCGGCACATATTGACCCGCCACCATAAACTGTTACTGAACCAGGGACCGGATTTATAGTTACTGATGCACTCGCCTGGTTTCCCCAGCATCCGTCAGCGCTATGCGCCCGGAAATAGTATGTTCCTGATGATGTAACACTGTATGAAGTTGCTGGTGTTGCAGTGGATGTTCCATTACTTGTTGCATTCTGCCAATATATAGTGCCATTTGTCCCGCCTGACGCTGCAAGTGTTTGACTCCCGCAATATGTTCCCCCGCCAGCTACGGTAACAGCACCAGGGGTAGAATTAATCACTACGGATGCACTTCCTTCTGGTCCCCATCCGCAAATATTATATGATCTGAAATAATAAGTACCGGATGTTGTTATTGTCTGCACTGTCGCTGCCGTCGCCATTGAGGTGCCACCACTTGTGGCGCTTTGCCAATAAATGGTACCTCCGGTGCCGCCACTGGCGCTGATTACTGCACTTGTACAATATGTTCCATTTCCGGTAGTTTCTACTGCCGCTGGTAATGAATTTATTGTAACGGTAGCACTTCCCTGAGCTCCCCAACAACCATATGCGGATCGTGACCTAAAATAGTATGTCCCAGATGAAGTTACGCTTTGAGAAGTTGCTGCTGAGGAAGTAGATGTTCCATTACTGGTATTACCCTGCCAATAAATAGTTCCATTTGTGCCTCCTGTTGCCGTCAATAATGTACTTCCGGTGCTACAGTTTGTTCCTCCGCCACTAACAGAAACTGCGCCGGGAAGAGGATTTATCGTTACGCTTGCACTTCCTTGCGTTCCCCAACCGCATACATTATATGGCCTGAAATAATATGTTCCTGATGATGTAACAGTATAGGAAGTAGCAATAGTTGCAGTTGATGTTCCACCACTGGTTGTACCTTGCCAATAAACTGTGGCTCCTGTCGCCCCTGTGGCAGTTAATGTTGAGCTGCTACAATAAGTTCCTCCTCCATTAACCGTTACAGAGGCAAGAGTCCTTATTATTACTGTTGCACTTCCCTGATTTCCCCAACAATTTCCACTAAATGACCTGAAATAATAAGTGCCTGATGTTGTTACCACCTGTGATGTTGATGGAGTAACAGTGGACGTTCCATTACTGGTTGAACCCTGGAAATAAATCGTTCCCCCTGCACCGCCACTGGCTGTGAGCAACGCACTGTCACAATATGTTCCGTTTCCGCTAACGGTCACATTTGCAGGAACAGGATTAATAGTTACTAAAACACTTCCGCAATCTGACCATCCGCATCCGTTGTATGCTCTGGCAAAATAAGTCGCACTTGAAGAAGGAGATACGATGATAGAATTTCCTGACCCGACTGATGTTCCGCTGCAGGAATCCTTGTACCAATAAATATCACAACCGGGCACCGAAGCAAAAAGCGTTGTGGATCCACCCGAACAGAGCGTGTCGGGAGATGCTTCCGGCAAAGGGCTATAAGAAGGTAATGTGTCGTTGATTTTTACGATGGCACTTCCCTGAGTGCCCCATCCGTAATTATTATATGCTCTGAAATAATAAGTGCCTGATGTTGATACCACCTGTAATGTTGATGGAGTAACGGTGGACGTTCCGTTAGATGTGGTTCCCTGCCAATATATCGTGCCACCTGCTCCTCCGCTGGCATTGAGTGTTGTACTTCCCCCGCATTGTGTGACACCTCCGCCAACTGTTACAGCGCCGGGTAAAGTCACCGTAATAATTACACTTCCACAACTTGTTGAAAAGCCGCTACAGCTGTATCCCTTTGCATAATAGGTGGTTGTAACGGAAGGAGAAACAGAAAAAGATGCCCCTGGCACATTTTGCCCTATATACGTATAACCACAACCACCGACATACCAATAAATGGTTGAAGCATAGACTGAGGTAGCCGAAATGTTCGTGGAACAACCATTACAAATAGTAGCAGTTCCCGAGCAGGTTGGAATACCCGGAGTAGTACACGCTGCTACATATGAGGCAGCCTGAATACTTTCAGGTGAACTGAAAACAAATACTGATTCAGTATCTGTATTTATTTTTTCCACATTAGCTGCAACGGTTAAATGTGAACCGCAAAGTACTTGCATAAGAATCAATGCAACAAGGATAATCCCTATACTCTTCAAGGTGTTAAATGCTCTTTCTGATGGCACTAAAAGTGTTTTCATATTTAAAAGTTTTTATTTTGATAATTTAATTTTTCTAAATTAAAAATGTAGGATATTAACTGAATAAAATAAAAGATAATATGATAAGTTTGAGATTTATATGAACGCTTTATAAAAAGAACAGAATAATAAATATGTAATATGCTAATTATTATAAAAACTAATTTCCTGAAATTGATATTAAAATGTTCCAAATTTAAAGCATTAATATTTGAAATCAAAAAAAATATTTATAAATTATTAACAATTTTTACTAAAATTTAAAAGATATTACAAAACACGGGAGATATATAGAAATAGCACGTCCTTGTTAATTTAAGAATTTATTAATTGCTTGAATATATTTATTATTTTTGTTCAATAAAAAACACATGGATATTCTTTGTTAATTGCTAATAAGTGATTTATATACCAAAGCATTTTAAAAATACCATTACTTTTTAATTACATATTTAAAAATGAGATATATTTCTAATTTTATTTTTTTTCTGTTTTTGCTTATTGTTGAGGGTGCATCTCTGATGTCAGTTGAGCTTTTAGGAGCAAAATACCTTGCACCCTTTTATGGCAGTTCTTTATTTGTATGGACAAGCGTTTTGGCTATTACGGTACTGGGATTGACATTCGGGTATTATTTCGGCGGAAAATTATCAGAAAACAAGCCCAACGAAAAAAAACTGGTGATAATAATTAGTATTGCTTCTTTAATAGTTTTAGTTTTACCGTTAACATCACATTTAATAATAACATTAACATCAGGATTGAATCTGAAAAGCGGGGTGTGTATCGCCTCTTTGCTGTTATTGGTGCCGCCAACATTCTGTTTTGGGCTTGTCGGGCCTATGGTGGTGAGATTGATGGCCGATAAAATTGAAAAATTGGGCAATATTGCCGGTACGGTCTATTTTACATCCACACTGGGAGGTATTTCAGCAACATTCTTGTTCGGGTTTTACCTGATACCTGAAGCAGGACTACAATTTTCATCATTTGCAACAGCAATAGCTTTGGCCGTAATTCCTGTGATTTATTTTGTTAAAATGAGATTGTTTCCTGCCGGAAAACATGTTAATACTCCTGATATTCCGATAGTGCAGCCGTATAAAGCAAAGCCTGTTGCCAAGCCGGAAAAAGCAGGAACGAAAACACAGAAAATCAAAAACACAGTTTATCTTTTTGCAGTGATAGAAGGGGCTACGGTAATGGCTGTTGAAATTATTTCCGCACGAATGCTGGCGCCTTGGTTTGGAAGTTCTCTGTATGTTTGGGCTGCGGTTATTGGCATTACATTATTCAGCCTGGCGTTGGGTTATTATTCGGGTGGGATTCTGGCAGACAAATTTCCACAATTCAATACCATTCTCTGGGTGCTGCTTTTAGCTTCCATTTTTTTGCTTTTAATGCATTATTTTTCAAGCACCTTTACCATGGCTTTATCTTCGGTGGATTTAAGGATTGCTGTTGTTTTGGCAGGTCTGGCACTTATATTACCGCCTTTATTATTCCTGGGCATGATTCCAACATTACTGATACGATTCGTTACCAATAAAATTGATAATGCCGGCCGCAGCACAGGCATGGTTTTTACAATTTCTTCTGCCAGCGGCATATTATCTTTACTCTTATTCGGTTTTTTTATTATTCCTGAATACGGATTAACTGTACCTTCAATATTTATTGGCATATTGGTGGGCATTGTTCCATTTTTCAGGCTTATTTTTCAGAAAAAGTATATTTCATTAATATTTTTAGCTATAGTGCCGGTTTCGTTTTCATTGAGAGCAAGGACGGTTTCATCTTCAAATATTGACATAAAGTATTATTCAGAAGGTTTACTGGGTCAGGTTCTTGTTGCCGATATTAATAAAAATGAAGGTGGAAAGCCAGCCAGTGAGAGAGTCCTGTTTGTTAACAGGATGGGGCAGACAAATATAAATATGTTGACTAATAATTCAAACTGGAGTTATATCATTTTTGCATCGGCTGTTGCCAGTAAATTACCCGAGAACTCCAATGCACTGGTTCTTGGCCTTGGCGGAGGCTCCATGGCCGGAATGCTTCATAATAATTTAAAGCTTAAGGTAGATGCGGTAGAATTAGATGAAAGGATAGCAGAAGTTGCCCGCAGGTATTTTTTTCTCAGCCCGGAAATTAATGTTATTGTGGATGATGCAAGACATTATCTTGAAACCACAAAAAAATCTTATGACCTGATTTTCTTTGATCTTTTCAAAGGTGAAGTCCAGCCACCTCATGTATTAAGCCTTGAATGTTTTAAGAAGGCGAAATCATTACTTAATCCTGGGGGAATCATTATTATAAATTTCAACGGATTTTTAAACGGCGATGCCGGTAAATCAGGAAGGTCTGTTTTGGCAACACTTGAGGCTGCCGGGTTGGAAACCAGATTATTGCCCACTCCCGGATCCGAGAATGAACGTAATACTTTATTCATCTCCAGCATTAAACCAGTTGATTTTTCTACCATGCGATATCCTTTACAGCATAAAGGGGTTTTAGTTAATATTGATTCTCTGTTTCTAAATGTTAACACTCTGGATTGCCATGACGCAATTATTTTTACCGATGACAAACCTGCCCTGGACCGGTTGAATATCAATGCAACCAATATGTGGAGAAAAGGTTACAATACGACATATACATCTTTTTTTACTGAACAAGGTATCCCATTATTTAAATAAAATTTGTAATATTGTAAAAAATTTAATAATATTGTAAAAAATTTAAGAATATTGCAAAAAAATTAAGAATATTGTAAAAAATTTATTATTTATGAAAAATTTATTTCAAATTAAAAAATGGTTGTTTTTAGGAGTATTTTTGGTATTGATAGCTGTGTCAAATAAGGTAAATGCCGGAGCGACAAATTATACATGGACGGGTAGTACCAGCACGGAATGGAACCTTGCAAGCAATTGGTCTTCTTCCACAGTACCAACAAGTACGACAGGTGCCATAATCCCGGCTACACCAACAGGCGGCAGGTGGCCGTTGATCAGTAGTTCATCCGGTTCTGTTGCCTGCAAGGATTTGACGATTAACAGTGGCGCACAATTGAATATGACAGGTGGCACACTTAATTTTTATCATGATTGGAAAAATAGTGGGTCATTCAATGGCAGTGGCGGTACGGTTGTATTTCAAGCTAGTGCGGGAGGGGGACCCACCTTTGCTGCAGGTACAAATCAATTTTATAATATTACTGTTAATTCCGGAGTTGACCCAGGATTTGATAATGTAGCGAGTAGTAGTATTTATATTAGCGGAAATTTTACAAATAATAATACTGCACTGGCAGAAACAATCAATGCAACTTTCACTTTCAATGGGTCTGGAACACAAACTATTACCGGCACCTCAACCGGAAATACTTTCGGACATCTTGTTGTCAATAAATCAGGTGGAACATTGTCAATGGCGAATGCCATAAAGATTGCAGGGAATTTTACCATGACAGCCGGTACATTTGATCCCGGAACCTATGCACTAACCATTGCAGGGACTTTTACATCTTTTGCGGGTGGAACCATTCGGGTTGGCGCAAGCACTTTTGCCGGGAATTATACCAAAAATCCGACTCCTTCATCAGGTACATATGTTGATTATTATGCCTCCGGGGCACAAACGGTGTCTAATAGTTTTACATATTCCAACCTGATATTGCAAGGTTCAGGCGATAAAACCTTTAATGGTTCAACTACCATTAATAGTAATTTATCAATAAGCGGCACTGCCGTAGCAAAACTGGGTAATGTAAACAGTTCTGCCGGAACCTTAAGTTTGGGCGGTGTTGGCCAGATTAATGGTTCATACGGAAGCACTGCATCAGCTGCAACATATATGAATTCAACATATTTTGGAACCACCGGCATAGGGGTTTTAAATGTTTCAACATCTTCCTGCACCACCCCGGATGCTGTAACAGTGAGCGGAGGCGGCTCCTATTGTGGCGGCACACCAACGCTTACTGCCACAGGCGGAACAAACGGAACCATATACTGGCAGGGAACTACCAGTGGCGGAACATCAACAGGCACGGCATCAACATCCCAGACTGTTGCATCAAACGGAACCTATTATTTCAGGTCTTATAATCCGGGTGGCTGCTGGGGAAATGAAGGCAGTGCAACAATCACAATCAATACAGTTCCAGACGCAGTTACCGTAAACGGCGGTGGCACCTATTGTGTTAGTCAAACCATTACCGCCAGCGGTGGAACCAACGGAACCATATACTGGCAAGGCACAACCAGCGGAGGTACATCAACAGCATCTGAAACATCATCACAAAGTATTACCGAAACAGGTACTTATTATTTCAGAGCTTATAATCCTACCGGTAGTTGCTGGGGAACTGAAGGAAGTGCATCTGTAACAATAAATCCGAACGTATCAGCAGGCACGGTTAGCGGAACCAGTCCTGTTTGTATCGGCGCCACACCAACTTACACAAGTGATGGAACAGCTGGCGGTTCATGGACAAGTTCAGATCAAAATGTTGCTACCGTTGTTGTCGGCACCGGAGTAGTTACGGCATTATCCGCAGGAACATCCAATATTACCTATACTGTTAGCACAGGTTGCGGAAGCCCTGTATCAGCATATAAAACAATTACTGTTGATCCGAGTGTAACAGCAGGTACAGTTAGCGGAACAAGTCCCGTGTGTACTGGAGCTACGCCAACTTATACAAGCGATGGAACAACAGGCGGTTCATGGACAAGCACGGACCAAACTGTTGCTACTGTTGTTGCCGGCACCGGAGTAGTTTCGGCATTATCTGCAGGGACTTCCAATATTACATATACTGTCAGCAGCGGTTGCGGAAGCCCGGTATCGTCGTTTAGCACTATCACGGTGAATTCTACACCATCTGCTCCGACAGGAAATGCATTGCAATTTTTCTGTACCGGATCAAATCCGACAGTAGCAAATCTGAATGCAACCGGAACTTCAATACAATGGTATGATGTATCAAGTGGAGGAACTCCTCTTCCAACATCAACGCCTCTTGTAAACAATACTCATTATTATGCTTCACAGACCGTTTCAACTTGTGAAAGTTCCTCAAGGCTTGATGTAACTGTAACATTATTAGCTGGTGGTGGATGGATCGGTGGAATTGACAATAACTGGGAAACTGCCGGTAACT
>CAZVKJ010000078.1:0-11733 GCA_964626855.1 uncultured Bacteroidales bacterium
GATAGCGAAATAAGATATTTAACCCCTATTAATGTAGATGTTAAAAAGAAAAAATACTGCCGCTTTAAAAAGCATGGTATTAAATTTATTGATTATAAAGATGCGGATTTCCTGCTGAAATTCATCAACGAACAAGGCAAAATTTTACCACGCCGCCTTACCGGAACTTCTTTGAAATATCAGAGAAAACTGGCAAAAGCCATTAAGAGAGCCCGGCACCTTGCTTTATTGCCTTATGTTGCCGATTTATTAAAATAAGGAGGAAAATCTAATGAAAGTAATATTAAAACAAGATGTGGCAAACTTGGGTTATGCCAATGAAATAGTAAAGGTAAAAAACGGATACGCCCGTAATTACCTCATCCCTAAAGGCATGGGTATCATGCTTACACCTTCCTCAGAAAAAGAACATGCTGAAATGATGAAGCAGAAAGCCTTTAAAGAGGAAAAAATCCGTAAAGAATCGGAAACCCTGGCAAAAGCGCTGGAAAATATTGTCGTAAAAGTCGGGGCAAAAGCCGGCACATCAGGCAAAATATTCGGTTCAGTAAATGCCATCCAGATTGCCGATGCCATCAAAACACAGTTCAACTATGATATCGACCGCAAGAAAATTTCTGTCGACGGAGAAAGCGTTAAAGAATTGGGCACTTATTCTGCCAGGGTCAATATTTATAAAGACATAAAAGTTGACATCAAGTTCGAAGTGTTTGCCGAATAAGAACTTTTTTAAATTGGTTATTTTCACATAGAAATCCCGGCTTTATTGCCGGGATTTTTTATTTTTGTGAACGGCATGCTGACAAAAAATACCATAAAATTTATCAGGTCATTATCTCAAAAAAAATTCAGGGATATACATGGCTGTTTTATTGCCGAAGGCCCGAAAACCATAACAGATATTATCAACAGTCCGCTTAAAACAACAAAAGTTTTTGCTTTACCACATTGGCTTGATGCTAACCAAAATCTTTGCAAAAATATTGACGAAGTAACCTGTATTACTGAAAATGAGCTTTCATCAATAAGCCTGCTTTCCACACCCAATAACGTTTTGGCTGTGGTGGCTATCCCCGGACAGAAATTCAATCCCGCAGATGCTTCCGGTTCTCTTATCATTACACTTGATGATATACGAGATCCCGGAAACCTGGGTACCATCATCAGGATAGCCGACTGGTTTGGCTTCAGGCATATACTGTGTTCCGAAACGTCGGTTGATGTATACAACCCCAAATGCATTCAGTCGACCATGGGCTCCATTGCAAGGATAAATGTTTATTATGAAAGACTTGAACATATTCTGCCGCAAAATTCCCCCGACATCCCTGTTTATGGAGCTTTCCTCAACGGTGAAAATATTTTTAATGAAAAGCTCGGCAAAAACGGCTATCTCGTCATCGGCAATGAAGCCAACGGCATCAGCCCGGCCATCGCAGGATTGGTGAACAGGCGGCTGCATATACCTTCAGGCACGGATTCCGGAACACATGCAGAATCGCTGAATGCATCTATTGCGACTGCCATTATTTGTTCTGAATTTTTCAGAAGGACACTACCAACAACGAAATAACGATGAAATATTACATAATTGCCGGTGAAGCTTCGGGTGACCTGCACGCCTCCAACCTGATGAAGGAAATAAAAAAAAATGATCCGCAGGCAATTTTCCGTTGCTGGGGTGGCGACCTGATGAAGGCCCAGGGAGCAGAAATCGTAAAACATATCAGCGAGATTTCCTTTATGGGATTTACGGAAGTACTGATGAATCTCAGGACTATTCTCCGCAACCTGAGTTTTTGTAAATCAGATATTGACAAATTCAATCCCGACGCGATCATATTGGTTGACTATCCCGGGTTCAACCTCAAAATTGCATCATTTGCACACGAAAAAGGCTATAGGGTTATCTATTACATCTCGCCGCAGATATGGGCATGGAAACAATCACGTGTTCATAAAATAAAAAGAACTGTCAACAAAATGCTGGTCATATTGCCTTTTGAAAAGGAGTTTTACAAACGTCTTGATTATGATGCTGAATTTGTCGGACATCCGCTGCTGGATGCCGTTGAAGAATATAAAAAGAATAATTCCTGTTTCAATTTCAGGCGCGATAATAGCCTTAGCGATGAGCCCATTATCGCTTTGCTACCTGGTAGCCGCGTACAGGAAATTTCCGGCATGTTGAAAATAATGCTTTCGGTATGTGATGATTTCAAAGGGTTTCAGTTTGTTATTGCAGGAGCGCCTTCCATAAATCCCGGATTCTACAAAGAAGCTATCAGCAATGACAACATTAAAATTGTTTTCAATAAAACATATGATCTGCTGATGAATGCTTCTGCTGCCCTGGTAACTTCAGGCACAGCCACCCTCGAAACAGCATTATTTGATGTCCCAGAAGTGGTTTGCTATAAAGGTTCCTGGTTTTCATACCAGATAGCTAAGATGGTTATCAAGGTAAAATATATTTCCCTGGTCAACCTGATCATGGATAAGAAGATCGTTACAGAACTTATTCAAAATGACCTGAATAAAAACGAACTGATAAAGGAACTCGGTAAATTGCTAAATGATCAAACCTATGCAAGCCATTTAAAAAGTGAATATTCCGAACTGAAAAAAATTCTGGGCAGTGCCGGAGCATCGCAGAAAGCAGCTGCAGAAATTGATCGCTACCTAAAAGGCTAATCTTTATTTACGTATTTCTCGAGGTACTTGTAATCCGGCGTAAATTCACCTTTATGTAGTATCATACCTTTCTTTATCGCCCTGGGCAGGTCAAGATCCTCAAAAGTCATATCATAATCGGCATTGGCAATAGGTTTAATAAAGCTGCTCAGCATATCACCAAATGAATATGAAGAATCACGGGGCAATTCGCTCGGCAGAATAGAAACAGCCATCACCAGGACTCCATTACCTTTGTGCCCCATTTTATAGGTATCGGTAAGAGGATCATAAACAAATATCGGATCCTCAATATGAGTTCCGTCATGCGTACATTCGATAGAGCCGTCAGGATCGCAAGTAATATCTCCGATCACCGTGAGTCTGGGCTGCCCCTTGGCATATATTTTTTTCAGGCATTCTTTTGTCAGTATCCGCGGATACCTGCTGTCCCAATACATACAGTTCATCAGCACCGACAGATGCGGAACATACTGCTCGAACTTGCTTTTATAATCCTGCGGATTGGCATATAAATCATGCAGGTCAAACTCCTTGCCCTGTTTATGTTCATAAATATCATCTTCCTTAAAAACCACCTTATATATAATATTGTTTGGCAGATGATGCCTGCTCTTTAAGGTCAGAAGTTTTTCGGCGGAAATTTCCTTTACGGGCAAGAGGCCAAGAATTTCCTGCGCCCCGTTTGACACATTGCCATAACCTGTAAATCCCACAACAAAAGGTTTCATCCCTTCTATGAGGCCGTTTTCAGAAATCCTCTGTCCAATATCTGAAATAATATCCCTGGCTTCTTTAAGCGAATTATACTTGTGTGATTGTTTCAACTTTGTAAGTTTGTTTTCAATTCCCAGTTCCTTCAACCTCAGCCCGAGCGCCCACATGGTATTGATCATCCCGGCCAAACCGGCATACCTTCCAAAAAAGATCAAACGCTTACCCTGCTCATCAACAATTTTTTCATAATCGATCAGGTTACATTTTAGCTCCATCATCTTTCGCAGCATCGGCATATTATAGGACTGCCCTTTTATAACATGCGAAAAAAACACATATGTCTTTTCCCGTTCAAAAAAATCTTCAGGTATTTCCTTGATGCCTAAAATAATATCGCATTTTTTCAGATCTTTTGCTACTTTTGCACCAACATTTAAATATTCATCGTCGGAAAATATTCGTTTGTCAGATGTTTGCACAACAAAATCAAGTTTATAATGCTGTATTAACCTTTCGATATGCCTGGGCGTTAATGGGGCACGGCGTTCCATCAAATATTTATCCTCGTGCCTGATACCTATGAATTTGCTCATAAAAATATTTTTTTGCAAAACTATAAAAAATCTCGACATATTACATTGGATTTATAGTTTCAATTGTTGTTTAAAACTATTTTCTACAAAATATTGTAGTTTAATAAATTTTTTTATTTTTGCTAAAAATATATTAAATTTTAAGTTTATTTAATATTGTTATAATTTTTGAACAGAATGAAAAAAAGTAAAATTAAACGCCGACTCCTTATTCGTGAAGGATATAAACTGATGCGCAAAAAAGGCTATCAGTCAACCAGTATTGATGAAATTGTAAACAACCTTAAAATACCTAAGGGTTCATTTTATTATTATTTCAAGAATAAAGAAGATTTTGCTTTGGAAGTGCTTGAATACTATTCGAATATTACACTCAGAAGGATAGACAAAACACTCAGCGACAGCATGATATCGCCAAAGCAACGGATTATTAAGCTTTATTCTGATTATATTGACAGTTATACCAATTATGGCGGTTCGGTATATGGGAATTTTGCATCCAATTTACAACATGATTTAGGCGATAAAAACAAAAAGATTACTGAAACCGTTGATAATTATTTTCAGGAAATTAGGAAAATTCACATAACCTGCCTTTACCAGGCCCGAAGATCCGGTGAAATTGAGCGTTCTCAGGACGTGGAAAAACTGGCCAAACTGATTATTTATTCATGGGAAGGCGCCATACTCCGGGCTAATATTACCAAAAATATCAAATCATTGTTTATTTTCCGGGAATTGATCAGAGACTACATCCTGAAATAAATTTTTTAAAAATATTTTTTGGCACACTACTTGTTGAGGGCTTCACTTCTCTGAAAAAAATTTATTATTAATCATTAAAAAAACGCGACCTATGAAAAAGATTCTACTCTTTGGCCTGCTCATTATGGCTTTTACCTTTAAAATGTATGCACAATCAGACTTCTCTGTATTTAATATGGAAGGTGATAAATTCTGGTTGATTGTAAACGGTATCAAACAAAACGAAAATGCCGAAACCAATGTCAAAGTTACCGGCTTGAATGCGCCGAATTATAAAATCAGGGTGATATTTGAAAACAGCAACCTGCCGGCTATTGATAAATCCATTTTCACCAAAGATGTTGATGGAAATTATGTAAGTGCAAATTACCAGATAAAAAAAGATAAACAGGGCAATTATGTGTTGAGGCTTTCAAGTTATGATGAAGTTGCAGCCGCTCCTCCGGCACAATATTCTGCACCCCTGTTGCTGGTTGAAAGACCTACGGTTACCAAAACAACACAAACTACTACCACGGTAAGTTCAGGTGTATCTTCAGATGTAACCACAGGAAGTGTTTCAGCCGATGGCGGTTCAATGAGTATTAATGCCGTTGACCCCGTAACCGGTGAACGTATCAACGTGAGCATGTCGATAAATGGAGTTCCTGCCGGTGTTTCAGGCACTTCCTCCACCACTACCACCACTACAACGACTACAACAACATCAAGTTCTTCAGGTATAGATACCCCTCCTGTCAATCATCATCCTGCCTCTGATCATTACATCATGCAAGGATACAACGGCCCGATGGGTTGCCCCTGGCCAATGTCGGAAGCCGATTTTCAATCTGCCAAAGGATCTATATCCTCAAAAGATTTTGAAGACAGCAAACTGACCATTGCAAAACAAATATTAGGATCAAACTGCATGCTTTGCGCACAGGTAAGGGATATCATGAACCTGTTCTCCTTTGAAGCCACAAGACTCGACTTTGCCAAGTTTGCATACAACCGCGTATTCGACCAGGGAAATTATTATAAACTCAATGATGCTTTCACTTTTGAGAGTTCAATTGATGAGCTGAATGAATACATAAACAAAAAATAATACAGATATACTGTTGAAAAGCCGGACGAAAATCCGGCTTTTTTTTTATTTCTTAAAACTCAGATAGAAAAATATTTTACCTTTGCTCCCAAATTAATAAATAAGTATTATCAAATCACAATATTACAGGAGGAAAAAATAAAATGGCTACAAAAAGCAAAAAGTATGTTTACTACTTTGGAGGAAAAAAAGCTGAAGGCAAAGCTGATATGAAAAACCTGCTTGGAGGCAAAGGCGCTAACCTTGCAGAAATGGTTAACCTGGGATTACCTGTTCCAGCGGGATTTTCGATCACCACCGAATGCTGCACCGATTATTACGACAACAAATGTCAATTACCTAAATCATTATATGATGAAGTTTGGGCAGGAATGAAAAAAATCGAAAACGAAATGGGAATGAAATATGGCGACGCCAACAACCCATTGTTATTATCCTGCCGTTCAGGTGCCCGGAAATCAATGCCCGGCATGATGGACACCGTGCTGAACGTTGGTCTGTGTACAGCCACCATCCCCGGATTAATTAAAAAAACAAATAATCCCCGTTTCGTATGGGATTCATACAGACGACTGGTGATGATGTATGCAGATGTTGTTATGGATAAAGCCGAAGGCCTCGACCTCGACATCCGTAAGAAACTTGATGACATGCTGAACGATTATAAAAAAGCTAAAAAAGTAAAACAAGATACTGAACTCACTGCTGAAGACCTGAAATTCCTTGCTGATGAATTCAAGAAAAAAATAAAAAAAGAAATCGGAAAAGAATTTCCGGATGATGCAAAAGAACAATTGTTTGGAGGTATCAAAGCTGTGTTCAAAAGCTGGAACGGTAAAAAAGCTGTTTCGTACCGTCGCATAGAAGGTATTCCCGATGACTGGGGCACCGCTGTTAACGTACAAGCTATGGTATTCGGAAACATGGGCGAAACTTCTGCCACAGGCGTTGCTTTCACACGTAACCCGGCAACAGGAGAAAATTTATTTTATGGCGAATGGCTCATCAATGCTCAGGGCGAAGACGTGGTTGCCGGTATCCGCACACCAAACCCTCTGAACGACGAAACCAAAAATGAACAGAACAAACATTTGCACAGCATGCAGGAGCAAATGCCAAAAACGTATGCTGAGTTGATGAAAATCCGTGCAATCTTAGAAAAGAATTTCAAAGATATGCTCGACATTGAATTCACCATTCAGGAGAAAAAATTGTACATGCTGCAGTGCCGCGTTGGTAAACGTACCGGTACCGCTGCCCTGAATATGGCCATGGAGATGTTAAAAGAAAAACTCATCGACGAAAAAACGGCTGTTTTACGCGTTGACCCTGCACAGCTTGATGAACTCTTACATCCAATCTGCGATCCTGCTGAAGAAAAGAAAGTTCCTGTTTTGGTAAAAGGATTGCCTGCAGGCCCCGGAGCTGCTGTCGGCCAATTGGTTTTCACCGCCGAAGACGCCGTTGCATGGGAACGTAAAGGGAAAAAAGTTATTCTTATCCGTGAAGAAACAAATCCGGAAGACGTTGAAGGTATGCGTGCTGCTGTCGGTATCCTTACCGCCCGCGGTGGTATGACCTCACATGCTGCTCTTGTTGCACGTGGCTGGGGTAAATGCTGCATCGTCGGCGCCGGGAAATTACACGTTGACGTTAAAAGTAAAACAGCAAAAATTGAAGGTACAGACATCATTTTAAAAGAAGGCGATTTTGTTACCCTGAATGGAACAAAAGGACACGTATACCAGAAAGCGTTAAAACTCATGGATGCTTCTGAAAATCCATTGTTCAAACATTTCATGAAGATGGTTGATACTTTCCGTTTGATGGGCGTTCGTACCAATGCTGAAACACCTGCCGACGCAAAAGCAGCACGTGATTTTGGTGCAGAAGGTATCGGACTTTTCCGTACAGAACACATGTTCTATGGCACCGGAGCTGAAAAACCGTTGTTAGCTTTGCGTAAAATGATCCTGAGCAACACCAAAGAAGAACGTGTTAAAGCTTTAAAGGAATTATATCCGTACATGAAGAAAGATATTAAAGCGACCTTGTTAGCTATGGATAAACTTCCTGTTACATTCCGCCTCCTCGATCCTCCATTGCACGAATTTGTTCCTCAGGGACACGAAAAACAAGCAGAACTGGCTAAGGAATTAAACATAAAAGTTGCAGACATCGCAAAACGTGGTGAGGCTTTACACGAAAACAACCCGATGATGGGACACCGTGGAGTTCGCTTAAGCGTTACCTATCCGGAAATTTCCGAAATACAGTTCCGCGCTATTTTCGAATCTACACAGGAATTACTGAACGAAGGATATCATCCGAAACCGGAAATCATGGTGCCTGTTACCTGCGAAGTAGCCGAACTGGATGTTACCAAGAAAATTGCCGACAGGGTTTACGAAGAAGTTTGCAATAAATTCAAAGTAAAATCCATCAGCTACCTGTATGGAACGATGATCGAAATACCAAGAGCCTGCCTCCTCGCAGACCAGATGGCAAAGACAGCTCAGTTCTTCTCATTCGGAACCAACGACCTTTCTCAGATGACCTTTGGTTTCAGCCGCGATGATATCGGCGGATTTATGAATGACTACCTGGATCAGAAGATCTTAAAGGCAGACCCATTCCAGACCATCGACCAGGAAGGTACCGGCCAGCTTATTCAGATGGCTGTAGCAAAAGGCCGCGCCACACGCCCCGACCTCAAAGTAGGTATCTGCGGCGAACAGGGCGGCGACCCTGCATCAGTAGAATTCTGCTTTAAAACAGGATTAAGCTATGTAAGCTGTTCACCATTCCGCGTTCCTATAGCACGCCTTGCTGCTGCACAGGCATCCATAAAATTCGGAAAAGCGGAAAAACCTGCTGCTAAAAAAGCCGCAGCAAAAAAACCTGCTGTAAAGAAATCAGCAAAGAAAAAATAATACAGAAAGGTTTTCATAAAAAAAGAAGGGCAAATTCATGAATTTGCCCTTCTTTTTTTATCACTACGATCCACTAGTTGTTCGAAGTTCTAGTTGTGCGAAGTTTGCAGTGTCCGTTGCACAACTGAGTCTTTATATTAGAATCTGTGGTATCTTTATTTCTTATCTAAATAAAAATCAACAGGATTGGTTGCTGCATTAAGTTCTCGCAGTTTAATACTTTTTATTTCTCCCAGAAAATTATAGATAGAAAGACCTGCATCAATCCAATATTCGAGACCTATATGGGATTTTACATTTTTATAACCCATTCGTTTTAGGGTTTTGACTACTAAGGCCGAACGGTTTCCTTTTAAGCAATAGACAATTATTTCTGCATTTGGATCTCTTAAAGTACGAGCTAATGTAAATTCTACAACACCCCGATCTAACCATGTTGCTCCTTTAAGATGTCCTGCGTCGTATTCATCTTTACCGCGCACATCAATTAAAACAAGCTTCGGATTAGCATTAATGCGTTGTATTAGTTCGTCATTACCAATAAAATCAACACCCTCGCGTGCATCTTTTATAAGTTGCTGAATAGTCATGAGTGACTGAGCAGTGTCAGGAGTATTAACTGTACTGCTTTGATTGTTTTGTGAATAGCACAATTCCATTGCAAATAGCATGGTAAACATGAAAAAATATATTTTTTTCATTTCTTTAAAGTTTAAGTTAAATACTGATTTATGAGTTTTAAACTCCAAAAAGTCTTGCCGTTCATCATAGATTGCATAATTATTCTAATTATTTTCTTTTCGGACAACATTTCCTTTGATAATTAATACCACGGTGTTTTCGGTAGAATTATTTTTGACGGTAATAGTTTTGTTAAATACCCCAGGTCTATTTTCGGGATTATAGGTTACTTTAACATAACCTTTTTCCCTTGGTGCAATTGGTGTTTTACTCCATTCTGATACAGCACAGCCACAAGAGCCTTGCACATTTGTAATCAATAAAACAGCTTTACCTGTGTTGGTTACTTCAAAGGTGTGACTTACTTTTCCATCGGTTTCGATAATGCTTCCGAAGTCATATATAGCCTCGGAAAATGTAATGACTGGTTTAAGAATTTGATTCTCATCTGATTCCTGCGAGTAAGCAAAAGTACATACATTCGCAAAAAACAGTACAAATAATAACTTTCTCATATTAGCAAATTTTAAGTTTTTAATTACTTTTGCAAAGTAAAGCAATCGGATTATTAAATTAAAACGGTATTTTTCGATAGCTTCAATCGCAAATTTAGATAGTAATGGAATTTAGAGAATTAAAGACATTTCAGGTGGTAGCAAACTTATTAAGTTTTAATAAAGCTGCTAAAGTGCTGAATTATGCTCAATCGACTGTTTCATCGCAAATTCAGTCGTTAGAAAATAGTTTGGGAGTTACATTGTTTATCCGATCAGGGAATAAAATTTCTCTGACTCCATCAGGGGTGAAGTTGCTTAAATATACCCAGCGCTTACTTAATCTTGAAAATGAGATAGTAAACAATTTTAAGGAGTTGGATGAAACGACAGGAAACCTTATCATAAAAACGCCTCATTCTGTTGCGGCTTATTATTTACCTCCTATCATAAAAGAATTCCAAATAAAATTTCCAAATATTGGTTTTGACTTTGATGGATGTGTGGGGTATAATGTGTATGATATTTTTAATGCAGGGGTAATAGATATAGCCTTTCTTTTTTGTGATAATTTTAATGAAAAACTTTTGTATGTTGAAGAATTAACCAAAGTGAATTGGTATTTGTTGTAAACCCACAGAATGATAATTTTATGGGAAAGGCAATTACTGTTACCGATTTTCACGATAAAACATTATTGCTTTCAAAGTCGGATTGCAGTTACAGGATGATTTTTGAGAAAATGCTTATTGAAGCTAGTGTGAAGTTAAATAAAACAATTGAAGTAAATAGTCCTGAGGCTTTGAAAAAGATGTTGTTAACGGGTTGTACAGGCATAGCTTTATTACCAGGAATCGCTGTTGAGCAGGAATTATCAAACGGTTCTTTAATTAAATTAAAATGGAAGGGGCCTGCTTTCAATGCAAAGTTGTATATGATATGGAAAAAAGATAAATACCAAACTGAAGCAACCAAAGCTTTTATGCAAGCTGTCCGGAACTTTTTTGGGAAAAGGAATGATTAAAATTGTAACTATTTACAAACCGTGGGTTTGTGCATTGGCATGTGTGGGTTTGCAAATGTGCTGCGATGTGTGTGGGATTGTTTTTAACCCTGATGCATCCCGAAGGATGCACAGCGGTTATTTTGCATACTTGCAGCCAACGGGCAATTTCATGAATTTGCCATTCTTTTTTATAATTACGATCTACTAGTTGTGCGTAGTTGAAAGTGGCTGTTACACAACCAGTCTGGCGCTAGTTATTTGTTCATTTTTATTCAATATATTTTTCCATCATCACAGTTTCGTTGATTGGTTTTCGCTGTGTCAGATGTCTGTTTGCATCCAAAAAACTTTCTTTGGGATATCCCAGGATTAATAAAGCAGTTGGCTGAATGTAATCAGGTAAATCAAATTCATTTCTTATGATCCGTGGATCAAATAATCCGACCATCACACTTCCGATTCCCTTTTCCCGTGCTGCTAACATCATATGGTCTGTTACAATCCCAATGTCTAAATCGCCGGAACATTTATCATCAAATGGTCTGACCAATGCTTCTCTTTCATCTCTGCAAATAATCATGACGCATTTAGAACCAAAAGTTTTGTATGATTTCTGCACTTTCTCAATGTTCTTTTTATTTTGAACAACAATAATCCTTTGAGGCTGTTTATTGCATGCTGATGGAGCAACACGTCCGGATTCCAGAATGTAATCAAGTTTTTCTTTTTCTATTGTTTTGTCAGAGAAAGAACGAATAGT
>CAZVKJ010000079.1:0-11661 GCA_964626855.1 uncultured Bacteroidales bacterium
AGTGAGACCGGTCAGGGAGCTAAAGCTTCTGAATTGAAAGGCAAGTTGGAACAGTTTAAGACAAATATGATGAACCTGATTGATGTCAAGTATCGTTCTACAATGAATTTAGGCCTTGATTTCAAAGGACCTTATCATAGTTCCAACGGCAGGGAGCAGACATGGGAAATGCATAATTTTTATAATACGATCATGGCTGCAGATATTGTTATTTTAAACAAACTGATTGCTGAAGTGAAAAACGCTGAATTTGATGTGGTAAACCAATTACTTTCATCAGTTACTTTGGAAGATTTTAAATTTGACAAGATTGGTGCAAAAGTCGTAGCAAAAAGCAATTATATCCTTACAGGTGAAACTTATGAAGCCGATATTTTTGTAGCCGCCTATGATACCAAACAGTCCCCTCAGATTATAATTGGTGCATCAGTTGATTCTAATACCAATACTGTAAGTGGTATTATGAATGCAGACATCGAAGGTGTAGCTGGTGTGGGTAAATTAAAACTCCCCGCAGGCGGCGCTGGAGTTAAAAAATATGCAGGACTTATCAAAGTAAAAGGTGCTGACGGTGTAGAGAAAATGTATCCATTTGAAAGTGAGTATGTTGTTGGAACACCTTCCGCAACCATATCACCTACCAAAATGAATGTATTTTATATAGGCCTTGACAACCCTGTTTCTATTTCGGTACCCGGTGCCTCGAACGAGCAGGTTTCTGCAACAATTTCAGGTGGCGGTGGATCAATTACCAAAACAGGCAATGGTTTGTACACGGTAAAAGTATCTCAACAGGGTGAAGCCACGGTTAATGTCAGCGCTAAGATGGGAAACACATCCCGTTCAATGGGCTCCATGAAATTCAGGTGTAAACGTGTTCCTAACCCTGTACCTTATGTTGGTAATGTTAGTGGTGGTATTATTCCAAAAGGAACGTTATTGGCTGCAGGTGGCGTAATTCCCAGGATGGATGGTTTTGAATTTGATGCCTATTTTCTGATTACAAGCTTTACCTTAACCATGAGCCAGGCGGGTGACCTTATTTCACTGCAATCAAGCAGTTCCAAATTTACTTCGCAAATGGTAACCATGTTGAATAAAGCAACTAAAGGACAAAAAGTATATATTGAAGATATTAAAGCCAAAGGCCCCGACGGAACAAACCGCAGCTTAAGTTCAATAGCTTTAAAAATTGGTTAAACGCTCTATAGGAGGTATAAATATGAAAAAAGTATTTGGTGTTATAGCATTAATGACAGTTTTGCTAACTGTGCAACATGCCGCATATACACAGAATAACATTGGCAAGCCACCCCTTGATGGTGTTTATAATAAATTAAACACCGAGAATCGTGAGCCTATTCCTTATACCTCTTTACGCGAGGCAGATGTTATGTGGTCAAAGCGGATATGGAGGGTTATAGATATGAGGCAAAAAATAAATTTGCCGTTGTATTATCCTATCCAGGAACAACAGGGCCGAAAAAGCCTGATGCAAATACTTTATAATGCAATTGTCAAGGAAAATACCATCACTGCTTATACTACCGATAATGAAGAGTTTTTAACACCACTGACACCTGCTGAAATTACGAAAACACTCGACAGGCAGGATACCATGACTATGACCAGGCTGACTCCCCCGTATGATACTTATGATAGTGTAATAAGTAACCCATTCAATACGTCTGATGTTTATTTATTAAGGGTCAAGGAAGATTGGTTCTTTGATAAACAGCGTTCTGTAATGGATGTACGCATTATCGGTTTGTGCCCTTACATGGAAGAATATGATGAATTTGGCGAACCTAAAGGTTACAAGCCATTATTCTGGGTGTATTTTCCGGAATGCCGCAAATTATTTGCTAAGAATGAAGTGTACAATAAATGGAATGATGCCGAACGTAGAACCTATGAAGATGTTTTCTTTAAACGTTTATTTGGCAGTTACATTTATAAAGAAAGCAATGTTTTTGACAGGAGAATTTATCAATATGCAAAGGGAATGGATGGCCTGCTTGAAGCAGAGCGTATCAAAGATGAGTTGTTCATAAAAGAACATGACCTTTGGGAATATTAAAATTGTAAAAAACCCCGGTAAAACACCGGGGTTTTTTTATTTTTGTGAAAACTCTTTTCATGTTGCACGATTTCTGGGATACTCCAGTGGAGTTTTGTAAAGGCGTTGGCCCGGCCCGCTCGGATCTTCTGAAAAAAGAATTAAATATTTTCACCATTGGTGATTTATTAATGTATTTCCCTTTCCGCTATGTTGATAAAACCGTTTTTCATAAAATATCGGACATAAATGAAAACCAGCCTTATGTTCAGATCAAAGGAAGAATCAGGAAAGTTGAAATTGCCGGAATGGGAAGAAATGCAAGGTTGGTTGCACGTCTGGCAGATGAAACAGGCGAAATTGAACTGGTGTGGTTCAACGGGGTGAAATGGCTTAAAGATAAAGTTCAACCCGGATTGGATTTTATTGTTTTTGGCAAACAGACAATTTTTAATGGCAAACTCAATATTACCCACCCGGAAATAGACACCGTTAATTATGATGATACAGGTGAAAGCAAACGCAGGTTTTACCCCGTTTACGCATCAACTGAAAAACTTAAAGCAAAAGGATTAGACAGTAAGGGAATCAGCAAGATAGTGTATAAAGCACTTGAGGATGCCGCCGGAAAAATTACGGAAAACCTAACTGGGGAAATAATAACTAAGCTTAACCTGGTTTCACGCGAGGAGGCTATTTTTAATATACATTATCCTCACGATAATTTATCGCTTAAAAAAGCACAAGGCAGGCTTAAATTTGAGGAGTTATTCTTTATTCAGCTAAGGCTTGTAAAATTAAAACTTTACCGGAATAAAAAAATATCCGGCTTTACTTTTAATAGTGTCGGGAAATATGTTAATGATTTTTATCATCATGTATTGCCATATAACCTCACCGGTGCCCAAAAAAGAGTCATAAAAGAAATCAGAAGAGATATGGGTTCCGGACAGCAAATGAACCGCTTGTTGCAGGGCGATGTCGGAAGCGGCAAAACAGTGGTTGCGCTAATGTGTATGCTGATCGCACTCGATAATGGATATCAGGCATGCATCATGGCTCCTACCGAGATCCTGGCCACACAGCATTACAATACCATAAAAAACTTTTTACAACAACTTGGAATACATGTGAAGCTATTGACAGGCTCAACAAAAAGTGTTGAACGGAAGAAAATTCTTGAGAGTTTAATTAATGGTGAAACACAAATATTATTGGGGACACATGCATTGATAGAGGAAGTGGTAAAGTTTAAAAGCCTGGGTTTGGCCGTTATTGACGAGCAACACAGGTTTGGTGTGGCCCAGCGGGCAAAACTTTGGGAGAAGGGGAGTTTTCCGCCGCATATTCTGGTTATGACGGCAACGCCTATTCCCAGGACTTTGGCGATGACTCTATATGGTGATTTGGATGTGTCCGTGCTGGATGAACTTCCTCCTGGCCGGAAACCCGTTAAAACGCTTCATTTTGGGGATTCAAACAGGTTGAAGGTATTTAGCTTTATAAGGGAACAAATTAAAACGGGCAGGCAGGTTTATATTGTTTATCCATTGATTCATGAATCTGAAACTCTTGACCTGAAACATCTTATGGAAGGGTATGATGCCATTGTACGCGATTTCCCGTTGCCCGACTATGCAGTGAGTATTGTGCACGGGCAAATGAAAACAAAGGAGAAAGATTATGAAATGGCCCGTTTTGTCAAAGGTGAGACACAGATTATGGTTGCTACTACCGTCATCGAAGTGGGCGTTGATGTTCCCAATGCCTCTGTAATGATCATTGAGAATGCCGAAAGGTTTGGGCTGTCGCAATTACATCAATTGCGCGGCAGGGTGGGGAGAGGGGCCGACCAGTCATTTTGCCTGCTGATGACTTCCGATAAGCTTTCAAGTGATGCCCGGGCACGCATAGGAGCAATGCTTGAAACCAACGACGGATTCAGGATTGCAGAACTGGACCTTAAACTCAGAGGCCCGGGAAATATTGAGGGCTTGCAGCAAAGCGGCATCACCGACCTGCACATTGCCGACCTGGTTGCTGATGAAAAAATTTTACGGTATGCACGTCATGTTGCGATGGAGATGCTTGAGCGTGATCCCGAGTTGGAATCGATAGGTAACAAGCCTGTAAGAGATTTTATAATAAAAGAAAATAAGCGAAAGGGCTCATGGGGAATGATCAGCTGATTTTAATAAGCTGGCCAAAATATAAATGCACTTTTGCTATTTTTATTAAAATTAAAAAATATGCCGGTAATATACACAAAGCAGTTTAGTAACCATACTATTATTGGGGTATGGCATATTACAGAAAATATTGAGGACTTATTGTCAGAAATAGATCTTTCGGATAAAGACCGGCAGGTGCTGGATTCATACCGGCATGAAGGACGTAAAAAGCAATGGTTGAGTTACAGGATATTAATTAATAAACTGTCCGGAGATACTTTTCAGGTTCATTACACAAATTTTGGAAAGCCCTATTTGATGGACGATGTAAAAAGTAAGCATGTTTCAATAACTCATTCGGGGGATTATTCGGCAGTTATAATCAGCCCTGATACAGCCGTTGGAATTGATATTGAAAAAACAAGTAAAAGAATTGAACGGGTTTCGTCACGATTTCTTTCAAATTCTGAAGAGAAATTCATTGATAAGACTAATTTTCTTGAGCATCTTACCATTTGCTGGACGGCCAAGGAAGCGCTCTTTAAAATTTATGGAAATGACTATTATGATTTTAAAAAGCAGATAAAACTTCAGCCGTTCAATTATACTTCAGAAGGCGAAATAAAAGCTTCGCTTCAAAGTGGAAAAAAAACTGTTGAATTTCATGTCTTTTTTGAGAAAATTTCGGATTTTTTTCTGTCATATGTAATTGGATAATTCCAAGAGATTTTTATTCTTTCCTTTTATAAAATAATTTTCCCAATAAATTTTTTGTCTTTTGTTATCCGCTCTCAAAACCGCAAAACAGGTCTGCAAGCAGACCATAGGCATGCCTTTGTGAAACCCTCATAAATTCATTGTTTTATAACAGGTTTGTGTATATTTGCTAAAATTTATGAAGATTTGCTGAAAATGAAAATCTATCAGAATATTTTAAGCAGTAAGGCCAAAGAAAAAAAACTCTTGTGCATACTTATTGACCCCGACAAATCTTCAGTCAGGACGGTTGAGAAAATTGCGGTTATGGCCGAAGACGCCGGCGTAGATTATTTTTTTATCGGCGGTAGCCTGATCACCAACGATACTATGAAAAAATGTATTTCGGTAATGAAGGAAACATCTGCAATACCTGTGATCATTTTTCCGGGCAATACAATGCAGATTAATCCAGATGCTGATGCAATTTTGTTTTTATCACTGATTTCGGGCCGTAATGCCGAGATGCTGATTGGAAAGCATGTGATAGCAGCGCCGTATTTGCGTCGCACATCATTAGAAATAATTCCGACGGGCTATATACTGGTAGACAGCGGGCATCCAACTGCCGCCTCATATATGAGCAATACGCTTCCTATCCCTTATTATAAAGATGATATCGCCGTGTGCACGGCCATGGCCGGTGAAATGCTTGGATTGAAGATGATATATATTGATGCAGGAAGTGGTGCCGGAAAACCTGTGAGTATATCTATGATTGAACAGGTTAAAAAAAATATTTCGGTACCGTTGATTATTGGCGGAGGCATTGATTCTCCCGTGAAGGCGAAAAAAATATATCAGGCAGGAGCGGATATGATCGTTGTCGGCAATGCCGTTGAGAAAGATCCGGCATTGATCCCGCAATTAGCTCATGCAAGAAATATTTAGAAAGAATTACTGATGTTTTAAACGGTAGAAAGAGATGAAGAAAACAGTAATTAAAATTCTAAGTTATATTTTATTCTTTCATTTGCTTTTATTTTCATTACTGCCATTTTGGATGTTATACCTGCTGTCGGATTTTCTTGCCTTCGTGTTATTTTATATTATAAAGTATCGTAAAAAGGTTGTATTTAAAAATCTTGAAAACAGCCTTCCTGATTATACAGATATTAATAAAATTGCATGGCAGTTTTACAGGTTTCTGGCCGATGTATTTTTAGAATCGGTTAAGTGTTTTACTATCAGCAAAAAGAACCTGTTGGCAAGGATTACATGCGATAATCCTGAGATCATGGAACAATATTTCCAGGAGAAAAGGAGTGTGATTTTTATGTCAGCTCATTATTGTAATTGGGAGTACCTGATATATTCCATGAATATTCTTTTTCCGCACTGGGCAATTGGTGTGGGAAAGCCTCTATCCAATGAGGTGATGAATAAACTTACCAATGCCCGCCGGAGCCGCTTTGGTATGAAAATTATCAATGCCAGGAATATTAAAGATGAATTTAACAAGGACCGAAATGAGCTTACTGCCAGCCTTTTTCTTTCGGATCAATATCCGGGTGGGTCAAAGAAAGGGATACATGTTAAATTTCTTAATAAAGAAACTGATTTTTTGTTTGGTGCTGAAAAGTATGCAGTTGAATACGATTATGTTGTTGTTTATGCAGATTTTCAGCGAATAAAAAGGGGAAGATATAAGCTGCATCTTGTTAAAATCACGGATATGCCGCGTGAGTGCGAGTATGGATATATTATGAAAACCTATATTGACCTGCTTGAAAAAACAATACTGAGAGATCCACCTTATTGGTTATGGTCACATAAGCGTTGGAAACAAATTCAGGGATTTTACTGAGAGGAATCAGTTTAGGTCGGGGTCCGGCTTTTTAATGTCTTTTATGTTAAGCTGCAGGGAAGTATTGCCATTCCATTCATTTTCTTCGATATGATAACAAATATCAAATGAATTTCCTTCCCTGATGTAATCATAAAACTCGCCCAATTGAAAACCTATGGCCGAAAAGGGCGGCAAAGAAATCTCAGGATAGGTTATGGAAAGTTTTAAATGATTTTTTTCATTCTTGCCTACAAGCCTTGCGTTACCAAAATCAACAACGCCGGTTGTTTTAAATACCGGGGACATGTTTCCGGGGCCGAACGGCGAAAACTGTTTTATTATCTTGTAAAAATTGGGATTTATCTGGCGCAAATCAATCTCTGCATCAATCTCAACTTCAGGGATTTGCATGTCTTCTGTTAATGTAGCGCTGACTATTTCTTCAAAGCGTTTCCGGAACACGCTCAGGTTTTCGCGCTTTATGGTAAGGCCTGCCGCATATTTATGACCGCCGAAGTGTTCCAGGAGGTCGCTACAGGCATCAATGGCATCGTAGATATCAAAATCTTTTACTGAGCGCGCCGATCCGCAAATCAGCCCATTTGAATCTGTAAATACAATTGTTGGCCTGTAATAAACTTCTGTAAGGCGTGAGGCTACAATTCCAATAACGCCTTTATGCCAGTCAGGTTGGTAGACAATAGTAGATTTGCTTTCTAAAAGGCTTTTGGAAGCTTTGATCATTTCGATGGCATCAATAGTAGTCTGGGTATCCAATGTTCGTCGTTCGGTATTATAGTTGTCGATCTGAATGCCAATTTCCAGGGCATCTTTCATGTTATCGGCAATAAGAAGCGTAACTGAGTCACGCCCGTTTTCGATACGTCCGGCAGCATTGATTCTGGGGCCGATCAAAAAGACAAGATCATTAATATTGAGTTGCCTGGAAAAGATCAATGAGTTATAATCATCAGTGGATTCCTTAATGCGTTTTACGCCGCTGCTTTGCAGTACGGCTTCAATGCCCGGACGAGGATTGGAATTTATAAGTTTTAATCCGTAAAAAGCCAGTATCCGGTTTTCACCGGTAATAGGAACAATATCTGAGGCAATGCTCACCGTAACGAGGTCTAGGTATTTGAAAAGCTCCTTTTCGCTGATATTCCTTCTTCTGGCAAATGCCTGGATAAGTTTATACCCGATGCCGCAGCCGGAGAGTTCTTTATAGGGATATTCACAATCGGGGCGTTTGGGATCAAGTACGGCAGCTGTTTTTGGGATTTCACTACCTGGCCTGTGGTGATCGCAAATAATAAAATCTATTCCCTTGCTGTTGGCATATTCAATTTTTTCAACAGCCTTAATGCCACAATCTAAAGCAATAATCAGCTTCATATTGTTTTCGTGAGCATAATCAATGCCTTTTATGGAGATGCCGTATCCTTCAATATACCGGTCGGGGATATAAAAATCAATATCGGAATAGTAATTTTTTAGAAAAGAATACACTAAGGCTACAGCAGATGTTCCATCAACGTCATAATCGCCATAAATCAACATTTTTTCCTTGTTCGCAATAGCTTTTTCAATGCGGTCTATTGCTTTATCCATGTCCTTCATCAGAAAAGGATCATGGAGGTGACTTATTTCAGGGCGAAAAAAATCACGGGCCTCGTTAAAAGTCGTTATTCCACGCTGGTACAATAAATTAGCAATTGGAAAAGAAACATTTAAATCTTTTGCCAATTGCTCAATCAGTTCTTTATTACCTAATTGCTTAAGTACCCAGCGCTTTTCCATGAAATTCCTGCTTTTCACGGCAAAATTACACATTAATATTTGTAAATTCACCCCCTGTATGATTTTATTTTGTGTATACCCTGAAATATTTATACCTTTATTCAATAAATAGGTTCGATTTACAGTTTAATACGTTAAAATTTAAAAATAAATCTGTAATAAAATGAAATCCGGAAAAATCATTAAAGGTATTGCTAAGGGATTAGGGATTTTTGTTGCCCTTTTAATAGTATTGGCAATAATACTACCTGTAATTTTTAAAAAGCAGATTGTTGAAGCCGTTAAAACGGAAATCAACAAACAGATTAATGCAACGGTTGACTTCAAAGATTATCATCTTTCATTATTTCGCAATTTTCCTGATTTTACATTAGGGCTTGATAATCTGACAATCGCCGGACTAAATGAATTTAAAGGCGATACCCTCGCCGATGTGAAAAAGCTCAGGCTTACTATTGGGTTATTCAGTGTTATCAGTGGCGACCAGTATAAAATAAACAGAATATCACTTGATAATCCGGTAGTTCATTTAAAAATTCTGAAAGACGGAAAGGCAAACTGGGATATTATGAAACCTTCCGCTGATACTGTTAAAACAAAAACGGAAGCCCAACCGTCCTCTTTTAAATTATCTATTGATAAATTAAATATAAGCAATGCTGTTCTGACTTTTGATGATGAAGAGTCCAACATGCATATCAAAGCCATCAATCTGAACCATACCCTTAAAGGCGACCTGACAGCTGATTTCACTTCGTTATATACAAAGACAAGTATTGATACACTGAATTTTTCATACGCAGGGATTCCCTATCTGAAAAAAGCCAGTGTGGACTTAAAAGCGGATATTGATGCAGATTTGAAAAATTCAAAATATACTCTGAAAGAAAATGAATTCCGCCTGAACGACCTTTTTCTTGCTTTTGACGGCTGGATTGCCATGCCAAAGGATGATATCGATATGGATATGAAATTTAAAACAAAAAAGACGGATTTCAGCAATATACTATCATTAATACCTGCTATATACATGAAGGATTTTGATAAAATTGAAACTAAGGGCAGCCTGGCACTGGATGGTTACGCAAAAGGGACCTATAATGAAAAGTCTATCCCTGCTTTTGCAATTTACCTTCTGGTCGAAAATGCCATGTTCAAATATCCTTCGCTGCCCAAATCGGTAACCAATATTAACCTGAATGTAAAAGCCAGCAATGCTGATGGTAAGCCTGATCATACCATCATCGACATTAAGAAGCTGCATTTTGAAATGGGAACAAATCCTGCTGATATTGTGATGCATATTTCAACACCGGTTTCCGATCCAAATATTGATGGAACTGTTAAAATCAAAGTGAACCTGGGTGAGGTGAAAGATTTTTATCCTCTTGAAACGGGTGATGAATTGAGCGGAAAACTTAATGCTGATGTGAGCCTGAAAGGGAAATTATCATCTGTTGAAAAGGAAAAGTATGAGGAGTTCCAGGCAAAGGGTGAAATATCTGTTTCTGGCATGACCTATAAAAGTAAAGATATTAAACAATCGGTTGTTATCAATGACCTTAGGCTTTTGTTTTCTCCTCAGTTTGTGGAAATGCCATCGTGCAGCCTGAAAATAGGTCGTTCCGATTTATCAGCCAAAGGCCGGTTAGATAACCTTCTTTCCTATATTTTCAGGGATGAATTGCTGAAAGGCAGATTTGAAAGTACTTCCCGTCTGCTGGACATCAATGAATTTATGACAGGGGAGACGACACCGGCAACTTCTGCTACGCAAACGACAACAGAAGAAAGCAGCTCTTTATCTGTAATTGAAGTGCCGGCTAATTTGGATTTTTATCTGAACTCCACATTTGGCAGGGTATTGTATGATAAAATGGATATGTCCAATGTCAATGGTATTGTAAAGATAGCTGACAGAAAACTTACACTGGAAAATCTGAAAATGAATATCCTCGACGGAACCCTTGCTGTAAGCGGGGCATACAGTACACAGAAAACCGATCCGCAAATAGATTTCAATCTGGATGCCGGAAACCTTAATATACCAAAGACATTCAAGACTTTTGTCACAGTGCAGAAACTGGCTCCTGTGGCAGAAAAATGCAGCGGTAAGGTTTCTGCTAAGATCAAACTGAAATCTGCATTAGACAGGACGATGACACCTGTTTACAATTCCATGAACGGATACGGGCAGTTAAGCCTGAATGATGTTGTGGTAAACGGATTCGAGCCTGTGAATAAAATTGCCGATGCACTGAAAATAGATAAATTCAAACGTTTGAATATTGATCATACAGCTATAGATATTACAATTACTGATGGAAGGCTTTATTTCAAGCCACATACGGTTACTTTTGAAAAGATAAAAATGACAATGAGCGGCTGGAATGCCCTTGACAAGACCATCGGTTATGATGCCGTTCTTGAAATTCCCCGTGAATTATTTGGCGGTGCTGCCAATGGGGTGCTAAATAATCTTGTAAGTAAGGCAAATAAACAAGGCCTGAACATTACCCCCGGTAATACTATTATTGTCTCTGCTAAAATTGGGGGAACTTATTCCAAGCCAACTATTACTACAGATATAAAGAAAAACGTGAATGATGCAGTGGAGGATTTGAAAAATCAGGTTACGGAAACGGTAAAGGATAAGGTAAATGAAGTGGTAAATGATGTTAAGGCCGAAACGGCAGCCCAGATACAAAAGATTCTGGCTGAAGCACAGAAGCAGTCACAGCTTATCCGTGATGAAGCAAAAGCTGCAGGCGATAAACTTATCAGCGAGGCAGAAAAGCAGGGGCAGGCGTTGGTGGATAAGGCAACAAATCCATTTACCAAAGCAGCTGCCCAGGAAACTAAAAAACAATTAGTGGCAACAGCCAGAGACAAAGCGGCCAAATTAAACCAGGAGGCAGAAAATAAAGCCAACAAGATACTTGATGATGCACAGAAGCAGGCGGATAAATTAAAGGGGCAGTAGGAGGAGGCCAAAGTGAGCTAATCTAAAGAATCTGGATTGACAAAGGGAAAAATAATACCATTAGCCATTATAATTTAGTCTGAAATTAACAACGTAATGTGAA
>CAZVKJ010000080.1:0-11278 GCA_964626855.1 uncultured Bacteroidales bacterium
TTCTTCACATTACGTTGTTAATTTCAGACTAAATTATAATGGCTAATGGTATTACCGCCAAAGTTCCAGGCTTCTTCTGCTTTTATTTTCCCTTCAAAAATTAGTCGCCTTGAACTGGCCAGCAGGCTGCTGTTTTCGGCAATAATCTCGGGTGACCTGTATCCTCTTCCAGCTGAAGCCCGCAGTGTCAGTTTATCAGTGATGTCATATTTCATATGAATTCTCGGCGTGAAAAAGAACCCGTATTTTGAATTATAATCACCCCTGACACCCAATATCAGGTTGAACTTTTCAGGATAAGTATACGAGTATTGGAAGAAAATACCGGGAATATATTCCGTATTGTTTATTGCTGAATCATTGAGATGCTGCCTGTAGTCATCATACATAAATCCGGCGCCGGTGCTGAATTTGTGGTTGGTGTTGCTGAACAACGATTGATAAATAATGTTTAAATAAGCGCTGTTCTGATAACCGTTATAAACATTATGCCCATAAAATGAATTCATTTCTGTCCTGTTAAATGAACTCACCACACCAATACTTTTAAAGCCGCCGTTATCAAGAAAAAATCCTGTTTTCAGGAAGGCGGTGTAATGCTTATAATCAATCCCGATAGCATAAAAATCGGATTTCAAAGAATCTTCAGCATTATAATATTCCTTTTGTCCTCCCTTTTTATTGTCCTGTAAATATCCGATTCCAAACTGAATATGTGACTTCCCGTTTTTATCGTATAACCATCGGCTCATGAAATTGCCTGTCCATGATTCAGGAGTGTCAAGGAATGAATCCTTGTTCCGGTCTGTCATAAATGGATTAACGGCACCGTGTCCCAGTATGGTGGTGCTCCAGTGGTCGTTGACTTTAATGGTGGAATTCAGGTTCGCTTCCATTCTTCCGTCGCTGTTACCGTAAAGATTGAGGAATAAAGGTTCCTTGTTGGTTTCAGGCCGCTTGTTATCTACATTGATCTGGCCGGTAACGGCTTCATATCCATTGATTACCGATGACGTGCCTTTTGAAATTTCAATTGAATGCATCCATGATCCCGGAATATAAGTCAAACCGTATGATGAAGACAAACCTCTTACGGCAGGAATATTTTCCATGAGTATCTGGCTGTAAATGCCCGATAACCCCATCATTTGAATACGCCGGGCACCGGAAACGGCATCGGAATAGCCAACGTCAACAGTTGCCGTGCGCTCAAAACTTTCAGAAAGATTACAACAGGCCAGCTTTTGTAAACCGGCTTCTGTAATGACCTCAGTCTTTATAGGTTTTAAATGCGAAATATAGTCATCTACCTTGCCCTTTATTTCAACCGTGTTTAAAGTTGTATTTGAAACAAGAAAAAATTCGGCATTGGCCTGGCCCGGTTTAATCAGTATAGTATCGCTTTTATAGCCGACATAAGTTGCAATAAGTTTCATGGCCTTATTTGTCGGAAATTCAATGGAAAATTTGCCGTTCTGATCAGTGGTTGTGGCATTATTCCGGCCTTCCCAATACACATTTGCATAAGGCAAAAAGTCTGAATGTATCTTACTTTCATTATTTGTGATTCCGTTCACGGTGCCTTTAAGAAGATGCACCTGTGCCGAAATTTTTGAACTGACTATAATTAATATAATCAGTGCAATACCTTTTATTTTCATAAATATCCTTTATTAAATCATACAAATAATATTAATAATAAATCATTGTTGTGATTTATTAAAATGTACTAAAACAAAGGATGATCTCAAAGAAGAAGAATGCAATTTTTTATGAATGTACCCGAATAGTTGAGCGGTGGCGGATGTGAAGAAATTATATAACTATTTTCGGGATTTATCTCATCTGTTAAAGCTTTCCATTGGCTTGTAATAACTTCAAAATGAATAACCGGCATCATAGATGTTGATTTCTCAAACGGAAAAAATATTTTAATAAAGTAATCCTTGAAAGAACAACATTCAATTTTATTAAAAGACAAGGGCGACTTTTTAATTTCTTTTTCCAAACGGCAGCAACTACATGATTCTTTTTGATGAGAAATCAACAGTGCATTATTTTCACAACAGTTTTGCTTATTGGCCTGAAATAAATGAATCGTTTGAGATTTTTTGATCAGGCAGTATTGCTGAATCAATAAAATTCCATTTGAAGTAATAAAAAATATTACTGCAATTGATATCGTGATAATATTTTTCAGCAGATTTTTCATTTAAGTACAAAGATAATTTATAATTTGTCTAAATAAAAATTTTAAACAGAAGTTAACAAGAAATTAACTGCCTAAATTAATATTTGACGTAACTTTGCCTTGATGAAATGGTTAAGTCTGTTTTTTGCTTTTTATGTTTTATGTCTTTGTGCATTTCCATGCCAGGACAATGGCGACCATTCTGATTTTTCATCCGGGAAAATTGTTAAGGAAAAAACCTGCGACGGGCATCATGGCTCGAATTGCTGTCATAAGTGCTCACCTTTTTGTTTTTGTAATTGTTGCCATGTGGTTACTGTTGTGGCCCTTAAAATGGAATTAAAAGAGATCATGTCAATACCTGTGGCTTCTTATTCGGCCTATATTATACCCATGCTGAAGGAAATTCCGCAAATGATCTGGCAACCGCCTAAAATCTGATTTTTATCTTTTTCTGTTATTTGTTATGAACCCTGATTGTGGTCAGGGATTCGTGTATTTATTCTATTTCAAATTTTAATACAATTAATATGATAGATAAGATCATAGGTTTCTCTATAAGGAACAAGCTCATCGTTGGTATTTTCGTGTTCTTCCTGATTTTGTGGGGTATCTATTCGCTGAAGCAATTGCCTATTGATGCAGTACCCGACATTACCAACAACCAGATTCAGATCATTTCTATTGCTCCGACGCTTGCTGCGAATGAAGTAGAGCAATTTATATCGGCGCCCATTGAGGTTTCTGTTGCCAATATTCCCGATGTGATAGAGTTGCGGTCAATATCACGCCTGGGGCTTTCAGTTGTGACCGTTGTTTTCAAAGATAAGGTTGATATTTACTGGGCGCGGCAACAAATCAGCGAACGTTTGAAGGCTGCAGAGGAGATGATCCCTGAGGGCTTGACAAAACCTGAAATGGCGCCCATTTCATCCGGACTGGGAGAAATATACCAGTATGTGCTTCATGTAAAGCCCGGTTATGAAAGTAAATATGATGCCATGTCGCTGAGGACAATCCAGGATTGGATAGTCCGCCGTGAATTACTGGGAACGCCCGGTGTGGCCGACGTTAACAGTTATGGTGGTTTTCTCCAGCAATATGAGGTTGCTGTAAATCCCGAACGACTCAGAGCAATGAATGTTACCCTTGCAGATATTTTTAATGCTCTTGAAAATAATAATCAAAATACGGGGAGCGCCTATATTGAAAAAAATCCGAATGCATATTTTATTCGCGGGCTGGGGCTTGTAGCAACCCTTGATGATATAAAAAATACTGTGGTGAAAATGACTCCTTCAGGAGTCCCCATGTTGATAAGTGATGTGGCTACCGTGCAAATGGGATGCGCTCCAAGGTACGGGGCCTTTGTTGTGGATACGGTTGGCGAAGCCGTGGGTGGAGTAGTGATGATGCTGAAAGGTTCCAATGCCTCAAGGGTGGTTGAAGATGTGAAAGAGCGTATGGCAACTGTGCAAAAGTCATTACCTGAAGGCATAGAAATAGAGCCGTATTACGACCGCACACAACTTGTAGACCGGGCTGTTGGTACTGTATCAAAAAACCTGATTGAAGGAGGGTTGATAGTCATATTGGTACTTGTAATTCTCCTTGGTAATTTGCGAGCCGGCCTGGTAGTGGCTTCCGTAATTCCTCTTTCAATGTTGTTTGCCATCTCACTGATGAACCTTTTTGGCGTTTCAGGTAACCTGATGAGCCTGGGCGCTATTGACTTCGGGCTCATTGTTGATGGGGCGGTTATTATTGTTGAAAGCGTTGTACACCGGATTACCCAAAGCAAAACTCACCATTTAGGAATAAGTCATTTAAGCCGGTCACAAATGGATAACGAAGTCCATGATTCTGCCTGTCGAATGATGAGTTCAGCAACATTTGGCCAAATAATCATTCTTATTGTTTACCTGCCTATCCTTGCCCTGGTAGGCATTGAAGGGAAAATGTTCAGGCCTATGGCAGAAACGGTAAGTTTTGCGATCCTGGGTGCCATTATTTTATCTCTTACATATGTACCTGTTGCGTCAGCCCTGTTTTTAAGCAGGAAGACAACAAACAAACAAAATATATCAGATAAGATCATGTTTGGTATCAATAAATTGTTTATGCCTGTACTGAATTTTGCATTAAGAAGAAAGGTACTGATCACAGCCGCTTCATTTTTGCTTTTCATTGGCAGCTTGTTTATTTATAATACCCTGGGTGGTGAATTTCTGCCCAATCTTGAAGAGGGCGATCTTGCTGCCGGGGTTATTACCCTGCAGGGAGGTTCATTGTCCCATACTGTTGAAGTGGTTAAACAAGCCAATAAGATTCTGATGAGTCGTTTTCCTGAAGTAAAACATGCTGTTTGTAAAATTGGTGCCGGCGAAATTCCTACTGATCCAACACCGATGGAGACCGGCGATTATATTATATCTATGAAGGATAAAAGTGAATGGACCAGTGCGAAAACCAGGGAGGAGATGATAGAAAAAATGCAGGAAGCATTGTCGGTTCTTGCAGGTGTCAAATTTGAGTTTCAGCAACCTATCCAGATGCGTTTCAACGAATTTATGTCGGGTTCCAAGCAGGATGTCGCCATAAAGATATTTGGTGATAATCTGGACGTGCTTACTGATAAAGCTGCACAGGTGGAAAAATTGATCGTCCCTGTTGATGGTGTGACGGATATCAGCGTTGAGAAGGTTACAGGTTCAGGTCAGGTTCAGGTTATTTACGACAGAAAAAGACTGGCGCAATACGGCTTGAACATTTCAGATGCGAATATGCTGCTAAAAACAGCATTTGCGGGAAGCAGCGCCGGAGTTGTTTATGACGGGGAAAAGCGTTTTGACCTGGTGGTCAGGTATGACAAAGAATTTCGTGATGATGTTGATTATATTAAAAACATGTATATCCCCTTACCCGGCGGAAACCAAATACCGTTAAGCCAGGTGGCTGAAGTAATTGTGAAAAACGGCACGGCACAAGTTTCGCGCGAAAGCACAAAGCGAAGAATTTCGGTTGGCTTCAATGTACGCGGGCGGGACGTGGAATCGGTAATTGATGAAGTTAGAAACAAAATAGATAAAAAGATAAAATTTCCTCCCGGGTATTATGTTGATTATGGCGGACAATTTGAAAACCTTGTTGAAGCCAAACAACGCCTTGCTATTGCAGTACCGGTGGCATTATTGCTGATATTTATTATTTTGTTTTTTACTTTTCATTCCATCAAACAAACATTGCTGATATATTCTGCTGTGCCGCTTTCAGCCATAGGCGGTATCATCGCGTTGTTTTTGCGGGATATGAATTTCAGCATCTCCGCAGGTGTGGGATTTATAGCGCTGTTTGGTGTGGCTGTTCTTAATGGAATCGTGCTCATTGCCGAATTTAACCGGCTCGAAAAAGAAGGTGTCAGTGATATTTACGAGCGCGTGAGAAAAGGAATACACATTCGCCTTCGCCCGGTCATATTAACGGCATCAGTGGCATCAATGGGATTTCTGCCGATGGCATTATCCACCTCGGCAGGGGCTGAAGTTCAAAAACCATTGGCAACAGTGGTCATTGGCGGCCTTATTTCTTCAACACTGCTGACCCTGATCATTTTACCGGTACTTTATGTGCTCTTTTCTTCGAAAAAGAAAAAACAAAATATTCCGGTACCAGTTACCATCATTGCTATAATTGTCATGATAGCTTTTGGTCTTGTCAATTCGTCATCAACTTTTGCACAAAGCAGCACTAAAACGGTGTATACGCTGGAACAGGCTGTAAACAGGGCCACTGATAATAATGGACTGGTACGCTCGGCATCTATGAATGTTGACATGAATAAGAAACTGACTGGTGCAGGATGGGACCTGGATAAAACTGCTATTGAGTATACATACGGACAAAGCAATTCATTCGCAAAAGACAATAATATCAGTGTTTCCCAGTCTTTACAATTCCCTGTTGTCTATGCATACAAGACTAAGCTTGCACGGGCCAATGTTAAAAGTGCCGAATGCAATTTGTCACTCACCAAAGTTCGGGTTGCGGCTGAAGTGAAGCGTAATTATATGAACCTGCTATTTTGTTTGTCGAGAATAAAACTTTTAAAGTACCAGGACAGCTTATACTCCGATTTTGAACATGCTGCCGTATTAAAATTAAAAACCGGCGAATCTGCCATGCTGGAGAAAATTGCAGCTGAGACGCGGCAAATGGAGATTAAAACTCTTTTAAGCCAGGCCACTGCTGATATTGACATATACCGGAAAATGCTGTGTACCTTACTTGACGAAAGTAATGATTTTGAAGTTTCGGAATCAAAACTGGTGAAATTGCCTTTCGAAATTAACAACGACAGCGCCTTGTTTAAAAACAACCCTGAATTTGCCCTCGCACAACAGGATGTTAATATCAGGAATTATGAAGCAAAAGTGGAAGGAGCAAAATTATTACCTGATATTTCATTAGGTTACTTTAACCAATCGAATAAGGATTTGTCAGCAACAGGCCGTTTTACCGGTGTTTCGGCGGGCATCAGCATCCCCGTTTTTTTTGGGGGCGGCATGTCGAAAATACAGGCGGCAAAAATCAATACTCAAATCGCTCAAAATAATTCAGAATACATAGGTAATTCAATAAAGAATGAATATATGGCCCGTATACAGGAGTTCCGGAAGTTTAAAGCAAGCCTCGATTATTATGAATCCTTTGCATTAAATCAATCAGATCTCATCGCGGATCAGGCAGGAAAAAGCTACCGCTCTGGCAATATCGACTATGTTGAATATGTTCAGAACATTGATAAGGCCATTGAAATAAGGGAAAACTATATTGAAACGCTATTAAATTATAACCTCGCAGTTATTTCTATTGATGAAATCTGCGGTAAAATAAAGTAAGCAATGAAAACACAAAACTATAAAACAGGAAAAATAAGAAACATAATTACCAGTCTGTCGCTCATAGCAGGCCTGTTATTAAGTTCTTGCGGTACCAGACAAAAAGAAGAAGAGCATGAAGTGTTGCCTGAGAATACTTGTGAGATGAATGCAGAACAATACAAAATGGCTGGTATCCAATTAGGAGGGATTGAACAGAAAGACCTCGGCAATATGCTCAAGGCAGGTGGCGTAATCAATGTACCTCCTCAGAACCTGGTTAGTATTTCTGCGCCTCTGGGCGGATATATAAAAAATACGGACATGTTTCAGGGAAATAAGGTAACAAAAGGCCAGGTGCTCGCTGTTATTGAAAACCCCGAATTCATTGAAATGCAGCAGGATTACCTCGAAAGTAAGAGCCAGCTTGAATATGCCGAGTCCGATTATAACAGGCAAAAAGATCTTTACCAGGAAAATGTCAGTTCGGCAAAGAATTACCAGCAGGCCCTTTCATTATTTAAATCATTAAAAATCAAGGTAGCAGCACTTGAGCAAAAGCTTGCATTGATAGGTATTGATGCATCAACATTAAAAGGAGATAAAATTATTCGCTCGGTGCCTGTTATTTCACCAATCAACGGGTATATAAAAACAGTCAATGTCAATGTGGGGAAATTTGTCAATCCTACGGATGTTATATTTGAGGTGATAAATAATGAAAAATATACTTTAGAGCTTACTCTGTTTGAAAAGGACATTGAAAAGGTAAAAGAAGGCCAGCAGATATTGTTTGAAAGCACAAATAATCCGGATAAAAAATACCGTGCTACGGTATACAGGGTGGGGAAGGCCATCAGTGATGATAAAACAGTGAAGGTATATGCTACTGTTGATGATCAGGATAAGGAACTGCTTTCGGGCATGTATATAACGGCATTGATCGAAACCGGAAGTAATACTGTTGATGCATTACCGGACGGGGCTTTTGTTTCATTTGATGATAAAAACTATGTATTCGTATCAAAAGGTGAACGCAATGAAAACGGTAAAAATGTAACGGATTTTCAGATGATAGAAGTCACCAAGGGCATAAGTGCCGGGGGATATAGCGAAGTACACTTTCCAAAGGATTTTGATAAAAATGCAAAAAGCATTGTCGTAAAAGGAGCATATGCATTATTATCAGCCCTCAAAAATGCAGGTGAGATGAGTTGCTGAGTCTGAAAATGCTTTTTTAATTGCAACGAAAGGAATCATGTAAGGCCTTAAAGCTGGCACACTTTTACTTTCTTTTTATTGTTCCAGAGATTTTTAGAACACAGAAAATGTTTTTTAAAAATATCTGAAATACAATAATTTAACAATGTTATTTCTTAGCATAAATCAGGTGGCTTACCTGATAATGCATACTATTTATACCAAATTGAAATATCAACTTCCCTGGGTGTATTGATATTTCCTATTTAGTTTTGCCAATGACAATAGTTATTTTTTATGAATTTTCAGTTTAAAATATTTGATTTATTTAATTAATTTCTTATATTTGTCTAACAAAATAAATTATTTATTTAAACAAAATGGTTATGAACACATCTAATAATTGTATTTACAGAACTTTCTGCATCATGACATTTATTATAGTGGCTTTTTTTTCCATACCGGTAAAATCTCAAACCACAAACAACTGGGCCATTAATTGGACATATCCAAATGTTTTTATCGAAAACAAGGGGCAGTTTGATGGCAGGGACAAACAGCCCGGAGCTCAAGTATTATATGCTGTTGATCAGACTAATGTACAGATTTTTTTTACGAAGCAGGGCTTGACTTATTATCTGGATACCAGAATTAAAAACAAAGACAGGAAAAAAGGGGATATTTCCAAGCCCAAAATGCTGATTATAAGCGATTATATCAATATGACATGGGATGGCGCCAATCCCAATCCGGAGATTGTGCCTGAAGAAATGAGCCCGGACTATCAGACATATTCTATGCTGAGCAAGGACAGGAAGAGTTATTATGACATCCGGAACATCAGAGGTTATAAAAAAATCACCTACAAAAACTTATACCCCGGTATTGACGTGGAATATACTGTTCATCCTGAATCGGGAGTTAAGTATGCTCTTATTCTGCATCCCGGTGCTGATATTTCTAAAGTTAGAATGAAGTATTCTTCAGATAAAAGTGTTGGTATTGACAAGTATGGCAACCTGAAAATTGCAAGCATTTATGGAGATATCACCGAGCATGCACCTGTGAGTTACTACATGAAAAATAGCGCCAACCCGATACAGTCACAATTTCAGTTAAACGGTAATGTTGCAGGGTTTGTAATGAATGATTATGATAAAACCCAAACTGTCATTGTTGACCCCTGGGTTCAAATGCCTGTCTTGCCCAATTCCAAATGTGTTTGGGAATTGGATAAGGATTCTGCAGGCAACATATATATTATCGGTGGAGATATGCCTATGAAATTGCAGAAATACGACTCAGCAGGTGTGTTGCAATGGACATACAGTACGCCCTGGGATACCAGTAACAATTGGTTAGGTACAATATCTACAGATGTGATTGGAAACTCATATATTACATCGGGCTCTGTTGCTGCAATTCAAAAAGTAAAACCTGACGGTTCAATGGCCTGGAGTGCCAATGGAGGGAGCATGGACGAATATTGGACCATAGCCTTTAACTGCAATCAGACTAAACTTATGGTTGGAGGTACCCGCTTAGACCCAGATTCACTTGCACTGAGTCATGGCGTTATTTTTGAGATTGACACGAGTAATGGAAATATTGATACCCTTGTCAATGTATGCAATATCAAATATTATTACCCTGTATATTGGCCCTACTGGCCTTACCCAAATGAAGTCAGAGCAATGTCTTCCACAAGAGATAACAAGTATTATTTTCTGACGCTTGATTCTCTTGGTGCCATTAAACAAGACACATCCACAGGTTTATTTTTAAAATCTATGGCTGGAGTGTCTTCAACATATGATTTCTCTTATAAAACTGAAAACTATCGGCCAATAACTGGAAATGCCGGTATACGGGCAATCAGGGCTAATAATAATTTTTTGTACACTCAGAAAGGTGATACAATAGATAAACGTTCTTTAACAGATGGTTCAATTATTAAATCTGCTGCAATTCCCGGAGGTATATCTACGCATATATCAAGTACGGTTTATCATCAGACCGGCAATAATGGTATTGCAGTTGATTCTTGTGGCAATGTTTATGTGGGATCAACCGGAAAAGTAATAAAATATGATGCTGACCTTAATATTATCTCAGAGGCGGCACTGCCATTTGCAGTTTATGATGTGATTGTTGTTCCGGGCGGAAATATAGTGGTTTGCGGAGGAACTGGCACTAATTCAAGTACATCACGTACGGGTTATCTGCAATCAGTAAACATGTCGGCATGTGTCCCTTTTGCTTTGGGGTGCTGTAATGCCGGTATTTTTCCTGTTGACACTTTATGTAAGAATGATTCGGTTATAGTTCTTTTAAGTGAGTCTGCCGGTGGCGTCTGGAGCGGCCAGGGAGTCAACCCTGTTACAGGTGAATTTAATCCCATAACCGCAGGTGTCGGAACACATACAATAACATACACCCTTCCATGCGGAAACAGTTCTATCAAAATCGTTGTTGATAGCTGTTCAGTACCTGATGTCATTGAAGAAATCAATGATAATGCAAATTATAGAAACAATGGTAAGATTGCATTTGATATTTATCCCAATCCTGCCAGGGAAACAATAACTATTGAATTAGCAACCAGTCCAAATGATAATGCTCTTGCTGAAATATTCAGTATAGAAGGCAAACTTATACAAAGCTTCCCTGTATTACACAAGAAATCAACTGTTAATCTGGTGTCTTTGTTTTCAGGAGTATATATTGTTAAAGTAAGAGATAATAATGGTATTGGAATTAAAAAGCTGATTGTTGAATAATACCAAAATGAAATATCAAATAGTCCAACAGGGCGTTCTGATATTTATCATTTGGTTATGCCGATGGTAAAAATATTCGCCGCAGCGGATATTTTTCCAATCTATTCAACTCGAAAGAAGGATACTAAAAAACCAGTTAATTAAAGTCTAAAATTTTGCAGTAATTTTGGAGCGATGGCAATTCCTGTCGGCGGTCCATAGGACTCCTTACGGAGCGTGCGCAGGTTGTG
>CAZVKJ010000081.1:0-11118 GCA_964626855.1 uncultured Bacteroidales bacterium
CGCTTCAATAAATTATAAACTAAACACTTTTAAATTATGGTAAATGTTTTTGTTGGTGAATTTTTGTTTCACCCGTGCCCCCTGGAGATATCCGGGAACACATGCAGCCACAACTGCATCTATTGCTTTGCAAACATCCGCAATACAAAACGCGAATGTAAAGTAAAAAGCACGTTAAATTATCTCAGCTCATACTCAGATAAGACATATCTGAAAACACTGCTAAATGAAGGATTCCCGATCTGTTTTTCAAATAAATCGGATCCGTTTTCAAAAAATAACTACGTACAAACGCTGGCCATCTTTGAACATCTTATGGCCCGGCCAAATGGCGTTTTTATTCAAACAAAAGGCGGGCACGGCATTGATGACTGCCTGCAAATAATAGGTGATCACAGGAATATCGTTTGGTATATTACCGTGACCACTTTAAATGATGGCATCCGTCAAAAAATTGATCCAAATGCACCCCCAACACTTGAACGTATTGCACTGGCTGAAAAACTTCATAATATGGGATTTATGGTTATTGTGGCCTTCAACCCCCTTGTGGAAGAATGGATGCCGATGACAGACCTGGAAACAATTTGCAACCGGTTAAAATCATGCGGCATAAAACATATTATTCACGAACCTTTGCACATCAATAAAAAGGAAGCTGATACCTTTTCGCAGCACAAAAAAGATATTTATGGAGAAAAGGTATTGCTGGATGCCTGTGATCTCCGGCGCAATGTTCAATACTCCAGGAATGCCACAAAATATTTTATGGATAACGGTTTTGTCCCTTTTAAGCTGGCCATGCCATACAGAACTAACTTTTTCAATGACATACGCGAAAAACTAGGCCCAATATTTCCCAACCAATGGGATTTTATCAATTATGTTTTCGAAAAATGGGACGGTAAAAATTCTATGGAGGTAACTTTTTCAGATTATGAAAAAGCTATAACCCGGCACAAAAAAGAGTTTTTTTACAAGCCGTTTGTTGGATCCCAGATGTACATGGTGCGCCATGCTTTCAATCAATGGAAGGGCAACGACGATGTACAGGCTGAAAACACACTGATTGGAGTTATGAAGTTTCACTGGAATGTTAGACAATGCAGAACATCAATGCAGAACAATGCGCTCTTTAAAAAGATAACCTTTAACGGTAATGACAAGCTCGACAGCGATGGCAATATTATTTTGTATTTCGACGGCACCATTGATCCATCATATTTCGACGGATCAATTAAAACTGCAAAACGAGTACATGAAGTTGTTTGCTGATAAATCATTATATTTGCAATCCTGCGGTTTCCTGCAAAGTTCCGTAGGCGGACCGGCCCCACGATATAGGGGCTTTTTAAAACCTTTATCTTATGGCCATACCAAAAAAAATTACCATCCCAAAGTATCCTAAATTTTTACCGGCTCCCGATCACAACAGCATGGAGTTATATATTATTTGTACTAATCCACTGGCATTATTTTGGGTAAGACAGACTACACCGGCGCAGATATACATTATTGAAGGTCCGCAGGATGAAAAGCTGCTTCGTGAATGTGGTGAATGGTATAAATCATTTGTTTCAAAATCACTTGACAAATCATGACAACAAAAGAAGCATTTAAAGAAATGATATTTTCCAGATCTGTCTGGAAAACGCTTGGCATATCGTCAGCGCGAATTAAATATTTTCGCAACAGAATAAAAAACGATTTACCTGTAGAAACAGATAAAATGGATGAACTTCTTATTAAGGCAGGTTGGAAGGTTAAGCAGGAAAAAATGTGGGGAAAGCCTTAATTTAAAAGAATTTTTTTTGTCCTTTCTATAACTTTTTGTATTCTGTAATTTCTTTGAAATTTAAATATGAAATTATGAAAACAAAAATTTCAACCTGGGGCGGTGAATGGTTTTAATACCTTCCGCAAAAAAAATCAATCCAAAACAGCCTGATATCGGCTGTTTTTTTTTGTCCTTTCCCCCGCCCGTCCATCATTATATCTTAGCTGAAAATTTTGAAAATGCTTCACCACAGCGCAATACCTGCAATTATTGAACGTAAAGACGGCGAAAACAAACCCGTGCTGTTCAATATGAAGTTTGGAAAACGCTCTACCGGAGAAATTATCGAAGCCAACCAGGTTCAGTGTACTTCTTCTCACTTCCAGCCACGAACCTACAACATCAAATTTAGTAATAACGAGATCCGGAAGGTTCGGCATATTCTTATTGTAGAACTTAACGGAGAAAGGATATACAGATGAGTGAGGGGACAATAGTTCACAGCAACGGGGCCGGTATGGCTTATATGACGTTATCAGCTACTGCTGCAGCAGCCATTGTTATTACCGATAGTAAACAGTTCCTTGCCAAACCTGACGCAAATCCAAAAAATGTCCCATTAGAAGGCTACAGAGGATATGTGCCATGGGGCGAAAGCGACAATGTGCCACAGACGGTTATCGGCAAAGTGGAAAAAAGCCCCGACCTGAGCACCAACCTGTTATTTAACATATGCGCCGGTTACGGCGACGGCATCATGGCCGTGCGCAGAACTATAAATAAAAAAGGTAAACTGGAATATGTGCCGGTGATCGACAACAAAGATATAAACGAGTTTTTTAAAAACAACGATATTGACGGATACCTGAATGAACAACTTGTTGACCTTAACTATTTTTACAATACGTTCTCAGAATTAATACTGAACCGTGATAAAACAGCCAGAAAGATCGTTGAGATCACTCATAAAGAAGCCGCTTTTTCGCGCTTCGAGGAAATGAACCCTGAAACAGGGATCATAGAAAATCACTTTTATTCCGCAAAATTCTATTCCAACGAATCCATATCCAAAACTGATATCGTAGCCACACCGGTACTCAGCCTAAAAAACCCTACACTAGACCTGCTTCGCCGCATAGGCCGCGAACCTTCGGCAAAAACAGGCAAAGTAAAAGATGAAGGCGGTTACCGCTATATGATTGCCATGAATTTTCCTTCTCCGGGGAAATTCTACTATCAGAAACCCACATGGTGGTCGCTGTTTGAATCAGGATGGTACGATTTTGCCCTGCTCATTCCCGAGTATAAAAAAGCCCTGCTGAACAATGGCATGACCATTAAATATATGGTCCAGATCAATGAAAATTATTTCCCGGCGCTTTTTGCCGAAGAAGGCATTAAAACTCCTGAAGCACAAAAAGCAAGGATAGCGCTTGAATACAAGAACATTCAGGATTTTCTTTCAGGAGCGCCCAATGCCGGCAAGGCTACCTTCGGAAAAATCAAATACACCCCCGACGGGAAAGAAATCCCGATGATTCGGATACTGCCCGTTGAGAATAATTTCAAAGGTGGAGAATACATTGAGGATTCTGAAGAAGTGAGCAACATCCTGGCTTATGGTACAAACATCCACGCCAGCCTGATCGGCAGTCATGGCAAATCAAAAACCATCAACGGCACCGAAGCCCGCGAACTGTTCATCATCAAACAGGCCATGTTGAAACCGTTCCGCGACCGCCTGTTAAAACCGCTGTACGTGATCAAGGCCGTGAACAACTGGCCTGAAGATATTTTCTTTACCATACCCAACATGCAGCTTACCACTTTGGATAAGGACCCGAACGGAAGTACCACAACCAATAATACCCCGCAAGCATGAGCGCAAAAAGAACGATAAGAAGAAAAATTGTTGAAATAGCTTCGGAACTTAATAAGGAAGCCATGAATAAAGGAATAAACCCGGATGATAAAGAACAGATTGAGTCGCTTGTAAAATTATACAACCGTAAGTTTATTACCTGGTGCCGCGATAATATCAGGCTAAAGCCAAACGAAAACGCATTTTTAACATACATTAATCTCTGCAGATAATGGCAAACAGTTTATTTTCAAACACGGAAGATATCAAGTCAATAATTAATGTTGTTGGCACTTTTAATTTTGATGCCGTTTCTCCTTATTTAGAACCGGCTCAGGAACGCTATCTGACTAAATATCTCAGTGATGATCTGCTCGATGCGCTTCTTGCCAGGTATAACAACCCTTCAGAAGCAGAACCCGAAAGCGAAGAAGAAGTTGTTGTTGAAACAAACGCCGCGCTGGATCTGTTGATGCCTTATGCCCAGAAGGTACTTGCAAAATTTGCATTTTATCTTGCTGTACCAAAACTCGATGTTCAGATAACCAGCGCCGGTTTTGTGGTAACAAGCAATTCAAGTGTTTCTCCGGCCAGCGATAAAAGAGTTGCTGCTTTCAGGGCAGCGATGGAAATAGACGGGTGGGATATGGTGGAAAGTATGCTGAAATTCTTGGAAAAGAATAAGAATAATTATCCGACATGGGTAGCTTCTTCGGCTTATACAACCACTTACGAAACATTTATAAACTGTGCTGATGATTTTGATAAGATCATCAGGATAAACCGTTCGCGTCTCGAATTTCAGAACCTGATTCCCGACATGATCAATGTTGAACTTTTGCGGATTGAACCGGCCATCAGCTCAGAGTTTGCTACGGTGATACGTAATGAAATAAAATCCGGGGAAATCAGCGAACGTGTTAATGCCATTCTGCCAAATATACGCCGTGCCGTGGCATTTTATACCTGGTGCGACTATGGCCGAAGTAGCACGATTATGGCAGGCAAACATCAGGACCTTGCCAATGCCTACCTGGCTTCGGTAAAACTGATCCTTGACGACGATCCGGATACTTACACCGAATATGCCGCCAGTACCAGCTATAATGCTGAAAAAGTTTCGGATATGAAATTTGATAATTCAGCTGACAATAAATTATTTGTTTTTGGAGGATAAACCATGGCAGATCCTTATATACACAATTTCGCCCCGGTAGTTAATTATAATACCGTTAAAAAAACAACCTTTCAGATCCTTGTTGGTGAAACAGCATTGACACTTGCCCCGTTGGTACTCACAGGGGCATCAATATGTATGATTGTTAAAGATTCTGAGGATTCTTCCAAAAAACTGGAAGTGCTTACTACCGAAAACGGAAAGATTACCATTACCGATGCCACTCATTTTGATATCAACGAACGCATCGTTAAATATCCGAACAGGACGGCAGAACACGGGTATGATGTTTTGATAAAACTGCCAGATTACGTATATAAAACTTATGTAAAAGGGGTTGTGTCCATTATTGCAACATATCAGGATCCGGTATGACAGATGTAATTACAGCAACGGTAATTGAAGCGGAAGAAGTTGTTTCGGCCATCGTAACAGAAGGTGATTCCGTTACGGTGACAGATAATGGTGTGGAACATGAAATTCCTGCAGGCGGAAGTTACAACTGTGAATATGGTCCCGGAACACCTGCCACGGTTGTTGACAACGGTGTAGAGCACGACGTTATGCCAGGTGAGGAATATACTTGCCAATATGGCCCGGCTGCTGACGGCGAATGCCACAACACAGACGAAAGTATTTCAGTTACGGTTCCTTCCGGTGGAACTGCCGAGTTTCCTGATGGGGAACTCACGGAATTTGACAACAGCAAAACTCCGTTGATAGCAGGTAAAAATGTTACGGCAAAAGTTCCTGCAAATTCCAAAGTATTTGCTGAAGATGACAGCGAGCTTTACGATTTGCCGCTTGGAGAAAATGCAAAAATTACCAACTCGCATATTTATGATAGCGCGGGTAATTTACTTCACTCAGTAAAGGCACAGGATGACCAGACAATTGCTGACAGCATTGGAACTAATCCTGATGGAAGCACATTCAATGTGCGGGCTGAGCAAGCGTTTGATGTTCCGGTATTTAAAAAGTATCTTTTTGCTTTTCAAATTGATTCTGAACTGACGGTAACAACGCCAGCTTTAGACATTGATTTTGCAGCAACATGGAACTCAAATGATCTGGAAAATATTGCCACAATACAATGGAAAGTAAATGGCGCAAATGTAAGCCTGCCGTTTGCTACCGTTGTTGGCGATACCATTACCGCCGAAATTACAAAAACTAATGCTGCCCTTGCAGCTTCTGCCACACTTAAAACCGCGAGCAATGGCTGAAATAATGGCAATGATACAGGCAAAGAAAGGTGTGGTGATACCACTTACTAACCTTTTAATGTGGTTCAAGAAAAATACCGGCATTACCAAAGATGAAGCCGGGTATTGGTCTAAATGGGCGAATCAGGCAGCAAGTGGGTCTACTTATGATGCGATACAATTAACCGGAGCCAATCAGGGGTTATCCGTTCACACCTTGTTTAATGATTACATATCACTTGATGGGGATGATTTTATGAATTTTACACAATTCACAAAATCAAGTATTTCTATTTTCATTGCCTGTAGGTTAATAGGTCCACAAGGTGGTGATTATATCATAGGGAATAATACCTCTAACTCAAGACTTGGTTATTATGCTAATTATGGGTATGCTTTTGAAACGTCTAACGGGCTTGTCTTTAACACAACACATTATGACCAGATAAAGGCTGCCGAATTTCACGTTGCATCATTTATTTATAATGGAACAACAGTTAAATATTACATAGATGGCATTTTAATTGGTTCCGATTCTATAACAGGAACAGTCACATTTAATAAACTTTTTTCTGACGCATCTGCGCAACGATTAAAGGGTTTTGTATCAGAAGTCATTGTTTACGAAGGTGCCGTTAATTCCAAAGATCAAGAAATTATTGAAAATTATCTTTCGACAGTTATACATGGTTATTACAACAAAGTGCCGATAATGACTGGTGAAACCACTCCATCAGGAATAGTAACTAAAAGTCATCAGTATGATGCCGTTACGTATCCTGCATGGAAAGTTTTTGATGATAACGGAAATACTTCATGGTATATAAATAATGCTGTATTCCCTGAATGGGTTGCATACCAATTTACAACACCAAAGAAAATTTGCCAGTATCGAATAACCGCAGCTATTTACAACGATAGATATCCTACCGCATGGAAAATACAAGGTTCAAATGATGGCAGTTCATGGACTGATTTGGACATACAAACTGGACAAACATTTACAAATGCTCAAAAAAAAGAGTATGAATTTTTAAATACAACTGACTTTACGCATTATCGATTTCTTATAACAGCCGGCCAGAGCTCAACAGAATTATTGTTAGGACGAATAGAATTATCAGAATGAAAGTAGTGATCAAAAATAGTATGGAATCGTTTGCTGAATTGGAGCAAAAAATCAACAATGCGCTGAAATCAATTAAGGGTTACTGCGCTGATAAATGGGCTTCCCCAATAATATCGGTGGACAAAACACAATATGCTTGTCCTGTCGAAATAGAAGGCATGAGAGGCGAAATTATGGCGGAAGCTTTACAAGGCGAAGTAATTTCTGAAATTGAACGCTCAGATGAATTTTGGTTTAAAAAAATAGATATACAAACACAATAAATTAATAACAGCATGACCCCACAAACAACATCCACAATCACAAAAAATCTGAACAGCTACTTTTTAGGCATTTTCATTTTTGTAAAATACCCGATCCTTATTATTCCGGCATTTCTTACAATGCTATTGAGTTACTTTTCACCGCTCAAGGGGTTTGCACTGGCGCTGATACTTGCGGTTTTTATTGATTTTGCTTCGGGCATCTGGGCAGCAAAAAAACGTGGAGAGAAGATCCGCAGCCACGTGATGCGGAACTCCGTTACAAAGCTGCTTTGTTATTCGCTTACCATCATTTTTTGCTGGGTAATACAAAAAGAAGTATTCGTTTTTGAGTGGGCAAAAATTGTCAACCTGGCAACTGCACTGATAGTTCTTTCAGAACTTAAAAGCATACTCGAAAACTTCGGGTACATCACCGGCAATAAGGTTTTCAACCGCATATTTAAAGCTATCAATAATTTATTCAAGAAAAATACTCCGGAAGCCGCAGATCCGGAAGAAGATACTAACCAAAATCAGCAGCCATGAACATAATCAACAAAGAAGGCCGGATACTGCCTCTGGAAGAATGGCAGGAGCTTTACAATCTTACCAAAGGTTCAAAACAGATCGGGAAGTTCTTCGCCATAGGAGAACATTCAATATATGATGAAGGTACCGTGGCAGCGCCGCTGATCATGTTGCTTGATAAGTACCGCGAGCTGAAGGGAGAACCGGTAAATATCAATTCAATGCACCGGACACAGGATCATCAGGAAGCACTTCATGCAGCCGGTTACCGTACCGCCACCACTTCACCACACGTTGACCTATGCATGGCCGCCGATGTTGACACCCACAGCGAGCAGGATACTTACGACAGTGTTTCGCTGCTCACAAAGGCAGCCAAACAACTGGGGCTGAAAATAAGACTGGGGTTTCACACCTACCTGGCCGATGGCAATACTTTTGTTCATGTGGATGTTTGCCCTGAGTATTACGGCAAAGGCAAACCTTATTATGGCAAAAAACACCCTGTTCAATGGGAAAACTCTATTGTATGGTAAAGAAATATGCAATTCTGATCATCATCGGCGTTATGGCGGCCATAATTCTGATGCTTACATTACGCTCATGCCATCCTGATGGCCCGGATGTGGTTACCGTTATTGAACGTGATACCATAAAAGGCGACAGTGTGCCGTATGAAGTGCTTTTGCCAAAACCTTACCCGGTTTATAAAGACACCGGATCTACCAGGTGGAAATACAAAGATGTGGATACTTGTGCCATCCTTCGTGACTATTATGCACAGTATTACTACAACGATACGCTAAAAAATGACACCAGTGCTCTGGTGGTGGTTAACGATGTTGTTACCGAGAACAGGCTGCAGGCCCGGAAGCTTATCTTCCAGAACCGCCGGCCGACAGTTATCAATACCACCATAAACAACTACGGTGAAACGCCATGCAATAAGTTATACATTGGCGCCGGGCTGGGTAAGAGCATCCCCAATTTTCTCACCGACAGCGTGATCCGGATGCCGGTGGCGCTATTGTTAACTACAAAGGGCCGCTGGGCCTATGAACTTGAATACGACATTTTTAATAATTACCTGGAAGCCAAAGTTTATTACAAGCTCAGCTTCCGGCGCAAAAGATAACACTCGTTCTTTGTAGCATATCTTTCCGTTTGTAAGCCCCGGGTTTTTTCCGGGGCTTATTTTTTGTATTTAGAATTAGAATAAATTAGCCATTATTTTGAAATACGCTTTTTTTTTTGTATATTTGATATACATTTGTTGCGATTTTGTTAAATAAACACCACCTCTTGTAACAAAATAAATAACAAAACGTTATAATGGTATGAATACCGTAATAGATTCCACAGTCGATATTTCCACATGGTTTGAAAATTTGGTTAACTCAATGAGAGAAGATATTGAGATGTTTAAACTTGGGATAGGAGATAAAAAGAAAACACAGATGTATGAAGCGGCTATGAATAATGATAAAGATAAAATGTGTTCATTAATGAGAGAATCTTCCCAATTACATTTCATCCAGTCTTTAATGAAAAGCTATGTTGATGAATTGTGTAAGAATGACTGCCATCCTTTGCAGTTAGCCTTTGACCTTAATAATGATGAAATTTTAGTTTGGGCCGTCATTGATGATGATGACGAAGGCACCGAAGATAAACTATGGCTTTCAGAAGCAAAAATAAATGCCAGTTTTCACAAATTGGGATTAAATTTAAGCACCACTATTTTAGAAAAATCGGATAATATAACCATTCCGGCACATTATATTTCTGCTAAATAATGGCAACCTTTGGAGATCATATAGCACAGGCAAAGCATAATTACAAATTTTGCGAATTTATTTGCAAAAATTCTGATGACTTTTATGATTGGCGCGTAACAGTAAATTTTTATACCTGCATTCACTTAATTAATGCCCATTTGGCCTATATAGAGGATACGCATTATAGACGGCATAGTGATGTTGAAGATGCTATTAACCCTTATAAAAAAGGGCTATGTTCTTTGCCCGTAGAAATATTTCTTTCATATAAAAAGCTACACAATCTTTCACGGCGGTCCCGATACCTGATTAACGAAAAAATGGACAACAGAGATGAATGTATGCATCATACCTCTGAAACCCATTATAAGAAATCCCTTAACAGGCTTAACGAAATAGCTTCATTTTTTGAGGCAACATATAAGGTATCAATAATTGATAAAGTTGCACAATCATAATTATTCATTTTTTTATATCTTTGCCATGATTTTGTGTGACATATTTTTTCCATTCTATTAAGGCTAAAGCCCCGGACTTATCACCCGGGGCTTTTTTATTTGCATCCGGCAACTTTTTATTATATCTTTGCCTTGAACTTTGTAGTCATAATGACCTTCCTATTAAATTAAGCGCCGGATTAGTCACCCGGCGCTTTTTTTTTGTTTTAAAATAAATACTACTTTTATACTATTGAACTAACTATATTGTTTAATTTAAATTTGTAAGTATGAAAAAATTAATGATTATTTTAATTGTCTTGATCTTCAGTTCATGTATGTTAATGATTATTTTAATTGTCTTGATCTTCAGTTCATGTATGAGCGAGTCTGAAAAACAACAAAAAAAACTTCAAGCATTTTCTGATTCGTTAAAAATTGCATTACAAGTTGATAGCATAATGAAAGTTGATGAAAAAAATTGGAATTTTGATACCATTGGTGTGGCAAATGGTCCTGTCCAAATTATTTTAGCAAAGCCCGTTCAGAGGGAGTATTCCACTTATAAGAATGTATTTTTAAAGTACAAAAATGTTTCGGATAAGGATATTGAGGGAATTAAATTCAAATGGTATGGTGAAACTGTATTTGGAGATCCGGCAGATTTAGGAGGATATCCTGAGGGATTTGGTGGTGGATATACTGATGATTTATTGAAAAAAGGAAATACATCTTCTGGGACATGGGATGCATTATCAAGAAACTGTAAAAAAATTATTTTAGCATGGCCGACAGAGGTAGTATTTACTGACGGAACTAAATGGAAAAGTAAATAATAGCAAAATAATTCTTGCTTTTCGTTCTTTCTTAGCTTATTTTTGCGCCAGCTTTCACCAGAAAGTCAGACTTAAAAGGACCAAAAATGAGTTTATTATTCACTTCAAATAAGGGAGAAACCCTCGTAGATTCACGGCAGCAATG
>CAZVKJ010000082.1:0-10803 GCA_964626855.1 uncultured Bacteroidales bacterium
TATTTGATGAGCCAGGCCTAAAATCCACAAAGTGGCTGCAGGCAATTGCTGAAGCTTCCGTTGACCAGTCTTTACCTGATGAAAGAAGTTTCTTTTCGGCGTAATGCTCAAACGCTAACAGATCCCATGTCGATGTATGGTTGAAATCGTTTGAAAAAGAGCTGCATATGAACCACTGTCTTTTCAGTTGAATATAGGATATTTGATTTTCGTACTGGCCAAAAGAATTTGCAGGAAGATCACCCGGGTACCAGGCATCGCTTATCCGGACGAATTTATCAATGTCTTCCTTTGTTTTTATTAGGCTGCCGTTGCCGTCATTACCGTCAAACACTTGTTTGAGAGTGGCAATTTTATCATAATCAAATTTGCGCTCCTTAATATCTACAACCTTAGCTGTGATATCTTCAAAATCTGTAGACAGAAGAATATCCTTAAGAAATTTAACCGTTACTTTCCGGCTTTTATTATTGATGAAAAACCGACAGAAAAAAAGATTTTCAAGACTCCGGATATAGGTGTTTATTTCCACATCTGGAACGTGTGATTTCAGATTAAAATTAACCATAGCTTCAAGTGCATACAAATAGCGTTTGGTTGTCAGGTAATATCCTCCATTATCATCATTAACCCATTGAGTCCACGGACCTTCATTTGAATTTTTGAATTTGTTGAGCGCCTGAATATTATACAAAACCAACCTTTTCAAATCGGGATCAGTTTCGAAAGGATTATTCTCAATAAAAAATCCTAATTGTTTGAAAACATTTTTCAGGATCCAACTATTATAGGGAAACGGAATAAAAATATTATAAGGTAAGAGATAGGTTAAATGGTTGGTATGCGTTTCTTCATCCGTCTCATGATTGACCAATAAAAATTGATTGCCGGTCAATAGCGGTGCCATGAATTTCTGAAGTTCCATATCCCATACATTAATATTGGATGATGTGTTATAGTACGCATTATTCAAGGCATCACCCATTGACTTGCATAAATCTTCAATTTTCATTGGAAATACTGCATAGTTGACTTCGGGGTAAACCTTTGATGGGATGTTATTGAATCCGTCAACTATGGCGCAATCGTGGTGAATCTGCGTAGACGGATCAACTATCTGTTCCACATGCCCGATGGTATGATGATCATCAGGTAATACATTAGCGATTTTCTTATTCGCAGCCATATAATTGAATTCACCCCGGCCGATGCCGATACTTACTTCAACTTCTTTAGGCCGGGCCAGTTTGGCTATCATAACGCCCATAAATAACACATTGCCTTCTTTCGGAAAATGGATCTCAACATTACTTTCAAATGTTGATACCGAAAAAGATTCCATCCGGAGCGGGAACTTAAAGAATTTTTTTACCTTATCAGTTGCCGGTAAAATCAGATTGAAAAGGTAAGAACCGTCATTTGTATCATCCCTGAATGTAGGAGATTTCAGGGTACAAGAAATGTTTACATCCTTGGTATCCAGAAATTCTCCCGTATCAGAAATTTTTATGCCAAACATATTATCTGCTTGTTACAACCCATTGTGCTTCTGGTGTAGCTCCTACAATGTTATTAATGGCATTTCCGTTTTGGTCGAAGTCTTTATTAAGAAAAGCAACATAACCGGTGGAGTTGATGGCTGCGCCAACAATGGCTAATCCTGCAGGCGATGTCAGCAGCGCTTCAATAACGGTTTCCAGGGTGTTTTCATCAACGATAGTATCATCAGGATATGATATTGATTGAATGGTATCGTCGGTCCACAAATATATTTTAACTTCATTGGTGCAAAGATCGGCCAGATCGGTAACTCCATCCACAATAACAAAACCATCGTTCCAATCCCATATAGCCAGTTTTCCTTCTGATTGTGCAGCTGCAACATTTACTATAGAATAAACCTTGTTTTCCAACGTCAAAAACTTCACTACATAATATGCAGCATATTTAGTAGGCAGCGCCTTAGTATAAAAAGTTGCAGTTTCTTTTTCGTAAAAAAACATTCTATGGCTAAACGTGGCATCATCCATGGCCAGCATTACCCTTTCTGAATCGTGATATATACCGGAAAAATGAACGGCGGTAAGATCATCACAATCAACAGCAGGAATATCAGATTCTAAATCTGCTGAAAGGTCGGCAAATTCATAGCCATCGTATTTAGCAATTTTAAGAACCTTAGCGGCAGCATACACTATCCACAACTGGTTTCCATCAGCATGGATGTCGCTGATGGTATCCCATGGAAGGTTGTTATTGGCTGTACAATAGTGAATTGGATTCAATTCGTTTTCTCCAGCCTGAAACTTATACAATCCGTGAGCTGCCGTTGCGACCCAAACATTGCCATAAGAGTCTGTAACCGCTTTTATAAAATTCGCGGCATACTGAGATGAAAGAACAGTATCGCCGTTTTCTTTAAACAATATTACATCACTGGCGGTGTTGCCGGCGTTTTTCCGAATTACATAAAGGTTGTTTCCTGAAAAAACAGCAAAGGCGATGTTCTGCAGGTTGCCGGTTATAAAAAACGGGCTGCGCATTAGGGCTACTGTTTTAGCATTAAGATATGTCGCAACCTGATTATTGCTGCCGTCAATCCCGATCAAGGACAGGCTGCTTCCGTAAGAAAAATCAGTGTCAATTGCCCACGTCCCATCTGTTTGAAGCGTGTATATTTTATTGTCAAAAATACAGGTATAACCCGCTGTTTTGTCGGTTGGTAGCGCTGTTACGATCTGATGAACTGCTGTTTTCATATTAAAAAAATTTATGGTTTAAAATCCTGAATTTATTAATGCTATTTGAACCTGTGTTGAATGTCCTTCGATGATCCCCACTTGAGAATGAATGTGAGGCATTATGACATGATTTGATAAGTCAATAGTGCTCTGTGAAATATCATGCACGATCACGACATGATCACTTGTAAGCGCCATTACACTTTTTTCAACTGAGTAATGCTGATCTGTAAAGGCATGGATGTACTCAATTTTCACATTGTGTAAGTACTCCCTGTCAACTATCGGCGTTTTGCTGGTGCCGGTGATCACCACCGGGTAAAGGATATCATCTATTACCTCATATACTTCTTCCGACAACAGCAATTCGCTGAGCCATTGTTTCTCTTCCAGCGTTAGCCGGTTGCCTGTCTCAACAATCTGCTTATTAGTTTCCAGATTATAGTAATTCTGTTTATCCGGAGAAGTCTTAGTAAAGTCGATGGTCCGTATTTTATTGATCTGGGTGCGTTCATATTCCGGTTCGATTTGTTTGATGCCACGGGCAATGAATGTTTCCCATACTTCGTAACTATTTTTAAAAATGAAAGTCCTGTTAAAACCGGTTTCGCTCAGGTCGAAATAAAAGTTAAATATCGGGCTGATAATCCCCGTTGCATCTTCCAGAAAAACATCATACGAAACTACGGTATAACCTGCCGGAACATCCATGTATAATTGCATACGGTTATATCCGCATAAAATTTCAACCACATTGAAAATGTTGACTGCCATAGTATATTTGGTCAGCACAATAGTTGAAGGAACTCCGGCAGGAGAAAGCAAGTTCAACCCCACTTTTAGGCTGATAGTATGCATGGGACTTTGTCCCTGAAATATTGGAAGTTCGTTATGCACAAGGTACCAGATTTTTTGCATGTATTCCGGCTGAGTCCTTTTTTTAAGCGGGTGATGCGTAAGAAAAGAATGTTTTGCGCATAACTGCTGATACCAGGAAGTATTTAGTTCATGGTATCGGGCTTCAGTCATTGAGTTCACCCCTCCCGGGAGCGCATGGAAAATTCCCGTATCGGTAAGCTTTTTAAACTTAGGCTCAGAACCGTAATACAATCCATAACGCAGGTAATAAGCCACACGGCTTTCGTTGTGAATATGCATCAGGGTGTTTGATGTTTCCGGGAATGTCAGCGATGCGGACAACTCAGGCCGGAGATATTCTGATATCTCGAATGAAGCTTTCCCTGAGGCATCCACTGGAAGGATATCTTCTCCAAGTATTTTATTACCTGAAATGACCTGAGTATATACATTGAAAAAAGGATTAACCTGTGTGTCTGTTCCGGCAGTTGCAGAAAAGCTTATATGCAGGATTGAAAATAATGGAAATGCAATATCTTCTCCCGTGATATTGTATGCAGCACCTGCATTTTTAGCGGTGAGAATTACCTGGTTGTAATTATAGGTGACCACATACCCGTTTGAAATGTAATAATTAGCGTGCAAAGCAAGCGATATCTTAGCCATCCATGATATGTTGTCATCTGCCGGAGATGCGATCGGGTATTGTTCGCCTGATCCGTCCGGAGTAACTGCACTGGTAAAAGTTATTTCGTTGCCTGAAAACCGCAACTTGAACTGTTTGCCGGAAACATTACTATTGACCGCGCTAAAATAAATAATCAGTTTAGCTTTGGTACCGGCCGATAGAATTTGTTCGTTGGTTTTAAAGCCGAAAACTATCTGATTATCGACCAGTGAAACAAGGGGCGGATTTTTAAATGGTGTTATCACGGTGCAATATTATTATTAGCGGTACGAAAAATAAAGGACAACTTAACCCCCGAAATTCTTTTTAACTTCATCAAACTTATCTTCAATCTCCTTCAGATCTCTGAGCACCCATTTTCCGTTGATACCATTCTCTGAAACATTTTTCATGGTATTGGTAAAGTTTTCCATGACTTCTAATGTTTTGGGGCTAAAGGTCATTTCGGTATGGGTGGCTGAAGATTGGCGTGATAGATCATAGCCCTGCGTTTTTATGGCGCTCATCACACGGGTAGTATTCATCTGGTAATTTTGCGGTACCACACCGCTGAGCATCGCCTGAGAATATCTTGATGAAGCCGTTGAGAAATCTCCCCTGGTAGCATATCCGCGCTTACGAACTTTTTCAATTTGTTTTACATATTGTGCCACTTCTGGAATTTTAAGTTCCCACTCCGGAGTCACGTATTCTTTTTCATGTACCTTACCGGCCACCTTGTAGCCGGTTTCATCGGGCAACCCTTCGCCGGGACCGGTATAGCCACCGGCGGATAATGACTTGATGCGGTTGCGTTCACGTGTAGCTGCGTATATTTGCACGCCACCCACAGCAACTGAAGCTGCCGCAGCTATTATAGCAAGTATGCGCGAATATCCAACCATAGATGTATATGCTTTTATAGCTGCCAGCGCCGTTTCTGATCCTATTCTGGCGATGTTAATAGCTAGTTCTATATCTGCATATTTTTTCTTAATTTCTTTTTGCTTTTTCTCATTACCTTCAGCGTCTGCCAAATCCTGTTCTTTGAGGTTAGAAACAAATGTTGAAAGGGCATTTTGAATATCCATAATCGCTTCAACTGTTTTTTGCCTTTCATCCCTTTTTTTCTGTTCAGCATCTTTAAGATCCTTAAGTTCCTTTTCATGTGCTTCTTCATCAGATTTTTCTTTCTTCTGCTGCGCATCTTTTTTGTCCTGTATTTCCTGATCTTCATATTTTTTATGAATCAGCGCTATTTCTCTGGCCTGAAGTGTTTGGAGTTCGGTTATATCCACACCATGTTCCAGCGCCAGTTCAAAAAGCTGATCATACTTCTGCATGGCGCTGGCAATCTCTTTGTCTTCGCCCTCTAAAGTCATCTCATATATTTGCTGTTCAATCTCAGCCTTTTTCTTTTGAAATTCTATTTCAGCCTTTAACTTATTTTCAGCATCGGTCTCAGCTTTTGTTTTTCCGCCGGAAGGGCCATTTTTAGGAGGTTCATTCGGCGGTTCATCTATCCCTGTTTGCTTCGAAAGTAAATTGTTATATTTATTTTGAGTGAGATCAAATTCTTTTTGTTTAAGATTAACTAGAGATTTTGACTTAACTATTTCATCATCAATAACACCAATAGCTTTTTTGCGCAATGCTATCATGTCTGATTCTGATTTGATGACCATACTATAAAATAATTCAGGCCTTAATTCTTCTGCATATTTTACAGCATTGCTGGTTAATTCTTTAGAAGCTCCAGCAGCCCCTTCAATGGTTTTTTGTATGGCCTCTTTATAAATATTAAGTCCTGAAACATGATCTTCGAGATTTTTTTGAGCCTTAGCAATTATAGATGCTTCTTCCCCAACCATTTGTAACCAAAGTTTATCTTTTAACCCTTGATTTGCTTCATCCTGTAGTTTTTTTATGTCGCCAATAGTAGATTTTTCAGCATCCAGCTTTTTTGCATATTCAGGGTATTGATCAATTAAAGCTTGTATTGCTTTTTTTCTGTCTTTTTTCGAGGTATTTTCTTTAGCTGCCGCATTAAAAGCTAAATTCATCTTTGTGCTTTCTTCTACATATTGTTCTGAGTAGCTCTTTCTCAGTTCCTCTATTTCTTTTAATGTTTTAGCATGAACTTCTTCCGCTTTTGATGCTTTATTTACATGAGACACGTACTGAGCGATTGCAACCACAGCCATAAAAACGAAAGATGCTAATGCTGCCCACGGGCTTGATTTCATAGCTGTATTAAAAGCCTTTGTTGCAAATGTTGCAAGTTTTGTGGCCATTTCATAAGCTTTACTTGCAATAGTTGACGCATTTACTGCTAAAGTATATACAGCAATACCAGTTGCTACAGTTATAATGGTAGATTTATATTTAACAAAAATATCAATCAGCCCAGAAATTAAACTCATAAATTTGCCCGTCCATGAAGTAGCCTTTATGAATGCGGGACCAAGTTTTTCACCTAAATCTAAAGCAATTTCTTTGAATCGTTTTTTTGCTTTATCAAGTTTGGCCGCCAGATTCTCATTTTTGATATCGTACTCTTTTGTAATCGAAGTACCTTCAACCATTGCTTGATTGGCAAGGCGCTGGGCTTCATCAATTTTATCAATGCTTCCAGCCATAGAACTTAAAACGCCGGTTGCTCTCACTCCCTCGAGGCCCATTTCTTCAAATACCGGTATTAATTCCTGAAAGCCCCCTTTTTCATTTAATGCCGTAAGAACTTGCTTTATAGCGGCGTTGGCATCTGTTTTCAGCAACTGTGTAAACTTACCCACTTCAAGCCCTGCTAACCTGGCGAATTTGGCAGGATCACCCATTATCTTCATAATAAATGTTTGCAATGCCGTTGCAGCCATCTCAACTTGCTGCATATCCTGATCGAGGGCAGAACCATAGCCTAAAATAGCGCTAACACTAATACCTGCCTGAGTCGCGACACCTCCGAGCCTTCCTGCAAATTGCACCAGGTAATCTTCACTGGCAGATGACTTAGCTCCAAGGTCATTAATTGCGCTTCCAACGGCAAGCATCTGGCCTTTAAGATCCAGTTCTTTTAGCTCATCGCTGGATTTTTCAAAAACGCCTACCATCTTACCGATATTCTTAATGGCATCTTCACCAAGATCTTCACCAAGAGCAATTTTTATTTGATTGCCGGCATCAACAAAATCCTGAATATTGTTTTTGCCTTCAATTCCAAGTTTTCCGGCCTCACTCGCTAACTTATTCAGATCCTCTCTGGCGGTACGGGTATCCATTTCTTTGAATTCGTCATTTAGATCAACTACCGCATCACGTGTTAAGCCTGTTGTCTTCATTACATCAGCGTAAACATCATCCATTTTTGCAACATCTTCTGATAGCTTTTTCATTGTAAATGCAGCTCCAGTAAATGATGCAATTGCTGCCGTGGCAATTCCAAAATATTTATTAAACCCATCAGCCAGTTTACCCAATGAAAACCCTTTAGCTGTTCCGGTCAGTTGTTTGAGACGGGCGTTAACGGCACCGAGTTCCCTTTCAAGTCTTATGCGGCCTTCTGATCCTGGGATGGCAGCTTTAAACTCACGGTTCAATTGAGCCTTCAGGGCAATCAATTGTTTAATTGATAAGGCATGAAGCCCGGCTTGTTTGGTGAGCGCCTGCATCTGTGACTTGTTTTGTGCCATGGCTGCATTTGCAGCTTTAAATTCGGCAGTCTCATGCTTACCGGCAGCCACCAGTTGGTTGATCTCTTTCTGAAGTGCATCGCTGACCACCTTCGCTTTCGATTTCGCCGCTGTTACCTGGTCAAACTCTTTGCGAACCTGGGCAAAAGTTGCCGTTTCTTGTTTGCCTTCAGCTATCAGTGTTTTGGTTTGCGCCGCCAGGGATTTTTGTTTAACGTCAAGGTCGTAATATTCTTTAGAGACAGCAGCCAACGCTGTTTTTTTTGCTTTGTAATCGGCAGTTTCATGCTGACCGGTATTGATCATCTGCTTAATATCAGCTTCCAGTTTACGGGTTACCGTGTCCAGATCGATCAGCGCCTTATTGGCTTGCTGATTGTTGATATAAATGGTGAAGCGCAGATCTTCGATGTTGGTATTTGACGCCATATATTATTGTATAAAAATTCGGGTTGTGTTTATGATCAGATCCTTATTGTATTCCGTCACAATCTTTTTGAGTGCAGGCATGTTGCGTTCTATCACCGGGTTAAACCAAAGTTTTGGCCGGCGGTTGAATCCGGGAGTCCGGGAAGTCTTAACCACTCCGCCTCCGGATGCGACATATCCGCGTCCGACTCCTTTGTGGATGTACACGCCCTCGTGCCTGAACGAAAAGCCCAGTTTGAAGGCTTCGCCATCTTCATAATAGATGTTTGGCTTTATGCTGCGGCCCAGGTGCCGGTTGTGGCGTACCACCATATCCACCGATGTACGGAGTTCGCTCTGTACCTGTGTCCATAGCACTTTAAGCTTCTGGTTATATTCTTGCATAGCTTCAGTATCCTTACGGCGCTGGTATGCTGCCGTAATACCCTCGGAAGTTATTTCCAGATCGTAAGGACCTTCGGTATTGTTACGGATGATCCTGCCCCCGGAGTTCTGCCGTTGTTCTAAAAGGCGTTTGGCTATGCTCATGGGGCAATATTACAACGAAGAATGAGGATAGGAAAGGACATAAAAAAAGCCCCTGTGGGGCTTTTAAGTTTCGAAGGTAGAATATGATTAAATATCCTTACTCATTCCACTCCAATGGTCAAGGCTTATACCCTTTGGAGGATTATCACCTTTTTTCAAAAACATACTTAAACCAGATGGAAATTCAAGGATATGTATAAATTCCCCTTCTTCATTGTAATTTCCTGCCAGAATAATTGAAGGAAAGACTTTATCTTTATTCATCAACTTTACAAACTCGTCAATACTTAGATAATGTCTATAAGCGATACAAAGTAACTTGTATTGTTTTTCAATTTCCACAGCCTCTTCTTCTGAAAAATTGTACATATCAATTAAATATTTTCTCATACTTCTTCCTCCAAATTTTACGATTATTTATTCTTTGGTCCGCTTCTTCCTTGAAGAAGTTTGGCTTTATTTTCCAACAAAGTTTTCTCCTTCAACCATCGTTCAATTGAATTTGTTTTTAGCCCATCTTTACGATAACAAAACATTGCAAAATCATCAAGGTCTGTTGCTGAAAAAAGTTGATTAATAGGAGTCGGCTTAATTATCATTAATCTCATCTTTTTTGCATGTGTTCCATATTCGAGAATAGGATATTCAGAATATTTATCCCATTTTTTATACTTTTTACGAAAGGCATTATCCTTAAATATTACAGTAAACTTACTGGGATCAGCTTCATATCCTACTTGATCACCAAGCCGGATTACGTTTCCATTAACATCTAAGGTGCTTGTAGGGGTTCCTAATGGTAAAAAATTATTTGCTATTTTATGTTTCATTAGTTTTTCCTCCAAATTTAATGATTATTTATTTCTTTCGGCGCTTCCACCTCGAAAAAATTCAGCATCGTTACTTCAGCGGCCGGGATAGTTACGTGCTGATCTTCATCAACCAGTACCAGAACCCGGTTTTCTTCATCAAGTTGCCAGAGAGCGCCGGCATCTATGTTTTGTTCGGGGTACACGTTGCGGAAGTGCCGGATTGGGGGTTTATTCATTGCCGGCCTCCTTTCCTGTATTGTTTTTGTGATGGTTTTTGGCCATAAACAGACAGTAAGTGGTGTCGGTACCCGGGATGTAGATGGTGATCATTTTTTCCTGGTTGGCAGGGTCGTTGGTTCGTAGCCTGATGGCGTTACGGCTTTCGGCGGCTTCGCGTATCTGTGCGAAGAAGTCCAGTACCACCTTAGATGATACCGGACTTGTTGTTTTTTCCTTTGCCATCACTATTCCTTATTAGCTTCAGCGGGCGACAGTACCTTTATTTCCTTATCAGACTCAAAGGCGATACAGATTTTTCGCATTAGCCTGTACCATTCGAACATCAGCAGCCGGTCATCGCCAGATGTATCGTTGGCGTTTTCGTTTGCGATGGCATACTCATACATGTCATCAATTGCTCGTAGGTTTCTGGCGTGTGATACGCCGATGGCTTTAATGTCTGCGGCGATGTTTTCACCCAGCAAGGCCATTGTTTCTTGTTTGTTCATTGGTTATTCTCCTAAAAAGGAAATTCCCGCAGACGTAGCCCGGCGACCAAGCCGGCACGATAGCAAGCTACCGTGAATCTGCGGGAATTTCCCCTATATTAGAAGTTAATACTGTCCTCATTTTTGGTCTTTTACTACTATCCTTTTGGTAAAGGATGGAGCAAATATAAACCAAAAATGGGAAAGAGCAAGAAAAAAATTAAATTTTCATTTCAATGCCCCATTTTTTATATAAAGCAGGATCTTTAACTAATTTAATCCCGGATAACATCCAAAAAGCAATAGCATAATTAGCGTCATTAGTAACGCCGTGAATATCTACAGTTAAATTATAAATATTACCCACTATAC
>CAZVKJ010000083.1:0-10418 GCA_964626855.1 uncultured Bacteroidales bacterium
TTACAAACACCTCATTGTTAAAATTAGTAATCAAATTTTTACCGGAGTATTGAAATATTTATGTAGGCTGAAATGTTAAAAAATAAATTCATTAATTATTATTTCTATTTATTTTTATTTATTATTTATTTCCCATTCATTCCTGCTATTATTCCATCAAGAGATACACAGCCCACATTAACTTTAGCATTCTTTTTATTTCTATTTATTTCTGTTTTACTTAGTGGGAAGTGGTACTTTTATAGTCATGAAGATAAAAGGATAATTATATTTATGACTATTTGTTTTTTTGGAAGTATCCTTAGTTTAAGTATTAATATTCTTATTTATGATCGTGATATATTTTGGTCACGGATATTTTCTTTTATTCAATTTTTGATCGCAATAGTTATCAGTATAAGAATTAAAGAAAGGATTAGTAAAAAACAAATATTCAATCTTCTTTCACTTTTTGTTATTTTGACGATAGTATTTTTGTTAACAAACGGGTATCTTGAAAAAAATCTAATTTTTTCAAGAGCCAATTTTGTCGTTGGTTCAGGTCGAGGAGCGTCCACACTATCTCCAGAACCTTCTTTTTTTGCAATTCATATTTTTAATATCCTTATAATAAGCTACTTGATTTATGACTGGTGTGAAGACGTTAAATTTCATAATATTAATTTGATTTTAGCAGCAGTATGCTTTATTTCATCATTAAGTGGATATGGATTAGTAATCCTTTTAATGCTATTACTGTTGAGATATCCAAAAACTTTTATATTGGTAATTGTAATTCTGTTTATATTTAGAGTCAATTTTATTGAATTAGTTGAATCAATTAGTAATACTCGCGTAGGTTCACTAATTATAAATATATTCAATAACAATATCGATAATTTATTTGAAGCAGACGCCAGTTTTCATATTAGATATATTTCATTTATTATTTACTTAGAATCTTTTTATTCTAATATTTTGCTAGGTGAAGGGTACTCGATTTTTGAGGGAGGTGGCTTTATAAGTGTAATTTCTGCATTTGGTATCCTATATATTATGTTTTTCTCATTTGTTTTGTATAAAATTTTAACATTAGCCGGAGCTCATTATAAAGTAAAAATCTTGTTAGTATTTTGGTTCTTAATTAATGTTCTTTCTGGCCCTATTGGAATACCTAGTATTGGATTTATAATTGGATTGATTATATTTCGAAAAACAAATCATATTGAATTACAATATATGAAATTAAATAAATAGAATAGTATGAAAGTATGCATAACAGGAGGAGCGGGTATGATTGGATCAGCTCTTGTAAAGGAATTGGTGAACAGGAAGCATGTAGTTTTAGTCATAGATAATTTGTGGAGAGGAAAATTTTCATATCTTGAAAAAATTGATGGTTTTGATGAAAATAAATTCTTCTATAATATAGATTTATCTAAATGGGAGAATCAGCATAAGATTGTAAAAATATTTAAAAAATGTGATGCAGTTATTCATTTAGCTGATATCGTTGCTGGAATAGAATATGTATTTAATAATCAATATGATATATTTCGATTAAATAATTCAATAAATTCGAATGTTTTTAATGCTTGCGCGAAAGCAAAGATTCTTAATATTCTTTATGCAGGAACAGCTTGTAGTTTTCCTAAGAATCTGCAATTAGGATTAGATTCTATATTAACCGAGAATCAATTGTTTCCAGCAAATCCAGAATCGGCATACGGTTGGAGTAAATTATTAGGTACTTTAGAATTATCCTATTTAAAGGAAAAAATACATTGTAAAGCTACTACCTTAATCTTGCACAATGTATACGGACCTAATTGTGATCTTACTCCTGGAACATCACAAGTTATTCCTGCAATTATTCTACGAATGATAAAGCTCTTACCAAAAGAAATGCTTTATGTATGGGGCAGTGGAAATCAAGGAAGGGCGTTTACTTATGTTGATGACATAGTTCGAGCATTTTCAGTCGCCTTAGAAAAGGAAAATATCCCAGATATCATTCAGATTGGTCCAAGTCAATGTACTTCTATTAAAAATCTTGTAGAAATTTTAAATAATAAAGTAATCAAAAAGGAGTTACAGCTATTTTATGATATTTCAAAACCCGAAGGCGACATGGGCAGATGTGCAAATTATAGCCTTGCTTTCGAATGTCTCGGCTGGTCACCTCAGGTTTCGCTGACAGAAGGACTTAATAATACATATGAATGGATTAAGAACCAACTATAATAATTGCCTATGATGATTTCAGTCATAATACCAAATTTTAATGACTTACGCATTATTAGAACTTTAAGTTCTATATTGAATCAAACGTATAAGGAATTTGAAATTATTGTCGTTGATGGAGGTTCAACCAATAGTGAATTACTCAAAACATATAAAAAATTTCCGATAACCCATCTTATTCATGAGAAGGATAAAGGCATTTTCGATGCGTTAAATAAAGGGATTAAGCTAGCTAAAGGTGAAATAGTATATTTATTAGGCTCTGATGATTATTTGCCCAGTTGTTCTGTATTTGAACTAATCATAAGTGATTTTAATAAATCACCTCGATTAGATGGTGTTTGTATTGGTTGTGAATTCATTGATTCCAACGGAAATGTCATTCGAAAATGGTATCCGAATTCGATCTCAGCAAAAAAATTCAAAATAGGAATATTTCCCCCACATTTTTCGTTGTTTTTAAAAAGGGAATTGTATGATTTAGTGGGTAAATTTAAATATTTAGAACATAAAAATATTGCATGTGATATTATATGGCTTTTAGACTTAGCAATATTAAAGCCGGATTTATTTATTCACGTTGAAAAAAGACAAAAGGTATTTATGGAGTATGGTGGCGCAAGCACTGGATCCTTTTCAGCTGTTTTAAAACAATTCGTTACAGTACACAGTTATGCTAAGCAGTGTTCATCTAAATTGCCCTGTTGGTTTTTATTATCAATTACAAGAACATTTTCTAAAGTATTTCAATTTACAGTAAAAATTTTACCTTCATATAAAAAATAGTGCATTTGCGATCGTTTTAATCATTTATACTATTTATGCAAAAAATACAAAAGATGAAATGTGACCTTTGCAAAACTATTTTGATTCGAAAATATTTTAGGGTGCCTCTAAAAACTAAATGTTAATAAATACTTTGTTATCAACAATATACATATTGAATAAACGCGTATTTTTGAAATAAAAACGATAAAATGCACAATAAAAAATCTCGTGGTCTTTTTGATGATCAATTTCGACTTGAAAAGATTAGTAAACTGAAAGATCCATTGGAAAAACTGAACCGATACATATACTGGGAAGATTTCCGTAGCATTATTGATCAGGCTTTCCGTGAGACTGAACCTTCACTGGGTGGACGTCCTCCCTTTGATCGGGTGATGATGTTCAAGGTTCTGGTGCTTCAAAAGATGTACAATCTTTCAGATGATAAAACAGAATATCAAATCCTTGATCGTTTCAGCTTCTCCCGTTTCCTTGGCATCGATCTCTGTGATGCAGTTCCCGATGCCAAAACTATCTGGCATTTTCGTGAACAGTTGAAGAACCATGCCATCTTTGATCAATTATTGGAATTCCTACGTGAGAAAATCGAAAAGGCCCATTTGATCATGAATGACGGCTCTATTGTTGATGCCCGCATTATTGAAGTTCCCAAGCAGCGAAATTCCCGTGACGAAAATGGTCAGTTGAAAAATGGCCAGGTGCCCGAAGACTGGAAAGAAAATCCGAATAAACTCAGCCAAAAAGACACGGATGCCAGCTGGTTGAAGAAAAACGGGAAAAACCATTACGGGTACAAGAATCATATCAAGATTGACCAGGGCAGTAAGATTATTACGGAATACCAGGTCACCACAGCCAGTGTACACGACAGCGATGCATTGGAAGACCTTCTTGATGAAAGCGATGCAGGAAAGCCTTTATGGGGCGACAGCGCATACACTGGCAAAAGGTGTTCAAGGATCATCAGGAAGTTTAAGATGCAAAACCTTACACATAAAAAGGGGTATCGAAATAAAGCACTTTCTGAGTACCAGAAAAAAAGAAATCATCAGAAATCAAAAATCCGTGCACGTGTTGAACATGTTTTTGGTTATGCATGCCAGAACTTAAACGGATCGTCTGTCTTCAGGTACATTGGTTTAGATCGCATTGCATCTTCAATAGGATTACAGAACATCGTGTACAACTTATTCAGAGCGGTTTTCCTGATTGAAGCCAAAAGAATGTCAATCAGATTGTAAAACATCAAAATACGAGGTTTTTATTGCAGATTTGTCAAAGAACGTCAGAAAATTGGATCAAAAAATATCAAAAAACAAGAATCGATTGGGAGTATATTACAAGTAATTTATTGTGATTTATTTTATTTTTTTCAAAAATAGTTTTTAGAGGTGCCCTTTATATGTTAATCGGGATTTTCGTGTAATAAACAGGCATCTGTGTCTTGGCGGAATAAATGTAAAACAGGTTGACTATAATGTACCTTTTCCACAGCCGTTCGATGAAGATATTATCAATAGCCCGTCCTTTACTGTCCATGCTGATAGCGATGGACAAAAACTGTTTTACTCAAATTCATCAAACCTTCTTTTTAGTCAGGATCGGATTAATTTCAAATCTAAAAATCACTGAATAATAAGTCATTTATTGTTTATTGGTCAGTTACGGCGTTTACAAAATTAATAACCGAACTGTAGTTGTACAACATTACAAATCTCTGTGTAGAAAATGAAGGAAAATGTCGATGTTTCCATTTTATTAGCAGTAATCAATGGAGAAAAATTTATACAAGAAGCAATTACAAGTGTTAGAAATCAAAAATATCAACATTGGGAACTTATAATTGTAGACAATGGATCAAATGACAAAACGAGTGAAATATGTAAAAAAAATTGCAAAATAGACAAAAGAGTTTTTTTTTATTCTCTTAAAGCTCAGGGTAAGAATAATGCGTTCAATTATGCTTACAGTAAATCAAAAGGAAGTTTTATTTGTTTTTTGGGTGCAGATGATATGTTAACAATTAATAGCATTGAAGAACGCATAAATAAATTGACATTTTTTAAATCCTATTCTACGTGCCAGTTGAAAACTCTATCGGAAAACCCTAAATTTGATAGTTTAATTTTTCCAAGGAAGTCGACAGTTCCAAATTATTCTGGTGGATCAATTTTGTTTTCTCGAGATTTAGCCGATATAATATTCCCATTACCTACTATATTACCTAATGAGGATACATGGGCATCATTGCATTTGAGGGCATTTGGACAAAATAAGCATATACCAAAGAGTTTATATTTGTATAGAATTCATATTAATAATTCATATGGGTATGGTTTAAAATATGAAGAAAAGCAAAAGAGATTTATTCAAAGAATGCAAGCATACAATTTATTTGAAGAAAAATGGAACAATGAAAATCTTAGCTTTTTAATAAACCATGTTAAACCTTTTATTGAAGGACTTGATTTGATGCAAAGAAAAATGAGATTTCAAATCTTATTTGTAAAAAAGTTACATTTATCACAAAAGTTTAAATTGATTTTGTATTCAAGTAAATTCATGTACAATTTTCGCCAAAAATTATTTAGAATATTTAGCGGTATTATTAATTAGTTGATCCTTAACAATTGTTAACAATCAGAATGTTAACAAGATATGGATATAAAATGAATGATATATACAGGAAAATGATTAAGGGTACCTCTAAAAACTAATTCGTGAAAAAATAAATTCAAGCATAATATTTTACTCACATTATGATGTAAACTGATATTTGCTTTTTGATATTTATTGATCATTTACATTGGCGTTCTTTGATAAATATGCAATAAAAACCTCATATTCAGGCATTTTATAACTTGATAGACATACCTCTGGCTTCTATCAGAAAAACCGCCCTGAATAAGTTATACACGATGTTATGTCTGATGATGCTGCAATGCGGTCCAATCCAATGTATCGGAAAAATGATAATCCATTCAGAAATATGATACATCTTAGTTCAATGACCTGATGGCTAGTGGCAACGCAACCCCGACTGATTTGAAAACATCGGCACAAATTCCCTGGCGTACGGTTCTGATGGTCACCCTTGATTGGTCCTCTGACAAGATTACTTCACGTAGTTTGGTAAGATCGCGTTTTATATCGCTCCATTCATAATTTTTTCCTTTGATACCGAATCTCTTGTCAAGTTCTTTTCTCAACACCAACGCCAGAAAGCTACAAAATACATGGCCTCGGATGGTTTCATCCATCTTATGGAAAATGGGCCGTGTCACCAGGATGCTTGTCATATCACGAAACAAATTATGTAAAGCTTTGCATAACATGTTCAAGGCCATGAAATCCGGAGGATTTAACTTTGAGGACACCCATTTGACCGATCCAAATCGCCTTGCTAAACTTATTGCTTTGGTCAGCGTGGCATTCCTCTGGGTATATCGATCGGAATATCCAGGCATACAATCTCCCCAATCAAGACGAAAAACATGGTCGAAGAGCAATTAGTTTGTTCAAATATGGATTGGTCTTTATCACACATTGTTTGTTAAATCCCTTGTCAATCAAGGACCTTATTAATTGTAATCAATTTTTGTCATGTACTTAGGCTTATTATAAATTCTTCTACACTCCAAGGGATGAAATAGGTTTACCTACAACTGGTCTATGAAAATCCTGATCACCGGCATCAACGGCTTTGTTGGCACCAACCTGGTTAAGTATCTTAAGGATAGCCATAATCTTTACGGTATCGACATACTCCCGGATGTTCAGTTTGGTGTGGAACAAGTGCATTCGTGGGGAAAGCTAAACCTGGCTCCGGAAGCAGATGTGGTGATACACCTGGCAGGAAAGGCACATGATACAAAAAACACTACCGAAGAACAGGAATATTTTGAAATCAATGTCGGGTTAACGAAACGGATCTTTGACCATTTTCTAAAGTCAAGTGCAAAGAAATTCATCTTTTTCAGCTCGGTGAAGGCAGTGACCGACATGTTGGCGAATCTGAACTTACGGAGGAGGCAACCCCCTCGCCCCAAACCCCGTATGGCAAATCAAAACTTGAAGCCGAACGGTACATTCTCAATCAGCTGCTACCTGGCGATAAAAAGGTGTACATACTGCGTCCCTGCATGATCCACGGACCGGGTAACAAAGGCAACCTGAACCTGCTCTACATGATGGTCAGCAAAGGAATCCCATATCCTCTTGGGTCTTTCGGAAACAAGCGCTCCTTTGTATCGATCGGGAACCTGGCCTGGATCATCCGCCAGATCATCGAAAGGGACATTCCCCAGGGAATTTATCACCTGGCTGATGATGATCCGATCTCAACCATCATCATCATCCGGATGATGTCAGAAAACCTGAACCGGAAGGAGCGTATCTGGAACATCCCCAAACCCTTGATCCGCAGTTTGGCCCGTACAAGCGATCTGTTGCATTTCCCCCTGAACAGCGAACGCCTCAAAAAACTTACCGAATCTTACGTCGTATCCAACCAGAAGATCAAATCCGTCCTCGGAATCACCAACCTCCCCATCACCGCCACCGACGGAATGAAAGCAACACTGGAATCATTCAAAATTGACTGAATAATGTAAGTTGATTTTTGAAGGAATGAAAGCAAATAAAAACTTAATAATCAATAACATAAAAAATTTTCTTAACACTTAACATTTTTTTCAAACCTTCAACCCTTTGATCCTCTCACTCCTGACATATACTCTGGTCCTTTTCCTTCTCCTAAACCTCTATTTCCTGGTTGCAGAGCGATTTGGCGTAGTGGACCGGCCCAACAACCGCAGTTCGCACGACCGGGTGGTACTGCGTGGGGGCGGTATCATCTTCCCGGTGGGTATAACCATCTGGTTTTGCTGGTCGGGCTTTCAGTACCCCTGGTTCTACACAGGGCTGATGATAATCAGCCTGACGAGTTTCCTTGACGACCTCTCGGGGGTGCGATTCTGGATCAGGCTGCTGGTGCAGTTCACCACAGTAGCCTTGCTCTTATACCAGCTGGAACATGGCACCCTGGCTGCCTGGATCTGGATCATAGCGCTCGTGGTGGCCACCGGCGCCATCAATGCCTTCAACTTCATGGACGGGATCAATGGCATCACCGCAGGGTACGGGCTGTCGGTCCTGGCAGGCCTCTGGCTTTTGAACAGGATTCAGGTCCCCTTTATTGGCAATGACCTGTTGTATGCTACTACGATTGCACTCCTTATCTTTGCCTTCTACAATTTCAGGTCCCGTGCCCGTTGCTTTGCCGGCGATGTGGGATCGGTATCGCTCGCTTTTATCCTCGTTTTTCTGCTTGGCAAACTCATCATCACCACCGCGAACCCGGTTTACCTTATGTTTTTTTACCTGTACGGGCTCGATACTTTTATGACGATCTGCACCCGGCTTGCCCGCCATGAAAACATCTTCATAGCCCACCGGCAGCACCTCTACCAGCGACTGGCCAACGAAGGCCGGATCCCCCACGTTACAGTATCGTCAGGTTACACCCTCCTTCAATTCACGATCAACCTCGCGGTTATCACAGCAGCCTATTATCTCTCCCTCCCCGGCCAAATCCTGGTCAGCGCCCTCATCCTCATAGTGCTTACTTATATTTATTTCCGACTCAAGAGAAAATATTTAAAAAAACTTGACAGAATGATTGACTGAACTAGAAAATTGACTGATTGACTGAATGGCTGATTGAATTTTGAAATTTGATCTTTAAACTTTGATCCTTGATCTTTTAACCTTGAACCTCTTTTCCACTTTACCATATCCTACTACTTTTTCTGAATTCAAAGGTCATATTGCCGAATGGCTGCTGATCTTTACCTGCTTTGGCTATCCCCTGCAGGCCATGGTGATTCTCTATTCGGGTTACGACTCTACACCGGTCAATATCATGTTCAGGGCAGTATATCTGTTTGTTAGCCTTTGCCTGGTATTCTTCGGCATTTTTTCAATCATCAAACAGGGAAGAAACACTTTTCGGTTGAACATGCCGCTCATTGCATTTTTAATTTTCTGGTTCGTGTACGGGTTCCGGTTGGTATATGACCTCGAATGGAAAGCGTGGAAACTGCTCGAATATCATAAATACTACGTCTATGCCTGGGCGTTTGGAAGTTCACTGATCCCGGCTTTAGCCATCCTGTTAAATGGCAGGTTTATGGTGGCCAGACGATTGACGAAGCGTATCTTCTGTTTTTTTTTGACATCGGTCTTAGCTCTCGTGGGGTACCTGGTTTTTTGTTCAGGTTTGGCCTTCAATGAGCTGTTGACCAGCCGCTATCAAATAGTCCTTTCCGGAAATCTGATGGATGTAGAACAACTTCCAGTCGAACTGAAACGTGTCTCCGGGTTCCTGATCAACGGCATCACCTTATCGTTTTACGGCTCATTGACAGGGGTGATGGTAACCGCCTGGTTCCTTTTTTACCAACGCAGGATCTCGATCTGGTACACCTTTGTTCTGGTGGCGGCTTTCTTTGCCGCTATTTTTTTACTTTTGGTTGGCGCCTCCCGCGGGCCGCTCCTGATGTTCCTTTTCTTAACATCAGCGATAATAATGGTTTCGGTCGGATACTTCTTTTTTCGTTTAACACGGTTTATCCTTTCATCGGTTTGTAAACTGTGTGGCAAAGAGCTATTTCGGTGCGATGTGGGTTTTTCATTCACCCCAGTCCTCTATAAATGGATGATGTTGCTCACCGGCATCCTGATGATCTTTACTGTATATCGTTATAACCGGGATAAGATCCGGATTGATACTGATCAGTTTGCCATAAAACAGAGGTTTATGAAAATGGTGGAATACAATAATGATTATAGTTCCACCATCCGGATCGACATGTGGAAAAGCGCGTTGCATCAGTTCAGGACCAACCCGGTTTTCGGCGACTCTTTTATCAACAACGTCGGGCAGCATTACTCCCACAACATCGTTATGGATGTATTGATGTCGGTGGGGGTGGTGGGTTCAATCCCTTTCATCATCTACCTGTTGGCGCCTTTTGTTTATTTCATCCGGCTGCCTTCCGAACGCAAGCGATCGGTGTCAGTGCTGTTCGTGATATTCCTTGCCTTCCTGATGCTCTACATGACCTCCGGGGGATTGTTCACCGCCGCCGAGTTCTGGATCCTCTCCGCGGCAATCATCGGGATAAGTCAGAAGTACTTGTTGGACGAAGGACGGACAAATTGATTTACGATTGAAATTGATTTACGATTGACAAGATTTACGATTTACGATTGAACACTGCAACCCTGAAACGCTGGGCACTTCGACAGGCTCAGTGCCCTGAAACGCAAAACGCGAAACCCGAAACGCTTTCAGTCCTATTGTTTCAGTATTTATTTTCTCTTTTCAGCCAAATACAGAAGTA
>CAZVKJ010000084.1:0-10129 GCA_964626855.1 uncultured Bacteroidales bacterium
TTCGGAAACATGGATAAGTCCTTCCACACCTTTTGCAATTTCGATGAATGCGCCGTAATCAGCAATAACAACCACTTTACCTTTTACTTTATCGCCAACTTTTAAGTTTGCATCAAGTGAATCCCATGGATGAGGTGTGAGTTGTTTCAGGCCGAGAGCGATACGTTTTTTGCTTTCGTCGAAATCGAGAATAACCACCTGTATCTTTTCATCAAGGGTGACAATTTCTTCCGGATGGTTGATGCGTCCCCATGAAAGGTCGGTAATATGAATAAGCCCGTCAACACCGCCCAGGTCAATAAATACACCGTATGACGTGATGTTCTTGACAATACCTTCAAGTACCTGTCCTTTTTCGAGTTTGGCAATGATCTGTGATTTTTGTTGTTCAAGTTCGTCTTCAATAAGAGCTTTGTGTGATACCACAACGTTTTTGAATTCGTTGTTTACTTTCACTACTTTGAACTCCATATTCTTTCCAACGAAAACATCATAATCACGTATCGGCTTCACATCGATCTGCGATCCTGGGAGGAATGCTTCAATACCGAATACATCGACAATAAGACCACCTTTGGTGCGGCATTTGACAAAGCCTGTGATGATTTCGTCTTTTTCGAGCGCTTCGTTTACGCGATCCCATGCCTTGAGTAATTTAGCTTTCTTGTGTGAGAGGATAAGCTGTCCGGTAAGGTTTTCCTGGCTTTCAACATAAACTTCCACTTTGTCGCCAATTTTGAGATCAGGTCTGTACCTGAACTCGTTGAGGCTGATGACCGCATCGGATTTAAAACCGATGTTCACCACAACTTCCCTGTTGTTCATGCCGACGATGGTGCCATCTACTACCTGTTGTTCCACAATGGAACTTAAGGTTTTATCGTAGAGGTCTTCCAGTTGTTTGCGCTCTTTTGATGAATAATTATCGTGTTTTTTTCCGATAGTATCCCAGTCAAAATTTTCGTCTATTTTTCTTTCTGTTCTCTGAGGTTTTTCAATAACCTTTTCTTCAACGACAGGAGCCGTTTCACTGATCACTTCCGGTTGCGTTTTTTCGACGGTCTCTGTAGCTTCAGTTTCAGCAGCAGGTGCTTCGGAAGCAACGGCTTCAACGTTTGTTTCTACCTGGTTTTCTGGTTGTTCCTGGTTTTCCTGAACGTTTTCCTGTTCGTTCAAATTCGTTTCTTCAGTCATGTAATGTTTTTTTCTTTGTATGCCTGTAATCTGTTTACAGACAGGGGTTAATAAATAATGTTAATTAAAAAATTCATTTAGGGGTGCAAAATTATTAAATATTAGTGAGATAACAAAGAAATAACGGAAAAATATCTGCAAAGCGTGAGTTGGAGGATAGTGAGGTGGTTTATAAATTTAACAATCGATTTTCAAAGAATGTCAATTCATCACGGTTTCGTTTTCCACTTCTTTCAGCCTTTGCTTTAGTTTTCTCCAATATGCTTGTGGATCTATACTTTCTGAAAATACTACAACTACATCCAGGCAGGCGGGGATCAACGATTTCTGATTTACCCTTCTTGTTCAATCCCTGCAGGATTGGGATTTGTCTGTCTTGTTGGCTCTGCACTTCGTGCAGAGTGATTCACGTTTGACCCGTTTTACGGGTCACTCAGTATACAACAATAGTCAACCTAAGAAATTTGCATTATAATAATCCCGAAAGGATTCAATGTGAATAACCCCGCATAAACTGCGGGGTTATTAAAAATAAAATATCAACCAACCCTGATAAGGGTTGAACCATTAATTACTAATAACCTTAAATTCCGTTCTGCGGTTTATAGCCCTGCCCTCTTCGGTATCGTTGGTCGTCAAGGGTTGTGTTAACCCATATCCTTTGTATGAAAGCCTGTTTTTATCTATACCTTTATTGATAAGATACTCATAAACAGAACGTGCCCTGTTTTCTGAAAGTTTCTGGTTGTATTCGGCAGAGCCTTTATTGTCAGTATGGCCACCTATCTCAATTTTCATGGTTTTATTCTGGTTCAGCAGGTCAACCAACCGGTTAAGTTCAACCTGTGATTCGGGTTTCAGATCAAATTTGTCGAAATCAAAAAAGATGTTTCTTAAAACCACAACGCTTCCTGTTTCAACGGGTTGCATATATACATCTTTAAGAAAAGGTTTAAGTGAACTATGGCTGCCTTTCAGTTCAAAATTTTCAGAATAAAACAGGTATCCATTTCTGGAAACATTGAGTGCATAATTACGGTCGGTGGGCAGGCTTACCATAAACTCACCGGTTTGCTGGTCGGAAACAGAGCTTACAACTATCTGCGAAGTTGACAGGTCGATAAGTTCAAATTTGGCCTCAAGCCTTTTCTTTGTTTTGGCATCGTATACAGTGCCTTTCATATAAGTTACCGCTGTCGGGCGGGCTTCTTCATAAAGATCAAAACAATAAATATCCATTCCTCCTGCCCCGCCATATTTGTCGGATGAAAAATAGGCTTTGTTGCCACGGGCATTGACAATAAGGTAACCTTCGTCATTGAAAGTATTAATGGGGTATCCAAGATTTTTTGGTACCGACCAGGTGCCGTCGTCTTTCATTTTTGAATAAAAGATATCCATCCCGCCCATGCCCGGATGCCCGTTTGAGGTGAAATATAATGTTTTTCCGTCAGGATGTATGAAAGGAGACATTTCGGAAAGATTGGTATTTATGGAATCACCAAGGTTTACCGGCTTTGACCATGCGCCATTGTCATCTTTCAGGGTTTTCCATATATCCATATTGCCCTTACCGCCTTCGCGTGCGCTAGCAAAATAAAGGGTTTTGCCGTCAGGCGATATGCTTGGTTGAGAATCCCATGCCCCGGAGTTCACTTTAATACCCATGTTGACCGGGGTGCTCCAACCATTGCCCTGGCGTTGCGAGATATACAAATCGCAGCTTCCCAAACCATCAGCACGGTTGCAAATGGTGAAATATAAGGTTTTGCCATCGGGAGCAATACTTTGTGCGCCTTCATTACCATGTGAATTCAAGGGAGGCCCTAATCTGCGTGCCTTAGTCCAAATGCTATCAGTACCTAATATGCTCATATAAAAATCTTCTTCCTTTGGGGAACTATGAATTGTATACTCATCACGCGGCCTCAGCATCGTAATGACCAGGGTTTGTTCATCAACTGTAAGAGAAGGCGAATACTCATTATTATCTGAGTTAACGCTGTCGCCAAGATTTACAGGCTTGAAAGGTACCGGATTTTTCATAGAATTAATCGCAAAATTGCAGCTTCTAAGAATATACTTCGACTTATTTACTGTTTTCGGATCCTGATTTGAATATGTCAGAAACTTTTCAATGTGCTGCTTTGCATCATCGTATTTCCCAACCAAATACTCATCAAGGCCAATATTGAAATAAACACCTTCATAAAACTCAGGGTCTATTTCAATGACGTTATTATAAAAGTGTATTGCTTTTTCATTGAACTTTTGCTCATCGTAAATATTGGCAAGCAGCATATGTGCCTCTATAAACTGGTCATCATCAGCTATTGCTTTCAACAGGTTTGATTCGCAGTTCATATAATCCTTTACCTGAAAGTATTCCATGGCTTTATCAAAAAATTTGATAGCCTTTTGGCTTTTTGTTGAATACTTAACCTGGGCAAATGAATAACTCAGGCAAAAAATAATAAGAAATGCAGTTATTAATGCTTTTAACTTATACATATACTTGAAGTGTTTACTATATATAACAGGGCAAATATAGATTTATTTTGCAAACAGTAAACCAAATATTTTGATCCTTTGGTTATTAATACTACTATCTTAAAAAAACATTTTTGATATTAGAAATGTATTTTATATAATACAAATTAATTGATTATTTGTTTTTTTTATAAAACATTTTTTACTAAATATTGATTTTTATAAAAAACATTTTGTAAATTTGTAAAAACAAGTTTATGGAAAGACTTTATGAAAATTCAAACAAACGAATAATTAACCTAAAGACACCATTTAAAAGATACTTATACTCTAAAATCGACTGGAAAGACAGGCTTATAGCTATAAAAGGAGCCAGAGGTGTTGGTAAAACAACGCTGATATTGCAGTATATAAAAGAGAATTTTAAAAATAATAATGAAGCTTTATATATCAGTCTTGATGATTTGTTTTTTTCATCAAATACCTTGACAGACGTGGCAGACGACTTTGTTAAAAACGGTGGCAGGTACCTGTTTATTGATGAAGTGCATAAATATCCTGATTGGAGCAGGGAAATCAAGAATATTTATGATATCAATCCCGAATTGCAAATAGTATTTACCGGCTCTTCAATTCTTGAATTATTCAAAGGAGATGCAGATTTAAGCCGAAGAGTAGTTAATTATGAACTGTACGGACTTTCATTCAGAGAATACCTTGAAATGGAAAATAAAATTGTAATGCAATTCATTGAACTTAAAGACATTCTACATCATCACAATGAAATTTGTAATGAGATAAATGAAAAAATTAAACCTATTCCATTGTTTAAAAATTATTTAAAATTCGGTTATTATCCTTATTACAAAGAAAACATAAACACATATTATCAAAAGCTGAATAATACCCTGATACAAATTCTTGAAAGTGATCTGGCTACTGTCTATGGTGTTGAATTAAGCAGTATAATAAAAATTAAAAAATTACTTTCTTTTATTGCCGCTTCACTACCATTTGCACCTAATATTCAAAAGCTTTCTGAAATGATCGGGGCCAGCCGGAATACTGTTTTACATTTTCTTAAATACCTTAACGAAGCGCATATAATCAATAACCTGCAATCATCAGCCAAAGGATTGAATTATCTGGCCAAACCGGAGAAAATATACCTTAATAATACCAACCTGGTTTTTGCAATAGCCGGACATAGTTCAAATATTGGAAATATCAGAGAAACATTCTTTTTCAATCAAATGAAAATTATACATAAGGTAAATTCTGCGATTTCCGGAGATTTCACCACAGACGACAAGTATATTTTTGAAGTTGGCGGAAAGAGTAAAAACTATGAACAAATAAAGGATATTAAAAACTCTTTTCTGGCAATTGATGACATTGAAACCGGTTATAAGAACAAGATTCCTTTGTGGCTTTTTGGCTTCTTATATTAAGATGTTTCTATGGTATCCGCATAAATTTATGCGATTGTAATGAAACTGCCCAACCCGGATTCTGAAGAATATAATTGACAATTTTGGGTATTACAGTTTTATATTGGCTCCATTCCGGTTGTAACAATAACCTGCACGAAGGCCTGACTAAACGCGCATTGGCCTCTGCCCAGGCGAAATCATTTTCATTGTGAATGATTACTTTTAATTCATCAGCCAGTTCAAATATTTCCTTTAATGGCGGTGCATTCGTCTTGGGCGACAAACATATCCAATCCCATTCGCCACTTAAAGGTTCACTTCCTGAAGTTTCCAGGTAGGTTTTGATTTGCTTATCTTTCAGTTTACTGCACAAATAATCAAGGTTGAAATTCAAAGGTTCTCCACCGGTAACAACCACAGCATGGGCAGGACAATCAGCTGCATGAGCAACAATGTCATCCGTCGGTGTCAGAGGGTGGTAATCAGCAATCCACGACTCTTTTACGTCGCACCAGCGGCATCCCACATCACACCCTCCTATCCTGATGAACCACGCGGGTTTCCCGGTGTGAGTCCCTTCTCCCTGAAGACTGTAAAACTCTTCCATCAGGGGAAGCAACTTTCCTTCTTTTAACAGTTGTTCCTGTTCCAATTTATATTATTTCCTTTTTTGCGGCTTTCAGTGTGTTCATCAGCAACCCGATAATGGTCATAAGGCCTACGCCCCCAGGTACCGGGGTTATGTAGGAACATTTTTTTGATACTTCATCAAACTTCACGTCACCTTTAAGCCGGAAGCCTGATTTTTTTGTATCATCTGCTACCCTGTGCATTCCAACATCTATGACAATGGCATCATCCTTAACCATGTCTTTGGTAACATATTCCTGCTTTCCGATTGCAACAACCAAAATATCAGCGCGGCGGCAAATATCTTCAATGTTCTGTGTTTTGCTGTGACAAAGTGTTACAGTACAATTTCCGGATTTATTATTTCGTGATAATAACACGCTCATGGGTGTACCTACAATATGGCTGCGACCCAACACAACACAATTTTTCCCTTCTGTTTCTATATTATACCTTTCCAAAAGCATCAATATCCCATAAGGTGTGGCAGGCAGATAGGTCGGCAAACCGAGCAGCATACGGCCTGCATTTACCGGGTGAAACCCGTCGACATCCTTGAGTGGATTGATAGCTTCGATGATTTTATGTTCGTTGATATGCTTAGGTAATGGCAATTGAACAATAAATCCGTCTATTTCTTCATCTTTATTTAAAAAATCTACAATACCCAGAAGTTCAGATTCAGAAATGGTGGCCGGGTACTTATATATGGAAGACATAAAACCTACTTCCTTGCATGACCTTTCTTTTGAAGCCACATAGGTCTGACTTGCAGGATCTTCACCTACCAGCACAGCCGCAAGGTGCGGAACCTTTCCAGATTCAGCGATCATTTTACGCACTTCATTGGCAATTTCTGTCTTAATTTCTTCAGAGACTTTTTTACCGTCTAATAATATCATAAACTTTATTTTTTCGGTGCAAAAGTAGTGAATATGTTGAATTCATGATTATTTTTCACTGTCAATATATTGAAGGAGCATTATACAGGCCGATCACACCTGTTTATCTGAAGATAATATGATGTACAGCCAGCATTATATCATGATTGCAAAAGAAATTTTTTTCTATATTTGCCGGAAACTATAAAAATATAGAACCCGATGTTTGAGAACCTGAGTGAAAAATTCGACCGCGCGTTTAAAATCATTAAAGGACAAGGTCATATTACCGATATTAATGTTGCCGAATCGCTTAAAGAAGTAAGGAAAGCTCTGCTTGATGCCGACGTAAGTTATAAAATTGCCAAAAATTTTACCGAAGATGTAAAAGCCAAAGCTATCGGACAAAATGTGCTGACCTCTGTTTCGCCCGGCCAGCTTATGATCAAGATCGTACACGACGAACTTACCGAGCTCATGGGCAGCGAAAAGGCAGACATCAATATCAAAGCCAACCCTGCAATAATTTTAATAGCAGGCCTTCAGGGCTCCGGTAAAACCACCTTTTCTGCCAAGCTGGCCAATTACCTGAAAACCAAAAAAGGCAAAAATCCTTTGCTGGTAGCGTGCGACGTATACCGCCCGGCTGCTATAGAACAGTTAAAAGTTCTTGGACAGCAGGTTAATGTTGAAGTATTCAGCGATGAAGAAGATAAAAAACCGGTATCACTTGCTAAAAAGGCTATCAATTACGGAAAAGACAAGGGTTTTAATTTGATCATCATCGATACTGCCGGACGTTTGGCCATTGATGAGGAGATGATGACCGAGATTTCGGAAATTAAAAAGGCTGTTTCTCCGCATGAAATATTGTTTGTTGTTGATTCAATGACCGGCCAGGATGCTGTAAATACAGCAAAAGCCTTTAATGAACGTCTGGATTATGATGGCGTGGTACTGACCAAGCTTGATGGTGATACACGTGGTGGAGCTGCCCTGACAATAAAATCAGTGGTAAACAAACCGGTAAAATTCATCGGTATCGGCGAAAAGATGGATGCCATCGACGTTTTCCATCCCGAACGTATGGCCAGCCGTATCCTGGGTATGGGCGATATTGTTTCACTTGTTGAACGTGCACAGGAACAATATGATGTTGAAGAGGCACAAAAGTTACAGAAAAAAATTGCCAAAAACCAGTTTAACTTTAATGACTTCATCGACCAGATCTAACAGATCAAAAAAATGGGTAACATTAAAGATCTGGTCGGCATGATACCCGGTATGGGCAAAGCCATGAAAGATATTGACATTAACGATGACGCATTTAAAGGAATGGAGGCCATCATAAGCTCAATGACGCCCCAGGAACGCGAAAACCCTGAAATCATCAATGGCAGCCGCCGTAAACGCATTGCTACAGGCAGCGGCAATTCCATACAGGAAGTCAACAGGCTGATCAAGCAATTTGAAGATACACGTAAAGTAATGCGTTCCATGAGCAATGCCGGAAAAAATCCGGTGAAGCAGATGAGGAATATGCGCCAGATGATGAAACGATAATTATTTTACTTATACCATAATATTTTATCAGATTTTCCCTTTTTAGCTTATTTTTGTAATTAACAGCTTTGTAATAACCTTACTGCAAAACTTTTTGCTGGTTTAAGAAATCTGCAACAGCTCGTTATACTTAGTCGACAAGGTTAGGCCCAATAGTTTGGATTATTCGAAATTACCTGAATGAAAAAATCAAATAATATGGAAAACCCTGATCGCATCGTGCTAAAATCGTCGGTTGGCAATATTCTGATTGAAGGAACAACTAAATATATTACTGCTGTTCATTTTCTGGATGATAAGGAAAAAATACAGCAAACCTCCAACCCATTGCTCAGAATATGCGCCAACCAGCTCGATGAATATTTTAAAGGTAAGAGGAAGAAATTTTCCATTCCGCTTCAACCCCAAGCCACTGAATTTCAACAACTGGTATGGGCTGAATTAGGCAAAATACAATTCGGCCACCTGCAAAGTTATGAAGATACTGCTATCAGGATCAGAGATAAAAAATCAACACGGGCAGTTGCCAATGCGGTTGGAAAAAATAAAATTGCAATTATAATTCCCTGCCATCGTGTTATCGGGAAAAACGGCAACTTGACGGGTTATGCCGGAGGATTATGGCGTAAACAATGGTTAATTGAACACGAACAATACTATCTGTTAAACTTCAATGATCAGCATTAATGTGCTGCCAGCCTGTTTCTGCGAATACCGTATATAATTCTTTCGGAAACCAGCAGTATTATTACAGAAGCGGAACCATACAAGATCAAAGGATTCATGTGCGGTATCTTTATTTTTTCAAGGAATTCCCTGATGGAAACTAATATAGCTGGTGTTTCAAAATTTAAACTTAATCCTGTTCCCGTCACAAATGCCAATATAATGATTGCTACCATAAACAACAGCATGATCAGCGAAAACCGGATAAGGGTTCGCCGGCTTTGTGCCTTGCGCAGCATGATCTTCTGATGCAGTTCCACCTGCTGCATCACTCGGTTTGTAATGACCGGAGGCGCTTTTATCACATTTTCAGCCAGCAACAGTTCATCAAGAGACTGATACAGCTTAAGCTGTTCGCGGCATTCACTGCAAACTGCCATATGGGCTTCGGCGGCTTCCTTTTCCTGAGGAGAAAGGATGCCATCGGCAAGGCCCATGATCGATTCTTCTGATAAATGTTTCATAACAGCGAATATACGTTTTCTTTTAATTCATTCTTTAAAATTTCAGCCATTTTATTACGTGCCCTGAACAATTTTACTTTCGTATTGGACAGGCTCAGGTTCACCACTTCCGAAATATCACTCAGGGACTGCCCTTCCATATAAAACAAGGAAACAATGGCCGCTTCATCTTCCGGCAAAGCATTGATGGCTTTTTCTACATAATAAGTACGGTCTATTTTCTGTGCAGTTTCGTTGTCGTTGGCAACGTTAATCTGCATGTCATCGATATTCTGATATGCCGGTTTTCTGCGTCTTACTTTTGTCATGGCCATGTTTACCACTATTTTATATAACCACGTACTGAACTTCGACTCCCCTTTAAAACCGGCCAGTGAGGTGAATGCTTTTACGAAAGCGTCCTGTGTTACTTCTTCTGCATCTTCTTCATTTTTTGTAATCCTGACAGCCAGCGTAAAAGCAAAATTGCGGTATTCATCCACAATCTTCCTGAAAGCTTCCGTATTGCCTTTCAGACACTCGTTGATCCAGTTTTGCTCTTCGTTGTTCATAACACTATACAATAGACGCCCGCATCGTTGCCAAGGTTACAAATTTCCTATAATTATATGAAAAAAAATCCAAAAAAGCAACATTATACATTAAATAATCATCCTGGTTCAATTATTTGCAGCGCACTGACTTGTTAAAACCTAACCTGAAAAATTCACAAGAATTTTTCACCCTTCGGGCCGACAAAAGAAAATCA
>CAZVKJ010000085.1:0-9913 GCA_964626855.1 uncultured Bacteroidales bacterium
TTGTGGGGGTGGTAATTACTCCACAAGTATTGGTTACCACGCAGTAGAAATTCTCAGGATTTTGCAATACCCCGGGATTGTATGTACTGGAGGTAACTCCCGTAGATACTCCGCCCCTGTACCACAGATAGCTATAGGTTCCTGTTCCACCATGGGCAACTACGTTAAAAATTCCCGGACTGACCTTGGTACATATCGCTGTGTCATGAATAGCATCAACTGTAAATTCAGGAGCAACCACGATAGTTCTTGTTTGTGTATTTACAGGGCCACATGGCGCACTGCTAATTGTGCAATAATAGTCAGTCGTTGATGTTAAATTTCCCGGGGTATAAGTACTATTCGTTGCTCCATTAATTATGGACGATGCTGAATACCATTGGTATGTATATGTGCCGCTTCCACCCATGGCATCAGCCGTTATAGTTCCGGGAGAAGTATTATAACATGTTGGTGTGGTACCACCGCTTATTGCAGTACTGATATTATTATATACAGTTACCGTGCTCGTTGCTGTTCCGGTACATCCGGAAATATTCACCGAATATGTTATCAGCGATGTTCCTGCCGCAACAGCTGTTATAACTCCAGAAGAAGCTCCAACCGTAGCAATCGATGAAGCCGAGCTGGTCCATGTCCCGCCGGTATTCGTACTTGTCCAGTTTGCTATTGACCCAACACATAAAGGAGAGGTGCCTGTTATACTCTGTGGTATGGAAGACGATACTGTTACAGTTTTTGTTGCGGTATTTACACAGCCATTAACTGTTACAGAATATGTTATTAAGGATGTCCCAGCGGACACTCCGGTAACAACTCCCGAGGAGTTTATTGTTGCAACCCCGACATTTCCGCTAGTCCAGGTACCTCCGGGGCTTGTGCTGGTAAGTGTAGTTGTTGTGCCTGAACAGAGGGTTGTGGTCCCGGTAATTGTTTGTGCTGTTGGAGTTCCAATTGTAACAACCACGTTTCCACAGGCTGATGGAGTACAAGAACCACTATAGGCCCGGGCATAATATGTAGAAGTTGATGTAGGTGACACAACAACGTTTGTCATGCCACTTCCAAGAAATTGTCCGCCACATGATCCTGCATACCAATATATAACTGCTCCGCCCACTGATGTAGATAAAGTTGTTGACCCGCTTCCACAAATTGCAGCCGGGGCAGCTGTTATCACAGGAGTACTCACAGTGCCAAGTGATACCGTGGTAGTTCCGCAGCCCACAGACCAACAACCCGTTGAAGGAACATATGCCCTTGAATAATATGTTGTTGTTGTCCCTGGTGTTACCACGATTGACGTTCCGGAACCTATCATAGTTCCTCCGCAGGAGCCGGTATACCAGAATATAGATGCGCCTGTTACTGAGGCGGTTAATGTAGAAGAACCTCCTGTACATGTAGAGGAAGGCCCTGCAACAGGTGATGGATTGGGCGGTATTGCATTAATGCCAGCTAAAACACTGCCCTGAGGACCCCAGCATCCATTGTTATATGCTCTGAAATAATATGTTCCATAAGTACTTACAACCTGCGATGTTGAGGGTGTTGCCGTTGATGTTCCATTGGTCGTGGTTCCCTGCCAGTAAATAGTTCCACCTGTACCACCGGAAGCGGTCAGTGTCATTGTTCCTCCGCATTGTGAACCCCCACCTGCAACCGTTACAGCACTGGGAACAGGGTTCACCGATACGACTACGCTCCCGCAGGACTCTCCGCATGTTGCACTCCAGGCCCGGGCATAATATGTTGTTGTAGTTGATGGAGAAACTGTAATAGTATTACCGGTATTGATCAATGTTCCGCCACAGGCTCCTGTATACCAATAAATATTATATCCCGGCACTGTTGCTGTTAAAGTTGATGAGCCACTTCCGCAAAGGATATTCGGTGATGCTACAGGTACCGGATTAGCCGGTGAACCCGCCTGGCCTGCCTCTGTGACAATCCATTGGTCAGCCTGCACTGAACCACAGCAATCCCAAGGATGACAACTGCATGACGACCAATCTGAACAAGGGTGAACGCAGCAAGGATCTTCTGCATATCCTGAAGGGCAACTGGAGGCTTCTGGAGTCGTATTACAACACCATACGCCATAATTACCACAAGAATTATATGTTGGAAGAACAGGACCTTTATATAAAGTTTCTACCCAGTAACAACAATTTGTACCATAATATAGTTGAGAAGTTGTTGTTGCTGTATATCCCGAAGGTACCGTTTGCACAGAAGAACATCCGGGTACCATTTTAGGTAACCAACCATAACCGGATTCCTCGCTTATTGTATTTGCATTTTCCGCTTCATGAGAGTGTTGGGAGATTTGACCTTTGATTTTTTTACCGGAATCTTTTGTTCCAACAACTTGAGAAATGTATGTATACCCTGAAAAAGAAGTCATTTTCACGCGATACCATTTGGGACTCTGTTTCAGATTGGTCTTTTTGACAACATCGTTAAAAATGTACTTAATACTCCCTGTTTCTGTTGATTTTAGGATGTTATTATAATAATTAATCTCTTTGGGATAACCTATTAAGTGGATATCCGGCAGCGAAGAAAGAACCGCCCTTGAACATTTTGTAAAGTTTTGCCCGTCATAACTTGATTCCAGGACAACTTCTTTTATACTGCTTTCATTATAGTTTTCCCAAACTATATGTGCAATAGAATCTTCATGCACACCAACGTAAAAAAACACCTGTACATTGCTTGCCAGGGTTTCTTTTGATGATTGTGCCGTTTTTGTTTTAATACCAGTTTGAGCAAAACTAATCTGTTGCATTAACAACAGAAATACTGCAAAAACAATAAAAAATTTCAGGTGCTTCATAATTGTGAGGTTTATTGGTTAATAAAATTTACAAGAATATAATTTATCTAACAAATTTAGAAATATTTTCTAATTACCAAAATAAAATGACATTTTTTTTTCAAATTTTTACTAAAATTGACATTATTTGTTATGCACTTATTCTGAAAAAGTTAACATCTTAATCTATTACAGATTGAATGAGTTTCTATTTTCCTTTAACAACATCTTTAAAAAAACACCCCGCATTTTATATCATTTTTATTTCCATTTATCAACAAATTATCCCATTTTTATGTAAAAATCGCTGATTCATGTATTCGCTAATGCAACATTTCCGCCTGATGATTTTTAACAAACCCTCGTTCATCATAGATTATATATGTTTTAACTTCAAATTCACCCTTTTCTTTAAAGTTTTCCCAACCCAAATGAGTATAAAAACTGCATTAATAAAAACAAACATTTTTTCGTGTATCTATTAATATTAGAAGTTCATTTGATAATAATTACATTACATATTATTTGCTTTTATATTGGGGCAAATGTATAAAATTTATTCAAAGTACAGTTTTTTAAAAATTTTATTATTTAGCTGATAAACAGAAGTGATAAATTTAAACAAGTTGATTTCTCTAAAGGATATGGCAACCTTACTGTCTAAATTACAACATTATAAGTAAGACTTACCATAACCCGGATTTAATTTGTTTACCGGGGGTTGTTTTAGATATTATTATCAATCAAATAACACTGCCAGCTTGCTTAAAAAAGTAATTATTTGTCATCAAACAAACCCACTAATTCTGGGATTGTTGCTAATGTGTCTTCATCCCTGATTTTATCAAGTGATAATGAGAAATCCCTGAATTCCAACAGATATTTTTTTTGCCAGGGCTTATTCAAATGTGTAAACAGATATTGAAAATGGCGGCTTATATCTGCATTATATTCTCTTTGATAATTAGTAATATATTTTTCAAGCCGGTGTTTAATCTTCCGTCTCATTTCATCAGGAAGTATACTTACATGTAATTTGGGTGGGCCATAGAGAACATTTAATTCAAAGTTCATCCAGTTTTCTTCCTGTTTAATAATACCAATTTCTATGAAATAATCTAAGATTTCCGGTAAGCGAAATACATTCATTGCCGAGACGGTAATATATGGCCTGAGCTCAATACCAATTTCGTTTACCGCTTTTAAATTTGCTTCGACTACCCCCCATTTTGTTCCGCTGCGAATTAATTCGGCCCGCGGGCCAAACTCATCAACACTTGCCATTAATAATAAACGCCGCCCCCATTTGACCCAATAATCGAGCACATTTTTATCCTTATATTTTAACACGCTCATGTTTGAGTTATAGCCTAACCTTACATCATACCGTTGATTTTTATCTAACAGATCCAATATCTGCCAATGTTCATCAATAATCAGGGACTCACCACCGGCAAAATTTATTTGCTCAACACTATCAATATACTTTTTTATAAAGTCAGTATTTGAATACTTATTGACAGATTCAATTCTGGTGTGTTCGGTATAGTCTTCAGAAACAGGCCATCCCAACTTTTTATAATCAGCAACCCACGCACTTGAATTATCCGGATTGCACATCCTACATTTATAATTACATAAATTACTAAACCTAAAATCCCAGATTTTTAAATCCATCTTGTCTAAATATCCATTTTTCTTTGTGATTTCAGGAATTCTCGGTAATAAATCAGGGTAGTTTCTATTTTGACTATTTCGCAGGCTTGTTCCCATAGCTCGCTCATTATCAAAACAATGACAACAAATTTTAGGTTCAACACCCTGCATCATTTGCTTTCTGATCGATTTCATATATTTCCCGTTCCATATTTCCTCAATGCTCTCTTCATTTATATCACCGGCACCATTTATATAATCGCTGGTATTACAACATTGTAATACTTTTCCACTTGGTAAAATAAACAGGTGTATCCATGGAAGAACACATAAGGTTTCTTCAGGAGATTTTTTACTTTTAAAAAAGTTAAGACTCATATTGCAAATTAATTTTATCGGCAGGAAGATTTCTCCAACTATTTTCTATTAAAATTTTTATTACCCAAAGCCTTTACAAAAATACATATTGAAATCAAAAAGCTGACGAAACAACGTGATAAATTAGGACTATATCATCAATACTTCAACCCGGCAAAGATTACAATAATTTTATGGCCCATAATTTATACAACCTTTTCAAATTTTGCAAACCTGCATTTGGTTTTAAAAACTCCATTTCATTCTGGCAAAGAACAGGTAAATACCATTTTTTGTTTTTCCCGAATATTTTTGCAATACCTGCGATGTAAAAGCCAGGTCAAGGTTGTCTTTTAAGGAAATATTAAGTGTGGGCAAAATAAAAATCATTTTGTTTTTAAAATTTACTATGCCGGCCAATGATCCGCTAAATATTGGTGTAAAAGGATAAGATGCAGATACAAATACAGAAAAATCAGATAAAAACACATTATTAGTGTTTGAGACATTATTATTATATAGACCTATTGTATAAATATCTGTCGAGTCATAATTTCCATTGTATAATGCTTCAACCTGGAGAAAAACTGAATTTCTGAAAGAATAATCATACCCAATGGCGGCTGTAAGAATACCTCTGGTCCCCATAAAATTTTTTATTGGATGAAAGTACGTTGCTTCACCTCTAAACCCGCCCTTTAAAATCTGCCCCGCCCATCCGGTTCCCAGAACCATATTGTTTGTGCCGATATATCCCCCTAAAAACTGGAAATCATAGTTCCATTTATTAAACCGGTAAAGGGCAGCAGCGGAAAGGTTTTTATTATGGTCAACTTTTGCCGCAACCTCAAACACCGATGTTGAGCCAGGAAAATACTGAATTCTTAATGCATCACTTCCCGGCCGCTCTTCATAATCGAAATCAAAATATGAATATGCATTAAAAATATCATTGGGATTCCACACAAATGTTTGCCCCCAGTTTATCCTTTGCCGCCCAAGAGTAAGCTGAAATTTGCCAGATGAGTATTCAAGCCAAAGCCTGTCTACAGCAACATTCAGCAAAAAAGACTTTTCATCAAAAATATTTTTCGTTAAGGAAATGATGCCGTTATCTGTTTCAAAAGTTTTATTATATCCCGACAACGAAGACAACATATTTCCCTGAACAAAACGGGTTCTGGCTTCCGCTGCAAATCTGAAAGAAGGAGAAATAAGCCATTTAAAGTTCAAACGATTATGAACGATATTTGAAAAAATCCAGTCATCCTGAATATTCTGAAATAAAACATTCTGTAAATCTTTTACATAACCATTAAAAACAATTTTACTTTGCTTAACCGAATCTTGCGAATAGGAATCGATTTGTATCAGAATGATAAATATCAGCCCGATAATAAGTTTTTTTAAAACCAACATATTCATCTCTCTGTAAAACAAATCAAAACCATCCTTAATGATGAATTATTTTTCTCTTATTATATCAGAAACTACTTTCCCGTCTTCAATAGTTATAACCCTTCTGGCTTTATTAACCACGCGTATGTCGTGTGTGGAGAAGATAAATGTAATATTTTCATCTTTATTTAGCTTTTCCATAATATCAAGAAGATTGTCGGTTGATTTACTGTCAAGATTGGCGGTGGGCTCATCGGCCAGAATAAACTTAGGCTTTGATGCCAAAGCCCTTGCAACGGCAACACGTTGCTGCTGTCCGCCCGACAATTTACCTGGTCTGACATTTTTTTTGTCGGATAATCCGATAGCCTCCAGAAGTTCATTTGTCCTTTTCGTTCGATCCGTTTTGGGCCAACCCTGCAAATTCATAATGAATTCAATATTTTCTTTGGCAGTAAATACCGGAATGAGATTGAATGACTGAAAGACAAATCCGATCTTTTTCATTCGGAAATCAGTCATTTTACGCTCACTTAGTTTATGAATACTGATTTGATCAATAAAAATCTCTCCGTGTGTCGGCTTGTCAAGGCCGCCGATTATATTAAGAAGCGTTGTTTTTCCGGATCCTGATGGTCCGACAATCGCAGTAAATTCGCCTTGTGAAAAAGTAAGATTTATCCCGTTCACGGCGTACACAGGCATCTTTTTTTCGTCATAAATCTTCACTAAATCTTTAACTTCGATAATATTCATATTTGTTATTTTAGACTAAAAACACTCAAAGACTATTATAAAATAATCAATAGTCTTTTTAGCTGAATTATCACTCCTGCCTGATTGCCTCCACCGGATTTAACTTTAAAGCCTTTATTGCCGGATATATAGAGGCAAGCAGCCCCGTCATCAAAATCATGATCGTTACATTAAAATAATATTCCGCCGAGAGTGCCGGATAAATTATGGCTTCCACACCAAAAGCCTCCATGCCTTTACTTACAGATGACAGGTCAATACCATGCTTATGCACTGCAACTATTAACAACCAGCTTATGGCCATTCCGATCACTCCGCCGGTGAGTGTCAACAGTACTGTTTCCTGCATTATCATCCTGAATATTTTAATTTTACTCATTCCTATTGCCATCAGCATTCCAATTTCGTGCACCCGATCGAGTACGGCCATCAGCATAGTATTTACTATGCCAAACGCCAGGGCAAACAGTATAATTCCGAGTATGATATATAATTCGACTTTTGACATATCTTCGAATAAGCCAAGTTCCGGCTGTATTTCTTTCCATGTCATCACACTCAATTCCGGGAACTTGCTTTTCAGCGTGGAAACAACATGCCCGACAGAATCTTTATTATTCATTAATATTGCGATCTCGTGCGTCCTGAAATATTGCCTGCCTGAATCAGCAAGATCAATGTTTCTGACAAAAACATCCGACAAGTCAAAATTTGTATTAGAGGTTTTGTATAATCCCGATACTTTAAATGCCTCCATCTGAATAGTACCATCGCTTTTAGCAAACTGTAAAACGATCTTTGAATGAACTTTTACATTTAATTTTTCGGCCAGTTTGGTACTTATAACAACAGGATTTTTTTTAACACCTTTAAAGTATTCACCACATGTGTCTTTTATTAAACTGTGTATGGCCGTTACCTTGATTTCAACGTCCGGGTCTATTCCTACAATTTGCACTCCGCTTGTAAATGACGCGCTGTTTACCATGCCAACGACCTTTGTCCTTTCAGAAACAGCTTTAACTCCATTAATTTTTCTGATAAAATCAGATATTGCGGCTGCATTATTTATATAATATTGTGTCTCATCATTTTCCAGGTATTTAGGGTGGTGAATTTGTATATGACTAACTTCATTATTTATTGTGGCATTGATCGTTTGCTCACCCATTCCTATAATAAATGCCGCCGTGAATGTGCCGCCGACCAATCCAATGACGATTGAAAATATCACGATCAGGCTTCTTTGCTTATTTCGCCAAATATTTCTCCATGCAACAGACCAGATCATAAACAAATTTTTAAATCTATCTTAAATATAATTACCCCTATTTGTTCCGTAATGCGTTAATTATCTTTAATCTCATTATTTTTCTAAACGGGTATATCATTGAAAAAACGACTAAACACATAACAACAGCGCCGTGTGCTACAAATATCTCGGTACTGAATGCAATCTTCATTTCAGGCTCAATTCCGTAATCGATCATTGTTTTTGCCATTGAACCGCTGAGGCGTATAGGATGAATATTAAAATAATACAAGATCGGTGTTGCAGCCATTATCCCTAAAACCACTCCTAATACTCCAACATACAGTATTTCCATTACAATAACCACTGACAGTTTTAATTTTTGCATCCCGATGGAAATAACAACTCCGAACTCTTTTATCCTTTCGGAAACAGCCATAAGAACTGTCCCGAAAATACCAAAAGCGACAATAATATAAATGATTCCTAAAAGAATAAAACTTCCGACCGTTTTGGATTTAAATGCCTGTAACATTTCAACCATCATCTCATCCCACTTCATTACTTCATATTTATTACCATCTATTTTCTCCCTAAGCTCAACTATTGTTTTGTCAAGCTTACCTGCATTTTTGACATTAACAGAAACAGATGTAAGCATGCCCGGGCAGCTATAAAAATCCTGGCACACCGCCAGGCTCATATAAACAATTCTGTTATCAATGTCGGGTGATGGAAAATGTATTATACCTCTGACAGGGTATTTTCCGGCAGCACTGGCCCCCTGAAAACCCTGACCTATCATAACAAGCGTATCTCCTGGTTTGAGTTTTAAATAATGGGCAAGCCTTTGTGCAACAAGGATTCCATTATCGGTTTCATTTAAATATTTCCCCCCGACTATTTTTTGGGAAATCTTTGAAAACGCATCTTCCATCATAGGATCAATCCCCACAAGAGCCACCCCTTTGGCCAGATCATTATTGGAGGCTAATGCAAAAGACTCAAGCCGGGGGGCATAACACTCTATGTTTTTATTACCAGTAATAAGAGCTTTTAATGTATCATTGTATTCAAAGGTATTGTTAATGTCCTCTTTCTTTTCCCAATATCCGTTTTTATGAATTTGAAGTTGCCCGATATATGATTTTACAATATTATCTATGATGCTTCCAAAAACCCCGATCTGAACCGATCGTACCAATACAGCAATAAAAACAGCCAACGCAATTGAAAGTGTTGTCAGAAGGGTTCTCCTTTTATTCCTCCAAATATTCCTCCAGGATAGAATAAAATAATTGCTCATAGGTAATAGTTACTATTTGGTTGACTGGCTAAGTTTTTTCATGTTTTGCTGGGAAAAAAAATCATCACCGATTGGGCTATTAAATGATAAAGAAATTGTTTCAAGAATGGTTTTGTTTCCTTTTTTGTCTACCGGTGTTATTTCAAGTTTTGTGGGAATTTCCCTGTCGCCCATTTTCTTGATGTTATAAGCATTCAGCACATTTATCAGTTGCATATCTTCATCATAGAACTCTACCTTCCATTGGTCAAAGCCATCAGTAGTGATCCATGTAATCACTTTTCCCCATGTGACGGGAGCGTCTGGAAGCGGGATCTTTAGTGGTTCCCTGTCTTAGGACAGATTTTTTATGATTCTTAATTGATTTTTC
>CAZVKJ010000086.1:0-9564 GCA_964626855.1 uncultured Bacteroidales bacterium
AACAGTTGACCAGATGATAGACCGTTTAAAATTCGATGTGTTGTATATAGAAAACATGTCGCTGGCTGTGGATTTCAAAATTATGATTTATACAGCGCTGATTATTTTGCAGGGGCGGGGAAAATAATTACAGTTCTCCGTTTTCGATCATCACCATAATCTGTTCAATATCTTTATCAGCGCCAAAAGGATCGTAGGTGGATTTAAGGTTATAACCAAAAAATCGTCCGAAAGTCTGATAAAATGTTGCCACTATTCCTCCCCGAAATTCTTTTATAATATCATACGAAGAAGACCCGGTTTCGCGGTCGATCAATTTGATGAGTATCTCACCCTGGGTGGATGACATATTTTTTATATCATCTTCAAATTGGGTTTTCAGTTCGTCTTCAGCCTGTTTCATCAGCCGTTTTTTCTCTCTCTTACTGCTGGCCTGGCTGATAAGATAGTTAAACTCCTGCACCTTGACAGTGACTATTTTTGCGTAAGGATACACTTTCTTGACATGATACACTAATTTGGAAAAACGCAGGGCTTCGTATTTGCTGGCAAAGATCACCGGACCAAAAATTTTCACTTCTTCGAGTGCCAGCACTGGTAAAGTATCGCCGTTGATGACAATGGCACGGGTTACCACACTGTTGGTATCCTGCGAAAAAACAAGCTGTGCGGAAGCTACGACAACAAACAATATCAGAATTACTATTTTTTTCATGACTGTAAGACTCTGGTTTTAAGTATCAATTTTTATGCCAGTACTACAGACTATAAAAAGCGCCTGATGCACCGTAGTTTATGCGAATAAGCGCCAAGGTTCTTATTAAATATTCCTTCGTGGTCGATATCATCAATGCGCACCCTGCCCGAAGCATGGATTATTTTCTGACCGGCGAGTATGATCCCCGTGTGAATAATCCTGTTTTCGGCGTTTTCAAAAAAAGCCAGGTCGCCGGGCAACGCTTCCTCAACAAAATCCACATTACTTCCCTCCACTGCTTGTTGTGCCGCATCACGCGACAAAGCGATACCGCACAATTTCATCACCACCTGAGTAAAGCCCGAACAGTCAATTCCCAAAGGCGACCTGCCCCCCCACAGATAAGGAGCATTAAGAAATTTAAGAGCATAACCAGTGATAAGACCGGCATCCGCCTTTACCAAAAAATCAGTATAGTTGCCGTCAAAGAAATATTCATGTCCTGCTATTGGCAGTTTTTTTTTATTCAGACCGGGCAAACTGCTGCCTATCACAACAGGATAGGACAACCCGAGAGTTTTATCGCTGATGAGTGCCAGTGTATCAGCAACCACCACTTTCGTATTATTATAAAGTTTCTGAAACTCAACCTCTGTAAGCAAACAACATTGTTTTTTGTCGACCCAGCCTTCATAATTATCATAAGCCATGATTATTTTGCTCCACGAATTTCTAGTTTCGGCAATTCGGAACAATTCTCCAAACAAGAGCTGTGAAACGATTTCAGAAGTATCTGCCGGTTCGGACCGAACCGGCACCACGCTTAAAACACAAATTCCATATTGCATAGTTATTTTTTAAACATTGTTTCGTTTCAAATTCAGCCTTCTAATGCCCTGTTCAGAAAATCGTTCAACGGCTTCATAGCCTTAAACACTTTGATGGCATAAGGCACCAACTCCTTTTCATCCAGCAGCAACGGATCGTACCGGTGTAAGGCCAGAAAGTCTTTCAGCCGGAGGTAGCCTGCCCCCTCAAAATCCCGGGGAAAACCAGCGGGCACCTTTTGCAGGGTATCGCCTGAAACTTCGCCAAAGAGCTTCCTGAAATTCTTTTCATCAATGATTTTCCTGAACTCGTCGAAATTATAATAAATTTCACTTCTTAATAATTTCAACATAGGGGCCGGAGGCATGTAAACTCCTCCGCAAAGAAAACAATTTCCAGGCTCCAGATGAAAATAATAACCGGCATTGTTCACTTTCTTTCCGTATAAATTCATATACGCGCCAAAATTTGTCTTGTAAGGAGATTTATCTTTTGAAAACCTCATATCCCTGTATATTCTGAAAATACAGTCTTTGGGGTTCAGCATCCTTACTCCCTCATCAAAAACAGAAATTTCTTTGTGCAAGTTCGTTATTATATTAAAAAAATTCGCCCGGGCCTTTTCATACGCTGATTTATGATTTTCAAACCATTCGCGATTATTATTTGCCGACAAATCTTCTAAAAATGTAATAATTGTAGAAATCATTTTTTTAAAAAGATAAAAAACGAACAAATTTATTTATTATTTTTACAAAATACTTCGATAAAAATCATTCGGGCAAAAAATATGACCGAATAACAAGTCTTATAGTTTTTTTATCGTTATTTAATACAGTATAATAAAATCATAAGAAATTATGTTACATCATAAAAAAATACTCCTGCTTCCTATTTTTCTATTTCTTATTATTCACAACTGTCTAGGTCAACATAGTACGGCCTCAGTTGTGCCGGAAACGCCTTCGGGTGGATCATCCGTACAGGTAAATGTTTTTTTCAATTGCGGTATTTGGCGTGACAGCATAGTGCACATGGTCTGGGAAAACCATGATGAAAACAACATTGCCCAGGTGTTTGTAGAATCGAGCCATGACGGCAAAAATTTTTCGGTGATTTCGGGCGCCACCGTTGCCAATCTGATAGATATTCATGTTTACAATTATCCAAAGGAAATAGACTATAACAAACAGGTGTTGATGTCGTCGGAGCACGGCAACATCAGGTTTATTTACAATGATGTAATAATGGATCCTGTGGCCATTCATTCCAGATGGTACCGTATCAGGATGGTAACTCATGCTGGAAACACGTATGTTTCTCAAGTGATACATTCTGACGACGCTGGCCAAAAAGTTATTGCAAGCAGCAGCAATCCAGTAATCATCGACAATACCCCTGAAGAAATAAAAGCCTTACATAAAGGTACAAAAGTGGCCTGTCCATCGATAGGAACACCGCCATCAGGCTATATTGCCACTTCTCAGACACAAAGTTTCTTTGGAGATTGTTGCCAGTGGGAAGAAAGGCTGTATCAGGGCACAGGGCCTATTTATACTACCTGTTCGGGCAGTAGTTATGCCTGGTGCTGCAACAATGTTCCCGGAGCTTCTTCGTGCCCCACCACCTATATTTCCGATCCATGTTGTGTGCACTATTGCGACGAATACGGCTCGTGTTCCTGTACTCCATGGGAATGCTGCACATCGGCCACAGTAACCGAATGGGTGGTAATTTCATCCACATCCTATAATGCCATTACCCTGACTCCTGTTTTACAAAATGAATCATGCGCCGGTCAGAACGACGGTTCAATAAGTTTGACCGTGAACAACGCCACCAACCCGGTAACTTTCAACTGGAGTGGCGGTCAAACTACCCAAAACCTTACGGGACTTGCTTCGGGCAATTACAGCATAACGGTTACTGATGCCAATAACTGCCAGGCCACAGGATCGTACGATATTACTACCAGCCCTGTCCCGACGGTTACAGTTCCCGCGAACATCGTAGTGTGCAATGGAGCCAGTATCCCGGCAACCAACTTTGTGAGCACACCTGCCGGAGGCACTTTCTCCTGGACAAACTCCAATACTTCCATTGGACTGACAGGCAGCGGAACTGGCGATGTCCCATCTTTTACTGCCACTAATAACGGAGTTTTCACCACCTATTCCACAATCACGGTTACCGCCACCGTAGCCAACTGTGTCAGCGCTCCCACGCCCTATACTGTAGCAATCAATCCGATACCCACCGTAAATGTTCCTTCCAATATTACCTTATGCAACAACGCGGCAGTCCCCGCCATTGCCTTCACCAGCCCGACACCGGGAGCCACTTTTGCCTGGACCAATTCAAACCCGGCCATAGGTCTGGCCACTAACGGATCAGGGGATATCGCTTCGTTTACCGCCACCAATACAGGCACTGCCCCCATTTCGGCAACCATCACCGTTACCCCATCGGCTAACAACTGTACAGGTACTGCTTCGTCCTTTACCATAACTGTTAATCCTACCCCAACCGTCAATGCGATATCGGATGTGGTAATATGCAACGGATTTGTTGTTCCAGCCACTTCCTTCACCAGTCCCACGGCAGGCACTACCTATGCCTGGACCAATTCAAACCCGGCCATTGGCCTGACAGCCAGCGGCACAGGCAATATTGCCGATTTTACCGCCACCGATACCGGGAGCAGCCCGATAACAGCCACCATAAGCGTTACTCCAACTGCCAACTCATGTACGGGTGTAGCTTCTACATACATCATTACGGTTAATCCCTCCCCCATTGTTGCAGTTCCTGGAGACATCACGGTATGTCCGATGAATACCATTCCCGGTACAGACTTTTCCAGCACCACTACCGGCGCTACGTATTCGTGGACTAATTCCAATACAGCCATAGGTCTTGCAGGCAGCGGCATGGGCGATATTCCGTCTTTTACGTCCACCAATACCGGTACCACCGCCCTTGTGTCAACCATTACCGTTACGCCTTCAGCTAACAACTGTACCGGAATTCCCTCCACATACCAGATTACCGTCAATGCCCTGCCTGTACTGCATTTCGATCCCTTACCGCTATTATGCCCCAGTTCTCCTTTATTGCCATTAACTCAGGCCACACCAGCCGGAGGCACCTATTATGGGCCGGGAGTTACCAACGATAGCCTTGATCCCGACATCGCAGGTCCGGGCACACACGTTATAAAATATATTTATACTGATACCGCCACCAACTGCACAGACTCCATCACCCAGACTATCACCATCGACCCGGGGATATTCATCAGCGTAGATCCTTCATTCATGACCATTTGTCCTGAAGACAACATCACTATCACTGCCAGCGGTGCAAATTATTTTTACTCCTGGGCTCCCCCACTCGGCATCAATGTTACTTCAGGGCCGGTAGTAGTTGCCGATCCGCCCACCAGCATTATCTATACGGTAACTGGTACTAATGAAAACGGTTGCAGTGGCTCCACCACGTCCACAATAAATCTTTACAACACATCCATCGTGGACATAGTAGCTGTACCACCCTGGGGATGCAATCCTGTGAATGTTACCATGAATTATTCTCCGGAAAATGTTATCAACGATTCGACTTGCCATTGGGATTTCGGGGATTTTTACAGCAATGACAATACTTCTTCAGAAAAATTTCCCAGCCATTTATATCAGCATGAAGGAAACTATGTGGTGTTATTTACGGCTGAAGACATCAACGGCTGCCATGTTGAAGATTTTGTCCCGCTTGAAGTGTATATTTCTCCTCATGCCGATTTTTATTATACGCCGCTCACGGCCTGGACAGATGATCCGCTGGTAAATTTTGTTGACCTGTCGATGGGCGCAAATTTCTGGTCATGGAATTTTGGCGATCCCGCTTCATACATTGAAAACACTTCAGATTTGCAAAACCCTTATCATGTCTTCAGCGATTCAGGTGATTACCTGGTGCAACTTATTGTAACCAGCAGCCATAACTGTTCTGATACTACTGAAAAACCCCTGACCATAAAGCCTCAGATATTAATATATATTCCCAATGCCTTTACCCCCGACAATGACATCTGGAATGACATATGGAAACCTGTAATAACAGGCATCGATAAAGATAATTACAGCTTATATATCTTTGACCGCTGGGGCAGGGAACAATTTTACACCACCGATTATGAGCAAGGCTGGGATGGGAAAAACAAAGGAAAAAGCTGTGAACTCGGAGTTTATTTATATCTCATTAATTATCAAAACCTTGCAGGCAAGGAATTTAAACTCAAAGGCGTAGTAACATTGGTCAGGTAACAGCTACAACTAAACAAGCTAAAACCAGTTTTATTACTCAAATAAACAAGCTAAATCAAGGTAAATAAATTATTTACCCTGATACGCAATAAAATTAGTATTTTTGTATATTATTTTTTTATCAATTATTTTTGCCAAAGCAACTTTCTTTAATCTTTTATTGTCTAAACTATATTAGTCTTAAACCAACTGTTTCATTATGAAAATAATTTTTTCCGGAGTAATAATTGTTTTCTACTCAATCTTTTTCTGCACGGGGTCAACAGCGGCTGACCACTTCCCCAATAATAAACAGCAGTATATATTCACTCAGGATGAGCCAATTACTGTATATTATAAAATCAGCGGTATGACCAAGCCCGAAGATGCTTTGCTTATTGACCAGATATTGATGAAAACAGGTCTTGTTTTATCGTCTCATACCAGTTTTTCTGACGGCATCTGTAAAGTGAAACTAAAAGACATAAAAGATATGGATAAAATTAATGAACATATCAGAACGGCATGGAAACAGATTGGCCACGAACTATTTGTTGAGACAGTGGGCTCCCCGGAAAATAAATAACATCAATTAAAGTATTGTTTTATGCAGATAATTTCAAAACACATGAATAAGACTAACAAGTGTTTTCAACTGATTTCACTGTTTGTATTTTTTATTTTTTCTTCAGGTTTAGCCCTGGCACAACCAGCCAATGATGAATGTAGCGGTGCTATTGGCATTACGGCTGGCGCCACGTGTTCATACACCACCTACACCAATACGGGAGCCACTTATTCGTCCACCACTCCTTTGCCGGGCTGTGCCAGTTACACCACAGCGGCAGCCGATGTATGGTTCAAGGTGATTGTTCCAGCCACCGGAGCCTTGTGTTTCGACACACAAACAGGCGCTATTACCAACGGGGGGATGGCTATCTATTCCGGTTCTTGCGGTGCATTGACCCTGATTGAATGTGATGATAATGATAGTCCGAATGGCTCCATGCCTATGATCTACAAATGGGGTCTCACGCCGGGAGAAACGATTTTTATCAGGTTCTGGGAATATGGCGGCGGCACCTATGGTACTTTCGGACTTTGTGTGTATATTGTAACAGGGCCGCCAGCCTGCGCCACTAACCCCATTGCAGGAGATTATTGTTCCACTGCCACCCCTATCTGCAACCTCAACGGCTATTGCGGCAACACCAGTGCCTCATACACTCCGGTAGTCAGTCCCACCAACTCCACCGACGAAGATAATACCCCACTTGGCAATGTTTTCTGCGGATCTATAGAAAACAATTCCTGGCTGTCTTTTGTGGCCGACTCCACCACTTCGGTATTAAATGTTTTTGTGTCGAACTGCTCCACCACGGCAGGGATACAAATGCAGGTATATACTACCACTGACTGCTACAATTTTACGGCTGTTTCAAATTGCTGGAATCCTGCATCTGTAATCAGCGGCACGGTTACTTCCACAGGCCTTATAGTTGGCCAGACTTACTACCTTATGATTGATGGTAATGCCGGCTGCGTTTGTGATTATATTATTTCGGCGGGTGCCGGCGTTTCTTCAGCCATCAATGCCGGACCTGACACTTCAATTTGTATTGGCCAGAGCATTACCTTGCAGGGCACCGGCGGTAATACCTATGCCTGGGCACCCTCTGCCGGGCTCAGCGATACCACCATTGCCAACCCTGTAGCCACGCCAACAGTAACCACTACCTATACCGTGAACGGAACCAGTACCAACAACAACTGCCCTACTTCAGATGAAGTAACCATCACCGTAAATCCTTATCCAACATCTGACTTTACGATTTCATCACCAAACTGCGACGACAATACCGCAACGATAACCTATACCGGCACCGCCTCTCCCAATGCAAACTATGTCTGGAATTTTTCCAGCGGCAACGCCATACCGGGCGCAGGACAAGGCCCCCATCAGGTAAGCTGGTCATCACCAGGCAATTATAATATCACACTAACAGTTACTGAAAACAACTGCACATCCACGTTGACATTGAACAATGCCATGGTCAGCGATATTGGCACAGATCCTCCGGAATATAGCAATGTTATATGTTACGGTGATGGCAATGGTACCGCCACGGTAAATCCCGTTAACGGATCGGCACCCTATTCATATTTATGGAGCAGCAATCCTCCACAGAACACCCAAACAGCGACAAGCCTACCTCCGGGGGCTTATTTTGTAACAGTCACCGATAATTTGGGCTGCATTACCTACGACACAGTCATGATAAACGAACCCGATTCCCTCTCCATGACAGTAACTTATGAAAATGAAAGTTGTTTAAATAATAATGACGGTTCTATAAATCTTACCATCAGCGGTGGCATCCCTCCGTATCAATATAATTGGGCTGGTTCGTCGCAAAACACTCCTGACCTTGCCAACCTTCAGGCGGGCAATTATTCCGTTACCGTAAGCGATTCGAACAATTGCACCATCACGGGCACCATTCCTATTATTACAGAATCGCCTATTCATGCTGGTTTTGAGGTAAGCCCGAACGATTCTATATTAATTGATGAAACCTTTACTTTTACCTTTACAGGAAACGGGGCTTTTGTGTATAACTGGGATTTCGGCGACAATAGTTCATCAACAGATATCAACATCACAACACATCAATACACTTCGGAAGGAGAGTACACAGTGTGGCTTGTAGTCAGTACCGGCGACCCCGACGACTGCAAAGATTCCGTGCAAATAAAAGTTTGGGTATTTCTACCTCCTGTAATAAAAATTCCCAACATTTTCACCCCGAACGGCGATGGAGTTAATGAAACTTTTAAGGTTGATGTAAGACCTGAAAGCCTGCTGAGTGAAGAAATGGTCATATTCAACCGCTGGGGTAAAAAAATCTACTCATGGAATGAAATAGGCGGGGAATGGGACGGAGCAAAAAATGCTGATGGAGTATATTATTATATCTATACGGCAGTTGGGAAATTTGACGGTAAAGAAATCTTGTATAACGGCACGGTAACCATGATGAGGTAAAACACAAAACTCTTTGCCCTGCTAAAATCAGTATCAGTAAATTATTGAATTTATTTTTTATGCGAACAAAAGTTTTATATGAAGATCTCCAAAAGATTGAAAAAATCCTGGAAAAATGCGACGCTTGTTATGTGGGCATGGCTGATGAAAATAACCAGCCGTATGTGGTACCCTTTAATTTTGGTTTTAAAGATAAGTGTATCTACCTGCATTCCGGTCAAAACGGAAAAAAAATGGATATACTTCGAAAAAACAATAAGGTATGTGTTTCGTTCAGCACCGACCACCAGATAGGCTGGCAGCATCCTGACGTAGCCTGCAGTTACCTGTTGCGCTACCGCAGTGTTCAGGCATTCGGGCATGTAGAGTTTATTGAAGATCCTGAAGAAAAAATTAAAGCCTTAAATATCATCATGCAAAAATATACCGGACGGGGTTTTAAATATGGCATGCCTTCCATCAAGGAGGTGGCTACCTATAAAGTTGTGGTTGATAGAATTTTCGGCAAAGAATACGGCTACTAATTTCTGTCCGGCAACTTTTAAACACCGAATACCAATAATATAATACAGCGCAGTGCTAGTAAAAAGTATCCACTATTTTTGCTGATTACCTAACCGGAAAAAGTTGTGTTTAAATAGTCGCTCCTTAAAAAAGTTATAAACAATTGAATGTCAATAATTTAATTCTCT
>CAZVKJ010000087.1:0-9371 GCA_964626855.1 uncultured Bacteroidales bacterium
TATTTCTCATTTGGTTATGCCGATGGTTAAAATAAATAGTGCAAACGAGTGAAGCGAAGTTTGGACTATATTATTTTTCCAATCGGTATTAATGGTTGATTGTAATTGCAAACTAAGTGTTTTAAATTCGAAGTTACTCCGTAGGAGCACCTATGGTGCAAACTTCAAAAAACAGGGCAGCCTACTGGATTAGGTACTTTTATTCTTTTAATTATTTCTTTAAAATGGAGGTGTCCCTGTATCAAAAGAAGATAAATAAAGAATTGTATCCCCATTTAAAACATTCGTGTAGATGTAGCGACTGTGTATATCATTAAATTTTGATTTTGAAACAGTCCTCTTGATTTTATACAGATACTTTGATTCAGAAATTGAATAAATTCTTACCTCATTCGTTTCAACACAATTGCGTAACACTCTTTCTATAGGTTTTCTTGTCCAATATTCATTTGTTTTATCTAAATCAATTGTATCACTTTTGAAAGCAGATGAATCATAAAGATTGATAAATCGTTTTCTCAAGTTATTTCCTATACTATCATTAATAGAAATAATATAACTCCTATTTTTAAAATGGCTATCTAAACCCAAATCCAACGTAGTGAGCGTTATTATATTTGTTTTAGTCTTATGCCTAAGGTCTCGATTAACCGAACAGGCTATTAAAGTAGAAACAAATAAAATCAAGCTCCATTTCATTAAATTATTTTGAGATATTCTTTTAAATCGCATTGAGTTTATCTTAATTGCTGTTAACGGTAGCAAACTTCGAAAAACTGGGTTAATTAATGAACGTTCCTGTCAAAAAGTCCAGTCCCGCAGCTGATAGCCTCACAATAATATGCACTATTAATGGTCAATCAAAATTTTGTTTCTCTGCAATGTTTGCATTTAAAACAGAAGGGTTGAATACTTCTTGTTCTTAAATCCTCTCCCATAACGAGGATATTGTCAAACCAAACGATATCCTTCTTCTTACATTTTTCAATAAGTTGAATATACTTTTCATCTACTTTGTCACCTTCATAGTGTATGGAATCGATTACATTTCCCTTTCGCTGTCGTAAAACATCAAAGGATAAAACTTTAAAATATGTTTCAACGTCAAGATTTTCAACTTTAGCCATGATTGTCTTTATTGAAGAACAGTGGAATCCTAAAATGTTTGCTTTCACATCTGAATAAGCAATTGGGTCAGGTATTCTTTTTGTCTGAAAATTCAAAGTATCAATAATTGAAGTATCATTTCCGTTTATACCCCATACCTCAATTAGTACACTACCGCAATTAATAGGGCGCAGCAAATATTGACAACTGTCAGTTTTTTTGATAGTACCATTATTTACTTTAATTAATAATTTTTCGCAAGGAAAGTTGCTTACAACAATACTTAAGGGATTTTCAATATCAATATATAATGTTCTAAATTTTAAATTGGATATGGCTGTCTTCTGACCAAATATGCAAGAAGAAGTAATGAAAAGAATAATAATTGTTTTAAATAACCTCATAGTATTAATGGTGCATAGCCCCTGTTAGGCAATCGTTATTTATTTTGTCGTTATTGTTATTTTAAAGTGTCTGTTTATTCTCCAGTTCTGGCAATCGTTGTCAACTCCATAAAGATTTATTGTGCTGGGATTAACTTGTTTTATACTATCAAAGTAATAATGATCTGGTATAAATTCCAAACCAGTCAAATAATACCCTTTATTATTGCTAATTACCATTGCTTTATTTGGTTCACCCAGACAATGTCCACAACCATATGGTGGTAGCAACTCATATTCTAAAATCGCATCATAATATTTGTCATCATTAAGGTTCAAAAAGTAGGCAGTATCAAAATGCACATCAAGTCGATATTCACCCTTTTTATTATTTGTTGGCAATTTTTCATAAACGTTCATTGGTGGTACGTTACTATTAATGTAAAAGTCCTTTTTTTTAAAGTATTTAAATAGGAGGTTTTTTGATTTATTTAAAGTTAAAGGGGGGGTGATTGTTGTGTCCAAAATGGCAACATTTGTTATGTTAACATATATTGTCGTGTCTAAAAATGGTAAGATGTCATTTTGAAAACCATTGTCTTTGGAAGCCCATGTTTTTTGATCTGAAGAGTCACGCATACGCAATGATTCTGTATCTGAAAGAGTATTTTTAGTTTCTTTATTTTCAATAGATTTATTGCCAGCATTGCAACTAATTAGCAAAGTTGGAATAAGAATAAAAAATATATGCCGAATGTCGTTCACTTTAATAATGCGGCCAAACTTATTTCTCGCTTCACCTTTTTTAGCTCCTATTCACCGTCTTCATTCAGGTAGCTTTACTCTGTCCCCTTTAATACAAACAAATATAAATATTATTTCTTACCGGGAAACATTTTCTGAATATAATGGCTCAGTTTGTTCAGCTTTAATATATGCACGATTTCTTGTTTGTTCTCTTTCAGGTACCAGAAAAACATCAGCTTTTGTTCGCGTTTTTCATCAGTGTTTTTGGCAACAAAAATCTTTTTACCGGTGTATGGGTCGCTTCCTGTATAATACATCACGGATGAAAGTGTCATCGGGGTAGGCGTGAAGTCCTGTACCTGTTCTAAATGTATTCCTTCTTTTTTTGTTTCCAGGGCGCAATCGGCCATGTCGGCAATGGCGCAGCCCGGGTGGCTCGAAATAAAATAAGGGATGAGCTGCTGGTTCAGCCCGGCTTTTCGCGTGATCTCATAAAATTGCTCATGAAGCTTTTTATAAAGCGCATAAGGCGGCTTACGCATCACAGCCAATACCTTGTCGGACGTATGCTCAGGCGCTACTTTCAGCCTTCCGGAAACGTGGTGTGTAACCACCTGCCTGAAATATTCAGCGTAATGATTTTTTTTATCTTCTTCCGGCTTTTTTCCAATGAACATATCATAGCGCAGGCCGCTGCCTATAAACACTTTTTTTATTCCATGCAACGAGCTGATGTTTTTATACAGGCTGATCAATGGCGAGTGGTTGTCATCAAGATTGACGCATCTTGCCGGGTGTATGCAGGAATAACGCGAACATTTTTCACATATGGCCAAATCCTTTCCACGCATGCGGTACATGTTGGCTGTAGGCCCGCCGAGGTCGCTCAGATAGCCTTTAAAGTCAGGCATGCCGGTAATTTGTTCCGCTTCATGCTGTATGGATTTTTCGGAGCGGCTTGAGATGAATTTTCCCTGGTGCATGGAGATGGAGCAAAAACTGCAGCCTCCAAAGCAGCCCGTATGTGTGTTTACGGAGTGACGGATCATTTCATAGGCCGGAATGTCGCCTCGTTTTGCGTAACGCGGATGCGGCATACGCGTGTAAGGCAGGTCGTATGCACTGTCAAGCTCCTCGGCGGTCATCGGCAAATAAGGCGGGTTTACCACAATATATTTTTCACCGCACTTTTGTACCAGTCGTTTGGCATGCATCCTGTTTGATTCTGTTTCGACAGTAACAAAACTTTTTGCAAAAAGATTTTTATCGTGCAGGCATTCTTCGTGTGAAGGAAGCTGGAGGGTGTTTTCATCAGGTAATAAACCGGAACCATCTGACAGATAAGCAAGCTGGTATATTTCTTTGGCTGATTCAAAGGTGCCGCCGTTTTTCATGTGCGCCAGCAAGGCTTTCAAGGGTTTTATGCCTTGCCCGTAAATCAGCAGGTCGGCCCCGGATTCGGCCAGTATGGACGGCTTCAGCGAATCCGACCAGTAATCATAATGGGTGAAACGCCTGAGCGAAGCTTCTACACCGCCCAGTACGACCGGAGTATCAGGAAAAAGCTGTTTGAGGATTTTACAATAAATAACAGAAGCATAGTCGGGCCGGAAGCCGGCTTTGTTTGCCGGAGTGTATGCATCAGTGCTTCGCAGGCGTTTGAAGGCGGTATAATGGTTCACCATCGAATCCATGCATCCGGCCGTAATACCGAAAAACAACCTTGGTTTGCCCAGTTTCTTAAAATCACGCAGATCGTCACGCCAGTTGGGCTGGGGGAGGATGGCTACACGAAAACCTTCATGTTCAATCAGGCGGGCAATCATGGCATGTCCGAATGACGGGTGATCCACATAGGCATCTCCGCTGACGATGATCACATCAACATAATCCCAGCCCCGTTTTTCTAGCTCTTCCCTGCTTACCGGGAGCCAGTCCGAAAGTTGATATGGCGTAAATTTTTGCATTAAAGCAAAGGTAAGATAAATTTAGTCCGCCGCGGCGGATCAGAAGTCAGAATTGTGAAGTCAGAATTAAGTTCGCCGCAGCGGATTGCGTGAAATATTTAAATCTTACTTTGCGTCTTAGCGTCTTGGCGTGAAACAAATAGCCGTAATTTTTACCACATAGTCACATCAGACACATAGGAACACATAGTTATTTTCATTATTTCGATTATACTCTGCGCCTTTGCGTCTTGGCGTGAAATATCATTAATAAATGATACAATAATTTCTCTGTCAGTTCTAAGACAATAATTCATTAAATTTGCCATAAATACGTTGATGATGAAAATCCTTATAGCATCAAAAATTCATAAACTTTTTGCTGAAGAAATGGGCAGGGCCGGCCATGTGTGCGACGAGAAAATTTTAAAGAATTCTGATGAACTCATGCCCCTGATTTCACAATATGAGGGTATTGTTGTAAACAGCCGGTTTGTCATCGGAAAAGAACTGATCGATAAGGCAACCGGGCTGAAGTTTCTTGCACGTATTGGTTCGGGCATGGAAAGCATTGATACGGCTTACCTCGGGCAAAAAGGCATTCATTGGTTCAACTCACCGGAAGGGAACCGCCAGGCTGTTGGCGAGCATGCGACAGCAATGTTGCTGAATTTGCTGAATAAAATTAATGTAGCCGACAGGCAGGTACGAGGAGGGCAATGGCTGCGCGAAGAAAACCGCGGAACGGAAATATCAGGAAAAACCGTTGGCATCATCGGATATGGCAACATGGGAAGCTCGTTTGCCCGCTGCCTGAGCGGATTTGGTGCAAACGTAATTGCATATGATAAATATAAATTTGGCTATACTGATGATTTTGTGTGTGAGAATACGTTGGAAGGTGTTTTTGAATCGGCTGATATTGTAAGTATGCATGTGCCATTAACGGAAGAAACAACATATATGGTTAATGATGCTTTTATAAAATCCTTCAAAAAGAATATTTATATCATAAACACTTCCCGTGGCAAGGTGCTGAATACTGCGGATCTTGTTAAAAACCTTATAAGCGGAAAAGTGCTGGGAGCAGCATTGGATGTAAATGAATATGAATCTCTGTCGTTTGAAAAAATTGGGTTTGAAGAATTTCCTGAACCTCTGCAATACTTGGTAAAAGCCAATAATGTAATCTTAACACCTCATATTGCAGGATGGACGATGGAATCGAATGTAAAGCATGCCCGGGTGCTGGCGGATAAAATTTTAAAAGCGTTTTAATCTACTGAAATTTGCGGAATCAGCCCCGGAGGGGCATCTATGATGCGGAAAATGATTGTTTAAGTATAAATCCTTACCAACGAAAACCTGATAGGCAAATAGTCTAACGCCCTTATTCCTATGATATCCATGGGAAAGGAATTAATGGAAATCTATTAAATGAATCAAGGATATTTTATTTCCACTAAATAGGATTCCTGCTTTAGCAATTTTGGAAAACTTACTGCCAATGAAATAATTCCATCCTTACTGAAAATACTTTTTGATAAAAAATATCTGAATTTCGTATCATCGTTCTTATGAAATACTTGTGTCGAAATATTTCCTGAAGTAGAAACCTTTGTAATAGCTAGTGCCTTAGTTTCATCTGACTTGTAGAATTTGTTTTTTCCATCGAGAATATTTTCATAATAATCGGGATAAATAATTTTTACATTGTCATTATCTTTGAGATAGCAGAAATAAGTATAAGGATTTAATGGGTACTCAATTAATACTCTTTTATTGACCATTTTCAACCATTGAATTTCACCTGTAAATGAATATTTGATAAAGACCAGACTAGTTGCATAATCTGTAGTTTCATTTGAGGCGTTGGAATAACTCGATGCTATGTGTGTTGATCCGCAAATGATGCCATCATTCATAACAAAAATTTCAAATGGTGTCATTGTTGTTTTTCTTAAATTATCCTCACAATCTGGATAGGCAGTGTAAATTTGTTTTTCAATATCAAAAACTCTTGGTGTGGCAGGTTCAGTACTAATTAAAGATTGATTTATGAAAAAATAATATTTATCCGTACTCCTATTTTGCAAGGGCGATCCAGTGACGCCTACCCCACTTATGAATATTTCATCATTGTTACCAAAATTATAAGCGAAATGAAGTCCACCACTGGGAAAGGTATATTTATGAATGATCGGTTTCTCACCAGGATTATTAAAAACAGCAATATTCAATTGAGCGTTGTTGGGTAAAGAATAATTTTCACAAAAACCAATTATTTTATTTTTTGGAGTAACGTCAAATTCCAGTGAATACAATTCCGAAGTGTTTGCAAAGACATCTTCAAACATAAATGTTTCTTCTGCAATTTTTTCCAGGTTAAGATCAAATACATAAACCTTAAATTCATGTTTGGTCTCTGCTTTAGGGGCTTTAATTTCTTTCATGCCCCAGACAAAATATATTTTATTATCTTTTGTGATTTTGAAGTTATTATAATTTTCGCGAAATTTATCATTGGAACTATATCCCGGACTACCAGCTGTTACGCCTCCAAAAGTAGGCGTGACGGTTCCGAAAAGTTTACTATAATTGAATGTGGGATCCAATTCTATTTTTTTAATAAAATTGCCTGTAAAATCATAAAACATAACATAACTCGGAACCTTACTTTGTCCTGTTACATTTATAGAAATTATGCATACATGATCTAAAAGAATTCTGGCATAAAAAAAATCAGGCAAATCACCTTTAATGTCAATTCTCGATAAAAAATCAAATGTTGGTGAGAATTTATACAACCATACACCTTGGTTCTTAGTAAAATTAAGTTTGTCAATAAATAGGACATAAACATTCCCGTCTTTATCCTGAAAAATATCTTTAGGATGATCGTCTGTTTTTTCCCTGTCGATTTGCTTATAATTTATTTCTGATTGGGCGTTTAGCAATATGGTTGAAGAGATCAGTACTAAAAAAAGGAAAAATGTTTTTTTCATAACCCTTTGATTTTATTTCAATAAAAATTCATACTTGCCAGAAAGAATATTTGATTTGTATTAAGGATTTACGCTAATGTGCCATTGGATTGAATTTATAAAACTTTTATTACTTTACAAATAATCGTATAAGTAACAGATTCTTTTTCATTGTATTTTATTAATTATAAATTATTTGCTTTATTGTTTTAAAAAATCAACTTTGAAGATATATAGAAAATGTAAGGTTTTTACTTTATTCCAATACAAAAAGAAAGCAGGTTGCATCACGTTTGACTATGCAAATATATTGAATTAGATAAAATAACAATAAAATATTTTACTTACTATTTTTTCATCATACCAACCCTCTGAATTTCTTACCTTTTGGCCAATCAGCTTAATAGTCAAACTGCCTTCAAATTCTCGAATGTCAATACTCAATCCGCCGCGGTGGATCAATATTTAACGTAATTGTCTTACAGCCTAAAAAATTCATTCCTGAGAAAAAAAATCCTATATTTGCCCGTCAATATTCAAAATATAATCCATGAAAAACAACCAGAAATTATTTAAGGGACAGACCCTGGCTATATTAACAGGCGGCGGCGATACGCCTGCATTAAACTCCAGTATTGAATCAATCCGTAACAGGGCGTCTATGCTTGGCTTTAAAGTTTATGGCATCCGTAAAGGCTGGAAAGGCTTGCTCGGCGATGGCGATATTATCGATTTATCGCATCAGCCTTACGATGGTTTTTATGGCGGTACAGCGCTGCTTTCAAGCCGCACCAATCCGTTTCCTTCAAAGAAAAATCCTGAAAACCGGGTTCCGCAGATACTGAAAAATATTGAAAAATATAAAATTGATGTTATTGTTTCTATTGGCGGTGATGATACCAACGGTGCTGCCAAACGTTTATATGAAACTGAAGGCATTCCCGTGATCGGATTTCCCAAGACCATCGATAACGACCTTCGCACACGTACCATACATCAATATAACCGTAAGAATATAGAAGCGGTGCTCTGTCCTGGCTTCCCCTCGGCAGCAAAGGGAATCATGGAATTTACCGACAGGATCAGGACCACAGCGTATTCACATTCACGCATCATTGTGCTTGAAGTGATGGGCCGTGATGCCGGTTGGCTTACAGGCAGCGCTATGTATGGCGGAGCCGATATGGCCCTGATACCCGAATTTGAAATCACGAAAGAACGTAAGGATTTCTTTTTCGAAAGGGTGAAAGAAGCTTACATGGCTTCGCGCAAGAAAGCGCTGGTTATTGCTGTATCCGAAGGCGTACGCTGGTTTGATGAGAAAACCGGTAAGGTAGATGTCGTGTATGCCAGCTCCGAGGTTGATGAATATGGCCATCCGCGTTTTGGAGGCATCAGCGGTATCATTGCTTCTGAAATATCAAATAAACTGAAATTAGAAGCCCGTGCGCAGATTACCGGTTATTATGCCAGGGCCGGGCAATGCCGCATGTACGACCGCCGCCTCACGCAGGCTTTATCCGATAAAGTCGTGGATTTGCTGCTTCGTAAGGAATATGGCCAGATGCCTGTTATGAAAAAGATTGTGAAATTTCCCGAATTGGAAGAGTTCAATACCTCTTCGGTGGATATGGGTTCCATTGGTAACAAACCATTACCTGAGATTTATTATGATATCAATAAATTCCGGTTTACTCCGGCATATACGCATTTCCTGTCCCTGATACTAGGTGAGCAGCATTTTCTCGAATTTGATACGGATTTTCCGGTGGTGATACCCTGATTTTTTGATAGCTACTTCATGTAATATCAAACATTTTGGGCAATTACCTTTTCAATTTGTATCTTTTATGCAACGATCATAAACAAATTGGTGTTGAGCGTCTATAAGGCTATAAAAGGATACATGAATGTGTAATCAATACAACTCGAAAGAAGGATACTGAAAACCAGTTAATTGAAATCTAAGATTTTGTAGTGATTTTGGAGCATTGGCAATTCCTGTCGGCGGTCCATAGGACTCCTTACGGAGCGTGCGCAGGTTGTGAATGAAAAAAATTAGAAAATCAAAAAAGGTCCGAAGGACTCCTACGGAGCGCCATCGGCGTTTCCCGACGCGGAAGTGTCGGGACTACTTTTTTAGATGTTCTTATACCATTAGCCATTATAATTTAGTCTGAAATTAACAACGTAATGTGAAGAAC
>CAZVKJ010000088.1:0-8779 GCA_964626855.1 uncultured Bacteroidales bacterium
GGTCTATCGTGTAGGTATATGCCCATGTTGCTGTACGTCCTGCGCAATCCGTATAGGTATATTCATATACCATTTGCCCTTCACAAGAAACAATAGTAGGTGTTGTGTACGAAGTGTAATTACTAATGATTGTTTCACAAGCATCTTTTACCGTTGGCATCACACTTGGTGTAATCTGATGTGGAGGTATTGCACTCGCAGCACAATTAACAGTTGATGAAGTAGTACCGGCTTCAAAAGTAATATCATTCGGAACATTCACATTGATCGTTTGCGTTGCTGTACTTTCATTGCCACAAGCATCTGTTACTGCGTAAGTACGTGTGATTACTATCGGACAAGTGCCGGTGGGAACATCATTGCTTGTTACTGCCAAATTTGCATCTTCTGTACAATTATCTTCAATCGTCAAGCCTAACAATTCCAAGTCAGCTATGGTCGCTACGGCTGCAGGGGCATCGTCTACTGTACATCCTTCTACATTTTTATCAGGTAATGTGCCAGTGATAGAGGGTAATACCTCATCATTTACACTTATACTTATTCCTGCCGGTATAGCAGCCACACAATTATTGGCATCTGTTACACTTAAACTAATACTATAATCAAGTCCACAATCGGTAGGAATTGTGTATGTAAGAGTTGCAGTGTCAGGATTGGCGCTAACATCTGCGCTATAAATAATCGGGGGAGCGTAGGATAGGTCGGAAGAAATAGGAGTAATGCTATATGGTGCTTTACCTGTTAAATTGAGAACGACATCCGTAGTTCCAATGTTAGGACAGATATCGCCATCAGGAGCGTGAGAAACAGCAATTGTAGGTAATTCTGCTACCTCTATGGCAACTGTGTCACTGATTCCATCACAACCCAAATTGCTGCCGCAATCAATAATTACTCTAAAATAATAAGTTCCTGCTACCGCTTCATCTGATGCTGTCACAGTAAGAGCTTCAGGGCTATTGCCACTAAAAGTGATACCGGTAGGCTGATTATTAGTAACATTAACATATTCTCCGTTCAAAGAAGTGCTGTATTGCCATTGATAATTATAAGTACTGGCTGCCCCACCGCTTCTGGTTGCCGTCAATGTGGCATTTCCCACATTACAAATAATACCACCCTCTACATCAACAGTTACAGTCGGGTTCTCAACCACCGTCACCGTCACCTCTTCACTATTCACAGTATTACAGTCACTACCTGTCGAACTTACTACACATCTATAATAATGTGCGCCTACCGGCAAATCATTAACAGTGGTATAACTGTCATCATTAGCGTCGGCTATATCATTCCAAGTATCTGCGCCACTGCGTTTTTGCCATTGATAACTTAATTCAAAACTACCACCAACATTGGCAGTTATGTTCATTTGATGTGTACCCCCCTCGCAAATGGTATCGCCGGAGGGTTGAATACTAATTTGCGGGTCAGGAATAACGGTAATCGTAAACGTCTTTGCTACCCCCGAACATATCGAATTTTCATTGTTATATTGCGGAGTCACCGTGATGGTAATATCATGCGGTTCTGGTGTAGCATTTCCAACTTCGGCACTGAAATTGCCCGTGTTAGTGCCCGGGGTTAGCGTTACATCATCATTTGTACCTGTCGCTCCCCAAGAATATTCAAAGCCTTGTCCGCTATAATTGCTTGAAAAAGTTTCCGTAACGGTTGCACCCGTACAAACAACAAAACTGTTCGGTTGGGACATCGTAGCAGTCGGATTCACCGTTACTACTAACGAGAAAGTCTGTGTACCGGGGCAGTTAGCTCCATAATAGGGAGTAATCTGATAAGTAACATCAGTAGGAACCAAATTATTATTTGTTAAAATCTTGCCGGTTAAAGCAATATCAGCTACCGGAGCAGTTTGATTAGAAAATCCGGTACCGGTAACACCTGCAACATTATCAACTGTCCACGTATATTGCATATTGGAAGCCGGTATTTCAGATAACTCAACCGTTCCAAAAATTGAATTGTTGCAAATAATCTGCGGAATGGCAGTAATACCCGTTATTTTTGGATTTACCGAAACGTTGATTGTAAATACGCTACCCTGACAACCCGCATAATCCGGAGTAACAGCATACACAACGGATTGCTCTGTGTATGTTGTATTCGTCAAAGCAGTGATATTAAATGATACAGCTGCCAAATCATGGGAAATTTCACCCTCAACATTATCATTGGGGGTTACAGTCCAAGTATAAGTGGTATTATCCGGAATGGTATTGTTTCCGGTTAAGCCGTTAGAAGTAATCGTCAGCGGACTGCCACTGCAAATGGCAGGCGGATTTTGTGGAGTTGCGATCACCGGAATAGGTTTAACCGTAACATTAACCGGAAAAGTAGAGATACATTCTCCTGCTGTTGCGGTTACCGTATATATAATCGATTGCAATGTATTGGTTGTCTGATACAAAGCCTGACCAATTGTTCCGGATTCTGATGAACTGGAAGATTGACCGGTAATATTATCATTACTTCCAACTGTCCAGCTATAAGTAGTTCCATCAGGAACAATGGTATTGGCACTATCTGCAGGGGTAACGCCAAATGACGTGCCACTACAAATAGAAGGAGCATAAGTCGGAATGCTCGGGGTGGGATTCACAGTAACGGTAACCGTAAAGTCTACGCCTATACAAGTTCCGGCTTTCGGTGTTACCGTGTAAGTAACAGTCTTCGCTTGGTTCGTGGTATTGATTAATGTACCGGTTGAGAAAGTTGAAGTCCAAGTATTATTACCACTTTCGCCGGTAATAAAATTGGCTTCATCGGGTTCGGCAACCGTCCATTTATATTGTGTGTTAACAGGAATTACATCACCGGCTGCTGCCGTAAAGTTGTAACCCACACCACTACAAATTGCATCTTCTTTTTCTCCAATTTGCGGTTCTGGATTAACGGTAAATACAAGATTCTTCGCAGTTCCGGGGCATCCACTATACGAAGGTGTAACCGCAATGGTTTTGATTATGGCTTCTGCCGTATTATTTATGGCAGTAAAAGAAGCGATACTATTGGAATTATCGGCTGTCTGTGAGCCAATTTCTGCTGCACTATTCGTCCATTCGTAGGTAATGGTTCCGTCTCCGGAAGCATTGGTTCCAAAGACTACCTCGTTAGTGTTTCCTCCATTACATAAAGTCTGCGGAGCCATCGTATTGGCAGTAACGGTCGGATTTACATTCACTACAAACGAGAATGCAGCTCCGCGACAAGTATTATCTACATTATAAGTATAGATGGGTGTAACGCTGTAATGTACATCAATATCACCCGTAGTTGCATTAACCAAAGGTCCGACTTCTACAGAATTTTGCGCTTCAGTAGAAGCCACATCGCCGGTAATGCCGGCTGCATCGGTAACCGTCCATTCATAAGACATATTTTCGGCAGGCGCATTTGTCAAAGTTGCCGTAGCAGAAGCGTTGTCGCAGATGCTCGGTTCATTGGCAGTAATAGTATTTAAGTTAGGATTAACGGTAACAACAAAATCTCTATTCACAGAACAAGCAGCCCCATTCGTATAGATGGCTGTAATGTGGTAGGTTACCGCGTTTATATTTGTTTCAGTATTGGTTAAAGTTTGTAAAGCAACACTAGTTTGTGTCCCATCAGAAGGTGCGTCGCCGGTTACTTTATTATTCTCATCTGTAACCGTCCAAGTGTAAGTCATATTGCTTGCGGGAACATTGGCTAATACCGTCGTATAAGCTGTACCACTACAAACGGTTTGCGAATTTGCTGTGATATTATCTTCCAAATTCGGATTAACAGTCACGGTAACAGTAAACGGATCACCCTCTACACCGTTGGCTTTCGGGGTAACACTATAAACTACGGTTTGCTGTTCCGACGAGATATGAGTCAGCGTTCCCGTAGTAAAATTATCAACATATTCACTGCTTTCAGTAGTTCCACCAACACCATTTATATTCTCAAATACTACCCATTTATATTGGGTACCATCAGGAATAATATTATTGGGGGAGTTGTTGCTAAAGGCTTGTACATTTTCAGTTGCGTCTCGCGACATTGATATAAACGTATTTTCGCAAATTACAACCGTTTGGGGATTTACAAATGGTTTCGGAGCAATGGTTACAGTAACGGTAAACGTATTACCCTCGCATCCTTCTGCGGAAACCGGAGTAACCGTATAAACGATGACCTGTGCACGATCGGAAGTATTCGTTAATGTTTGACTGATTGTCGTTCCGGTTGTATCGGTCGGATTTCCTACCGTAATATTTTCGTTATCGGTTGTAATTCCCCAAGAATAGGTTGTGCCGGCAGGAACAATGTCACTACCGTTTACAGGTGTAACACTAAATGATGCTCCACTATTACATGAAGTAGATGTATTGGCAATGCTTGGAGTCGGATTAACCTTCACCTCAACATCGAAAGGAGTGCTACTACAATCTCCAGCTTTTGCGGTTACGGTATAGGTTACACTCTGTTGAGAATTGGTCGAGTTAATCAAAATACCGGTTGCGAAATTAGCGGAGGCAGTTTCATTATCTGTTGCTCCGGACAAATTATCGTTAGGTATTGAAACTGTCCAAGTATAAGTTGTTGCATCGGGGATAATGTTAGTACCTTCAAATGTAGAAAGTGATAATTCTGCACCGCTACAAATGGCAGTTGGAGTTTGGTTTGCAATGCTCGGCATCGGATTAACGGTAATGGTAAATGGTTGGGTTTCGCCATAGCAATCATTTTCTCCATTTTCAAAATAAGGAGTTACTTCAACTTCAATATCTTTAGCAACAGCAGTTGTGTTGGTCACAACTGCAGAAATATTTCCGGTATATTCAGCTTCGGAAGTAACGCCTGCCATCGTACATCCCTCAGGAATATAAGCTGTCCATTGATAGAAAACCCCATTAGCACCGGTAAAATTAAGTTCAGCAGTTTGTCCGGAACAAAAAGCAACATCTAACTGAGTATCCATGGTCGCGTTAGGTTTAACGGTTACGGTAAATGTGGTTGCCTCGCCGCTACAATTGGTAACACTGTTGGTCGGGATTACCGAAATGATAATAGTGGCATCGGTATCACTGTTGTTCAGAACCGTAACATTTGCAATATCGCCGGTTCCACTATTTGAAGACAAAATTCCGTTATTTTCAGGTGCGGACCAAGCGTATGTTATATTTTCCTGCGGAGTGAATGTTTTATTTAAAGTACCTTGATTACATAATATTACATTGTCGCTTTCTCCCAATGTCAATACAGGTAACAAATTTACGGTACCGGATTGAGAAACTACATATTCGGGATCATTTAAAGTCGCATAACATCCATTGGCATCTATAAATTCTGTAATGGTATAAGTGTCTGTTTCAGTCGGATTAAAGGTATAAGTATAAGGACTCACTGAAGGAACAGGAAAAATGTATTGATCAGTCAACCAAGTAGCTTTCATACTTGCGGGTGTTCCTGTATAATTAACTGACAAAGTCAAAGTTTCTCCTATACAAATAGGCGACGGAGCCGACAAAGTAACGATTGGAGCCGGTATTTCGGTTACGGTTACATTGTGTGTAGCCTCACAACCACCTTCTGTCGTATAAGAAAAGGTGTGTGTTCCTTCACTATCAAGAACTTTATTTGTAACATAAGCATCCGTATAAGTATACGGAAATTCATTAGCGCAAATATCTATTATAGCTGAAGTAACAATTACATCCGGTTCCGTCACGGTTATCGAAGCATTGGCAAGACACCCCACCTCGTCAGTAACGGTTAGCGCATAACTGTCGGCAGGAACTCCTGTCAAAGTAGCTGTTGTTGCTTCATTACTCCATAAATAGTAAAGCGGTTCTGTATCTGGAGTTCCGCTTGTCTTATTAATTGTAGGAGTTATATCTGTTGCATCACCATGGCAAAGAATCTCTGAGGCATTCAGAGTTACCTCATAGACATTATCCACAGTTAAGTTAGTGATTACAATATTTCCCGTGTTCTTGCTGCATTCGAGTGAATCTTTCACTTCAATATAATAAGTACCGGCAGCAAGCCCACTCACTTTAAAGTTGTCATTCGCACTTTCAGAGGTGAAAGTCCGGTAGGGTTCATTATTATTGTTTATATTATATACAATAATATTATAAGGAGCTTTCCCACCTTGGAAATTAACCTTCACATAACCGGCTTCTGTATTACTACAGATTGAAGTTACATTTTCGGTTCCATTGACACTGATAGTCAATTCAGGACTTCTATATATTATCTGATCTGCAATGCTATCAATTCGTTCAAAACAAGCATCGAATATTCCGTATTGTACTTCTTTGGCAGCATAAGTATAGCCCTCGTCAGTTGTGTTGGTAAAGTCGATTTCCTCAAAAGTTACATCTCCAACACCATGGGGAAGTGCGTCATAGCAGATGGTGTCAACCTTTTCATTTGCAATATGTTGGGTAGAAGTAAGAGTATCACTGGTAATCACGGTTGAAGTACGAACTCCATTACGTCCGCCAATAACACAACTCCTATAAGAATAAGTAGTAATATTTTCACAAATATTATCCGGACATGACATTTCTATAACATCAATAATAATGGAATAATTTCCTGAATTTTTCCACTTAATCTGCATCAATACATAAGCGTTATAAATTGGATTCGATGCATAGACATACCTTAAAAACTTTCCAGTCAAATAGTTATATTTCAACGCCGAATAGTCGTGTCCATCGGCGACAAATGGGGAATTCTCGTGAGGAAAATAGCCCTCTGAATTTTTAATGTAAGAGCCCATTCTTACAGTTGAATTGCGGGGAACCAAGAAACAAGATGACGAATCAATATGATTGAATAAATCGGCTGAATCTATTATTTCACCATCTTTCAAAAAAGTATAACGAAGCGCATAATGATCCGTGGCCAAATCACCTAACTGCGTTGCACTACAAAAATAGATATAAAAATCCTCGGTAGTACCCGCTTCTGCATTAAGATTAGCGTTAGCAGGACCAGAAACACCGTTCTTCTTGATCTTAACGCCATCGCAAGGACAAGGATTTTGCGCGTTTAAGCCGGTTGCAAATAAAAGCAAAACAGCAAAAAAGAATAAAATTTTTTTCATAACTATGATTTTTATTATTATTAATTTCCTTATTATTTATATTCGTTTTAAATTCAGGCTAATATTTTTGTCATTTTTTCGATAATAAATAAAATATTTCCTTATTACGCGACTTTTTGCATATAAGTTACAATTCTGACTCATTAATTTGCACGATATCTCCATATTGCAAATTTAAAATGCAAAAATACATTATTTATAATCACTTTCTGATTTTACTTTTAAAAAAATACAATTTTATATAGTTGAAATTCAGGCAATTAAAACTATTAAAAAAGTTTTAACAAAAATAAATCAATAAAAAATCAAATTTTTAGCATCTTTACCCCTATATCTTCGAGTTTTTGCAACTCAAAAAAAGCCATTGATAACTTTAGATTTGATTTAATTAATATTGCATTGTAAATCAATTAATTATAATGATTTCTTTTAGTTTTTGAAAAAATATATTACAATTTGTACTTATGTAGTAATATCAGTACTATCTTCAGATTACAAGTCTGTAAATCACAAAAATCATCAACTTATTTCGTAGCCCAATCATTTCGTAATGAGGCAGGGGAAATAACATCTTAAATGGCTAAACGTCTCGGTTCGGTTGAGAAATTGAGAAAAGAGCCGGAAACGATGTCCCTATTGCTTGGGCAAAAAATTAACTCTAAGCCCTTTCTCACATAAAAAAAAATGACGTAAATAACAACAAATGAGCACCGAAAAAACGACAAAAATCACTGATTTATCATAGTTGGTTATTTTTGTTAAACAAAGTATCCAACCAAAGTTGCAGAAATACATTTTTACAATTAAATTTCAATATTCTTCTTAAAAAAATATAATTTCATTTGATTAGACTCGATTAGTTAGATTTATTAAATAAATTTAACTAATATAAAAAAACATCAAATATTTCAAACTAACATCTGACTTTACTCTTTTCTAAAAAATGTCGAATAATCAAATACTGTGGAAGCATCTACCGGGGAAAGTACGATAAAGAAAATTGCAAAAAAATGGGGTGGAGTTAGGGAAAGGCGTTCATTGGCAAATCCAGCATAAAAACAAAAGGTCCAATAACCAAAAAAAAATATTTCTTGATAAAAAAGAAATGGAAAAAATTGTATTTTTGCTGCCTTAAAAACATAAAAAATGAAAACAAAGTTATCCCTTTTGGCACTTTTAATTTCTGTTGCCACATTATTCCCTTTTTCTTTGCACAGTCAGTGCGATATTCCGCAAAGTATTATTGTTGCAGAAATTACGCAAACTTCTGCAACTTTGTATTGGGATGGGGAATTTGAGGAAGGATGGTACGTCATTATATCCAATTCCATTATTCATAATCCGGATACCAACGACGCGGTTCGCGTGTCGAACAACATGTTTGAGGCACCCGGCTTAACACCGCAAACGACTTATTATTACAACATTACAACCATTTGCGCAGACACTATCAGCAGCTGGGTCGCAGGCAACTTTATGACGAAATGCTTGGCGACCGGCACCCCCTACTCCGAACCGTTTGAAGTATATGGCACCGGCGGAAATGCGTTCCCTTCATGCTGGACCAAAGTACAAAGCAGCTATAACAACTACCCATACATTACAAGTATCAACAGTAGTATGGGAAGTTTAGTTTTTAAAAACTCCACCTGCATTGCCGCCATTCAA
>CAZVKJ010000089.1:0-8729 GCA_964626855.1 uncultured Bacteroidales bacterium
GGTCAAAGAGTTAAACGTGGCTTGATAATTTTACAGAAAAAAAGTTGCACATCTTTAAATGTCAAGAGTAAATGAAAATATTATCGGCGGGCTTTGTGTCAATTAATTGCCACATAGCCCCATTTTCAGACTTTGTTATTGATCGTATGGCCGCCTGTTTGTCTCTTCTTTCCTTTTCCACTTTCTCCCGGAAAGCCTGCATAAGTTCCTCTGCTTCAACTGCGATAGCCCCCACTGATTGACTATTCAATAACAGTCGCAGAAAAAAAAGAAGCCTGAGTGGGCATTTCTTAATATTGAAAATTTTATCTACCTTTACTTTTCAATTCCTTGCATATGAGACAAATTGCTGTTTTTGTGATGATAATTCTTTTTCTAGCGACAGGTTGTTCCAAAACATTTATTCAGGTGTTTGATATTTCAACAACCAACACTGAACGGATTGACAAGTATTATGTTTTTGAAAACGATACCATCAAGATAACTTATTCGTTTTGGGCAAGTAAGGGTGTTATGTCGTTTTCAATATTCAATAAAACAGACACGCCCATTTACATTGATTGGAAAAATTCCTCTTTTATTTATAATGGTGAAAAGAAGAATTATTACATAGACGAAAGTCATACAGACATGGCTAGTTATTATAAGGGAGTATATTATAATGGCCCAAGGCTCGAACTAGGATATGCTGTCAGCTCGGGGGTGATGACGGCAGCTTCCTCAACCGTGAAAGCTGAAAGAATAACCTTTATCCCACCAAAATCTCATTTTTCTAAATCATCATTTTTACTATTACCCGTTTGCTACTATAAAACCTCCAATTTCAAAATGAATATTGAGGCAAGGAGTGACAAGCCAAAGAAAAAAACAGCTGTCTATTCTGAAAATTTTACTTTCAATGAGTCTCCACTTGATTTTAGAAATTACTTAGCTTTTTCGTTTGTTGAAAATTCCCCACAGCTATACTTTATTGATAATGAGTTTTATTTATCCTCTGTGAAAGAAATGGATATGCGTCATTATCGTGGAAAATGGACGGGGAACGACGATCATGGGCGAGCAATGTATCAGAAGCCTTTTAAAAGTCCAACTGCATTTTATATTACTATTGATAAAATGAACTGTCCTTCTGGATGGGATCCAAAAGCGAAGTAATAGATTGTTGAAAACGAACCTCGTATTGTCAATTTTCAAGCCTAATATTTCCACCTAAACCCCACACGGTACGTTCTGTCAAACTCTGCCCGGAAAGTGGTATAGTACCTCCCCCCTGCCTCAGTAATCGTCCACAGCCGCCCGGATTTAGCAGTATAGCCAATTTTCCTTAACGCTTGCAGGTACTTATTCGCCCCACCCCAGGTTAATCCCGGCGGGACCACGGTTGAGCAGAGAAAGTCCCGGGTGTGGCCGTTCTCGATCAGGTAGGCCAGGAAGAACAGTTGCATCCGTGTGATCGGGCTGGTGTGCCTCAGCCGGATAAAAGTCAGCCGGTAGCAATGAGCGGCGCGGATTAGGGAGGTGTCAAAGGACATGGGGCGATGGTTTATATATGTGATTTATTTCATTTGTTCAGATTCACAAACATTCGTCCGATGTTCTAACCGGGTTGAAAAAAGCCTGATCCGTTCCCGGGGAATACGAGGACGCCGTTTAACCGAGGGGGCTGATTGTGGTTCAGACGGCATGGGAATGGTTTGCTCCTGGATTTTTTTCATACTCTTGAGGGTTTTTAAAACGGCAATTCCGGATCAACGTCTGGTTCTGTAACTCTGATAAGCTGAAAGATGGTAATCTGCCGATCGTTCAATGCTAAAAGGACTTTCTCTTTCATGAGCCGGTTCATGGCACCGAGAGCCATTACCCCGGGCGTACCTTCCGGAAGCTTGTGCAATACTTCATCAAGAGCAATGCTCACTTTGAAGCAGGTGGGCAGATCAAACCCGATTGTGACAGGGCAATCATTCCTTTGGGTGCACTGATGGTGAACACGGCAGTGCTGCATTTTTCCGTTGTGTGTCTCTTTCATTTTTCAATTGATTTAGGGTTGATTTATCTGGTGCAAAATTCAGTGCAGATTTCGGTGCAATTCCTGTGCAATTCGTGAAAACCGGGTATTAGTGCAGGTGCAATAGTGCATATATATAAATATGCACTTGCACCAAACCCTTGCACTTGCATTATTTCAAAATGGGATTTCATTTGTTGGTTCCTGGTATAAACTGTAACCCTTTGTTGCCTCGTCAAAATTCAAGAATCCGTGTTCAAGGCCGGCATTAATATGATTGTTGGCAGTCCTTTCCTTTTTCCCGCTGCGATCCATATATTCAGCAACCAGCCTCCCTCTGGTCAGGGTCCGGGGAGGTGGCAATATCGCCTCAAACATGGCTTTCTGCTGTAATAATGCCGGTTTCTCCGGCAATGGTGTTTCAGCAAGAACGGGCAAGCCCTCATCATTGATAGTAAATGCAAGGTCCTCGAAATCCATATCCCGGCAATAGTCAGCCCGGACGATGCTAATATTCTTGTCCTGAGGGCTTTTATTGATACTGATCGTTGATTCCGCCTTTTGCATGAGGTACGATCCGATAACACCCCGGGCATTGAAATCACCCTTATTCATGTGTAATACGGTGATAATGTGGATATTTCTATCCTCCGTCCACTTCATAAGTCTTGTTAATATCCCAATCGCCTCTATCTCGTCATTTATCCCACTTGACAACAAATCAGCAATACCATCAATGACAACCAATGCCAGCCCCGACGTATTATTGATCTTGTGTTCAATGAAATGCAGCCTCTCGGCGGGAGCCATCGGACGTAATCCATAGGCAATTAAATTACCCGGCTGTTCAACTCCGATTTGTTTACAGATACGTTTAATAGTTCTTTGAGCGTGGAATGGTGACTGTTCCGTATCGAAATACAGAACCTTGTTGGCTTCGGGCCGGAATGTTCCCTCCACGATCTCAATGCTGCATCTACCGCAGGCAGCGGCGGCCGTAATGGAGGTTATAAAAAATGTTTTCCTGCTTTTCGCCTTGCCAATCCATAGACTGAAATTCATAAGTGTGGCAATAACGACACCGGCTATTTTTATTAGTACCGGGTTTTCTGAAATTTCGGCAGTCGGGTCAATTTTGAACTTTTCGTAAGCCGCCGGGTCAAATTCTGATTGCGCCTTTGTTTCAGGCCGTTGGGCAGTTATCTTTTCTCTGATATTGTTCATCGCTCGCAGAAATTTAAATATGCCGGCTTTGTCCCTTTCGAGTGTTCAACCAGTGGGATAATGATCATTATGCTATCACAATACTGATCACGGTAATAGTGACAGGCATCCTCGATCTGGCACCAAAGAGGATACAGAGCCAGGCTATTCAGTTTGTCGCAAATTGCCTGTAAATGTTCGTGGTCAGTGAGTAGCCTCTCCAGAGATGCTTTACTGTGATCCGGTTTTTGTGAGTACTGGAGGATCGATTTCTCTTTCGTCTCCAGGTACGCAACAAGATCACTTCGGGGATCTGTTTCGGTTGGCGGGGGTGGAAATAAGGACTGGACTATCTCCCCGGAATTTCGTATATTTGCCATGTTGTCAAACTTTTTTACCCGGTCATGCCATCCACGGCAGCCGGGTTTTTTAATATTATCGGGTTTGGGAAGTTGATTTCGGGAGTTTTCCGAATTTCCGCTGGTCCACCTTCAGGGCCGCATCCAGTTCAGACGATATATAATAGTATTTCCGTCCGTACCGGTAAAAAGATATTTCGCCGGTCTTCCGAAGCTTCTGAATGGTTAAAACGGAACAGCCAAGATAATCGGCGGCTGATTTGTCGCCGTATAATCTTTGTGAGGCAGGTTGGGGTTGAACAGATTGCTCCCGGTTTATAAGCCTTAGCTCGATTTCGGCGGCTATCTGGTTGATCAGATCAGGAACTGCGATTGGGGAAAGAATAACATTCATTGCGGTCATGTTTGAGTCCATGACGCAAAAGTATAACCCGAATATACGTTAATATAATGAATTTGTGTGTATTATGGTTGTTTAGTTGTTTTTTACAACTTTTTACAACCAATCGATACTGTTAATACGTAGGAACATGGATATTGATAGCAATAATAGAGTATATTTCAAGGTATCTTTTATATTGTTTTTGATTCTTTTGTTGATCAGGTTCTTTAATCTTACGTATAGATTCATAAGTTCCAATTCCCCCCAAGTCCGCACTAATTGCTTCACACAAGGCTTTTTTATTGATTATCTCTAATGCCCTAATTTTTTTTAAAGCAATGATCATGTAAGCGATAGTTTGTCCTTTCTTCCCTGAAAATTGCCCTTTCAGAAACTCCAATGATTTTTGATTATCGACAGTGTGTAGGTAGTCGACAAATTGTAAAGCCGGGGGATTGACTTTCTTTGCCCTTGCGGGCTTCGTCTGCGGTCCTGTATTCCCCTGTATTGCTGGCTTTGATGTCTCATTTATCCATGCTGTAATTGCTTCTACTCTGCTTTTTGGTATTACCATTGGCTTCCCGTCAAAAATGAAAGTTCCATTGATTCTATCCAATATGAAACCGAAAAAATCAATTTCATTTCCGGGATTGGCTTCCAGATACCTTGACAGGTGAAATTCCAGATAATCAATACATGTAGATAATTCCGGCTTTGTAATGAAAGAAACAAAGTCGGCCTCTAATTCAGAATCAAGCATTACAGTACTAGTGACGTTCATTTTACTCAAATCCCTGTCCGCGAGTTCATTCTGCAATACTTGTTTCATTTGATCATCCGCAACTAACGTTTCCTGTGTTTTGCTTACAAGTTGGTACGGGCTTTCAGGCTGTTCACCCTTCAATTTGAATGACAGGTATTGTGAAATCCTGTGCGCAATTGTTAATTCTGTTTGTGTTGGCTTGGGTGACAGTGGTTGCGGAGAACTTATTGAAATAGGCAGACAGGGTTCCATTGGATTTTCCAAACTGAATAAAATACTATCCTGAATTGACTTACAGAATTCATACATTTCATAAACGAAAGAATAAATTTTGGGCTTGTATTTTGAGCCAAAAGATTGAATACCCCTCTCTGTATTTATTGGATAAATATCACCATTATTTTCAACCTGATAGTAAACTTTGTTACGTCCCGTTAAGTGTTTGGCCTCTATCTCGCTATATATTTTCAAATTTCCTTCTGCCCATATAAGAATTTCTTTCAGCCGTTTTACAATGCCGGGTTGTTTCGTTCCTGCCTGAGAAAGACTTTTTTCAAATGAAAAAAAATCCAATAAATCAAAAGGAGATTCGACATGAATCATAAAGAACATTTTATCAAACCCCTTTTGATCATTAAGAATTTTACGAATGGCCTTCATGCTACTTAAAGCAGTCAGGTAGTTTAAGGGTTCAGGTAGTTGTTGCTCCATAAGTAGTTAAATATTTCCATATCCCGCTTGCAATGCAAATGAAAAATTACCACTTCGCAGCCTGAGCAAACATTTCGGCCCGTTCCTCGGCAGTCACTTTCAAGTATTTCATGAACTCGGCCTCTGACTTATGCCCGGTGATCGTCATGATCAGGTACGGCGACACCCCCCGCTTGAAAGCGTTGCTGGCGAAAGTCCGCCTGGCTGAGTGGCTGGTAATGAAATCGCACTTCGGCCCTGTCATGATCTCCACCTTTCCGGCCCGGGTTATACTCTTTGAATAGGGTTCCTTTATATCCGCATCTTCGCAAACATCGGCAAGATAATCATTAAATTTCTGGTTGCTGATAGCCGGGGGCAGTTCGAAGTTATATTTTTCAAGAATGGCTTTAACCCGGGGGTGCAGGGGAATGATAACGGGTTTCTTGGTCTTTTGGGTGGTGATTCTGATCCTGTCGCCGGTAATATTCTCCTGTCTTATATTGGTGTAGTCGGAAAATCGTAAGCCGGTGTAACAGCCGACAAGGAAAACGTCCCTAACCCTTTCGTTACGGGGGTTGGAAGAGAAATCATGGTTGTATAACTTGTCCAGTTCCTCATCCGTAAGATAAGCGTTATCCGTCTGCTCCGTCACCCCTACAAATGCATTCTGAAACTTCAGGTTGGTGTTGATCCCGTCCCGGGTGGCTTTGTGCAACACTGTCTTGATGAATTTGATATGCCGTCCGTATGTGTTCACGGCGTATTTCTTTTCGCTGATCATATAATGAACCAACTCATCATACAGTTTCTTGTCCATATCGTCAAAGTCCACCTGTCGGCCCCGGTGCTTGCCGAAATCGATCAGCATGTTCTTCACGGCCGTATATTTTTCAACATTGGTGCTGCTTAACGGGTGCCCTGTCTTTTGATTGATCCCGTTCCTCATCTCGTCAATAAACCTGTCGAAATACTGGATCAGGGTTGGCCTTGCCTCCTCCACCGGCTTATCTTTCAGTTTCTCGTCCAGGTAGGACCTGAAATATTTAACGTCCAGCGTGATTCCGGCCGCTTTGGCTGCGTTCTCCGCTGCATGGATATGCCCGACAATGATCTCGGCCAGATCGTTTTTAACCTCCGCTTTGGGGGCCGTAGGCTTGATCGGTTTATCCGAACGCTTCCAATACTCTTCTTTATAGTGGTCCTTATCGACCCTGATCCCGGTGTAATACTCCAATCTCATACCGTGAAATGAATACTTCAGGATGAGCGGGATATTCTTTGTGCGGTCTTTCCGCTTCTCAAGATAGAACTTTGGGATTGCCATAACTGTGTGTATTTGCCCCCAAATATACATACACTTTCCGCTATTTTTACATTTGTCTAAAAATATTTATTTTTGTGTCATATTTTCATATGTATTGACAATGGCCTATTATTGTTTATCTTTGTATCAATGAACATTTCTTAATATGTTTAAGGTTCAAGTCCCAGTCTCTCCGCAAACAAAATCCGCCGCGTCAGCGGCGTTTTTTGTTTTGAAGAAACCCGAAAACTTGTTTTCCGGGTTTCGAAAAAACGAAAAACGGAAGCACGCAGTGCGCGGATTTTGTTTCAAGCCCTTTCCCGGCGGATCACGAGGGCGCCAACGGCGCCCGAGTACTCCCAGTCTCTCCGCTAACAAAAACCCGCAGCGAAGCGGGTTTTTTTGTTTTGGAGAAAACGGGAAATAGCCAGAGATCAAAGAAAAAAACTCGGACGATAGTATTGCCCTTGTTCCTGTGAGGACAGTTACCCGCATTCTCAAGGATAGCAAGCCTACACACTGAAAGACTCAATCCTCATCCAAATAGGGTTCGAGTAATAACAAGTGGAATCAATGTCGGGGTGGTGGAAACCCTGATTGAAATTGCAAATCTCGCAACGCTGTTATCTAAAATATTCCGCTTTTCTCTTGAATTTTCAAAGCAATCAATCTATAATGCAACGTACGGAGTGTCCATTTAACTTATAAGTTTCTCCTATACCAACAATATCATCCCAGGTTGAAAGGCTATACATTAATGCCCACATATCTTGGGTCGCCGTTGAAGACCAGAAGCGGGTTTGTGTATTAATAGAAACGAATTGAAATATTTCGTCTCTTCCCCCAGGCAACGCTGTGAAACCACATTCATTGGTTGCACCCGAATTTGGCATTATCCAATGTGCATAGCCTGCTTCCTTCATCTTTCCTCCGGCTCCATTTGATCCTCCAAGGTAGGTCACAAGTATAGTCCATTCTGCATCTGTCGGAATATGCCAGCCAGAGGGACAAATACCGGTCACATTCCCTGTTGGCACTGGATTCCAGGAGGAGTTGTTTGTTGCTCCATTAAGGTATTGGACCATCTCAGCCCATTCATATAAGCCACCATATACATCACAGTTTGCAATGCTGTCATTGTAACAATATTTTTCAATAATGTTGTTGTTCTCCTGCCAATTGCTACCGGGAACCTGGATTCCAATATTCAGATTTTGTGCCATCCAGCATTGAGTGCCGATCAATACCGTGTTATATGTCTTCATGTCACGCATGTCCGTTAAAGGACGTCCACAGGTAAAAGGTGGGATAATCATTCCGGCGCCAAAACTAATTTCCTTCCATTGGTTGGCATCAATCGTGTACGCATAAAATTTATGATCTGTCGTACAATAAACTATCAACCCATCTGCGGGAAGCAATATCGAGGAAATCTGGTTTTGTGTCATGTGCGGGATGAGTATCCCTTTTGTAGTTGATTTCACATCCAATATTGCAGAATTATCAGGTGTACTGCCATCGGCACTGATACCCACCTGGGCGAGACTCCATGATATGGATAACATGAATACTGTCGCAAAGAGTAAAGATTTTTTCATGAGTGCCTGTTTCGGAGAAAGACATTCAAAATTAAGGCATTTTCACTAGCATCTATTAATTTTTGTTAAATTATTTCGCATCTATTTTATTACAGCACAATGACTTCTCAAAACCTTGTCGCCCTTTAGAATTCTGTTCCTTTGCGCTTAATAGCAAAATGGTTCAGATATGAATGCCGGCAATTATGTGTTCACTCAGATTGTGCAGTTATACTTCGGCTGATCAGATTTGCACGAATTTGCAATCCTGATCGCCCAGCATCACAGAATCTAATGCATCTTTGCTTTGCAAACCTGCAAAGATTCAGTATACTCCCGAAACGATATTTCGAACGACTTGTAGTTAAACACAAAGACCGGACATCCGGGTTGGAAGCCCGGAATGTATCTCATCCGGCTGTCGTACCACGATCAAACCGTGGC
>CAZVKJ010000090.1:0-8679 GCA_964626855.1 uncultured Bacteroidales bacterium
ATATAAAAAAAGCAGTCCTCTTTCAAAAAAGGACTGCAAATGTACAAACTATTTAGTTATCAACAAAGAATTTGTGATATTTTTTTTAAGATTATAAACCTTTTATTTTTTCTTTATGCTTAACTAACTGTTTACGAAGCGCTTCTACAGCTGTATCGGTGGCTTGTTCAAAACTGGTTGATTGTTTTTTTGCAAATAAATCATTGCCGCGGATGCTCAGTTTGATTTCAGCGACCTTATTTTTATCGTTTTCATTCTTTTCAACACGAAGTACTACTTCAGATGATAACAAACCGTCGTAGATACCCGACAACTTTTCAATTTTTTCCTGGATATAGCTTTCCAGCTTTTTATCCGTTTTAAAATGCAATGATGTAATGTTTACTTTCATAAAAAACCTCCTTTTTTAAGCTTTTGGATGAGCTTGTTTATAAACTGTTTTTAACTTCTCAATGGTATTATGAGTGTACACCTGTGTCGCAGACAGGTTCGCATGGCCCAGAATTTCCTTGATTGAATTTAAATCTGCTCCGCGATTCAACATGTGTGTTGCAAAAGTGTGTCTTAGCACGTGTGGACTTTTTTTATCCTGTGATGTAATAATGCTAAGATAATAATTTACGACGCGATATACAAGTTTTTGATAAACTTTTTTTCCTTTTTCAGTAACAAAAAAACTCTCTACGTCGGATTTTAGTGATTGTCTTTTAATATTAAGGTATACCTGTATTAATTGTTGCAACCTGTTATTATAAGGTATGATCCGTTCCTTGTTCCGTTTTCCCAATACTTTTATAGTCATATTGAAAGTATTGACATCGCTCTCCCTGAGATTGACCAATTCGGACAAACGCATACCAGTTTCGTAAAACATTTCAATAATAAGGTGATCGCGGGTATTGATAAAATCTTTTCCGCTTTCGGGAAAATATTCATCGAGCAACTTCACCATCCTGTCCTCTTCGACAAAGGAAGGAAGCCTTTTTGAAGTTTTAGGCGAAAGAACTTTATTCATGGGATTCTCCTTTGAAAAACCCTGCTTATAAAGAAACTTATAAAATGTATTTAATGTAGCTTTTTTCCGGTTGACCGAACGGGCTGAAATATTGCTCTCCATCATCTGTACAAACCACGAGCGGATCATAAGGTGCGTAGCATCTGAAATTTCCGATAAACCATATTGCTGTGCAAGGTATTCGGAAAATTGTTCCAGATCGGTTTTATAACTAATTACCGTATGAGGTGAAAACCTCTTTTCGTATTCTAAAAAATGTAAAAAACGTTCAAACATTGCATAAAAAAAGAATAAATCCGGCTTTTGTATAAAGTGAACGTAAAAATATACATTCTATTATATAAAAGCAAGATTTACTCTTCCCTGGTAAATTGTGAAGGTATTTACTTGTTTTTTTCGTCGTTCAATTGCTGAATATAAGCAGCTTTCATGACTTCTTCCCTGCGTTTAACAGAAGGTTTGGTGAATTTTTGTCTTTCGCGTAATTCCTTTACTACCCCTGTTTTTTCAAATTTCCTTTTGTATTTTTTCAGGGCCTTGTCAATGTTTTCGCCTTCTTTTACCGGTACAATGATCATAAAAAATAACTCTCTTTCTTTTAATGATTAATAATTATTTTATTCCCAATAAGGGGATGCAAAAATAGTAAATATTTTATTACAAAACAGCATTTTATAAATTTTTTACCGGAATATATTATCCCGACACAATAAAAATGTACTATTTTGATTATTAATTTATTGACTACTCAATAATATTAACGGCTTTTCAATCCGGGACGGATACAACATTTACAAAACAAATATATACTTTTGCACGGCAAAAACATTATGCATACCATCGAACCATACTATAACTGGCGCCACCTGTACATCGCCTCGGATGACCCCCGCTCACCGTTTTACGGTATTACATACAACGAATTCGAGTTTTCAAACGCCGTTTACAATTATTTTATTCACCCGCAGTGGGATTGTTTCGGCTCGGCAACCCTTTATAGTAAAATCCTGATGGCCGACTATCAGAAGAAATTTGCCATCATTGAATTAATCGGCGAATGGAATGACTGCCTGTATAATGATATTAAATTTTTTAAGGAGAATGTAATCGAGATATTAATTGGGAATGGCATCAATAAATTTATCCTTATCGGGGAGAATATTCTTAATTTCCATTATTCCGATGATTCATACTACCAGGAATGGTTTGACGACATCGAAGACGGATGGATTGCCTGCCTTAACTTCAGAGATCACGTTATAAAAGAATTTGAGCAGGGACATATCGATTATTATCTTGTTTTCAGCAAAAAGCTGAACCATATTCTCTGGCGCAAATCGCACCCGCAGCAATTGTTTGAACTGGTTTCCGAAATGATGACCAAACGGTTAAATCCCTGAATCATGAAAGTACACGTCAACATATTGGTGTCAGGGAGGGTGCAAAAAATAGGCTTTCGGTACAGTACGCTGGAAGTAGCTGAGCAGCTTGGTATTTTTGGATTTGTAAGAAACCAGCCCGATGGAAAAGTTTATATCGAAGCCGAAGGTGAAAAAGAGATCATAGATACATTTATCGCCTGGTGCCACCAGGGCCCGGTTTGGGCACATGTGGATGAGGTTGAAGTCGAAAAGTCGGAAGTGAGGGGTTTCCCTACCTTTGAAATAATGAGAGGATAAAAACCACCAGGATTCTTCTCCGCGGTGGAAATTAAAAGTCAAAAACACCGTTACAGCAGTATTCGAATACATAATGGCTTAATGTGTCAGAAATGGTCATCGTTATTGACAATACGGTGGTATTTTTACCACTTAGGCACATCAGGCACATAGAAACACATAGTTATAATCTTTATTTCGATAATGCCTTGCACCTTTGCGCCCTTGCGTCTTGGCGAGAAATGAATAGCCGTTATCATAACCACATAGGCACATCAGGCATATAGTTTTTGTGGTTTAATGCGATAGTCCGCAGTAACTGATAACTGATTTAACCAGTATATTCCCCGTATGCCTTATTTGTATAACCTCTACGAGGTATCATTTATAAAGGAAGATTCTTTTTTTATTATACTTGATCGCCTACGGCGAACGATAGTTCTATAAATTTTGCCTTCATTGGTTTTTCAGTCGTCATTATATTATAATTGTTTCATTTTGTCTTTTTCTATCGACGATTATATACATATTCAGAAGCCTTAGTTTGTCTATTTGTCATAAAGGATTATTTTCCTGTTTGTTATAACCACATAGGCACATCAGGCACATAGAAACACATAGTTATAATCTTTATTTCGATAATGCCTTGCACCTTTGCGCCCTTGCGTCTTGGCGAGAAATGAATAGCCGTTATCATAACCACATAAACACATCAGGCACATAGGAACACATAGAATAATTACGTTTTAACAGCCCTCAGAAACTCTCTTTTGCCCGGGGGGCCGGGAAGCTTTTCAACAGCAAATCCCGCTGCTTTCATCGCCCTTTTTACATCGCCCTTGCAGGAATAGGTCACTAAAACGGCGCCGGGCACCATCGACGATGCAATCATATTAAATATTCCTGCCTCCCATAACTCAGGGCAGACAGCAGGTGCAAAGGCATCAAAATAGACCAGGTTGAAAAAAGATGGTTCCAGTTTTACATCTTCCAGCCTTTCCGTAATCAAATCTAAGGTAAAGTGGCTACCTATTTTTTTTGAAGAGCCTCCACCATGTATCTCTTCAAAGAATGCCTGCACATCATCATCTTCAAACATCCCCGGATAATCCAGGTGGTCCAGCATCTCTCTGCTGACCGGGAAAGGTTCCACTCCCAAATAATATACTTCCCGTAAATCTTTCTGTGATTCCAACAGGCTGAGCAAGGCATTCAGTCCAGTGCCAAAGCCCACTTCGAGTATGTTCAGTTTGCTGAAACCGGCGGCAGCATAACGATAACCGGCATCAATAAAAATATGCCGCGATTCGGTCAGCGCCCCGTGGCGCGAATGATAACTTTCATTCAGACCGGGTATCAAAATGGTCTTCGACCCGTCAGCGGTAGTTATTACTTGCCTTTCCATGTGCTAATCCCTGTTATATACCGGAAGAATATTGATCACGGTGTCCTGGAAATTATATGTCGCCACGGTTTGCAGGGGCAAAAAATGCTTTTTCACCACCGAAAGATAATTCTCAGAATAATAATAGCATTCTTCGGTGCCGTCGTACACCAGGCTGCCCGGAAGCTGCGCCGCCGACCATGAAATAAAGCCTTTATAGTCGTAACCGAAATTCCAGATGTTGTTACCGGAAGATACCAGGTACTGCACCGGCGACATGGCTGTAATACCGGCAAATTCGCCGTCGTTAAAGGTATACCTGCTGGAAATATCGCCCGAAAGAAATGAAAACATTTTTACATTGCCCACACCGGAATTATTACAGAAAAGCAGACATTCGTCGTTATTGCAAGGAAATATCTTCAGCACATCATACGTAACGGGAATCTTTCTGAAGATGGTGAAGGAAGGTAAAAAATAAGCCACCACATGACGCTGCATACCGTCGGGACTGACTTCGTAGGTGAGCAGGTAATCATTCACGGGTAAAAACTCCAGCGGGTACTCACCGTTCTCGATGACCCTCAGCGCCGTGATACCGCCCGTTTCATTGAAAATCTTAAACAAACCTTCGCGGTACGAAACATAAAGCCGGTTGTTATGAACATCCAAATATTCAAAGTATGGAAATGGCGTACTGACAATTACAGGCACACTCCATTGAAGCTGCCAGTTGTTGACATTGAATACCGACACATCGCCCGTATACCTGCCGGCAATATAAAACTGCTGCAAATCTGAACTGACGGCCGACCCGCAATAATCGGAAGTTAGCACCTTTACCTGTGTGACATGGCCGAGGCTGTCGATTTTATTTACAGCAATGTCCGCCCCGTTTTTGGTCAGCACAAGAACAAACCTCAGCCTTTTTTCAAGTTCATGAATATTGATCTTTTTGTATTCGTTGGTTACATTTTCGCCATCGGAGGCTGTTATGTGAATATAATAATCTCCTGATGGGATCAATTGATCCTCCACTACCATGTCGAGGGCAATATTCATGGTTTTATCGCCGGGTTCAAAGGTACGCACAGCCGAAACGGCCGCCATTTCATTATTGACGATCCTGACCGAGACATAGTCAAGGTTTTTGTTATCACTGACGGACGCCACCACACCAATGGTGTCACTTACTGAAAAAACCTGGTTTTCATAAGGGTCCGTAATGCTAATTTCCGGGAATTCCGTGTCACTGTCCTTTTTGCACGAACAAAGAAACACCAAGGGAATTAATAGTATCAGCAGTTTTTTGGGCATAAAGCAAAGGTACAAAATTATTGACGCAAAATTTTCCGGTTTGTTTCAAGAATGGTATTGGCCTAATCTCGATGAAATGAAATCTGTGATGAGTGATCGTTTTCTCATAGTGTAACTCTTGTCCTCAGCGCCTGTGTGGTTATATTAAAAAAAACATTTTACCACTTAGATACGTAGAGCACTAAGAAGCAGTAAGTTAATCATAATAATGAGGCAATGTTCCGAATAACAGTCCGGGACTTTTTGTTTTCGGGTAGTAAAACTGTTTCATGTCCCACTACACCAAAGGTAATTTAAAGAATGTTTCTGTCCAAATGTCCCGCCCCGCCGCTACTTGTCACACAAAGTCGAACTAAATCATTCTTTAATTAATTTTTTCTGCGATATAAAATTCTTTCCTATCACTTTAATAATATAAATACCAGAAGTCAAACTACTAATCCTAATTTCATTTAAATAATTATCCAATCTTACATTTAGCATTTGTTCTCCTATAATGTTATAAATGAATAAGGTCAATCCTTGTTTCTTTTCATTTTCAATAGTTATTACATCAGTTGATGGATTCGGATAAAATCTCAATAGACATTCATTTGATAGCTTTTCTTCAACACCGTATTCACATAGAGGGGGAGAACAAAATAATACGATATTATTGACTGTGTCTAAGCCAGAAACAACAAAGTCTCCAGTCATATATAATTCTGAATCAAGCACTGTAAAAAATTGACCTGAGCCCATTACTCCACTATCGACTGGAATCCATGTACTATCAAGTTTTACAACATTATTCACACTTACTCCATTTAAAGTATCGAACATACCTGTCGCATAAAGAACGCTATTGAATGATGTTAACGCTGAAACATAATGCCATCCATGATGAGATAAGTCCTGCTCGTCATTACTCCAATTTGTCCCATCCCAACGAACAATTAATGAATGATTATAACAGGTTGTTATGTTTAATCCCACATAAATACTACTATCATAAACTGTCGAAGATACCGGCCAATAGCTAATTCCTGTTCCAACTTGTGACCAATTGCTTCCATCCCATTTTGCAGCATTATGTACAGGTATTCCTCCTGCTGAATCTATTAAGGAGAATACATATAGTTCATTATTGAAAACACACATTGATGGTGTTGAAGCAAGTTTATTTATTCCACTACCTAGCGAATCCCATATATTACCATCCCAGCTTGCAATATGGCTAGCCTGTATAGTTCCTGCATGTATAAAACCACCAATAGCAATTAATTTATTCTGATAAACTATCATTTTTTCTACTCCACCGATAATTCCGTTTTCTACATTGACACCATTTCCAACGGTCTGCCAAGTAGTACCATTATATTTTATTATTCTATTTGCACTAATACCATTAAATGAAGTAAACCAGCCCCCAACATAAAGTTCATTATTATAAACCTCCATACAAATAATACTATAATTACATGTTATACCCAAATTGCTCCAATTTGAACCATCCCATTTAAAAATATGTCCATTATCGCAACAATAAATACAATTATTATAAGTTACAGTGCCACTATAAATACCGTATGCAGAGCTTATTCCATTACCAACAGGAACTAAGTCTTGACCTATAAGATAGAATGAGATAGATAGAATAAATAATAATGAAATGCTGATTTTTTTCATGTTGTCTTTTTTAATAGTGCATAACTTGCTTCCCACTTCACCTTTTAATACGCCATTTTAAAAATCTCTATCATTTCTTTAATCTAACATTAACCCTTTTCCCATACCGCTCACCCAAATCTACATACAATTATTCTGATTAAGTAGTTTTTAATAATCACTTCCTGGTAATCAGCTCTTCGAAAACCCCAAGCGCCCTACAAAACAAATTCAGCCTATTCTTTTATCATTTTCCTGTCCAGCCTGTACCGCTCACTTTGAATCACCACCATATATATACCTGCAAGTAAACCTCCGGCATCAACAGTCATCATATTTCCTTTTAATACCGAAGTATATACCGGTGCACCAAATGAATTGTATATGGTAACAATGCAGTCAATGGCATTTGCATCACCCTGTTCAATGGTCAGGTATCTGTGCACAGGGTTAGGGTAAATTGAAATATTGTCCCCGGTCTTTTTGTGCTCTGCAACGAAGACTTGCCCGCCATTGGTGGTTTTAAGCACGATTCCCTGACTGTGTGGAAAGAATAATTCTTTTTCGCCGAAGATAAAGCCCGTATCTTTACTGATAAAATCAATTTCATAATAATGATAGTTGCTGTCGACTATCTGATGTGTCCAGCCGGCACCGCCATTGGTTGTTTTTAATACTGTTCCGTACATACCGCAGATATAACCGGTATCTTTGCTTGTGAAATAAACCGAATTCAGCCATTTTGTTGTGCCCGAATTTTGAAAATTCCAGCTTAACCCTCCATCTGCTGTTTTAATAACACTTCCATTATTGCCTACAGCAAAACCGGTTTGACAATCGGTAAAAAAGAGACCATAAAACGCCTCAGAAGTGATGGAAGGTAATTGTGTCCAACTAAGCCCGGCATTGCATGTTTTTAATATGGTACCGAAGTTTCCGGCAACATAACCTGTATCGGTAACCGGAAAATATATTGAATATAATGATATTAAAGTTCCCGACGGTAACTGCGACCATGTCATTCCCGCATCAGTGGTTTTTATGATGGTTCCATTCGTACCTACCACATAACCGGTAGTATCATTTATAAAATTTGCTCTCAGCAAATAACCTGTTGTACTAATATTTAACAGCGTCCAGTTATAGCCGCCGTCGGTGGTTTTTGCCACACCTGAAGCGCCTACGGTATAGCCGGTATTACAATCAGTAAAAACCATTGAAGTAACACCCGTCTGCCCTCCTGTGAGTATCTTCGTCCAATTTGCGCCACCGTCAGTTGTTTTATAAATCTGGCCAAACCAGCCGCTGGTATATCCTGTGTCCTGGTTTATAAACTGCCCGGTATATGATACTGTTGAATCAAATGTAAATAGTGTTGTCCATTGAGCTTGGGCAAAACTATTCAGCAAGATCATGATGAGCGCTGTAACAAGTAGTCTTTTCATATTATGCATTTATTTATGGGTGTCACGTTAAATTGTATTGATATTCATAATTGTTTGGGCATGTGGTAAAATTACAACATTTTATTCCAGAAAACAAATATTTCAGAAATATTTTATCTTAATAACATAAGCTGTATGATATAGTTTTGTCCCGGACAGATTATACCATTAGCTATTATATAATAGTCTAAAAGTGGCATAATAAATACTTAA
>CAZVKJ010000091.1:0-7957 GCA_964626855.1 uncultured Bacteroidales bacterium
GCCAGCCATCCCAGCTTTGCTGTGAAAACCTGAAAGCAATGTCGTCGCTGAGGCGGAAATTTTTCAGCAGCACCCTCAGTTTGGGATTTATAGAGTTGCAATACATATAATTCGGGCTCTTCCATCCCATAATGTGTTTGGCGCCTTCGGTCAGCATGGTTTTAAATCCCATTCTTGCAACCATTTCACCAATTTGATCTGAATATATTAACTCAGTATTACGAAAAGTTACAGGCTCTTTTTTAAAATAGCGAACGATCTTTTCTTTTTGAGCATCAACCTGCCTGTTGAACTCTTCCTCACTTTTAAGCGATGACAGGGAATGCGAATATGTTTCAGCCAGAAACTCGACACAACCGGTTTCTGCCAGTTGTATATAACTTTCCAGCACATCCGGGGCAAAGCGTTCAAACTGATCGATGACCGTACCTGACAAAGAAAAACTCACCTTAAATGCAGAACCATATTCCCTGATAAGGTCAAGCAAAAGATTATTCATAGGTAAATAGCATTTATCGGCAATTCTTCTCATGATATACCGATTGCGATAGTCGTCGAAATAATAGTGATTGCTGCCAATATCAAAAAAACGATATGTTCTTAGACGAAATGGCTGGTGAACCTGAAAATAAAAACAAATAGACCTCATTATTATTAATTATTTTATTGATACAACTTTATTATAAACATCCGAAACCTTTGCTGCTGCATTGTCCCATTGAAGGTTTTCAACTTCATTTTTACCAAATTTCCTAAACATTACAGAGAGCGCATCATAATGAAGCAACCCATAAATAGCATCAGCCATGGCGTCGATGTCCCAGAAATCAATTTTCAATGCATATTTCAGCACCTCGGCAACTCCTGACTGTTTTGATATGACAACAGGCACGCTTGACCGCATGGCTTCAAGCGGCGATATCCCGAAAGGCTCGGAAACAGAAGGCATCACATATACATCACTTAATAAAAACATTTTGTCCACCTCTTCACCCTGTAAAAATCCGGTAAAATGAAAATGTGTGGATATGCCCAGCTGTGCAACACGTGTAACCATTCTATGAAGCATATCACCTGAACCGGCCATAACAAAACGTACATTTTTATCCTTTTCAAGTACCTTATTGGCAGCTTCCACAAAATAGTCAGGTCCTTTCTGAAATGTAACACGGCCAAGAAATGTAACCACCTTTTCCTTGACATTTCTTTCAATGATCATATCGGAATCCGATGTATTATGCTCTACAGCATTATGTACGGTATGAACTTTATCGGGATTAATTCCGTAGCGGTTTATTACAATGTCGCGTGTATAGTTACTTACAGTGATCACAGCATCAGCAGCTTCCATACCTTTGCGTTCAATATCATACACATTCTGGTTGATATGTTCGCCCGAACGGTCAAATTCAGTAGCATGCATATGGACGATTAAGGGTTTTCCGCTGACATTTTTGGCGGCAATGCCGGCTGAGTATGTGAGCCAGTCGTGAGCATGTATAACATCAAACTGGTTAGTAGCAGCTAATGAAGATGCCACCAGTGCATAGCGCGTTACTTCCTCCATCAGGTTTTTTCCGTATTTTCCGGAAAAAGTGTATCGTCTTGAAAAAATGCTGGTTTGTTCTTCTATATTATCAAGTTCATTCTGTGTCGAATAACGGGCAAATTCATCTTCACCTACATATGGGATCAGATTCGACCCGACTTCTATATATGTTAACTGATTCCAGTGTTCCTGGTAGATCTTTTGCCTGAAATCAATACTTACATCGCTGGCATTTATTATTCGTGCAACTTGCTGATTTTCGTCTCCATAGGCTTTGGGAACAACGAAAAGCACTTCCACTCCCTGTTTCAACAACCCCTTGGTAAGCCCGTAACACGCCGTACCAAGGCCACCAGTTATATGAGGCGGAAACTCCCAGCCAAACATTAGTACTTTCATTGAAAATTAAAAATTTATTTGTTTATATTGTTTATAAATTATAGTATTATCGGGCAAAAGGTAACAAATAAATTTACCAAAAACCCTTTTATTATTTTATTTTTCGTTGTAATATTTTTCAATCAGGTATCCCATTCGCAACAGTTCGGCAACGCTCCAGGCTTGCGATGGAGCTCCGCCGGGCAAATATGGGGGATCTCCGTCATATAGTTCGGATACCGTACCAATTCCATGTTCCATCATCACGGGTTCAAAACTGTCATATAGTTGCTTTATATAACCTAAACCGCTTTTACCATGAATTTTCAGGTAAGCTTCGGCAAAATGCCCCAGCAGCCATGGCCAAACAACACCCTGATGATATGCAGAATCTCTCTCAGCAGCATTACCTTTATAGCTGCCTTTATATTCAGGAGACTTTGGCGATAATGTACGCAAACCCCTCCTGGTCAAAAGTTCTCTTTCTGTTATATCGAGAATAAGCTTCCTGATTTGTTCGCTCAATGGGTTATATGGCAGTGAAGCGGCAAATATCTGGTTGGGTCGTACTGACCAGTCTTTAAAGGTACCATTTACATAATCGCATAAATATCCTTTATCTTTATTCCAGAAGGTGGATTTATACGCCTCAGGTATTCTGCAGGCGACATCCGACCATTGTTCAACAAATAAATTATCGCCCGCCAGCTTTGCCACTTCGAGAGAAAACATAATGGCATTGTACCAGAGTGCATTGATTTCAACATCCAGGCCAATACGTGGCGTTACCGGCTTACCATCAACAACGGCATCCATCCAGGTAAGCGCTTTACCGGCGATTCCGGAATATATTAATCCGTTATCCTGCATTTTAATATTATAATCACAGCCATCACGATAACCGTTCAGGACAATCTTCATCTTTTCACCATATTCTTCCCAAATTTTATCCTGGCTGCCGGTGTAAATGGCATATTGCTGCAATGCCCAGAAAAACCACAAGGGAGCATCAACGGAATTATATGCACTGTCATCGCCACTTCCTACATTTGGAAATAAAGGTCCCCTGAGTTCCGAAATCATATAATCAATAACCGCTTTGCAATTTTCGGGCTTGCCGATAGCTAAAGTCAACCCTGGTAAAGCAATAAAAGTATCGCGCCCCCAGCGGCCAAACCAGGGATATCCGGCAATGATTTCAAATTGACTATTTTTGTGTACAAAAAACTGCAAACCTGAATTGATAAGGCAGTTTTTAAAGCTGTCGCGGGGTATTCTTTTTTTGATCTCCGCCGTATATTGGCGCTTTAGTATGGAAGAATCCACCTCCTGTAACCCGGCGGCAAATATTACACTTTCTCCCTTTTTCATTGACATTTCAAAGAATCCGGGCACATAAAGATCTTCCTGATAATCGAAACCCCGTTCAAACTCTTCTGCATATTCAATATTATAATACCATGTCGGGACATGGGTATATTCAACTTTTTTTGAAAACTGCATGAACAAAGGAGAATAGCCCTCATACATTTTTACGCTTATACCATTATCAACTTCTGCATAATGTGTATTTGCATTGACATTTGCCCTGGTCAGGGTATGGACATTACGAAAAGCCAGAAACGGCCTGAATTTTAACATGGTTGGAGAATGAGCATCTTCAAGCGTATATTTAATAAGGAAACAATCGCTTTCAAGACTGAATAACATCTCCTTTGACAACACAACACCGCCAACCCTATACGTAAATTTTGGGAGGGGTTCCATTTCTAAGGCGGTTATATACTTATGCCCCCTGGGATTATATACTCCTTGCGGATATTTATGTATGCCGAGGTTAAACTCCTCTTTATTCTGAATCACTGTTTCGTCAAAACTGGATAATAGTACATGGTTGCCGCCATCCAGTTCAGGCTGGGGAACAATAAATAAACCATGATATTTTCTTGTATTACAACCAATGATAGTAGAAGTTGCAAAAGCTCCAGCCCTGTTGGAACGTATAAATTCCCTTTTTAACGCATACCCGAGATTTACCAGCTGTTCCTTATCAAATTTTATATAACTCATTATTACTATAGAAGCTAAATTATGTTTTTTTGAAATTTTTTGCAAAGATAAGATATTTATTTATAATTTATTATAGAGCAATGTTAAGTTAATAATAATTTTTAATAAAGTTTAACTTATTAAATATGTGTATTTTATCGATAATTTTGTACTCAAATCACAAAAAAAAATTTTCTGAGATAATAAGTTTTACATTTGCATAACATTATTTTCAGTAAATCGTTTCTAAGCTAAAAAATGATGAAAAAAGCCCTTCAAATTTCTTTTCTTTTATTTTTAATAATTTTTTCATTCCTGATTTTTTCCTGTAAAAAGGATACGCAAATTAACAATGATCCATCGGTAAAACTCATACTTTCAACAGAATCAATATTATTTGATACTGTTTTTTCGACACTTGGTTCAATAACAAAAATGTTCTCTGTAAAAAATCCGACAAATGATAATATTGTCATTTCTTCCATACATCTTGCCAATGGCGCCTCTTCCCAATATGCCATGAATGTTGACGGTGTCGCTGCTCAAAACATAAAAGATGTGGAAATTGCACCTAACGACAGCATATTCATTTTTGTTAAAGTTACCGTCGATCCGCAAAACAGTAACTCACCAATGGTTGTGAAGGACTCAATAATATTTGAACTGAACGGAAATGTCCAGGATGTTGATCTCATTGCCTGGGGACAGGATGCTCATTATATTGTTGCAGACCATTCCCTTGGCAACTATTTGAGATACAAAATAGTTGCAGCCGAAAACCAAAATAACACATGGATCAATGACAAACCATACTTGATCTATGGCTATGCCGTAGTAGACTCGATGGGTAAACTGAATATTGACCCTGGTTGCCGGATTCATTTTTACAGCAATTCAGGATTGTGGGTATATAAATATGGTTCGGTAAAAGTAAATGGAACAATAAATGAGCCTGTAACATTTCAGGGGAGCAGGCTTGAAGCTGAATATAAAGAGCTGCCAGGCCAATGGGACAGGATATGGATCAATGAAGGATCTTCAGATAATGTTTTCAATTACGCCATTATTAAAAATGGTTTTATCGGAATACAGGCCGAAACCATGAGCACCGCCGAAGACAACAGGTTAATTTTGAAAAATACCATTATTAAAAATATGACGGGAATAGGCTTGTTATCACGTTATTATAAGATCATTGGCGGTAATAGTGTCATCGCAAACTGTGGCGGCTATGCCATGGCATTAACCACCGGTGGAAGCTACGATTTCAGGCATTGTACCATCGGCAATTACTATGACTACTCTACAAGGGAAACGCCCTCATTGCTGGTCACAAATTATTATGAAAATCCAGTATCTCAGGTAATTTATACGGGGGACCTTGACTCAGCTTATTTTGGTAATTGTATCATTTACGGCAGCAATACGGAGGAACTGATTCGGGATAGTGTTACCGATGCTGCCTATAATTATAAATTTGAGAATTGTCTGTTAAAATGCACCAATCAGGCTGCCAGCAGTAAATTTGTGAATTGCATTTTCAACCAGGATGCTCTTTTTAATAATACAGGGAATAATGATTATACTTTGAAACCTGGTTCTGGCGCCATAGATGCGGGCAATATCAATATTATTAATTCCTCGATACTTGATTTATTGCTTGATATCAAAGGGAATAACAGAACCCTGAACCCGCCTCCGGATCTTGGGGCTTATGATTACCAACCATAGATACCCTTTTGAAGTGTTTCCGTTCAGGCACTAAGTACTTCCATCATCTTTGCTCCTATCTCTGCAGGGGAATCCACTACATGTACTCCCGCATTCCGCAAAGCTGACTTTTTAGCTTCTGCAGTGTCTTCTTTTCCGCCAATAATGGCTCCTGCATGTCCCATTGTCCTGCCCTTGGGGGCAGTGGCGCCTGCAATAAAACTCACCACAGGTTTGGTTCCAAATTCTTTAATCCATGCTGCAGCTTCAGCTTCCATGCTGCCACCAATTTCGCCTATCAAAACAATCCCATGTGTGGCATCATCAAGCATAAAAAGTTTAACAGCATCCAGGGCTGTTGTTCCTATAATAGGGTCACCGCCTATTCCAATACCTGTCGATTGTCCGAGGCCACATTTGGTAATCTGATCTACAGCTTCATATGTCAGGGTTCCGGAACGGGAAACTATACCAACAACACCGGGTCTATGAATAAAGCCTGGCATGATCCCGACTTTTGCTTCTCCAGGAGTAATAATACCCGGACAGTTAGGGCCAATTAATCGGCATTCTTTTCCTGTTAAATAATGCTTGACCTTAACCATATCCTGAACAGGGATGCCTTCAGTAATGCATACAATGATTTTAATACCGGCATCAGCGGCTTCCATAATTGCATCAGAAGCAAAGGCCGGCGGGACGAAAATTATGGAAACATTTGCTCCATCTTTTTCAACAGCATCATGCACCGTGTTATATACAGGCAAACCCAAATGCAGTTGTCCGCCTTTTCCGGGAGTAACACCACCTATCACCTTAGTACCATATTCAATCATCTGAGATGCATGATAGGTACCTTCACTGCCCGTAAATCCCTGAACCACTATTCGTGAATATTTATTAACCAGTATACTCATAAGTTCAACTTTGTTACAAGTTCAAAATTAGCATTTATTATTAATAAAAGGGTAATCATTCATATTTTACGGCATGATGTTATTTGTAATCAAAACAATATCAGTTCAGTAAAAATGTTTTATATGTAAAATTACTCTTGTAACTAATTTAGTATTAATTTTATAAAACGAAATTAATAAAAACACCTATGAAAAAATCAATCCTTGCATTATCAGCAATCTTGTTAATCTGTGTTTATCAATCATTCTGCCAGAAAGAAAGTACCGAATTCAGGCTTACATTAAGAGATGGGAGTATTATTACGGGAACTACATCCATCGGAAATATAAGCCTTGTAACATTATGGGGTAAACTCGAAATTCCTGTTAAAAATATCAGCCAGATAGTTTTTGGCGTCACGCCTGACCAATCCCAGAAAGAAAAAATTAAAGCCCTGGTAACCGATTTGAATAATTCTACCGAAAACATCAGAAAAAAGGCTTATGAATCATTAGTATCAATGAGTATAAATTGCATACCTGTTTTAGAAGATTTGATTAATTCAGATGGGTACATTCCTGCCATAAGTAAAGATTACACTGCCGATATGGCATTAAGCGAATTAAAAGCAAAATATAATTATGTTGGTTCGGCCGAACCGGATGATATTATCGTAACGGATAATGGTTACCGTATTGGAGGGTCATATAGCGTAAAAACCATTGCATTGAAAACAGAATATGGCAGTCTTGAAATTCCAAGAGATAAAGTCAACAGTATTGATGTGTTTTATAATGGTGGTGATGCCTCTGAGTCTACATACACCCTGTTGGCTAATAAACATATAAGCTGCAATACGAGCGGCGGCTGGTTAAAAACAAGTATTTATGTTAAAAGCGGGCAAAGGATAAGCATCACAGCCAGCGGAGAAATAACCCTGGCAAGTTTATCGGGATATAAATATAAGCCCGACGGAAAATCTACAAATAATTCAGACAGTGATTACAATTATGAAAGCGATTATTCATCGTCTACGAGTACATATCCTACCTATGGCAATGTTGTATTTAAAATTGGTGAAAATGGAACCATGTTAAAGGCCGGGGCATCATACAAAGGTACGGTAACCGGATCTGGCTACCTGTATATTTCGATATATGAAACCGTTTACAATGCTTCAAACAGCGGCTCCTACCTGGTAAAAGTGAAATTAAATTAATCCCAATTTACGCATTAAATACTTCTATTGCGTAGCATTTGGATAAATCAATTATTACCGCCTGATATTCAATAATATATAATTCTATTCATTAATGCGTAATCGACTAAGAAAATGTAATACCGACAAGTCGGTAACATTTTCTATGTCGGGAT
>CAZVKJ010000092.1:0-7564 GCA_964626855.1 uncultured Bacteroidales bacterium
AGGTATGGATGGGAGAAAACCTGAGAGTTACAAAATATAACGATGGAACAGATATTCCATTAGTAACAAATGGTACAACCTGGGCATACTTAACAGGCCCGGGTTATTGCTGGTATGCAAACGATCAGGCTTCAAATGGTGATACATATGGGGCATTATATAACTGGTATGCTGTAAACACACTTAAACTTTGTCCTGCCGGTTGGCATATGCCCGGTGAGGCCGAATGGACAGCACTTACAACTTATACAGGAGGGCTCAGCGTGGCCGGTGGCAAGCTTAAAGAAGCCGGCACGCTGCATTGGGCAAGCCCAAATACGGGAGCAACCAACGAGAGCGGATTTACAGCCCTTCCGGGTGGTATTCGCCTTGGCGATGGAGCTTATTCTTCTCTTGGCTCCCAAGGCGTTTTCTGGAGTTCCGACTCAGTTTCTAATGTACTGGCTCATGCACGGGGATTGACTTTTAACAGCAATGCTGCAATGAGTTCCACCAACGGAACTACCCAGGGGCTTTCTGTCCGTTGTGTTTGTAATTTTGGCGCTCACATAAATGAAATTAATGATAATACAGAAATTAATATTTCACCCAACCCTTTCTCAGATTATGCCATCATAAGCCTTTCAAAACCTTTGTTTAATGCGTCTTTGATTTTTTATGATATTTTAGGTAACGAAGTTAAGCGAATGGAAAATCTCAACGGAAAAGAAATAATGATATCAAGAAACGGAATGAGAAATGGAATGTATTTCTTTAGAGTTGTTGATGGGAATACCATTGCCGGGCAGGGAAAGCTAATTATAGAGTGAAAAGCTCGATTATCGAATGCATATAAATGAGTTATTATGTTGTGAACCTGAAACATAATTTTAAATAGTAAAGCATTAACCAAACTTGTATTTATCAGTAAAATAATGTTTTATGTGATAATTTAAAATAAATAGATAATTTTCCTTGTTTTTTATTATTATATTTTGTTTATTTACAAATTATTTAGATTATTAATAATCGTTTGATTTGGTGCGGTTGATTATAATTTTACTTAAAAATCTATAAAAAATGCCTCCAGGTGGGGTGAAAAATATTGATACTGCGAATATACAACAAAATTAACCAAACACAAGGAGGCAACGGCAAAGATACAAAGGATTGCTGAATTACAACTCTTTATTTTAAAAACCCCGCCACGGTATTTCTGAAATAATTTATGCGATGATTCAATACCTGACTGCGTTAGTGGAAGGCATGTTGATTTCAATAATTAAAATTTATGATTTTGAAAATTCAAAAATTTCTTAGAATCGTTTTAATGTCATTGCTATTTATTATAATATGAATAAAGCAAAAGCACAGAATGATTGCACATCAGCGGACACTTTGTTGACTAATTATTGTTCTGAATATCAGTTCCAAAACAACCAATATTACTGAATAAAATTCACTGCTGGTACTCTCAATTATTTTTTTAATATACTTCAATCAACTGACTCGGCAGCAGCGAATGTGACAGATATATTTTTGTATGCAGACTCCTGTAATAACCTTAGTTTAATAGCTTCACAGAATATTCAACAATGTGATAGCTTGAGAATATTTGCAGATAGTTTAATTCAGGGTGCTACATATTTTATTTGTGTAAAGCAGGATACCACACTAAAAAATTATTTCAGGCTTTGCGTGGAAAAATTTTTAAATAAATCCTGGATTAGTGATAGTTGCCCGCCACCACAATTATGTGAAGCCTCAAGCGAATTAATTAGAAATGGGAGCTTTAACCCGAGTACTGAGCTTTATTCACCCATTGATCCTTTTCTGGAACAATATGACCCGGCAGGAGTTATTTGCGGATGGCAAACAGGATGGGGAACCACTAAACAGATGACGATAAGAATCTTACAAGTAAATTTATAAATCAATAACATTATGAAATATTTACTGATAGTTCTGTTTTTTTTTATTTCAGTATCGATAACCGCCCAGAATTGGGCGGTTACTTTTAATCTGGACAATCCTGTATCAACATTCTATGAAGACAGCTCTTCTGATGAATTGTTTTTTGGTGGTTCATTCTCACATATCAATAATGAAACAATTGTAGGAATAGCAAAATGGAATGGCTCATCAATATCAACTCTAGGGTGCGGTGTGGAATGGGATTGTATTACACCGGGGCCAGTAAGTACATTACCTGTTAACGGAATTATAAGGTTTAGTAATCAGATTTATGTTATAGGAAATTTCACAAAAGCCGGTAATAAAACTGTAAATGGTATTACATACTGGAACGGAATTAACTGGGAAAACTTTGGAACAGGATTAAAGATGGGTGATGGAACGCACGGCATTGGCATCAGATTAAAAATTATTAACAGTGAATTATATATTTGCGGAGTTTTCGATAGTATTGAAGGAATTTCAGCAAACAGTATAGGCAAGTACGATGGTTCAAACTGGAGCGCTGTACATAACTTTCCGGTTATTCCAACAGATATAGGCGCAAAGAATAGAATAAATGATATTGCTTTTTATAATAATGAACTTTATGTATGCGGAAATCTAAATAATCTTCCTATCGGCACAATTTTTAATATTGTAAAATGGGATGGCGCTGATTGGGTGAGTGTAGGTGGCGGTATAAGAGGGAGTATAGTTTTTGTAAATAAAATGTTAGTTTATAATAATGAGTTAATTGTTGCCGGACTGTTTTCAAAAAATGACGATCCAAATAATCCCGGTAATAATATTGCAAAATGGGATGGTATTCAATGGTCTGAATTAGGAGAAGGCGTTGACGGCATGATCCATGACATGAAAGTTTATAAAGACACCTTGTATGTTTGCGGTGCATTTAAACACGCTGGTGGCGTACCGGCTGATGGTATTGCAAAATGGGACGGCAGTAAATGGTGTGGTTTTGGTACAACTTTCGACAATGTTGTAAACACCCTCGATTTTTATCACGATACTTTATACATTGGCGGCGGTTTTTGGACAATTAATGGTGATAGTATCCTGTTCTTAGCCAAATGGATCGGCGGTAATTATGTGGACACATGTGGAAATGCGACATCTGTAAACGAAATAAACGAAGAAGAAAATGCTATTATCGTTTACCCCAACCCTGCCACCACCACACTTACCATCAGCGGTAATATTACCAATGCAGCTGTGCAGGTGTTTGATATCAGCGGCAAACTGCTGCTAAAGATCATACCGGATGCCAATCAGCTTGATATCAGCCATCTTTGCAGCGGAATGTATTTTTTAAAACTTACAACAAACGAAGGCAGCGTGGTACGAAAATTTGTGAAGCAATGAAGTTGAGAGTTGAAAGTTACAAGTTGAAAGTTGAAAGGAGAAAGTTAAAAGTGCAAAGTGGAAAGTGCTGCTGCGGATATGCGCATAAAAGAGGTTGTATTGAAAACACAGCCGTTGATGAGAAAACAACCGGGGTTGCACGCGTTGCGAACGCGCGCGTACAGGAAGCTGATGGCACAACATTAACCATTGATATTAGTAAGCTAAGCAATGGGTTGTATCTTTATGAAGTAATGAATGCTATGAGTGAAAAAATCAAAAGTGCACGTATAGTGATTAGTAAATAGCATGTTTTTTAAGAAAACCATATTGTTTTCTGTTTTAACATTGGCATTTGTTTTCATCGGCAAATGCCAATGTTAAAATATTAATTTAAGGGAGGTAGATTCTTGCAGTCCAACAAAACTTACAATGATTGATTCTGCTGCTTATTGGACTCAGTCATTAATATATACTGGTACTTCAAAATATTATAACACGTACGGTATTAATATATTAAAAATTAAAACCAATGAAAAAATTTAAAAAAACTATATTAAAACATTTTATTTTAATAAGTTTTATTTCGTCTTTGGCATACCATACAAATGGGCAAGGTTTCTGGACTCAAAAAGCTAGCATTCCTAGCACAGGAAGATGTGATTTAGCGTCCTTTTCAATCGGGCAAAAGGGATACTTTGGATGCGGAAATGACTCTGCGGGAAAAATGAATAATGATTTTTGGGAATGGGATCAATTAACAAACACATGGTCGCAAAAAGCAAGTTTGCCAGAACGCCCAAGAAGAAGCCTAGTATCATTTTCAATAGGAACAAAAGGATATATCTGCGTTGGCATTGATTCTACAAGTAATTTCACAAATGAGGTTTGGGAATGGGATCAAACAACAAATACCTGGACACAAAAATCTGATTTTCCGGGCCCATGCAGAGCATTGTCCGTTGGTTTTTCAATCGGAGCAAAAGGTTATATAGGCACCGGCGAAGGTTGTGGTGGCAACCAAAGAGATTTTTGGGAATATGATCCAACATCAGATACATGGACGCAAAAGGCAGACTTTGGTGGGCTCGCACGATATGATGCACAAGGATTTTCGATAGGAAATAAAGGATATATTGGCGGAGGTATTAGCGATATTGGGCCGTCATTCTGGCAAATAGATTTTTGGGAATATGACCCGTTAACAGACACCTGGACACAAAAGGCAAATTTACCTGAATATAGATGCAATGCTGCCGGATTTTCAATCGGCAATCGGGGGTATTTCTGTGCAGGCGTTAATGATGTCAGCCAGTTGAATGACTTAATTGAATGGGATCAATCGAAAAATTTATGGATACACAAATCCTCATTACCTGCTAATGTTCGTCATGTCCCTATTGGATTTTCAATTGGGAATAATGGTTATGTGGGTATGGGCGTTTCCGCGCAAACACCATTAAATGATTTTTGGGAATATACGCCGGAAACTGACGGTATAAATGAAATAAAAGGTGAGTGGGCTATTTCAGTTTATCCGAATCCTGCTGAAAACAATATTAATGTTGAAATAAAAGGTTTGACTGGTGATTTGTGTAAATTTACTTTAAGAAATTTACTTGGGTCGAAACTTTTAGAAAAAGATGTAAAAGCTGATGGCGCTACTTTATCGATTAATATCGAAAAACTGAACAACGGTTTGTATATCTATGAAGTATTAAATGCCGATGGCATCAACATAAAAAGCGGCAGGTTGGTAATCAGTAAATAATATGATTAAGAGAAACTATCTTGATTATTACATTAATTATGGCTTTTGGCATACAAGCCAAAAGCCATAATTAACTATTTCAATAATATGTTGATCATTAATAACCATACAAATGATTTATAAAAAAATATTTATGCTAGCCTTTGGAGCTCTTTTTTTTTCTCAAGTTCCCGGGCAAGGCTTATGGACCCAGAAAGCAAATATTCCTTGTTCAGGTAGATGTGATTTAGCCTCCTTTTCAATCGAACAAAAGGGATATTTTGGTTGCGGAACCGATACTAATGGGAAAATGAATAATGACCTTTGGGAATGGAATCAGGTGACAAATTCATGGTTGTCAAAAGTAAGTCTGCCTGGCCTTCCTAGAAGAAGCCCTATATCATTTTCAATAGAAAAAAAGGGGTACATATGTGTTGGTATAGATTCTACTAATAATGGCACACCTGAAGTTTGGGAGTGGGACCAAAACAGCAATACTTGGTCTCAAAAATCAGATTTTCCTGGTCCATGCAGAGGCTTGGCTGTGGGGTTTTCAATCGGTTCAAAAGGCTATATAGGTACAGGTAGTGGTGAGATCGGTTATCTAAAAGATTTTTGGGAATACGATCAGGCAACTGATACCTGGACGCAAAAAGCTGACTTTGGAGGGTCAGCCCGCTATGATGCACAGGGATTTTCGATTGGAAATAAAGGATATATTGGCGGAGGTATTAGCGATATCGGACCTCCATTCTTGCAAATAGATTTTTGGGAATATGACCCGTTAACAGACACCTGGACACAAAAGGCAAATTTACCTGAATATAGATGCAATGCTGCCGGATTTTCAATCGGCAACAATGGGTATTTCTGCGCAGGTGTTAATGATGTCAGCCAGTTGAATGACTTGATTGAATGGAATCAATCAATAAATATTTGGACACATAAAGCCGCATTACCGGCTAATGCTCGTCATATCCCTATTGGATTTTCTATTGGAAATAAGGGCTATGTGGGTATGGGCGTTTCCGCACAATCGCTATTGAATGATTTTTGGGAATATACACCGGAAGGAAACGTTGTGTATGAATTTGAACCTGAAAGCAATGTTTTGGTTTATCCTAACCCGTTTTCAGATTTTACAATGTTACAATTTACAACATCGGTACATAATGCAACTTTGAGTGTTTATGACATTCTGGGAAATGAAATAAAACGTATTGAAAATTTCAGCGGAAAGGGAATAAAGATATCCAGGAGTGGAATGAGCAGTGGCATGTATTTCTTTAAGGTTTTTGATCATAATATCACCATAGGACAAGGAAAGATAATTGTCGAATAAACTTTTTGAATGGATTAAACCAAAATTTTGGATATAACAACGATATAAAGAAACCGAAAAGTATTTGACAAATCCCTATACTATAAGCAAAATTAATTTTTATGAAAAAATCAATATTACAATTTGTAGTTATTGCATTACTGATAACTAACGCTCAAGCTCAAACAGTAACCGATATAGACGGAAATGTTTACAATACTGTAAACATTGGAACAAAGGTATGGATGGGAGAAAACCTGAGAGTTACAAAATATAACGATGGAACAGATATTCCATTAGTAACAAATGGTACAACCTGGGCATACTTAACAGGCCCGGGTTATTGCTGGTATGCAAACGATCAGGCTTCAAATGGTGATACATATGGGGCATTATATAACTGGTATGCTGTAAACACACTTAAACTTTGTCCTGCCGGTTGGCATATGCCCGGTGAGGCCGAATGGACAGCACTTACAACTTATACAGGAGGGCTCAGCGTGGCCGGTGGCAAGCTTAAAGAAGCCGGCACGCTGCATTGGGCAAGCCCAAATACGGGAGCAACCAACGAGAGCGGATTTACAGCCCTTCCGGGTGGTATTCGCCTTGGCGATGGAGCTTATTCTTCTCTTGGCTCCCAAGGCGTTTTCTGGAGTTCCGACTCAGTTTCTAATGTACTGGCTCATGCACGGGGATTGACTTTTAACAGCAATGCTGCAATGAGTTCCACCAACGGAACTACCCAGGGGCTTTCTGTCCGTTGTGTTTGTAATTTTGGCGCTCACATAAATGAAATTAATGATAATACAGAAATTAATATTTCACCCAACCCTTTCTCAGATTATGCCATCATAAGCCTTTCAAAACCTTTGTTTAATGCGTCTTTGATTTTTTATGATATTTTAGGTAACGAAGTTAAGCGGATGAAAAACCTAAGCGGAAAAGAAATAAAAATATCAAGAGACGGCATGAGCCAGTGGCTGTATTTCTTCAAAATACTTGATGGAAACACAAGCGTGGGGCAGGGTAAAATGCTTGTGGATTAAGAAAGAAAAGAAGCAATAAATATTAAGCCCTTGCTGTAGGGCCGCCGAAATTATAAGGGCTCAGGTCAACAGGATTATTGTCGTCGATAGTGCCAAAATTTTCTTCAAATTTTGAAATATTATCTTTCAGCGCATTCAGCAGTCGTTTGG
>CAZVKJ010000093.1:0-7471 GCA_964626855.1 uncultured Bacteroidales bacterium
AAAATTTATAACCTCCCATATTTGAGAAAACGAGAGCTTTATTTAATGGACGATTTAGGGCTTGCCGAAAAAGAAACTTATCCCCTAATCAAATGAACACTGTCCGGTTTTTAAATGATCACTGTCCAGTTTTTAAATGATCACTGTCCGGTTTTTAAATGATCACTGTCCAGTTTTTAAATGATCACTGTCCAGTTTTTAAATGATCACTGTCCGGTTTTTAAATGATCACTGTCCGGTAACCATATCTTTTAAGTATACGCTCCTGAATTTTTTAATCCCAATTACCATTTGTGACATTAAATAACAATTAGGTAAGTGTGGATAGAACTCGCTTCTATAAAAGCTCGAAAATTTGTTTCTGATAAATGCCTGTGTTCGTTTTCCAAATTTAGCAATAATAACCCTATAACTTCCTAATATTTGAAAAAAACAAAACAACGTTTAAGGTACTAAAACATGGAATGTCTGTCAACAACCAACCAACAACAATCAACTACTATCAACCAATCCGGAAGGACGTCATGGACAAAGATCCCATTACCACTTCGTCATTAAAAAAAGTAAGATTATCGTTGTCCTGTTGCAGAGCAAGGATATACAACATGGGCAGAAAATGTTCAGGCGTAGGCACGGCCATAGCGACATCCCTGCCCAGTGAATTATAATTTATCAATTTTCCATGCTCGTGTTCGGCGATGTATTTTTTCAACAGGGCATTAGCGTTAACAGCCCATTCATATCCATTTTCCGGATTTCGCCAGTCAATATTGCGGAGGTTATGAACCATATTACCACTTCCGACAATCAGCACATTTTCCCGGCGAAGTGTCGCAAGTTCTTTAGCCAGCGAATAGTGGTATTGGGGTGGTTGAAAGCTGTTAAGACTCCATTGCACCACAGGAATATCCGCTTCCGGATACATGTGTTTTATCACGCTCCAGGTGCCATGATCGAGACCCCACAACAGGTCCGGCTTTACTTCGGTTTGTTTGATTACTTCGCAGATCTCCCTGGCAAGGGCAGGACTACCGGGGGCAGGATATTGTACAGCAAATAATGCATCGGGGAAGCCGCCAAAATCGTGAATGGTTGGTGGTTTTTCCATAGCTGTTACCAAAGTGCCTTTGGTTTCCCAATGTGCCGAAATGCAAAGGATGGCACGAGGTTTCTGGAGTTCTTTCACTGCCATTTTCCATCCTTCCGTAAAAGGATTCTCTTCGATGGCATTCATGGGACTGCCATGCCCAAGAAAAAAAACCGGCATCAGTGTTTGGTTGCCGAAAGTTTTAGATTCTGTATCTGGGACATTCATAGTATAAATTTTTTATTAGTGCATTCTAAGAGACCATATTCCTTTGCCGATAATTAAACATTTTGAATTAGCTCGTTTTCAATAGCATATTTTATCAGTCCAACGATGGTTTTCTGTTTGGTTTTTACAAAAATATTTTTCCGGTGAGTTTCCACTGTCCGTTCACTTATAAACAATTTTTCAGCAATTTGTTCATTGGAATATTCCCGTGCAATCAATGAAAGAATTTCCGTTTCACGAGGCGTAAGCTTCACCACATTGGGCTCCAAAGCGCTAATCGGGCTACCGGAATTATATATTCCCTTCATAATGACTTCCTGAACATCTTTTGATAAAAATCTTTTCCCGGAAGCTACCGTGGTAATGGCATCCATCAACTCGGAAATGTTAGTGCTTTTTAGAACATATCCCAAAGCTCCCGCTTCTATCATTTTAGATATCATCACATTGTCATTATACATACTCAATGCCAACACCTTGGTATCGGGAAACTTTTCACGAACGATTCGGGTTAACTCCACCCCACTCATTTCCGGCATATTTATATCAGCCATTAACACATCTACCGTGTTAACTTCTATTATTTTCAATGCTTCCTTGCCACTGGTAGCGCCTATTACCTCTTCAATACAATCTTCGTCTTCCAGCAAAGCAATCAATCCATCTAACATCAACCGGTGATCATCAACCAAAAGCAACCGTATTTTATTCATATTTTTATTCTTTTAAAAAGGAACAATAATCGTAATAATGGTACCTCGGTTTATCACCGAATCCAGGTGTACTTTACCTCCAATATTTTCTATCCGCGACCGGATATTCCTCAAACCAATACCATGTTTGTCTTTTATTTCATTAATATCAAATCCCCTACCATTATCTTCTATCATCAATGTAATTTCCTTTTCACTCTGAAGAAGCTGAAAATTTATTTCGGTAGCTTTTGCATGAAGAATGATATTATTCAGCGCCTCCTGAACCACACGGTAAATGGTCAATTCCAGAAAACTTTCAAGCTGATTATCAACGCCACTAATATCCATACCGACTTTGTACGTATTGGATTGGTTGAGATGATCGAGCAAATCTTTGATGGAAGCGGCAAATCCTTTTTCTTTCAAAAAAATTGGAGCCATATTGTGCGAAATATTCCGGAGTTCGGTAAAAGCATTATCTGTAAGTTCCACTGCATTTTCAATCAGTTCCTTTTGTTTTTCCAAAGATGATTTTTGTTTGTTTTCCAAACTGGTAAGCGTAAGTTTCAGCAACGAAAGTATTTGTCCAAGCCCGTCGTGCAGTTCTTCGCCCATACGTTTACGTTCGCGAATTTCTGCTTCTATCACTTCATTTGCACGTTTTTCCTTATGTTGATAAAGAGCCTCTTCCAGTTTTATTTTTTGCCGGTGCCTGTAATTTATGTAAATGATATAAAAAATAAGCAACGTAATAAAACAACTTGTAACCACCAGTATTATCTGATTATTCCTCTTATTTATAAGCAGTTTCTGCCGTTCAATCTGAAGCGATTGAATTTTCTTTTGCCTGTTCAGTAAAGCGATCTCCGTATTGCTTTTCTCGGTTTCATGTTTTAATTCAAGCTCATATATTTGGTTAAAACGCTGGCTATTAACTACGCTGTCTTCTGTTTCTTTATACTTTTTATAATATTCAAATGCCTTTGGGATATTCCCTTTTAACTGATAAATGTCGGCATAATTCTGGTATGTTTCATAAAGCAACTTCTGGCTTTCAATCTTTTTCGCAAGCTTTTCGGCCATTACATTAAATTTCATTGCCCTTACAGGATCCTTTTTTTTAATATAAATAACCGCAAGCTTTAATAATGATGATACCAGTTCATTATCATCATTTACCATTTTGGCGTAACTGATGGCTTTTTGTTCGCAAAGAAACGCCTGATGATAATCTTTTTTTTCAATATACAGTATTCCAAGTAAATTATAGCTTATGGCTAACCCGTAGTGATCTTTATTTTTTTCTTTAATATTGATGGATCTCATTAAAAAATCATACGCTTTACTATAATTATTTTGGCCGGTATATAAATCTCCTATATTTGTAAGCACAGCTCCAATCCCTAACTCATCGTTCCCCTTTTTGTACAAAATATAAGATGTATCAAAAAAATGAAGCGCTTTATTATCATTTCTTAATGACTTGTAAATTATTCCTATATTATTATAGGCGGAAGCAAGGCCATTGATATTTTTAGCACTTTCAAAATAATTCAGAGAAGAAAAATAATATTTTAAAGCATCATTATAATTCCCGATATGCCAATGGGTAAGCCCAATATTACTCATATTTCCAGCTATTTGTTTCGTATCGTTAATTTCCTTACTGATGGTCAATGCTCTGTGATAATACAAAAGTGCGCTGTCGTATTTACTTAAAATATCGTACGCTACACCTATTCTTTTATTAGCCACATTTTTTCCTTTAAGATAATGTAACTTCGTTGCCAGTGTTAATGCGGTACTACCATAATTAAGTGCTTTGCGCGTATCTGTATAAATATAATTCCAGCATAAATCATTCAATACATCCACTCTTTTTTCGCCTTTTGCAGAGTGTAGCAAATATAACAAGCTGTCCTGTGTGGGAGAAGGAAGCTTTGCATAACTATCTATTGAAAAGATATTTAAAAAAAATACGATAATAAAAATCAATAGCCATTTCATTATTATGTGGATTTTTATAAAACCGCTGTAAAATTACAAAACTCTTATTTCATTATTAATCAATTTTTTGCAAAATTGCAAAAAATACGTGCCAATACGGATTTTCTCAGATAAAAATACCCATTACTACGGATTGTTTTATACTGAACGATAAAGCTATTTTTGCCACGTCAATACATTTAAAATTCATACTTAAAAAATAAAAAAATGATCAGAAAAATTTTACTATTTGTATTATTCATTAATTCAGTACTCACTGTGAATTCACAATCGGATTGGTTCCTATTACAATCCGGAAGTAATGAAGCACTATACGGTGTTGACTTCTTTGATGAAAATATTGGTATTGTCGTGGGAGACAACGGAATAATTCTTAAAACAACAGACGGTGGAAATACCTGGGAACAAAAAGATGCCGGAGTTACCGTTTCACTTAATTCTGTTAGTTTCATCGATAAAGACAACATCATTATTGTAGGTAATAGTGCTTTAATCCTCAAATCGGAAGATGGAGGTGAAACATGGGCGCAGCAATATATCCAAAATATTACTGATGCTGATTTATTATCCGTAGACATGGATTCTTCTGGAAAAGGCATTGTATGTGGCAGATATATGACAATATTATCAACACAAGACATGGGCAATACCTGGTTAATTTTAAGGAAAAACTATGTGGGTGCTTTTTACTCAGCAAGAATATTCAATGACAACTTAGCATTTGTATTCGGAGAAAATTCAATAATGACCAATTATGTTATGACAATAGCACATTACGACAGTCTTTCTACTTCCCGATATTTCTATGTTAATAATGGTGATTCATGGGCAGAAGGAGCTATTTACGATGGATATGGTTTGGGTAAAGATTCAGTAATTACAGTCGGTGTTATTATTGGGCCCAATCGTGCTGTAATGGGCGATATTACTAATGGCCAATCATGGGCGTCAAAATATTGGTATCCAAGTTTTACCGTGGACTCATCTCGTTTTTATGGCTTGGATATAGCCGGTAATTACTGTGTCGCTGTCGGAGGCAAACCCGATGTTCCCACTATCGACTGTGTTATTTCAGAATCTTATGATCGGGGAAATACTTGGAATGAAATTCAGAGCCCAATATTAGGTTATCCATTCTACGATGTCAAGCTGATTGATAATTCAGGGTATATAGTTGGAGGAAATGGCATAATATTAAAAAAAGATATAACATGGGTTGGAATTCCATCTCACAACGTTGACGACAATGTAAATATATATCCAAATCCAGCATCTGATAAATGTACTATAGTTTTTTTAAATACAAAAAAACAAAATATTAAAATTGACCTTTATACTTTAGATGGGAAGCACATCAAATCCATTTTAAATAAAGAATTACCCATTGGCCGGCAATCTGTTGACGTTCCTATAAGTACTATGAATAACGGTTTATACTACTATACAATGATTGTTGATAAACAAGTAATTACAAAAAAAATAAGCGTATTAAAATAAATATTCTAACCCATAATAATTAATAAAATGAATAAAAACATAATTATTTTAGCATTATCCATTCTTCTTTCATTTCAAGTTTGTAAAGCTCAAACAAAAACAGAATGGGTTCAATTAGAATCAGGAACAGATAAGACCCTATACTCCGTTGATTTTATCGATGCAGATAATGGAATAACTGTAGGGGAACATGGAACCATATTGGTAACCCATGATGGAGGAATTTCCTGGCAATTAACAAATTCAACTGTCACCAACAATTTAACATCTGTAAGTTATATCGACAGCGAACACGCTGTAGTTGTTGGATACAATGGTCAGATTATTGTAACAGAAGATGGCGGAGACACCTGGAGTTCACATTGGTTGCCTGGTATGCAAGACAACTTATTTGCGGTAGATATGACTCCCTCAGGAAAAGGAATTGCATGTGGCAGACATTTAACCATTTTATCTACCAATGATGGAGGAATCAATTGGACAATTTTACAAGATGATAAAACCGGTTTTTACAGGGCAGTACGAATGATTAATGATAGTGTTGCTATTGTTTATGGAAGTGGATATTCATCAGCTAACAAAATCCAAAAAATAATAAATAACAATCTTGCTGAAACCATAGATTTTTATATTAATTATGAAGGTGAATCATGGGAGGGTATGATTTACGATGGATACAATTTCAGTGAAGAGTCGATGGTAACAGTTGGACGAATAACCAGATTTATGTATGTTAATTCGGCAATAACCTGCAACCAACCATGGACAAACACTATTTGGGATGCTGCATTTCTACAAGATTCATGCGTTTTGTATGGAGTTGATTTTATTAATGATTATGGTGTAGCTGTTGGAGGTGGTGCCTTTGATTCTTATTCCATCATTCTTGAATCAACCGATGCAGGAAATAACTGGGAAAGTATTCTGATGAATAATAAGGCATCATCTGTTTTAAATGATGTAAAATTAATTGAGAATACAGGATTTATTGTTGGAGGAAATGGTACCATTCTAAAAAAAACAATTGAAGTCGGTATTCCTGAAAATAACAGAAAACCGGATATTACCATTTCTCCAAATCCTGCTGTAACCGGAGCAACCATTTCCTTTAACAATCCTGCTAACAGTAATGTATCCATTAATTTATATAATGCTACAGGACAAATGGCAGCAAAAGTATATAATGGCACTTTAACTGCCGGTATGCAAAAAATATCATTACCCGTTCAGAATTTGAATAATGGGTTATACTTTATCACTATTTATTGTGAGGGACATTCATACACACAGAAAATAGTCATTGCCCAAAACTAACTAGCTGATTAAAAAATTGAATAACTGATTTTTATAAGTAATTTAAGTTTGTTTGAAAGGGGCTCATCAGAGCCCTTTTTTTATTATTATTGATAAAAATGAGACCGTTGTAAAACTTCCTGAAGTTTTACAACGGTTTTGCATTTTAATTTTCCCATCAAAACTACTCAATACGAAACAGACTTTGAATAAAAAAGTTTTTTACTGTAACTTTTCCGGTAAATACTACGTTATGCTTAAAATTATTTGTTTTCTTTGACGAACAAATCAGAATCTCTATGTTTTCTTATTTTTAAAGGTTTTTTTCAAGAATAAAATAAGAACATCAATAACCGACAATCAAAACAACCAGCAATAAAAATATTAAAAATTAACACATTACACAACAAAATTCTTATGAAGAAAATTCTTTTTACAGCAAGTTTGGTGTTGCTTACCTTAGGGATTTTTGCACAGGACAATCCGCTATGGTTGCGCTACACCTCTATTTCGCCCGATGGCAAAACAATTCTTTTTACCTACAAAGGCGATATTTATTCCGTTCCTTCGGCTGGAGGGACAGCCACAGCGCTCACCATGAGCGAAACTTACGAGTACAATCCGGTATGGAGCCACGATGGGAAAAGCATTGCTTTTGCATCCG
>CAZVKJ010000094.1:0-7437 GCA_964626855.1 uncultured Bacteroidales bacterium
CGTTATGGGCAAGTTAGGAAAACATCACAACATAATGAAAAAGACAATAGAAACTTTAAATACATCTTGACAGTTTATAGACGGACAAGATGTATTTTGAAAAATGGAGACCCTAACCCATTAAAAAAAACAGGTGGCGTAACCGAAAAGCCAAACGAGTAGGAAAATGAAAAATTAAAAAAGATGAAAAAATTATTACTTATTACAATTATTTTAGCTTCGGCAACATTTGCAAAGGCTCAATGGCAGCAAACTAACGGGCCTTATGGCGGAGTAATTATTTCTTTAGCCGTAAGCGGGACAAATATTTTTGCTGGAACTCAAGGTGGAGGCGTGTTTATGACTACAGACTATGGTAACAGTTGGACTGCTGTAAATAACGGGTTGACTAATATGAATGTTTATTCATTAGCAGTAAGTGGGACAAATATTTTTGCTGGAACTCAAGGTGGAGGCGTGTTTCTCTCCTCTGACAACGGTAGCAATTGGACCGCTGTAAATAACGGATTAACAAATATGTATGTTCGGACTTTTGCTGTAAGCGGAATAAATATTTTTGCAGGAACTAGTGGAGGAGTATTTCTGTCTAACGATAATGGTAGCAACTGGATCGCTGTAAATAGTGGTTTAACAAGTTCTGCTGTTTTTTCTTTAGCCGTAAGCGGTACTGATATTTTTGCAGGAACTTATGGTGGTGTGTTTTTAACAACTGACAATGGTAGCAATTGGACTTTAGTAAATAACGGTTTAACAAATGCTGCTGTTTCTTCTTTAGTCGTAAGCGGTACTGATATTTTTGCAGGAACTAGTGGAGGAGTATTTCTGTCTAACGACAATGGCAGCAATTGGACTGTAGTAAATAACGGTTTAACAAATACTGCTGTTTCTTCTTTAGTCATAAGCGGTACTGATATTTTTGCAGGTACTAGTGGAGGAGTATTTCTGTCCAACGACAATGGCAGCAATTGGACTGCTGTAAATAACGGTTTAACAAATATGTATGTTCGGTCTCTTGCAGTAAGCGGAACAAATATTTTTGCTGGAACTAATGTCGGAGTGTTTATTTCCACCGACAATGGTGGCAACTGGACTGAAGTAAATTACGGTATATCAAATACCCATGTTCCTTGTTTAGTGGAAAGCGGGTCTAATATATTTGCAGGTATTTATGGAGGTGTGTTTCTGTCCACTGACAACGGCAACAATTGGTTGGCAGTAAATAACGGAATAACAAATACTGACGTTCTTTCTCTTGCTATTAGTGGGACTGGTATTTATTCTGGCACCCGGGGTGGTGGAGTATTCCTATCCACCGACAATGGCAGCAACTGGACCGCAGTAAATAACGGACTAACAAACACTCATGTTTATTCATTAGCTGTAAACGGAACAGATATTTTTGCAGGAACAAATGGCGGCGGACTATTTCTATCCTCAGACAATGGTAGTAACTGGACGGCTTTGAATAACCTTTTATCAAGCACTTTTGTTCTTACTTTAGCCGTTAGTGGCAATAATATTTTTGCTGGGACTGCTGGTGACGGAATATTTTTATCCAATGACATTGGTAGCAACTGGACGGCTATAAATAACGGCTTACCAACAAGTACTGCTGTTTCTTCTTTAGCTGTAAGTGGTAATAATATTTTTGCTGGAACTTCTGGGGGTGGAGTGTTTTTGTCCACCGACAACGGCAGCAGTTGGACGGCAGTAAATAACGGGTTGGCAAATATGTACATTTATTCATTAGCCGTAAGCGGAACTAATATTTTTGCCGGGACTTATGACGGCGTATTTGTGTCAACAGATAGTGGCAATAACTGGCAAGATGTATGTAGCGGATTAACAGATAAATATATTATTAATTTATCTGTATTCGGAACTGACATTTTTGCTGGGACTTATACTAACGGCGTTTGGAAGCGACCATTGTCGGAAGTGCTAGAGGGTGTGGAAGAAATTGAAAATACAAATGTCATTTTTGTTTATCCAAACCCAGCAAATAATAGCTTTATTGTTGATATTGAGGGAGCAGTATCTGTAAAACTTTATGATATGCTTGGCAAAGAAGTTCTATTTCAAAATGCGAATGGAAAAACTGAAATAAATATTAGCCACTTACCTAATGGAATTTATAGTGTTCGGGTTATTTCAAAAGAGGGAGTTATCAAAAGTAGTAAAATTGTGAAACAGAATTAGATAAAGGTAACCAGCCTTACAATAAACAAACATAATTGTAACTGGTAAGCGATAGTAGAAAAAGTAAAAAATTAACGTTAAAAGAGTAAATATGAAAACGAGCAAAAATTTAAACAGGGCAATGGAAGCAGACCCCATTTCAAAAAACGAAACAAATCTGAAAATTTGCTTAACGAGTAAGAAAAATTTGTTATTGACAGTTTTTATTGTACTTTTTTTGTCAGGAACAAACTTAATTGCCCAAACATACAGCGGTGGCAGCGGTACGGAAAATGATCCCTATCTTATTTCTTCCAATGCAGATATGGAAACATTGGCGAATGCTGTTTATAACGGTACTAACTACTCGCAAGGCAAATATTTTTTGTTGACTGCTGATTTAACAGGAATTACTACAATTATTGGTAACTCAGGTACAACTACCAAAACTTTTCAGGGAAACTTTGATGGGGGCGGACATAATGTCGGACTTGGCATAAATGGTAATTTTATTTACGCAGGTGTTATCGGAAATGCTCTAGGTGCTACTATTAAAAATTTGGGTGTTAATGGCAGTAGTGGAATCAGTGGCAATTCTACTACTCGTTATGTAGGAGGTATTTGTGGCTATGCTACTAATGCTACTATATACAATTGTTACAATACCGGTGCAGTTACTTCTTCTACTACTTCTAATTCTACTACTTCATATTCTTATTATTCAGGAGGAATATGCGGTTATAGCACAGGTTCAACTATTTCTAATTGTTACAATACCGGCATAGTCTCTTCTTCTAATAGTTCTTATTCTTATTCAGGAGGATTGTGTGGTTATAGTACAGGTTCAACCATTTCCAATTGTTGCAATACCGGTGCAGTTTCTTCTTCTACTACTTCTTCTACTTATTATTATTCTTATTCAGGAGGAATATGCGGTTATAGCACAGGTTCAACCATTTCTAATTGTTACAATACCGGTGCAGTTTCTTCTTCTTCTTATTATTATAATTATAATTCTTCTGAATATTCTTTTGCTTCTTCAGGAGGAATATGCGGTTATGTTACAGGAACTGTAATTATCTACTGTTATAATAGGGGAAATGTTTTGTCAACTTATAACAGTACATATATATATAATTTTTTGTGTTGGGCAGGCGGTATTTGCGGACAATTCGATTTTACTTCAAGTATAACAAATTGCTTTAACGCGAATGCCACTATAGTAAACAAAAACTCATCTACACATGCTGGGAGGATAGCCGGAGCAGGCGATGGTACTATCTCGGGTTGCTATTCATTGGCTACCACACAAGTGAACGGAAGTACTGTAAGCAGTACCGATGCAACAAGCAAAAGCGGGGCAGATGGTGATGTGGCTTCTTTTCAATCACAATCGTGGTTGGTGAGTAATCTGGGTTGGGATTTTACAAATACCTGGTATATACCCACTCCTGTCAATTACCCGTTATTAAAAAAGTCGCCTAATATTCGCATTTCTCAACATATAATCACTTACGGCGAAACGGCAACCATTTTATCTGATAACACAAGTTCTGTTATTTCTTATTCTGTGTCTGATCCTTCAGTGGTTAGTATTACGAACAATATCATTACTCCTCTCAAAACAGGCACGGTTTCTATTACCGCATCGCAAACAACAAGCGACGAATATGCGGCACAAACCGTTATTTTTCAATTTGTCATTAATCAAAAAGAGCTGACAATCACCGCAAACAATGCCACAATGCTCTACGGTGATACCTCGCCCGCTTTTACTTGTCAATATTCAGGCTTTGTCAACGGGGAAACATCATCGGTTTTGACCACCCTGCCAACTATGAGTTGTAGCGCAGGTTCCGCAAGCAATGTGGGTAATTACCCGATTGTTCCTTCAGGGGCAGAGTCACCAAATTATTCATTTGATTATCAGGATGGAACGCTGACAATAACAAAACGTAATTTAAATGTTACTCCAAATGATGTGACAAGAATTTACGGTAGTACAAACCCCCCGTTTACATTTAATTATAGTGGTTTTGTCAATGGTGAAACTTCCTCAGTTATTACCGCAAGTCCAACGGCAACAACCACTGCAACAGTAACCAGCCCTGTCGGCAATTACAATATTACCTGTTCGGGAGGAAGCGCGACAAATTATAATTTTGTTTACGGTACGGGTAATTTAAGTGTTGTGAAAGCTACATTAACAGCAGTAGCAGACAACAAAAGCCGTGCTTATGGTGCAGGTAATCCGACATTTACAATTACATATTATGGCTTCAAAAATTCTGACAATGAAACTTCATTAACACAAGCTCCGATAGCAATTTGCCAGGCAACATCCATAAGCTCATTTGGCGATTATCCTATTGTCCTTTCTGGTGGAGATGCTCAGAATTACGATTTTACATTAATGAACGGTACATTGACTGTAAATAAAGCTGCAGTTACGGTAACGGCATTAGCAGCTTCGTCTGTTTATGGTGAAAATGTGCCTGCTTTCTATTGTCAATATTCAGGCTTTGTCAATGGTGAAACATCATCGGTTTTGACCACTTTGCCTACTATGACTTGTAGCGCAAGTTCTGCAAGCAATGTGGGTAATTATACGATTACTCCTTCCGGAGCAGAGGCACAAAATTATTCATTTGTTTATCAAAATGGAACGCTGACAATAACAAAACGTAATTTAAATGTTACTCCAAATGATGTGGCAAGAGCTTACGGGAATACAAACCCTCTGTTTACATTTAATTACAGCGGTTTTGTCAATGGTGAAACTTCCTCTGTTATTACCACAAGTCCGACGGCAACAACCACCGCAACAGTAACCAGCCCTGTCGGCAATTACAATATTACCTGTTCGGGAGGAAGCGCGACAAATTATAATTTTGTTTACGGTACGGGTAATTTAAGTGTTACAAAAGCTACATTAACAGCAGTAGCAGACAACAAAAACCGTGCTTATGGAGCAGGTAATCCGACATTTACAATTACATATTATGGATTTATAAATTCTGATAACGAAACTTCATTAACACAAGCTCCGATAGCAATTTGTCAGGCAACACCCATAAGCCCATTCGGCGATTATCCTATTGTCCTTTCCGGTGGAGATGCTCAGAATTACGATTTTACATTAATGAACGGCACATTGACTGTAAATAAAGCTGCAGTTACGATAACGGCATTAGCAGCCTCGTCTGTTTATGGTGAAAATGTGCCTGCTTTCTCTTGTCAATATTCAGGCTTTGTCAATGGTGAGACATCATCGGTTTTGACCACTCTGCCTACTATGACTTGTAGCGCAGGTTCTGCAAGCAATGTGGGTAATTATACGATTGTTCCGTCAGGGGCAGAGGCACAAAATTATTCATTTGTTTATCAAAATGGAACACTGACAATAACAAAACGTTTTTTGAGTGTGACTCCTGATAATACAACAAGAGAATATGGTGACTACAATACTTCGTTTACAGTATCGTACAGCGGATTTGTTAACGGGGACAATGCAGGTTCAATCAGTACAGATCCGATAGCCACAAGTGAAGCAACACAAACAAGCGATGTGGGAACTTATGACATTACCTGTTCGGGTGGAAATGCAATAAATTATGATTTTACTTATAATACCGGCACATTGACCGTCACAAAAGCACCACTAACGATAGGGGTCTATAATGCTACCCGTATGCAGGGACAAGCAAATCCAAATTTCACATTATTTTATTCAGGTTTTAAAAACAATGAAAACTATTTGGTTTTAAACGAACTTCCTGTTGCTATTTGTGCAGCCGATGAAACTTCGTCCACAGGTTTTTATGAAATAGCTCTATCTGGTGGAAGTGATAATAATTATGACTATACTTTTATAAATGGGACATTAGAAGTTACACCATTAACAGGTATTACAGACCTTTCTGCACAAGGAATTTCAATCTATCCAAATCCTGCAGTTGACAAATTTTTCATCGAATGTGAAAGCCTTTTGTTAATAAAGCTTTATGATATGCTCGGGAAAGAGGTTCTGTCTCAAAATGCTAAGGATAAAACAGAAATAAACATAAGCCACTTACCTAATGGAATTTATAGTGTTCGGGTAATTTCAAAAGAGGGAGTTATTAGAAATGGAAAAGTGGTAAAACAATAATGGATGAAAGATAACCAGCCCATAACAGCAAGTAAGCGTAATAGCCCTGCCGCAGGCGCAACACAGGGCTACATACGCCTACTTGCGAAACGTTATGGGCAAGTTAAAAAAACAACGTCACAATGCAAAGACAAGATTTCAACCATGCTGTTTTAATTTTATGAAAGTTCCGAAAGAAATAAAAAATGATAAGCAACCATTTAATTTATAGACAACAAATAAATAATTTAAAATGAAAGCAAAATATTTAGTTCTGACTTTTACAATTATGATAATTGTAAACTGTTCAATGGCTCAAAAAACTGGTACTTATACAGATTCAAGAGATGGTAAGACCTACAAAACCGTAAAAATTGGTAATCAATGGTGGATGGCTGAAAACTTAGCATATAAAGCAAGTAGCGGGTGTTGGGCTTACAATAACGATAACTCAAATGTGGCAAAATATGGATATTTGTATAATTGGGAAACTGCAAAATCTAAATGTCCTTATGGCTGGCATTTACCTAGTAGAAATGAATGGGATAAATTTCTTGAATTTTGCAAAATTGAAAATGATGGGAAGATGCTCAAATCTTCCACCGCTTGGAATGGCACTGATAATTTTGGATTTAATGCTATACCTGGTGGATTAAGGATGAGTGGTGGAGTATTTGATTGCAAGGATCGCAATGCATTTTGGTGGACTTCAGATGAGGAAACACGTGAATATATTGACGCATGGTACAAGTTTTTATTTTATGCTGATGGTTTCAATATGGGAGAATTAAGCAAAAGTAAAGATTTTGGATATTCGGTTAGATGTGTATGTGATAATGCAAACAATTACGAAGCAGAAGAGAATCAGCGAATAAGTCTTGAGAATGAGCGTAAAATTGGAATGGACATTATATCGTATGGCAAATTTAAAAATTACATTATTGGCGTTTCAACATATAAAAATGTTGTTTGCAGTGAATGTTACAATACAAATATGAATGTTTCTGATTATATAACAAATGAGTATAAAGCTTTAGGTGACAATTTTTCTCTTAAAAAATGCAAAGATGAAATAATTGGATAAGGTCATCAAAATATCCAGTGCGCGCCGAACCAAATTGACCACCTCA
>CAZVKJ010000095.1:0-7344 GCA_964626855.1 uncultured Bacteroidales bacterium
TTCCATAAATCTTCCATCCCATCCGAGGCATAAATATTGAACACAGAGAACGGATTATCCTCAAGCACAACATAAGTCTTGCTTTTCAGAAAAGCCTCCACAGCAGATTTATCAGGAGCCTTGAGTTGCGCTTTTAGAATTAATGGCATACAAAAAGACAGCAAGCTTATTAAAATTATCTTTTTCATGAAATCATTTTTAAAAAAAACGTAAAAGCACCGGCAATATTTCAATATTAATGCCAAAGATACGGAATCAAAATATATTCACATTAAGGGTTCTAATTTCAATTTGAAAGTCAGAGTTAAGAAGTCAGAATTAAATAGGCAGTCCTCCGAACCGAATCAGTGGTAAGAGCTAAGAAGTCAGATGACAGTATTCAGAATAACAAAAGACATATCAATATTAACAAGGTTTTTGTAGTTTTGTGAAAAATTGGATTTTTTTTATAAATCAAAATCAGATGGATATAAGGGAATTATTAGGCAAAGATAAATTTGCAGCATTATTAGGTATTGAACTTCTGGAAGCTTCAAACGGCAGGGCAAAATCAAAAATGGAGATCCGCGATGAACATCTGAATGGAGTCGGCATAGCACAGGGCGGCGCCATTTTCACCCTTGCTGATTTCACAATTGCTGCTGCAGCAAACACACACGGAAATATTGCTATTGTAGTTAATGCGAATATCAGTTTTATAAAAGCAGTCGAAAAAGGGATGCTGTATGCCGAAGCTGTTGAATCATCAAAGAACCTAAAAACCGGCACTTACAACGTTAGAATTACCAACGCCAACGGCGAACTTATTGCCGAATCCCACGGCATGGTTTACCGGAAGAAAGAAACTTTTTAATTCTGAAGTCAACTTACACGAAGAAGTCAAATTTCATATTATTGATAAATCTCATCTATCATTATAAAAACGGGGCAAATATTGTTCAATAATTCTGACTTCTTAACTCTGACATCTTAATTCAAAGTCTTACCTTTGCAGCAACAATTTTTTCATGTCTAAAGATATTTTACTTGATTTAAATGAAGCTCAGCGAAACGCTGTAGAATGTGTCGAAGGACCGTTGATGGTTCTTGCGGGGGCTGGTTCAGGCAAAACACGCGTTCTCACTTACCGCGTGGCACATTTGTTAAATCAAGACATCGATCCGTTCAATATTCTTGCACTTACATTTACCAACAAGGCTGCCCGGGAAATGAAAGACCGCATTACGCGGCTTGTTGGCTCATCGGACGCACGTAATGTATGGATGGGAACATTTCACTCCATTTTCGCCCGCATCCTCCGCGTGGAAGGACATGTGTTGGGCTTTCCGCAGAACTTTACAATTTACGATACGGATGACACAAAAAGCATCATGAAAGCCATACTGAAAGAACAGAACCTTGATGTAAAACAGTATCCGCCACCTTATGTGCTGCACCGTATCTCAACAGCGAAAAACAACCTGATGTCGCACGAAGACTATAACAACAATGTGGAACTCGTTGATTATGATCGCGCTTCAGGGAAACCGCTTGTCGGGCAACTTTTCACCATTTATCAGAACAAGCTGAAGAACGCCTTTGCCATGGACTTTGACGATTTGCTTTACAACACGAATCTATTACTGCGCGACTTTCCCGACATTCTTTATAAATACCAGCATAAGTTTGTTTACATTCTCGTTGACGAGTATCAGGATACGAATTACGCGCAATATATGATCATCAAAAAACTGGCGGCCAACAATGAAAATATATGCGTGGTGGGCGATGATGCCCAGAGTATTTATGGTTTCCGCGGCGCTAATATTCAGAATATTCTGAATTTTAAAAGCGATTATCCCGACGCACAGACGTTCAAACTTGAGCAGAATTACCGTTCTACAAAAAATATTGTAGCTGCCGCCAACAGCGTGATACAGAAAAACAAGAAACAATATTTCAAAGAAATCTGGACCGAAAATGAAGAAGGCAACAAAATAAAACTTATTAAGGCCAGCAGCGACAATGAAGAAGGCGCTATGATCGCTAATTCTGTTTTTGAAACCAAGATGAATTTCCAGCTTCCTAATTCCGATTTTGCCATCCTTTACCGGACTAATGCACAGTCACGGTCAATTGAAGAAGCCATGCGAAGGTTGAATATTCCATACCGTATCTACGGTGGTTTATCGTTTTACAAACGCAAGGAGATTAAAGATCTGCTCGCCTATTTCAGGCTTATCATAAATAACCGAGATGAAGAAGCGCTTTTCCGCATCATCAATTATCCGGCACGCGGCATCGGCGACACTACACTTCAAAAAGTAGTTTTGGCTTCGGTAGCGCTAAAAAAAAGCTCATGGGAAATTATAGAGAACCCGGTATTATATAATTTGCAGGTTAATTCAGGCATTCTGCAAAAACTGAAAGATTTCACCATAATGGTAAACAGTTATGCGGTTCAGCTGCCCATTAAAAATGCTTATGAACTTGCAAAACAGATCGCTTTGTCAAGCGGTATCTACAAAGAGTTGAAACAAGACGAATCGCCGGAAGGTGTCGCACGGACAGAAAATATTGACGAGCTGTTGAACGCCATAAAAGAATTTACCGAAAAGGAAATAGTAACTGCACCCGATGGCACGCCTTTAGAAAACACTATCCGAACACTCGACCTTTTTATGCAGGATATTGCGCTGCTTACAGACCAGGATACCGACGATAAAGAAAATGCTGACCGTGTTTCGCTTATGACAATACATCAGGCCAAAGGGCTTGAATTTCCTTATGTTTTTGTGGCCGGCCTCGAAGAAAATCTATTTCCTTCATTACAGTCGCTGCACAGCCGTGATGATCTGGAAGAAGAGCGCCGCTTGTTTTATGTTGCTATCACCCGCGCCATGAAACGCCTTACATTGTCGTATGCTGAAAACCGCTACAAATACGGAGAAATGATCTTCAGCGAACCCAGCCGCTTTCTGGAAGAGATCGACCCGAAATATATCGAAATGCCGCACAAAATAGCGCAGGCTATGACCGGCGATCCTTGGGTAGTGAAAGCCAAACCACAGCCGGTACAACAAAAGCACTTCAACTTGAAAAAGATCTCCGATATTTCTAAAAGCTCCGAAAGCTTTACTGCTTCGGACATGGAAGACATTCGCGTAGGTATGACCGTGGAGCATCAGCGCTTTGGACAAGGAAGAGTGATGACCATTGAAGGCACCGGGCCAAACAAAAAAACTACGGTGCTGTTTGATGGTGTGGGTGCAAAACAGCTACTGTTGCAGTATGCCAAGTTGAAAATTGTGAACTGATTCTTTTTACCGCCAAGGACGCAAAGGATACGCTAAGGACGCATATAAAATTCGCGTCTTTTTTTTGAGTTTATTCAGGAAAAATAATTCTGGAAATTTTATCCCTATTTGCTAATGATTATCTCTTTCGAAATCCTTTTTGAATTTAGGTCAAACGATAAAATGTAATGCCCGGCAGCAATCCGGCCAATATGAAGTATATGACTTTGAGCTTCCCCGACAGTAAAAATCCTTACAATTCTTCCGTTAATATCTGTCATTATAATATCCGATTTCAACTCACTTCCCTTTACATCAATATTTATTTCATTTTGCAATGGGTTAAAATAAAATGCAATACCGGCATTATCTAACTCGCTAATACTAGTACTGTATGTTATACATTCAGATGTATCGCTACAACTACTTTGGGTTACAATTACAGCATAACTTCCGTTTACAGGTGGCGAATAACTTTGATTCGTTTCATTATCAATAACCGCTAGACCGACGTCGCAATTCAACCATTGGTAGGTTGCACCGGCAGCAAGTGCATAGATAGTTTGTCCTATAACAGTAACGTTTGTGTTTAAAGCATCACATACGTTTACAGCCATACAATCTGATGTATCGCTACACGAATTTTGAGTTACGATCACGGCATAATTTCCGCTTACAGTCGGCGTATAACTTTGGTTGGTATCGTTAGGAATAACAGCAAAACTATTATTGCAATCCAGCCATTGGTATGAGGCACCGGAAGCTGACGCATAAATAGTTGCTCCAATGACAATAACATTTGTATTTAAGCCAACACTGCAAGACGGGGTATATTCCCAAAAATCTTTTTTAAAAGTATTAAAAACATTACCCAGGCCAAAAAAGCCTCTGTTATTAATAGCAAAAGGGGTTCCGCATGCTCTACCACCGGGCGGAAAATCCTCTCTTTGCACCCAAGTGTCAGTATTGGGATTATATTCCCATAATTCAGGTACATAAGAAGAAGTCTGAAAATTATATCCACAGACAACATAAGCCCTGTTATCGGTAACGAATGTTGAAGCCGAAGTCCGGCTTGTACTTGGAAAATTCGTCATTTGTGTCCATGTATTTTGCGAACAATCATACCTCCACACATCTCCCAGAGAGATATCATTATCATCCCTTCCTAATCCAATATAGCCATATTTTTGATATCCGAACTGAATTCCTCCGGATCTGGCTGTACCAGGAAAGCTGGCTTTTTGTGTCCATGAATCAGTCAATGGATTATATTGCCATAAATCAGTCAACCGAATTTGATTATCATCTTGTCCACAACATAAATACCCCTGACCTGCAAAAGAAAAGGCAAATCCATCATGCCTTCCCAGACCGGGAAAATTATTTTTCTGAAGCCATGTATCAGTAGCGGGATTATATTCCCAAACGTCATTGTATGGCGTATAATCGCCGGAAATACCACTCCAGTATGCCCCTGAACAAAAATACGCCTTATTGTTTATTACAAAAACATGGGATGAGTACCTTGTTCCTCCCGGAAAACTAGTTTTCTGTGTCCATGTATTTAATACCGGATCATATTCCCATAGGTCACTTGAGTTGCTAAATCCATTGCCACGGCCCAGACCGGCATAACCTTTGCCATTGATTGAAAATCCTACTGCCCAGTATTTTGGAGTGCCTCCAAAATCTGCTTTTTGTGTCCAATATCCCTGAGAAAAAAGATTAAAAGTCAAAAACAAACAACAAAAAATCAAAAAAACCTTTTTCATGGTCAATTTTATTAATACTATACCAAAAATACGACGATTTTATTTATCATACAAATATCATAATTATTTTACTTTTTTTTATAGATTATAAAAAATGAATAATAAGAAAAACAGATAACTTTCAATATTTGTGAATTTTTAAATTACTAATCAGTTTTGATATTTAAATTTTCCCGCTTGAATACAACGCAAATAAACAATATAACTCCTTTTTGTTTAGCTTTGCATTGCATTAAAATAAGTTATCATGAAAATTATCGTTCTCGGTGCCGGCCTTGTGGGCGGACCAATGGCTATCGACCTTTCCAAAGAAGAGGAATTTGAGGTCAGTATAACGGATATCAACCCGGCATCATTCGGGTATTTGCAATCATTCGGCATTAAAACTTTGCGGCAGGATCTGTTTGACCCGGAAACAGTAAAACAACTTGTTTCAGAATATGATATGGTAATCAATGCAGTTCCCGGCTTTATGGGATTCCAAACACTAAAAGCTATTATTGAAGCTGGAAAAAATGTGGTTGACATCTCTTTCTTCCCTGAAGACCCTTTTCAGCTTAATGAACTGGCATTGAAAAAAAATGTTATTGCAGTAATGGATTGCGGCGTAGCGCCGGGCATGATGCATATCCTCACCGGCTATGTAAATCATTTGCTCGATGAAACCGAGACCGCACTCACTTATGTGGGCGGTCTGCCTGAGATCAGGGAATATCCTTACGAATACAAAGCTGTATTTTCGCCCATTGATGTGATAGAAGAATATACACGCCCGGCGCGCTATATCGAGAACTTTAAACTTGTAACCAAAGAAGCCTTATCGGATGCCGAATTACTTAATTTTCCCGGGTTTGGAACTCTTGAAGCCTTCAACAGCGATGGAATACGTTCGCTTGGAGAAACCATAAAAGCAGCAAATATCAAGGAAAAAACATTGCGCTATCCCGGACATATCGCCTTGATGAAAGTTTTACGCGAAACTGGATTTTTCAGCCAGCAAGAAATTGAAGTGAAGGGCATGAAAATTAAACCGATGGATGTCACTGCAAAACTTTTATTTCCAATGTGGGAACTTAAAAAAGGCGAACGGGACCTCACTATAATGAAAGTGATCGTAGAAGGAAAAAAAGACGGCAAAAAGCTTCGTTACACCTATGACCTGCTCGACCGATACGATGAAGAAACCCAGACACATTCGATGGCGCGCACTACAGGATATACGGCTACGGTTGCCCTTCGTATGATTGCTCACGGGCTTTACACACAAAAAGGATTATCAGTTCCGGAATACATTGGCAAATACCCTGAATGTGTAGAATTCATGTTCAACGGGCTTGCCGAACGTGGAGTTAATTACATAGAAACCGTTGAAGAAATAAAATAAGCATTGCCTGAAAAGACAAACGAAATATTTCCCTGGGGCAACAGCAGACGTTTTAATACTTTTTCGGCATACTGTATAAATAAATACGGTAGTAGGCTTCAGAAATTAAGTATCGATGCTGGATTTTCATGTCCAAACAGAGACGGGACTCGTGGATACGGCGGTTGTACTTACTGCATCAACGACGCATTCAATCCATCATATTGCTCTCCGGGAAAAAGCATCACACAACAAATCGACGAAGGAATTGATTTTCATAAGTTCCGTTACCGCAGAGCAACAAAATATATTGCCTATTTTCAGCCTTATTCCAATACGTACAAAGACATTTCTGAACTTAAGAAAATATACGGCGAAGCATTATCACATCCAATGATATCTGGTATTTCCATAGGTACACGCCCCGACTGTATTGACGATGAAAAACTGGATTATTTACAGCAACTTTCTGAAACATATTTTGTATCCGTTGAATATGGCGTAGAATCATGCTATAACAAAACATTGGAAAAAATCAATCGGGGACATACCTTTGAAACTGCTGTCGATGCTATCAGAAAAACAGCTGCGCGAACTATTTTTACGTCAGCTCATTTAATTTTCGGTTTGCCTGGAGAAACAATTTCAGACATGCTGAAAGAAGCGGAAATTATTTCACAACTTCCATTAAACAGTATTAAACTTCACCAGCTTCAGATTTTAAAAGACAGCCTAATGGCTGAAGATTACAAAAATAATCCATCGGCTTATACACTTTTCAACCTTGATGAATATATAAAATTCATCATCGAATTTCTTGAACGGCTAAAGCCTGAAATTATAATTGAACGGCTTTCAGGTGAAGTGCCTCCGCGTTTTCTGGAAGTAAGCACATGGGGGCTGATAAGAGCAGACAGGGTTTTGCAGCTCA
>CAZVKJ010000096.1:0-7130 GCA_964626855.1 uncultured Bacteroidales bacterium
CACATAGCCAAGCATAATTTTACTTTTTTCATAATTTTAATGTGTTGAATGATTAATGAATAAATAATTTGATGATAATTTTAAACAAAGATAAGATAATTTTGAATTTATAAACATCTTCGTGATAAAAATCATATTTTCTGTTTGAATTGTTTTATTAGGATCTTACACATTTGTCGTTTTTATGAATTTTCTAAAAATAAAAAAACCTGCCTTCATTTAATAAAAGGCAGGTTTTCTGTTTCTTTATGTGATAATTTTTATCGTATAGGTTGCATAACTCTTAACAAGGCATTGGATTGTAATACTGATTTTCCTTCATAATCTTTAGGTATGAATATCCATTTCATTCCACCAGGTTCGTTGTTTGAGGTAACAGAAATTCGTACTTCGCTGCTATTGGCCTTTGTGCATTTCCAGATAATTTCATTCCAGCCTTTATTTAGGCTTAAATCGTATTGATAAATAATGCCGTCTTCGTCGGTATCGTTTGCTTTAAGCACTACGGCTCCATTGCTGTAAATGTAAAATGCTACTGCTTCTCCTGCCGAATAATCAGAAAGTTCATTTATATCCATGTTAGCACGCCAGAGATTTCCAGTATATGTGTTGTTTTTGTAGGTGTCGAAAAATACACCATCGCTTTCAGATATTAATACGGTGGAATCGCTGATATTTTCGATGACAGGATGAGATGTCGGGAAAATTTCGGTTTTTATTGGATTAAGGAGTCCTGTTGCAGGTACGTTAAGTTTTATGTCGAACTTACCTTCTTTTAATGCACTTTTTCCTACAACAACAGAACTCCCGTTATCCAACGTACAAACTACTGTATCAACGGTTGATCCTAACGTATCTCCATGAGATATACTCCCGCTTAAATTTCCTTCAGAAGTAATGCTTCCTTTTGAAGAATCATTGTTGTCATCTTTGCTACAACTAACCGTAATAATGGATAGCGCTGCACATACCATGATAAAATTTTTTAAAGATTTCATTTTTGATTTATTAAATTATTATTAGGTGTTTATATTTTTATTATTTTCCGACTGAACGTTTGCCCATCTAAAGTTGTAAAACTCAGGATATACATTCCGTTAGGATATCCTGAAATATCAAGCTGTATATTTTTGACAGATTGGATATTCTGCTGATAGCGTATTGCTCCTAAATTATCCATCACTTTAATTTCTTTGATGTTTTTATTAATATCCATGTTAATTTTATCGGAAGATGGATTAGGGTAGATATTTATATTTCCGGTGTAAAATACAGGATCATTGATGCCGGATGGGCCTCCGTCGAAATGAAGTATCGTTCCATTCTCTCCGGTTATCCAGCCATGGTTGGCATCAGAAAAATAAACCGATGCTAAAATATAATCTACATTTAAGGTATCCTCAATCCAGGTATTTCCGCCATCAGTAGTTTTATATACCAATGATGTTGAGAGATTTGATTTTCCTACAGCGTATCCTGTATTTTCATTGGCGAAAAAGATTGAATAGAATTCTTCTCTATTGTGTAGAATGGTTACATAATTCCAGGTATTTCCGCCATCGGTAGTTTTTAGAATTCCACTTTTCCCTGCAACAAAGCCTGTATTTGCATCAAAAAAATATGCACAATTGTTATCAGAAATGCTATTCATCCCGACCCAGGTATTTCCTCCGTCGGTAGTTTTTAAAATGGCATAGCTTCCAACGGCGTATCCCGTATTATTATCTGTAAAGAATACGGAAGATAAAATAGCAGAATAGCTGGTCTCGTATTGAACATTCCAATTGGTTCCACCATCTGTGGTTTTTAAAATTATCATTCCCGAACCTATATCACCTCCGCCTACAGCGATTCCATTGTTGCTGTCAAAAAACCACATGGAACGCAATGTTTTAGATGTCCCTGAAGTAAGATTATTCCATGTTTCTCCTCCGTCGTTGGATTTTAATAAAATTCCATTCCATCCACATGCATAAATGGTGTTATTGTCAACGGGAAAGACACAATTATAACTATTATTTTCGGTTGTTTCTTTTTTTATCCATGTATTACCGCCATCGGTAGTTTTCAATATTGTATTATTTCCTGCGGCAAAGCCATGATTGTTATCAGTAAATTTTACGGAATTGAGGGGATATTGTGTACCTTTATTCATTAATATCCATGATGCGCCGCCGTCTGTAGTTTTTACAATTTTCCCATTTTCGCCAACGGCATATCCAATATTGGCATCAACAAAAAACACGGAATATAATACTTCGGTAGATCCAGTGTTCACCATATCCCATGATCCGAAAGCATCGGTTGATTTATAAATCCAACCTCTGTCAACAGCAGCGTAGCCTGTGTTTTCGCTTGTAAAGCAGAGGCTATAAATAGCTTCTGCAACCCAGCTTTTTATCCACCAGCTATTCCCGCCATTTCCGGTTTGATGAAATGTTCCATAATCATCGCCGGCATATCCGCGCTGTGAATTGGGGAAATAGAGCGTGAAGATGTTTTTTTGGTTTCCGCTCGATTCGGGTGCCCAAGTTTGCCCTCCGTCTACGGTTTTCATGATTACGCCGCTACCTCCGGCGAGCCAGCCTGTATCGGCAGATAAGAAGAATAAAGTGTTGATATTAATATTGGTATTTCTATATATCCTTTGCCAGTTTGTTCCGCCATCGGTGGTTTTTAAAATGGAAGTTCCTCCGGCTGCATAGCCCGTATCGGCATTGATAAAAAAAAGAGAATTTACGGTAGAAAGCTGTCCGCTGGGCGTAGAATAATTTTGAATGGCCCAGTTATTTCCGCCATCAGTAGTTTTTAAAATTATTCCGTTTTCACCGGCAGCATAGCCAATGTCGGGTAATGGGAAAAGAATAGAATGCAAGTGGTTTGCTGTTCCACTATTTTGAACAGTCCAGCTCACACCACCATCAGTAGTTTTAATGATCGTACCACATTTTCCGGCAGCATAACCCGTGTTGATATTTGTAAAATAAACAGAATTAAGCGTATTGCCTTGCGGCGTTGGATTTTGCCATTCCCATTGTGCAAATGCTTGTGCTACAAATGCACCCAAAACTATTAAAAGTACAAAAAGCTTTTTCATAAATATTAACTTATAAATGGATAAAATTTGTTAAAATGATTATTGTCATTTGAATAAGTGTGTTAAAGAAATATTCCGGAAGGTGTTTCTTATTCAAAAATGACATCTCTCATGCAGCCGGCAAAATTCTGTGAAAGAAACAGAATCCGAAAAGAAGAATATCCTTTGTTGGGGATAAACAACGTTTTTGGGGAATATGTGGTTTGATAAATAGGATAAACGGAAAAAATGGCTACAGCCAATCGAACTTGTTTCGTAAGGAAGACAAGTAAGTTCTGGATACTTTTAATCGCACATTGTCGAAGGGGGGGAGCAAAATACACTCATGAGATTTAAATTCAACGATGTTTAGGTATCGGATATTTATTATTTCCGACTGGCTGATCTGAATAAAATTTTTATCTCCGGTAACCTTAAAAATAGATTGTGCTGTGGTGTTCGCTTTAAGTTTTATATGTTCGTGATTGCTTAAAACTGCTTCCCAGAACGGTTTTCCCAGCAATGATTCCTTCTGGCAGCTAAAATAAACAATACTGTTTTTATCAATAAATTTCAGGCCAGTAACCACGGGTAAGGAAATGGTTTCGGCATTTAGGCAGGGAGAAATACTGGGAACCGGTGTGCCCTGGGTTTGTTTTCGCTGCTTGTAACGATCAATAGCATGATGTAATTCTTCTGGATTCACCGGTTTTAACAGAAAATCGAATGCCGACTCTCTTAATGCATCAATCATATACTTGTCGTATGCAGTATAAAATATTACGTTGAAGGAAGTATAGCCGGATAAATGTATTTCATTCAGCAATTCAAATCCGTTTTTATTAGGCATTTCCACGTCTAGAAATACCAGCTCCGGTTTTTTTTCCTGAATTATTTTTTTTTCCTGAAAATACCGGGTTGCCCAACCCACCAGTTCGATTTCCGGAATAAGTTCCAGATTGTCCTTCAAAGAATCAAGGAACTCTTTATCATCATCGATAATGATTGTTCTGATTTTAGATTCACTCATCTTATGTTTTTTCAAATATTGAAAGAATAAACCGACGGAATAAAAATTTCCACAATGGTTCCCTGTGTTTCTTCGTCGTTTGTGGCTTTACGGTCGTTTATCGAAAATTCAATTTTTTGCTTGTTTTTTGAATTTAATAAATAGATGGTTTGCATCAGTACCTTTAGCCCTGTACCGGTACCGGTGGTGCGGTTGACGGAACCCGAAAGACCGATGCCGTTATCTTCAATACTCAATTTAAATCCGGAAGGAGTATTTATGATATTAATTCGTAAACTTTTTAATCCACTTTTCGGCATCAATCCATGTTTGATGGCGTTTTCAACGGGTATCTGTATAATCATAGCAGGAATAAGCTGCTGAATATCTATATTATCCGGAATATTAAATTCCACATGAAAGGGCTCTGGCATTCTTTCCTGTTGAAGGGAAAGGTATGCTTTTACCACATCCAGTTCTTCGGATAATGGGATGGCTGTGCGTTCCATATTTTCCAATATTTTACGCAAAAGAAAAGAAAGTTCGGAAATTTTTTCCTTTAATTTATCGGGATTATTTACTAAGCCGGAAATGCTGCTAAGTGCATTAAAAACAAAGTGAGGCGAAATGACGTTTCGGGTATTTTGCATTTTTAAAGCGGCGATATTGTTGAGTTGTTTTTGGTATAGCACATCTCTTCGTTTCCGGATAAAAGAAATAATCACGACAGAGGTTGCTAACGACATGGCCAATATCAAAGCTATGGCATAGATTATCATGCGCTGTTGCTTGTTTTCAGCATTTTTACGGTTTATAATTTCCTGGTTAAGTTTTTTTTGAACTGTTAATCTATCAATTTCTACCTGTTTTTTTTCGGCATTCCATTTTGCTTCGGCGTAGGTAATGGCTTCGGTTTTTGCTTTATTGTATAAACTGTCATTGGTGGAAATATACCTGTCGGAATATATCAGCGATTGGGAAAAGTTTTTTAAACCGTTGTATGCTTCTTTTAAAATCATGGCTGAGCTATTTATTATCGGTAAGGCCCTGATCTCATTTGCAATTTTATATGCCTTTAGCCCATTTTCCACGGCCTTGCCGTAGCAGGAGTTTCCCGCAGATGAGTTCAATAATTTAGCTTTATCCAGATATAATAATGCCAATTCATTGTATGCAATGGCTATGCCTTCGCGCTCGGCCAATTCTTTTTTAAGTTCAATTACTCGCTGCAAATATTCCTCCGAATTGCGGAAATCCTTAGCCTGACGGAAGGCAATCCCCAGATTTACATAATCGTCGGAAATGGCGGATTTATCACCGATACTCTGGTTGATTGCTAATGATTTTCGAAAATAGTTTATTGCCAGTTCATTTTTCTTTTCTTCGGCGTAAACATGGGCTATACTGGCATAGGCAGTGGCTTTTCCTTTTACGTAATCAATTTTTTCGTTGATTGCTAAAGCCTTGTTCAGATAGGGTAGGGCTTTCTGATAATTTTTGTGTTGGTAGTGTAAAATTCCTATGCTGATATAGTCTGCTGCGGTCCCTTTTAAATCGCCGGTTTGTTCCTTGATTTTTACCGATTCTATGTATTCCGAATTTGCAGTCTGAAAATCGCCCAGTCGTGAATATACTTCCCCCAGATTATGATGTGCCCGGGCAATATTGGGCTTATCTCCTGCTTCTTTCGAGAAACGTAACGACTCCTGAAACATCCCCAAAGCTTTTCCGAAATCGCCGGTGGAATAAAAAATATCACCCATGTTTTGGTAACAAATTGCCATGCCGCTTTTGTCGTTTTGCTTACGATAATAGGAAAGGGCATTGGTATAGTTTTTTATCGATTCTTCATATCTTCCGGTATAATAGTAAATCATTCCAAGGTTAACATAGCTCCCCGAAATCAACTCGTCGTTTTTTAGTTCCTTTGCATAGCCAATGGTTGTAAGAAAAGTTTGCACGGCCTTATTTTGATCACCAAGCAAAAAATTAACAATGCCAATATTGGTATAAATTTTTATCTGCAATTCTTTATCGTTTGATTTTTTTGCCAGAGCCATGGCCTTTTCATAGTGATTCATGGCTTCGGGGTAATTCCCCTGATTGTAATATATTACACCTTTTATGTTGTTTCCAAGAGCTTCGAGGCTTGTGTTTTTGTATTTATGGGCAAGAATGAGCGCCAGAGAATCGTATTTTATGGCATCGATATAATTGCCTTTGTTCGAGTACAAATCAGCAACTTCGGCATAAGAATTACCCAATATACGAGCCGCTTGTTCATTGCTGATATTTCCGGATTGCAGGCAACGGATTGCCTTTAAATAAAAATAAATGGCCGAATCCGGATTTGCTTTTTTAATTTTTGCAGCTTGCTTGCTTAACCGTAAAGCCGTGGCTGTGTCGTAGGGAAAAGTGTTTGCTGGGGTAGTAACATGAATACTTTTTTTGGGGAAAAACAACAAAAATCCTGCAATAATTGCTAAAATAAGGAATATAATTTCAAAAAATAATTTTTTCTTCATTTGCAGATAATTCTAAATTTTGGCTAATTGAACATAAATTTCCACTACAATATTTATTTAAATTGATTGCTCCAAAATATACAGATGTTATAATCTAATTACTTGTAAAATAAATTATTATAATAATTAAAAATAAGCCTTTCTTGTTTGATAAAGAAGTATACAAAAGTAGTGGTTTATGAGTAGTGTAAAATAAACTGTGTCGTGGAATTTTTTACTTTGAGAGGTAGCAGGAGGTTTTGATGAGGTAGCAGTGCATTTCTACGAGTTAGCAGGAGGTTTTTACGAGTTAGCAGGGCATTTTTACGAGTTAGCAGGAGGTTTTTACGAGGCAGCAGGAGATTTTTACGAGTTAGCAGGAGGTTTTTACGAGTTAGCAGGGCATTTTGATGAGTTAGCAGGACATTTTTACGAGTTAGCAGGAGGTTTTTACGAGGCAGCAGGAGATTTTGATGAGGTAGTTATTGGCAATGAAAAAAGAAACTCACTGCCCTTGCCTGGAGTGCTTTCCACCCATATT
>CAZVKJ010000097.1:0-7017 GCA_964626855.1 uncultured Bacteroidales bacterium
GAACTGCAGTTTTAAGAGAAAAAGGGCTTTATGTTTTACGGTTTAAAAATGAAGATCTTTCTGAAATTACAAACGTGATTAAGAAAATAGAAGAAGTATTGGAACAGTTACCCTGACCCCATCCCCATCCCTTCCCCTAATATTAGGGGAAGGGCGCGGGCCTTGTGCGCTGGCGAAGGGGTCAGAGCCCGGAAACTCGTCGCCTGGTTGTGCAAAGTTTTTAGTGTCCGTCGCACAAAAAAAAATTCAAAGAATTATTTCGGTCGACTTCCTTGCCTGTTTTCTAAGACATGACCAAATATTGTTAAAAAAAATTACGCAACAAACTTAAACAAATCTACATAGGGCGATCCTCTTTTAATAACTGCAAAAGCCTAAATGGTAAGAAGTATTGGAACAGTTACCCTGACCCCATCCCAATCCCTTCCCCTAATATTAGGGGAAGGGCGCGGGCCTTGTGACTATTTTGTATTTGTCACATCGTCGCATATAAGTGGCTGCATGATTTTTCAAGTGACGGGACGAGTTATTACTACAAATAAAATTTTTTGAAAATTATTAAAGACTCCCCGCCCGCCTGCCTAGCCGTTTCAGCTACCTGGCACCGCCACTACTCATTTCATAACTTCCCTTTAGTTTGTGAAGTAAAATTTTTATATAACTGCCATATTTGGTAAATTTATTGTTAAAAATCGAAAAAATCTTGCATTATGCAAATATATTTCATACATTTGGCAAAATTTTGTTTGTTTAACAAGTTTTTATATGTATGTTTGCGCTTTAAAAAATGGAGGAACAAAAAAAATTTCATTGCTTTTATTTCAATTATATCGTAACTTTTAAAATTATCAATCGTACATAGATATTAATGAAAAAAAGAATAAATTCGCAATGTGTCTTCCTGTATAAATTTGAAAATTATTATATATTTTTTGGTATTTTTTGATTTTTTATATTTTGACAAAACCATTGATTTGCAAGATTTATAATTATTTGATATTTAAATTTTTATATATTTACAATTAACCATATGAAAAAATCAGCATCTCTAATCTCTTGGCTTTTTTCTCAGCACCATATTTCCCGGGCCATTGTTGACAGGCAAAAAATTAATCGTTTGCTATTGCCGATGTTTTTTATTGTTTTGTTGCTTGCCTTTGCTGGCAACGCGGCGGGACAAATTGCTTTTAGAGCCACCACTACTGCAACGACAACAACTACTACTTTAACTATTGCCAAACCTGCAAGCCTTGCAGTGGATGATATAATGTTTGTTCAGATTGTTCAATCCGATGATGGAAATACAACTTTAAGTGCTGCAACAGGAAGCGGGTGGACACAAATTGCTGAGAGCATTATTGCTAGTTATAGTACGGGGTGGTGGCCATTTACTTCTTATTATAGATGCCATGCGACACTTCTTTATAAGATTGCCACAGCTGCAGACGTTTCAGTTGCGAATTTTTCATTTACTCTTGATTCTGATGCACAAGACGGCGAAGGTGCTATCGTGGCATTCAGCGGCGTTGATGTAGCAACCGGTCCATTTGATGTTGCACCTGGAGCTACATATAATAATATTAATGATAACCAATTAAATGCATCTACAATTACAACAGCAACAGCAAATGCTGCTGTTATAATGTTTGGAGCTCTTTACGACAACCAACCTCTTTCTGTATGGACAACTACTTCTCCTGGAGGACTTACTGAATTATATGATCTTCCTTTTGATTGTACAAGGGATATTGGCATGGGGGCGGCATGGGCTGTAAAACCTACAACAGGCGCTACCGGTGGCGGCACAGCAACAATTTCCGCCGCATGTTATAATGGCTCCATTTTAATTGCACTTAAACCGCCACTTTGTTCAGGCACACCTGCGCCAGGTAATACCATATCGAATGCAAATCCTGTATGTCCAAGCGGAATTTTCACTTTATCCTTACAAAACAATATTCCCCTTGGTGGTGTTACATATCAATGGCAATCTTCCTCCGATGGCAGTACCTGGACCAACATAGCCGGGGGCACATCCTCCACATTAACAACTTCACAAACGGCTGCTACATATTATCATTGTCTGGTTACGTGTTCGGGAAACACCGGGACATCAAACAGCCTATTAGTTGGCATGACAACTTGTTCAGCCTATTATCATCCCACAACAGGTTTAAACAGTAGTTCGTGTGGCTCGTGTATGACATTGATAAATACAGGTGCAGCTCATTACTATTATGACGACGGCGGGCCTTCAGGTAATTATTCGAATAATATCAATAACGATGGCAGTGGGATTTATCGTACCTTCTGTCCCGCCGAGGCAAATCAGGCTGTAAGAGCCACCTTTGCTTATTTAGATACAGAATCCGGTGCCGATATTTTAACCATCACAAACGGAGCATCCGGTTCAACCTCATTGCCTACGCTCTGGCAAGGTAGTGGCAGTAGCACTCCCGCTGTACAAACAAGCACCGATGTAAGCGGATGCCTTACATTCAGGTTTGATAGCGATGGGGGCACCAATTATGCTGGTTGGGAAATTATTTTGACGACCGTGCCAAGCACCAACAGGAAACCTCCTATAAACAGCGATTGCCAAACCGCTACAACTATTTGTAGTGCATCGACCATTACGGCAACCAGTAATGGCCCCGGACTATATACCACATGCCCTGCGGGCTGCCTGGGTTCAGAGTATTATACCAACTGGTATGTCTGGAAAGCTGGCCTGGCCGGCACCCTGCGTTTTTCGATAACTCCAGCCAGCGGTGCAGATGATTATGATTTTGCATTATACAAAGCCACCGATTGCTCAGCAATGGGAAATCCTGTTCGCTGTTCTTTCCGTACGGCTACAGGGGCTACGGGATTGTCTCCAACTGAGAGTGATACCGAAGAAAGCGCCACTGTTGGTAATGGATGGGTCGATACCGTCCACACAAAAGCCGAAGAATATTACTTTTTGATGATCAGCGATTACACAAAAGAGGGAACAGGCTTTACTCTTTCATTTGCCGGTAGTGATTGTAACATTACATGTGCGTCCCCCCTACCCGTTGAGCTGCTTACTTTTGATGCCAAATGCGATAATGATAATGTGGATCTGTCCTGGTCAACGGCTACCGAAACCAACAACGATTATTTCACGATTGAACGGAGTGCCGATGTTGCTGATTGGGAATTCGTAAAGAGTGTTCCAGGAGCCGGAAACAGCAATAGCACGCGGTTCTATTCGGCAATAGATAAAGACCCGCTTAGCGGGACCTCGTATTACCGCCTCAAACAGACCGATTTTGACGGGCATTCCGAAACCTTCAGCCCTATAGCGGTGATTTGTGATGATGCGGGATCTGATCCTCAGGTAAATTATTCCCCCAATCCGTTTACATCAGAGTTGTGGGTTGATTTCCAAAACCTGGTTTTCGAAAAAGCTTCAGTAAGTGTTTATGATGTGCAAGGAAATTTAGTTTATCAAAAAAACATCAGTTACACCGATTTTCCTGACAAAAAACTGGACATGAATCTTAGTAATCTTGCCGCAGGGATATATATGGTAAGCTTTATCACAGAAGAGTTTAATAACACGCACCGAATAGTGAAAAAATAGAAATGCAGCATTGTACGTGGGTCTGCCCGACAGGTAAGGCGGGAGGGGAAGTTGACCGTGATTAGTCTCAAATTTCCGCTCAACAACGAGAGACTGCCTCAAAAGTGCTTTGTGCCCCTTTGTGCAAACCTTTGTGCATCTTTGTGGTAAATATAAGTAATTGAACCACAAAGTAACACCAAGTACACACTAAGGTTCACTAAGGCTAAATACAAACAAATTACAACTTTTGAGACAGCCTCTAGAATTAAAGCATAACATTACTGGCATTAAATAAATCAAAAGAGTTTCTCAATATTTTTCAAGACTATTTAAATGTTGTTTTCTAAAAAATAAATATTTTTTCAAGTTTTTTGCAGGCTCATGCATCTATTTAAAATATTTTCAATATTTCGTGTTTATTTTCTTGCATTTTATTTTTATTTTTTCTATCTTGCGCCGAATTTCACACACAAACTATTAAGAAAATAATATCAGTCAAAACTTTATCAATATGAAAAAATTTTTCACCCTCCTCTTCGTGATGATTGCATGTTTTACAAGCAGCATTATTGCACAGAATACCAATGAAGCACAAACCCTGGAAGCCATGCAGATATTGCAGGACCGTGATGAAATCATTATAAAATTCAATGTTGCGACCAAGGATCAGATAAACAATGACCTGACCAACATCATGTCCATTGATAATGTAAAAACATTACCAGACAACCAGGGTTTTGAAGTCACTGCCTATGCGAACACTCAGGAATTTCAGGAGTTTCTCACCAGAAATATTCCGTATGAAATCATACCTAAAGTTTTTCCTAAAGCTATGACAATGGCTACCACCGTTGCCCAAATGTTAGCTTGGGATAAATACCCTACATATAGTTGCTACGAACAAATGATGTTGTATTTTGAAACCACCTATCCCGACCTGGTTGATATTGATACGATACTTTCGCCAACACAGTCTGGCAATTACAAAATTCTTGTGGCAAAAATTTCTGATAATGTTCATGTTGCAGAAAACGAACCTCAATTTCTTTATTCGTCAACGTTACATGGCGATGAAGCAACCGGGTACTACATGATGCTGCGGTTAATAAATTACCTGCTGACCAACTATGGAACCATACCACAGGTCACCAATCTTGTGAACGGCGCTGAAATTTGGATTTGCCCGGATGCAAACCCTGAAGGGACTTATTATGGGTCCTCCCCTGCAGGCTCCACAGTGGCATCTTCAAGAAGAGCTAATCTGGCAGGATATGATCTAAACCGAAATTTCCCGGATCCAAGAGCCGGAAATAACCCGGATGGATTTGCTACTCAGCCCGAAACACAAGCCTTCATAACTTTTGCTGATAACCATCATTTCAATATGGCCGCTAATTTCCATGGCGGAACTGAAGTCGTCAATTATCCATGGGATACATGGAATACCGCCGGAAACCCAAATGCAGATGACGCATGGTGGCATCGAGTTTGCACCAATTATGTGTCTACCGCACGTTTAGTTAATGCAACATCTTATTCAGACCTATCATCCGCTCCTGATGGCAGTGGTGTAACTGAAGGTGGTGACTGGTATGTAATTACCGGCGGAAGGCAGGATTATATGAATTGGTTTAAGAAATGCAGAGAAGTCACCATTGAAGTCAGTAATCCAAAATTGATCGAGACACAGAATTTAGGTGGATACTGGAATACCAATTATCAGGCTTTTTTGAATTATATGGAGGAATCACTTTACGGTATTCGCGGTGTCATCACTGATGGCTGCACCGGTCAGCCAATAAAAGCGAAGGTTTTTGCGAACGGTTATGATCAGGCTAACGATAGCTCGCATGTTTACTCTGCACTACCGGTAGGTAATTACCACAAATATGTTAATACCGGAACCTATAGTCTAACTTTTTCAGCACCGGGGTATACTTCACAAACCATTACAGGAATTTCAGTTACTAACGGTAGCGCTACTGTGGTTAATGTTGTGTTGGTTCCGAGCGCATCCCCCACCGCAAATTTTACTGCAAATAGTACCTCTACCTGCACTGGAATAGTTCAGTTTACCAATACCGGAGCACATCCACAAAGTAGTACTTATTTATGGAATTTTGGTGATGGAAATACTTCCACCCTGGAAAATCCCTTACATTATTATACAGCTAACGGGACCTATTCAGTTACTTTACAAATTTTTTCATGTGTAGGAAACCCTACCATTACAAAGTCTTCGTATATAACTGTGAATATGCCGGCAAGTCCTACGGTTACTGGCGGCTCGGTTTGTGTTTCCGGGACAGTTAACCTGTCAGCTACAGGAACAGGAACAGTCTATTGGTACGATGCTTTAACCGGAGGCAATTATTTGGGGAGCGGAACTTCTTATACCACACCGTCTATTTCGACAACAACTACCTTTTATGCTAATAATAATGTTCCAAGCGCCAATCAGACTGTGGGTCCGACTGTTGCCGGGACTTCCAGCAATAATGCCTCTTATCTGTTTTTTGATGTATATAATACAATGACTCTTGTTTCTGTTCAGGCCCGTGCCGGGACAGCTGGAACAAAAACTATTACCCTGCAAAACAGTTCCGGAACGATAGTTTATACCACTACTGCAACAGTAAATACAACAACTACAACAATAACGCTGAACTGGGTTATTCCTGCCGGAACGGGATACAAGCTTGTTACTAACGCAAATTCGGCACTTTATAGAAAAACTACTCTTGTTGACTATCCTTATACTTTAGCCGGAGTTTGTATGATAACCGGTAGCACTGCAGGGGCCACAATTTTCCCTTCTTGGTTTAATTGGACCGTTAAAGGTGCTGGCTGTTATAGTCCGCGTGTTCCAGTAATAGCAAGCGTTTTACCAGCCAATACCGCTGGAACACCTTCGGCAACACCAACATTGTGTGTAAATACAGCTCTTAGCCCTGCCATTACCATCTCAACAACAGGCGCCACCGGCATCGGAAGCCCTACAGGCCTGCCTGCTGGTGTTACAGCAGCTTTTGCATCCAATACAATTACCATAAGTGGCACACCTTCGGCATCAGGCACCTTTAATTATTCCATACCTTTAACAGGTGGCTGCGGCAGTATTAACGCAACCGGTACAATAACTGTGAATTCAGCATCTACAACTCCAACTTTCACTCAGCTCGGGCCTTATTGTGTAGGCGCTACACCGGGAACACTGCCAACAACTTCGCTCAATGGAATTTCAGGTACCTGGAATGCCGCCATCAGCACGGCAGGCGCCGGATCAACGGTCTATACTTTTACACCAACTGCAGGTCAGTGTGCAAACACAGCAACAATGACGGTTGTGGTGAATGCCAACATAGCTCCCACCTTTACACAGCTTGGGCCTTATTGTGTTGGCGCTACTCCGGGAACACTGCCAA
>CAZVKJ010000098.1:0-6989 GCA_964626855.1 uncultured Bacteroidales bacterium
TATTGAGCCGTACCGACACCATCGATATAAGCCACTTTTAAAGCCACGGGCGTTTCGTTTTTACAATAGACAGCCGAAATGGGCTGAGCGGTAAAGGTGGGTGCTTTATTGGTTGTTACTGTGCTTACATTACTTGTTGCGTTGCAACCCAATCCTGTTTGCGATATTTCACAGAAATACTTCCGGATGCCCACTACATCGGTCGATGGTACAAAGTCTGCTTGTGTAGCTCCGGTAATTTGATTGGAACCTGTCGTTGTCATCTCGTACCATTGGTATTTGAATGCTCCCACGCCGCCGCTTGCACTTACCGAGAGCGTTGCTGCTGTACTTCCCTGACAAATGGTTTGATTAGCTAAAGGCTGAGAAGTTACAACCGGATCAGTTCCCACCACAACTTCTGCCGGCTGACTTGTGATAGCACCGCAGCCCCCATCTGCAAAGTTTATCACCACGTAATAATAGTAATTTCCAACGGCATCGAAAGCAGGGGGAGTAAATTCAGCACTTTTGGCTGCTGGGATAGCTGTCCCTCCCGTGTTCGAATTCAGCGTGTTTCTGTACCACTGATATTGTGGCGTACCTGAACCGCCGTTGTATTTTACTGTGAGTGGCTGAATATTTCCACCTACGCATATCTGTTGTGTGCTGAGTGGATTTTCGCTGACTACAGGCATGCTGTTTACAGTAATGGTTGCCACTTTCGAAATCAATGTTGTACACCCTCCGCTTGGGAATGTCAGTACGCAATAATAATATTTTGTGCCGACAACTGTTCCAACGGGTTGGTAGTTGGCCTGCGTTTGACCTGTGATGGCAGTGCCTGAAATTGAATCTCTTACTGAGTTCTCGAACCATTGATAGGATGGTATACTGGTGGCATTGCTGTAGTTTACAGTCAGAAGTTTCGGCGTACCGTTTACACAGAGCGATTCTGACGCAGGCTGACTTGTGAATACCGGAGAAGGATTGATAACAATGGTGAATGTTTTTACAGCACCGTTACAGCCACCATAAACCGGCGTTACCGTAAAAGTAGCGGTTATTGGTGTGGTTCCTGTGTTTGTTGCTGCAAAAGCCTGAATGTCGCCCGAGCCCAATGTGGGTAGCCCAATGCCGGGTTTGTTATGCGTCCAGCTATAAGCTGTACCACTTAAGGCTCCCGTAAATTTTATTTCGGACGTAGAATAGCCGTTGCACACTATCTGATTGGCAGGCTGGTCTACCGTAGGCGAAGGATGTACGGTTATAGTAAATGTGTTTTCTGTTCCGGTGCAACCGTTGGCCGAAGGTATTACCTTGATATGCGCTATCAGGTCAGTTAAACCCGGATTAGTGGCTGTAAATGCCGGAAGATTTCCTGTTCCACTGGCTGCCAGTCCAATCGTTGTATTGTCGTTTTCCCATGCAAATGTTGCTCCGCTTACATTGGAAGTAAATGGCGTGGCGCTTACCTGTAAGTTGTTGCAGTACGAAACAGCCTGAATAACAGTGACTGTAGGTGTTGGGTTAACGGTTATACGGTAGGTATATTCAGCGCCATCGCAACTGCCACCATCAGCCAGTTTGGCTTTGGCTTTATAAAGTACGGTTTGTGGCGTATTGGTGCTGTTTATAAGCGTTTGTGCCGGAATTTTATTTGTACCCGAAATGGCTGCACCTGTCACTCCTGTGGGTACAGTTACCGACCAGCTGTAACTCACGTTGCCCGGCGATGTGGTGCTTAATGTCACTTCGCGCGATGTTTCGCCGGAGCATATCTGTTGATCTGCTTCGGAGAAAGTAATGACCGGCGATGGCTGAACAGTTAATTCAATTGTAAAAGAAATACCATTACAATTTCCCGATTTTGGAATAACCGTATATGTCACTTTTGCGGGTGCATTGGTTGTGTTTAATAGTGCCGGAATTGTCAAAGTGTTTACTGCTGTATATTGTCCGGTTGCTCCTGTTATCGCTCCCACAGGAGAAACTGTAGGAATAGCCCATGTATATGTAGTTCCGGTTGGAACGTTGTTTTCGCTGTCTAATGCAGGATTTATTGTCGTGATAGTGTTGTTACAAATGGTATCCGAATAGGTTTTTGTGATATTTGGAACATCAGTAACAACCACGGTAACACTTTCATTCAGGCTTTGAGTGCAAGATAAAGCACTTGCATCGCTCACGCCGGTAAGTTTGTAAGTAAAAGTTCCTGCGTTTCTCAGATCCACAGTTACTTTTGCAGTTGCATTGCCTGCCGGTGAACTAACTGTTTGAATGCTGCCGTTATTCAACTGATAGGTGAATGTATAAGGAGGTATTCCGTTTTGCCCGGTAAACGAAATGTCGTAAGTTCCCTGAATTTTACAAATACTTGTACTCCCGCTTGTAACGGCTTTCAGGGCGGGTTTTACAGTAATGCTAAATGTTTTTGATGTACCCGAACAACTTCCATTGACAGGGGTTACTGTGATGGTAGCCGTCTGTTCTGTATTACCTGTATTTGTCGCTTGAAACGCTGCAATATTTCCTGTGCCCGAAGCTGCCAGCCCAATGGACGTATTGCTGTTGGTCCAGTTGTACGCCGAAACATTTGTACCACTAAAAGTTATTGCATCGGTGTTTGTTCCTGCACACTTTGTTTGATTGGCTATATCATTAACGGTGGGAGCAGGGCTAATGGTGAACGATTTATTTGTAGTGACCGAACTGCACTCGTTGGTTACTTTCAGCGTAATTGTTTTTGTGCCGGATGTTGCATAGGTGATGTTTCCGGGCACTGCCGAAGTGGAAGTTGCCGGTACTCCATCAGGGAAGCTCCATTCATAGGTTAATCCGCTGTTACTACAATCGGTCACTGTTGCGGTTGGCGAAATAACTGTTCCACCCGGATTCTGACAGGCATTAGTAATAGCATTAATTGTAGCTGTGGGAGGCGCTTTGACTACAATGGTTTGATTTGTCGAAGTGACACTACCGCAAGAGTTAGTGGCGGTTAATTTTAATGTATATGTTCCGGGGTTAATAAAGTTGATGGTTGTGTTTTTTAGTGTTGAATTACCATTGGTACTTGTTCCACTGGCCGTAGTCATGGTGTACGATTTTGACGTTCCGCAATTGGTGGCGGTGTAGGATGCCATTTCCCAGAGATATTTTACATCAGAACACATACTGATTTCACTCGTAGTGTTATTTGTGTTTATAGTTAAAGGGGCACAACCTGTGTTTTTGTCAATGGTAAACGTTGGTATTGGCGATGGTTCAATGCAAATAGTATCAATTTTATCGGATGAATTACAATAGCCCTGAACATTTAATTTTACCATATATTTTCCAGGATTCGTATATGTATGTGTTATGTCCTGAGGCATTGTTAATCCGGTGGTTATCACTGGAGAGCCATCTCCAAAATCCCATTTGTAAATTGAAGTTTGAGAACAGTTTTTACTGTATCCTGCAATTGTCGTATTTTTAAAAGAAATTATTTTGTTGGCACAGTTAGTTTGTTCAACAGTAAAATCTGCTTTAGGTCCTATTAATACACTGATATTGTTTGCTGTGAATTGGGTTGAATTACAGGCGCTCGAAACAGTAAGTACTGCTGTAAATTGACCATTTGATGTAGTACAACTTGAGGTGGTATATGAATGTGGAATAGGAAAATTTAACGACAATTCGGGATTTGCAGCATTGTAATATGAAGAACTAATAAGTTGCTCCTGCGTATAAGTAATGATGTTTGAACCATCTCCATAATTTATGGAATAAGTAGTACCGGGTGAGTTCGAAGCCCATTTAGCGATTTCGAAGTTTAAAACAGGAGTTGGAGCACACAAATCTGTTGTAGTTCCAGGACTAATAAGTCCACCGGATGGATTTGTCACATTTTTAACAATATATTCTTTCGTGGTGTTACAGCCATTGGTCCCGAATCCGGTAATCCTTAGTTTAAATGCGCCCAAACTTGTATAGGTGTGTGATAATGGAAAAACAGCATTAGCTGTAGTGTTGTTGTCGCCCCAATCAATAGAATAATTACTAACGCAAGTACTAGTTGTGTTATTGCCAACATTTATTGTAAAATTTGGATTTGTAGCAGATGCTCCACTACAGTTACTAAAAGGATCAAAAGGGTTTGAGTTGTCTGTGAAGTCAATATTTGGTTGTTGTTTAATAGTTATATTATGTGTTTGAACCACAGAGCTACAACCATTTTTGTCAGTAACTGTTAGTTTTATCGGTAAATTTATTGTACTACAACCATATGAGGTAAAAGTGTATTCAGGATTTGGTTGTGTTGATGTATTTCCACCTCCGAAATCCCAATAATATGTATATGGGGCTGTACCTCCTGAAACAATAGATGTAATTTTGACAGACGTCCCGGAACACTGATTATTTGCATATGTAAAATCAACAATAGGAAGGTCATTTACTTTGATTGTTTTTTGCTGATTTAAAACAACGATTGCTGGTTCATTGTAACTTGCAATACTATCAATTTTATAAACTATATCACCAGCAAATGATATATTTGAGTTGATTGTTACGCTTGTATTTGTACCTGTTGTTGAAACTTTCTGATTTGGTATGCCATTGGCGGTATAGGTAAAAGTATATGGTGCTGTTCCTCCAGTTGCTGTAAATGTAATTCTTGGGACAGGATTTTCGTTTTTACAGACCTCCGTTTTATCTACCGTTATTCCGGTTGAGATTGCCATTGGCTGATTTACCCAAACTAAACTATTATTTGCCCTGTATTGTGCCAGCGCCACATGAGGCAGCACTCCCGATAGTATCAGGAGTAGCAGGGGTAACAGCTTTTGTCTCACAGTTCTCATGCACAAAAAAAATTTACCTGTTATCGGGGAGTTAACAGGTAGTGTCGATAAATAACGCTCAATTCAGGTTTTATTGCCCGGATAAGTGTTTGGCAAAATTAAGAAAAAATGTTTAATAATAATAATTTTTCATGCTTCAAATTATGCAACAATCACAAATTCTATTGTCCGGCATTTCTGTTACCCTTTTGTAAGCCTGTTTCAAAATCTTTCTGACCTCCCTCCAACTCCCTCCCCGGAGGGAGAGTGCTGCTGTTGGAGATTTAGCACATTTAATAATGATATTTGTTGGTATTTATATGTGTAATATTACAACACTTTATGAATCGCAACATACTCATACAACGCTCATTTCCCCTCCGTGGAGGGGTTAGGGGAGATCACATTTGTATTTAACTAAACCTTAATAAATAGCACAAACCTTGTACAACGCTCATTTCCCCTCCGTGGAGGGGTTAGGGGAGGTCTTTCTCTAACTCCAGTCTTATTTTTTCTGCCACCAATGCAGCATTGTCGTAAACCTCCTCATTCCAAAACCGGATAACTCTGTAGCCAATATGATTCAAATCCAGTGTACGTAATTCATCCTGTTCCTTTTGCTGAAGATGAATACCGCCATCAATTTCGATTATGAGTTTTTTCGACAAGCAAACAAAGTCAACCACATACTTGTCAATCACGTGTTGGCGTCGTATTTTGTAACCTGTTTTTTTGTTTCGCAGGTAATACCACAATATGCTTTCTGCACATGTAGGTTTTAGTAAAAGCTCTTTCCGCGCGTCCTTCAAATGAACATATATATGCGGGTCAGCTGTATAATATTCACCTTTTTTATCTTCCATCGATTCCGGTATATAGTAAACAGGTTATTTGCCATTTACTCTGCAAATATATATTTTTTAATTGTTCAGAGTTACCCAAATGTGAATTATTTGCGACTGACAGGGTGGTGTTTTTTTTCAGTAGTTTTTCTTCCTGTTAGTTCCGGTGCATCAAAGGGGCATTTCCGTAGTAATGCTATGTATTTTACAAATTAAATATAAATATAATACAGAGATATCATAGTATAATTATAGTATTAATAACTATATATTGATAATTTATTTGCTATATAACTAAAAAATAATTAATTTCTGTATATTTGCTTGTTGGTACGGAGATGCTCCTTTGTTGGTCCTTATCATCTACGAATAAAATACATTAAAAACAATGAACTATGGCAACAGTTAACGGAATTTTTAAAGTTACAGGCAGTTTACAAAACGTATCGTTTTACACGATGAAAGGTAGCGATAAAGTTTATTTGAGAGCGAAAGGAGGTCCCACCGCGCGCAGACTTAAGGTAGGGCCGGAATTTGCACTGGTACGCAAACATCAGGTGGAATGGAAGGGCTGTGTATTGTTTTCACAGCGGTTAAGCGCTTGTCTGGATAGTGTATATAAAATGCGGGACTATAATGTTTCACCAGTATTTAATGGCATTGCCAAGAAAATCATTAAACTCGATACAGAAAATGAAATTGGTAAACGATCCATACTTCTGTCGAAGGCACGCGAAACATTTGAGGGTTTTAATCTGAACCGTCAGTTTCCGTTTAATTCGGTTTTCCGCACCTCGATACAAATGGATATTGAAAAGTCGAAGGGTTATATGAAGGTGAAAGTACCCAGGATAGTCACAGCCAACGACCTTTACAATGTACAGCGTCTTCCGTATTTTAAACTCACATTTAATCTGACCATTATTTCTGATCTGAAGTTTCTGGGTGATGGATGCCGTTTAAATTATGACTTTGTTGCTGAAACGGTTGGTTTCATGCGTAAGGAAATTTCGAGCGAGTGGCTTTCGGCCAACGATATTATACCGGAACAAGAGTTTGAGATAGATCTGGATTTATCCATTTCTGAAGAAGAATTACCTCATTTAACCTGTATGGGGTCGGTGGGAATTGCTTTTGGTAATTCAGGAATAGGAGGCGTAACAGAACCGGTAAAATATGCCTGTTGTGCTAAAATCATGAAGGTGTTGTAATGAATGTGAACGTGTAAGGTATACAAATGTTTCGGTGCGCTGCACCTGTTGCTCTGTATTTTAGGTGCGGAGCACCGATGATATTTGTAGAAAGAATTCAACACAAGACAATAAGGTGCGGAGCACCGTAATAT
>CAZVKJ010000099.1:0-6973 GCA_964626855.1 uncultured Bacteroidales bacterium
TTTGCTTTACTTTTTTGGACACGCAAAAAAGTAAAAGAGAATAATAATGGCTTTTTGATCTTATAAACAGTTATATCCACTTTTCTAATTTTTAAACTATTGGCAATTGGTATAAATTGTATTTTTGGTTTTAAATGGACACAAGCAATATTTTTTTAACCACTTTGGTTATAAAGACTGACAATTTATAATTCTGGAAATGTTTCAGCTTCTTTTCAATAAAGAGATATACGAAAAGGTGGTCCTTGAAAGGATTCCCGCGGCAAAGAAGTTTGTCTGGATCGGTACTGCAGATATTAAAGATATGTATGTTGCCAAATCCTCGAAGATGGTTCCTTTTCTGGAAGTCTTATCAGACCTGATCAGGAAAAAAGTGGAGATACGCTTGATCCATGCCAAAGAGCCCGGTACTGCATTCCGGGAAGATTTTGATAAGTATCCGGTTTTATTTGCCGGAATTGAAAGGGTTTTATGCCCGCGGGTGCATTTTAAAATAATTGTTGTTGACGGAATGTTTGCCTATTGCGGAAGTGCAAACCTTACCGGTGCGGGTATGGGCGCAAAAAATGACCACAACCGTAATTTCGAAAATGGCTTTATCACTGACGAGCCCAAGCTAGTAGAGCAATTGATGGAGCAGTTTGACGGTGTCTGGCGCGGTGTACATTGTAAAAAATGCGGCAGAAAGGAATTTTGCCAGGATTGCCCGCTGGATTGATTAATTGAGGTTTATAAGAATAAATGCCCTTTATAAATCCGTTTTTATAAATCCTTATTTGCCGATTTGTGAATATGTGTTTTCAAACATGTTATAAATAGAAAATTTTATGTTTATGCACAGCGATATTGAACTTGTTTTTAAATATGCCTTGCAACATTTTTGAAAAATTTTTCTGATATATTTTTGTTTTGGTAAAAAATAATACTTTTGTGGCACGAAAATTTAAATCGTAACATCATGCATAAATTATTTTTTAATATATCAATGAGAATTGAACCTATTCAAGCTATTTGTATTGCATAATTTTAAAAATCACAAAATTTTTTTTACTATTGGGTATTACCAATTTATAAAAACGTAACATCAATTAAATAATATCAAATGAAAACAGAAGGAAAAACTTTCAGGTTAAAAAGGCAGTTTGCTTTTTCAGCTTTTTTTGTATCTCTTTTAATACCCGTTTTTGGTTTTGGGCAAATTACCAAAGATACCGCCAATCTCAAAGAAACCGTTGTTACTGCTTCAAAGGCCCCTCAATCAAAAGGTAATGTAACACAGAAGGTTGATGTGATAACAGAAAAAGACCTTAGTGGTATCATATCCGGAAACCGCAACGTAGCCGAAGCCATTCAGTATTTGCCGGGTAATGCGGTTTCGGTGCTTTCGCGCAACGATGTCAACTGGGGAACATACGGAGCTATGGGCCCAAAATACAGCACCTACATGATGCAGGGCTTGCCGATTGATGCTTTTGTTGATCCTATGGCTATTGAACTTAACGCGATTGACCGGGTTGAAGTGCAACGCGGTCCGGCTTCAGTGCTCTACTCAAATTACCTCTCACAGGACTTTGCCGGTAACCAGTGCCCGCTGTCAGGTACGGTGAATCTTGTATTGAAAGAAAAAATTGACACCAATCGCACGATAATTTCCCTTAGTGGCGGTTCGTACAATACAATCAACGGAAACATTTACCATCAGAGTCATTTCGGAAGGGTTCACCTGTTCACGGGTATTACCTACGAAAGGTCCGACTATACCGATTATGGTTCTTCCGGCTCGTGGCTCAGCATGATTGATCATCCTGGATACAATAAAGGAAAACTTTTCCTGGGAATGAATTATTTCATTGACAAGCAGGAAAAACATAAACTCTCATTATTTGTCAACGGTACGCTTCATATTGGCGATGCCGGCAGGCCAAACAGGGGATACAACCACATGTATAACCTGATGAATTTCGATTATACGTTTAAAATAACCCCTGCTGTTGTGCTTGAAGCAAAAGTGGGTTATCGTAATTACGACAGGTCATGGCAGGAAGATAATTTCTCCAGCACAACGTTATCATGGGATGAACGCCTGCAGCTTGCTTCCGACAATGGTGTAGAGCAAAAAATAATTCCTGTTGATATTTCGGTTTCATACAGGCATTATAAAAACAGCACACTCACAGGTGGGGTTGATTATCAGTATGCAGCATATAAAACATGGGGCAAACAGGTAAATGATGTAAAAACAACAGGCAACGACGCATCCGCAAACCAACTTGGTATCTATGCACAGGAAGAATTTCGCATCATAAGATTTACTGTTCGCGCGGGCGCACGGTTCAATTTGATCAGTTATGATATTACAAAACTTGGCGGAGCCACCCCGGGCAACAATAAGCAATCATGGAACCGATTTTTATGGAATGCTGGAATCAAATACAATTCAAAAATTGGCATCATCCCGTTTATCAATGTAGGTTCAAGTTTTATGGCACCGGGTCTCAAATCCATTGGTGGCACTATTCAGCTTGCCGACCAGGGTGTTCCGGGTATGAACGGGCAGCTCCCGAATCCGGATCTTAAACCCGAATCAGGATTAGGTATTGACGCGGGTATTGATTTTCGCATCAAAGAATCGGGGATGTTCACAGTGCGCGGTTTTCTTAATGAAGTTGACGATGCCATCATTGATAATGTTGTTTCTCATGACCCCTCGCAGACACAGTCTGTCAATGCAGGAAAAACAACTTCCAAAGGGCTTGAATTTTCTATCAATTATAAGTTTTCTGAAATGGTCGAAACTTTTGCAAACTTCACACTGCTTGATACCAAAATCACCAATAACATAGATACCACCCAGGATGGCGCTCAGATACCTTTTGTTCCTGATAAGGTTACCAATCTTGGCTTTTCACTTAATTTGCCATATAGGATTAAAGTGGTTGCTTATGCACATGTTGCTGGTAAAATGTACGATAGTAGTAATAAATATGGTCGAACAGCTTTTACTGCTCATGAAACGGTTAATATGCATATTTCCAAAGACTTTAAATTTGGGAAAAAAGTGTCCTTGTCGTGCTTCCTGAATTTCTATAATATTACCAACAACAAATACCTCATGCCCTGGCAGTTTCAGGATCCCGGCTTTTCATGGATGGGCGGTATTAAGGTCGGCTTCTGATAAAAATGTAAATTTGACTTTTCATCATTTCACATAATGAAAACCATAAAAAGATACATATTGCTTTTAACTGTCTCAGTTATTTTGTTAAGTGTTATTTCATGCTCAAACAGCAACAGTCATAAGTGTCCTGGCAGCGATTGTAAAATCACGGTAACGGATTTCAGGGGAAAACAAATTGGACTTAATGAGCATCCTGCGCACGTTGTCTGCCTTATCGAAAGCGCTTTATCCGGTTTTTACATGCTCCATGCAGAGAATAGTATTGTTGGAGTGTCGTCAAATATTTATGATAGCGATGTGTTCCCGCAATATGCCGTATTAGATGGAAGGATACGGAATAAAACACTCCCTGCACCCGGTAACTGGGATTTTGTCAGCATTGAGAACATTGTTGCGTTAAAGCCCGATCTTGTTGTTATGTGGGCATCTCAGGCGGAATCTATTGAAACTATAGAAGCAAAGGGCATTCCGGTTTATGCCGTCATGCTTGAAAGTATAGCCGATGTGTACAAAGAAATCTCTGACCTTGGCAAAATCACAGGCACAGAGCAAAGAGCTGATTCGTTGATTCAATATACAAAATCACAGGTATCCGTATTTTTAGCATCAGCAGATAAAAAGGATTCTGAAAAGCAAAAAGTGTATTTTATGTGGGCGCAAGGTCCGCTTGAAACAAGTGGTACAAAAAGCACGGTTAACGAGCTTATCAGATTGGCAGGTGCAAAAAATGCCTGCACTTTGCCTGATGAGCATGTGATTGTGAATCTTGAAAAAGTGATAGAATGGAATCCTGATGTAATTGTTATGTGGTACAATGCCAATAAATGCCCTGCCGATATTATGAATCTTTCAGGTTGGGAAAATATGAATGCTGTTAAAAACAAAAGAGTGTACGAGTTGCCTTCTGTTTTTATGTGCGATCTGTGGACACTAAAATTCCAGTATGCCGTTAAATTGCTTCATACATGGTGTTACGCTTCGGAGAGTGCAGCAATAAACCTTGAAAAAGAAAAAGCAAATATGTTACAGTTTCTTTACAGCCCTAAAGCGGAGCGTATAAAATGAAACACAGGAAAACGGTCATAGTATTGCTTTATTTTTTGCCACTGCCGGTATTATTCATTTCACTATTTATAGGCCCTTCTGAAATTGCCTCAGTAAAAAGTATTTTTGAATTTCTGCGATGCCTGATATTTAACAACGGCAGTACTGATACAGAATGTTTGCAAACCGTTGGCTCAATTCTTTGGGATGTAAGGGTTCCCCGCATCATACTTGCTTTCCTTGTCGGCGGTGCCCTTTCGGTTTCTGGAAGCAGTTTACAGGCCATATTTCGCAACCCTCTTGTTTCCCCATACATTTTGGGTTTGTCGTCAGGTGCTGCTTTTGGGGCTGCATTGGCGCTTGCCTGGGCTTTCCTTCCTGTGCAGGTTTCTGCATTTGTCTTCGGCCTTATTGCGGTGGCATTAAGTTATGTGGCTGCTATAAAACATAAAAATTTATCCATTGTTTCACTCATCCTTTCGGGTGTTATTGTTACAGGTATATTTACCGCCCTGCTCACGGTGGTTCAATACCTCACCGACCCTTTTAAGCTGCAATCCATTGTTCACTGGACTATGGGTAACCTGCACAATGCAAGCTGGAAGCTTTTAAATTCAGCTTATATTCCAATATGTATCGGGGCAATAGTGCTGTTTCTTATGCGATGGCGTTTGAATGTCCTTGCCCTTGGCGATGAGGAGGCGCGCACTTCGGGGATAAACCCGACGCGCGAAAAACTTATCGTTCTTGTGGCGGCTACGCTGGCATCATCGGCTGCTGTTTCGGTTGCCGGAATAATAGGGCTGTACGGGCTTATTGTTCCGCACATGGTAAGAATGATGATCGGTCCTGACAACAGGCAGGGCACTGTCATTAATTTCCTTTTCGGTGGTACATTTTTGCTCATTATTGACGATTTTTCCCGTACCATTGCGGGCTTTGAGATTCCAATCGGGGTCATCACCATGCTTATCGGAGCGCCGTTTTTTCTGTATTTAATGAAAAAATCGAATATCGGATGGGAAAACTAAACGCAGCCATATCAATCAAAGGCCTTTCATTCTCGTACGGCAATAAAAACGTATTAGAGAATGCTAATGCAGAGATTGAAAACGGAAAACTCACAGTCATACTTGGTAAAAACGGGAGTGGCAAATCAACATTGCTACGCATTATTGCGGGCTTGCTCCCATATAAACAGGGTGAAATTTTTATTTCTGGCAATGAGCTGAATACCTTGAGCCTTCGTAAACGTTCAGGTATTTTCGGGTTTCTTGGGCAGAAGCATAAAGCTGTTTTTCCTTTCACAGCAGAGCAGGTTGTATTAACAGGCAGGGCGGGACATGTTTCTTTTATTCCAAAAAAATCTGATATCGAAAGTACGGCAAACGCAATTGAAAAAGTAAATATAAGCCATTTACGCAATAGAATTTATACAGAGCTTTCAGGAGGTGAACAACAACTGGTAATGATTGCTAGAGTCCTGGCGCAGGAACCTCAGATTTTGCTTTTAGACGAACCTACTACACATCTGGATTTTTGTAACCAGGCAAAACTGCTTTCTCTGCTAAAAGAATTAACATGTCAGAACCTTACTGTGGTTGCTGTATTACATGATCCCAACATTGCCTTTTTGTATGGCGATGATTTTCTTTTTGTAAAAAATGGAAAGCTCGAACGCCCTCTTACAAAAAATGAATCATGGAACGAAGAATACCTGAAAACGGTGTATGATTATGAATTGCATTCAATACCATACGAAGGCAGGGCTTTGATAGTACCCGATTTAGAACATTTGACAAATCATGACAAATAATGAAATAATAGCGGCGGCATACGATGCGGGAGTGAATGAAGAATACCACCGTCTTGTTTCAAATCCTTTGTTTGAAGCAGAATTCGAACTTATTACAGAATTAATGAAACAGTATATTTCAAAGGGTTCGACTGTTATTGACGTTGGGGCAGGGCCAGGCAGGTATGCGGAATTTCTGTTGAAAAGAGGATGTAATGTTGGTCTGGTTGATCTTTCGGTAAAATCTCTGGAATCATTTGAAAATCGGATTGATAAAAACTATAAAGAAAATGTGCTCTTTTCAAAAGTTGCTTGTGCAACCGACTTGTCTTTTATAGATAAGGATTTTGCTGATGCAGTTTTTCTTATGGGTCCTTTATATCATCTCACAGCATGTGAGGAACGTACCAAAGCTATTGCCGAAGCCTTCAGAATATTGAAAAAAGGCGGAGTTCTGTTTGCTGTGTTTCTAAGTACATTTAATCATGTGCACCCCCAACATCATGATCATTCGCCTTGTTGTTCCGATTATGTAAAGCACCTGTTAAAAGATGCAATCACTACGATAAAATTCCAGGGCTATATGGTTCCTCAATATAAGTGCCTTCCCGAAATAGCAGTAAATTCAATTGAACCGCATGGATTTGACACCATGCATATCCGCAACCTGGAAGGGATAGGAGATAGATACTCCGAAGGTGATTTACGAATTTTTCAAACCGGATCAAATAAAAAAAATCTGATTTCGGCATTACGCTCAATATGTGAAGACCCTGAAATATCAGGATTTTCAAGTCAATTCCTGTATGTTGGCAGGAAAAATGAAAATTAAAAAATTTCAAATCCTATGATAAACAAATTTGCAGTTATATTTTTAGCCTTTTTTACCTGAAAAATTTACAATAATACCATTAGCTATTATATAATAGTCTAAAAGTGGCATAATAAATACTTAA
>CAZVKJ010000100.1:0-1574 GCA_964626855.1 uncultured Bacteroidales bacterium
TTTGCCAAACCCTGAGGGTTTAATAGAAAAAACTCCACCCCTGCCGAGCGGAATTTGCATCCCGGGTACTCGAGATCGCTATGTTCCGGGCGGCAAAACATTTGCCGTTCAGCCGGGGAATTAGTTAATTAGCCAATGTACGAATGTTTTAATGAGATAATTTGATAATTTGCTGATATACTAATGCTGCCAAAGTATAATTTTGCATAAAGCAAATGAAATAATATTTGCTGATTAGAAATTTGTATATTTGTACATTAATTAAATTGTTTTCTGATGATACGTACTATCATCATAGAAGATGAAATAGCAGCGCAGGATGCATTGAAACATCTGCTCGATGTATATTGTCCGGAGGTGCAGGTGGTGGATATTGCCGACACCATCCAAAAAGGGTTGGCAACCATCGAAAAACATCAACCGGAATTGCTAATACTTGACATCAAATTTTCCGATGGCACTGCTTTCGATTTATTAGAGAAATTAAATCATCGCCAATACAACATTATTTTTATTACGGCATTCAGCAGTTATGCTGAAATGGCTTTCAAATACTGTGCTATTCATTACTTGTTAAAGCCCATAACTACTGAAGATTTAATAGAAGCCATAAACCGGGTAAAAAAAGAATTGCTGCATCAAACGGATGCCAGTAAAATTGAATTTTTGCTCCATAACATGAACCCGGATAATCCAGGCTTTAACAAGATTGGCGTTGGAACGAGCGATGCTTTCCACTTTGTATCTATTCCCGACATCCTTTTTTGCAAAGCCGACGGTTATTGCACCAAAATCAAACTTAAGAACGGAAAAGACATTTGTTGTACCAAAAATCTGAAACATTATGAAGAATTGCTTCGTCCTCACAATTTTATAAGAGTACATCACTCCTATATTATTAATCTCAATCATGTTACCAATTATTCGAAGGATGGGACGATTTACCTTCAACACAATGCCGAAGTTCCCTTAAGCGAAACCTACCGCCAGTATTTTATCAAATACCTGAAAATATTCCGTCAATAATTCCCTTCTCCCCTACCTGGAACATTTTCTTTTTCCTGAATTACTTCTCTTTTATTCCGTTTTTATTCTTTTTTTTTTAAGTAATCCGGCTGTTTGTTGGCTAACACAGGGAAGTTATAGAATTTTGGGGGGGAGTTGTTGGATTTTTGGGTGGAGTTGTTGGATTTCATCCCTTTTCGCTTTCCGGGGATGTATCTTTGTATTGCATTTTTAAAATCGTTCTTTGTTTATTTATTCTGCCCGGCGGTAAGTATTGTTTCCAAAACCCATTAATCGCAGAACTTCCTTTTAAAATGGATATGGTATCCGGCATAATGATTTTATCGTCTGGGATAATGACCTATTTGCAAGGATTAACTAAAATTTGAATTTTTATAATGCTGTTTTCCCGGTGTTTAATAAAATAATCTATTTTCTAAACGCACTGTGTCGGGACTTAAACGCACTGTGTCGTGACTTAAACGCACTGTGTCGAGACTTAAACGCAATGTATCGGGACTTAAACGCAATGTGTCGGGACTTAAACGCAATGTGTCGGGACTTAAACG
>CAZVKJ010000100.1:1674-6715 GCA_964626855.1 uncultured Bacteroidales bacterium
GCTTAAACGCAATTCTGCTCTTGAATACAATATATTGATTTCATTTATATAAACTTAACACTATCGAATAAATAATTAGTAACAATTTATTTAATAACCTTTTAAAATTGAAAATTATGAACAATAAAACCGAAAACGTGATTGACTCTTTTGAGAGAACACAGAGTGTATGCATCAAAAATAAGATCTTATGGGAAAATTATAAACCCTTTGCCAATACTTACCTTGTTTTTGATGGAAAATTAATAACCATTAATGAAATCAGGGCAAAGCTTCAGCTTAAAAGCAATGGAGCGAGCAAATTAAAAAAGGAAAATCGAACCATAGCCACCGATTCGTGTATTTATATCGCAGGCAGGCTACGTTCATTAGCTTCAGCCACTAATAACCTGTTGCTAATGGATCAGGTACGCTTTGCACATTCCGATTTAATCCTGCTTCGCGACAATGAATTCAAAGATAAGTGCAACAGCATCCTTAGCATTGCCACGCAAAACAAGGCAGCATTGGCCGATTACGAAATAACCGATGAAGTACTCGCACAGTTTAGCGATAAAATCAATGCCTATGCCGAAGTAGTAACCTTGCCCATTGAAACAAAGAAAAATCGAAAAATCTTTAACGGCAATATCCGCGCCTTAGTTAAAGAAACCAGTCTGTTGTTAAAGGAACGTCTTGACCTGGATGTTGAATATTTTAAAAAATCGCAGCCCGATTTCTACCAGGCTTACAAAGAAGCCCGTAAAGTGATTGATTACGGTATCCGCCATACTAAGAAAAATCCATTGCAATTGAGTGGAGTGGTTACCGACTTTGAAACCGAACAACCCATCGCCGGTGCTATGGTAAAGATTAAGGATACCGCCATCAATACCGTATCCGATATCGGTGGTAAATTTGTGGTGCAACTTACCGCCGCCGGCAAATATACTCTTGAAGTTACCTATACCGGCTATCAACCCTATAGTCTCGAGTTTGAAATAGAAGAAACCGAAAGTCTGGAGATAGATGTGGAATTAGAAAAAGAGGAGTAACCACATCAATGATTTGTCGTATTGCCAACGGATAAATCATAACATCCATAATGCCTCAACCTTTCTTTAAATTATAGTAATCAAATTGCAGGCTGCCATGTTCCGGTAAAGGAAGATGGCAGCCTGCATCATCATGGAGAGATTTAAGAAAAAAACACTTTCCTACTTTTTAATTATTATTTTCATAACCTCATTTATAATAAAATCAAATAACATTAATCAAAATAATTATAAGCTTATATTGCTTACTAACAAACAAAAGAGATTCCAAAACTAATTTGTTTGCCAAACATTATTAAATAACTTCTTAAAGTTTGTAGAGCTAATACTTAAAATATTTTTTAAAATATTTTGCCACATTAAAAAATTAGTATAATTTTGTAGTTTTATTACTTAAAAATAAAATTGAAGAATACACTTAAACATATAGCCATTATCCAGACAGGATTTTTTGCAAAACCAATAGCAAAAGGAGAAATCATTTATCTGCAAGCCAAGCATTTTGATGAAAATGGAATACTTACCTCAACATTATATCCTGATTTAAAAGCCGATTCTGCCTCCGAAAAGCATTTGCTCCGACATGGCGATGTTTTATTTGCAGCTAAAGGTGCCAAAAACTTTGCAACCTGGTACGAAAGCAAAAATGAACGTGCTGTTGCTTCCACTTCTTTTTTTGTGATTCGCTTAAATGAAGAATATCATAACAGAATTTTGTCCGAATACTTGGTTTGGTTTCTTAATCATCCCAATACACAGACTCTTTTAAAAGGTAAAGCTATAGGTACTTCTATCGCTTCTATTTCAAAAGCAGTTTTGGAAGAATTGGATATTGCAATTCCACCCGTTGAAACTCAAAAACTAATATTAAAAATCACCTACCTTTGGAAAAAAGAAAATGAACTAAAAAAACAAATTAAACTGCTTCGGGAAAAACTAATACAACAACAATTGATTAATGCCATTAATAAAAACAATGAATAATAATAAACTATCTCAAAAAGAAATAAATAATATAGTATGGAAAGCATGCGATACTTTTCGTGGTGTGATCGATCCGAGTCAGTATAAGGATTATATCTTAACCATGCTGTTTCTAAAGTACGTAAGCGATGTGCATCAGGAAAAGTATAACGAATACTTGGTGAAATACAATGGCAATAATGAACGCGCTGACAGGGCGATGAAGCATGAACGCTTTATTGTTCCTGAGCATTGTTCTTTTAATTATTTGTTCGAGCACCGGAATGAAGTAAATATTGGCGAATTATTCAATATCGCACTGAATGAACTGGAAGAAGCCAACCGTGAAAAATTAAGCAGTGAAGATGGTTCGGGTTTATTCCGGAATATTGATTTTAACAGCAGCAACCTGGGAGATGTAAAAGATAAAAATACCCGTTTGAAAAACCTGTTAATTGACTTCTCCAACCTTGATCTTACCCCTTCACGTTTAGAAGGCAGCGATATTATCGGTGATGCTTATGAATTTCTGATTGCAAACTTTGCCAGTGATGCCGGTAAAAAAGCCGGCGAGTTTTATACGCCAGCCGAAGTATCCACATTGATAGCAAAACTTACCAAATCGAAACCCGGTGCAAGAATAAGCGATCCAACTTGTGGTTCGGGATCATTATTGATTAAGGCAGGAAAAGAAATAGGCTCTGATAATTTTTCACTTTACGGACAGGAAGCCAATGGAAGTACGTGGGCATTGGCAGTAATGAATATGTTTTTGCATGACTTTGATAATGTTACTATCCGTTGGGGTGATACAATCCGTAATCCTAAACTTAAGGAAGGCGATCGTTTGATGAAATTTGATACGGTGGTAGCAAATCCGCCTTTTTCATTGGATAAATGGGGAGCCGATGAAGCGGAAGCCGATAAATATAACCGCTTCTGGCGTGGTATTCCGCCAAAAAGCAAGGGCGACTGGGCATTTATCAGCCATATGATAGAAACAGCTTACGAAGGACATGGGAAAGTAGGCGTTGTGGTTCCCCATGGTGTATTGTTTCGCGGGGCATCCGAAGGAAAAATCCGTAAAAAAACAATAGAGGAAAACATACTGGAAGCGGTAATTGGTTTGCCGGCCAACTTGTTTTATGGAACCAGTATACCTGCCGCCATATTGATATTTAACAAAGGAAAAAACTCCCATCCGGATAAAAAGGAAAACAATAATGTACTGTTTATTGATGCCAGCCGGCAATATGAAACAGCAAAAAACCAGAATAAACTTCGCAGCAGCGATATTGATCATATAGTAGAAACCTATCGCCGGTTCAACGAAGGAAAATTACCGGCAGGCATAGCGGAAGATAAATTCAGCTATGTGGCAACCTTTGACGAAATACAGGAAAACGATTTCAATCTGAATATTCCCCGTTATGTGGATACTTTTGAGGAAGAAACCGAAGTAGATATTAAAGCTGTACAGGATGAAATTGAGGCTTTGGAAAAAGAATTATCCTCCGTACAGCTAAAATTGGCCGATTATTTAAAGGAATTAGGAATTTAACACCAATCTGAAAATGGAAATACAAGAGATTATTCATACAATGGATTTGCTTCGCAGCAATCTGGATGCTTTACGCCCTATACCCGAAGACAGAATAAACCGGCTTAATCAAAAACTACGATTGGACTGGAATTATCACTCCAATAGTATAGAGGGAAATACGTTAACCGTATCCGAAACCAAAGCTTTTTTGCTGCACGGGATTACATCCCAGGGAAAACCCTTTAGGGATTATATCGAAATGCGTGGACATAACGAAGCGCTAAAAAAGCTGGAAAGTATTATTCATCAGGATTTAAAAATTACCGAAAGCCTTATAAAGGAATTTCATAAAATAATTTTGGTAGAGCCTTATGCCGGAGAGGCAGAAATAAACCCGGGCGAATATAAAACCCTACCCAACTATCTGTACTCCCCTACCGGCGAACGAATAGACTTTGAACCGCCACAGGAAGTACCCCGACTGATGAATGAATTAATCAACTGGCTTAATAACCAGATTGATCCTCCTAAACGGAAAAAGAAAAAATACGACTTACATCCGCTGTATATTGCATGTGCATTTCATGTTCGCTTTATCCAGATACATCCTTTCGGAGACGGAAACGGACGTATGGCCAGGATACTGATGAACTTAATTTTAATGTTATGTGGTTATGTCCCTGCCATTATCAAACTCGATAAACGAAAGGAATATTATGCTGCATTAAATTTCAGCTCGATAGAAAATATAGACCCCTTAGCCGAATTTGTAGGACAGGAATGTATACAGTCGCTGCAAATGGCTATAAAAGCGGCAAAAGGCGAAAGCATAGAAGACGCAGATGACCTTGACAAAAAATTGACGTTGCTAAAACAGGAAGTGGAAGCCGAAGACAATGAAAAAGAAATAAAAACCGGCCTTACCTTTGGCATTGTTAATGAAGCATTCAACCAATGGGTATATGCATTGTTTTCAGAACTTGCCCTGACGGCTTCAAAATTCAATGAATTTTATAATGAGCCCAATCACGTCTTAGATATTCTTATAGATAACAAAAACAAAATATTTTCATTTCGGAATGAAATACCTTCCAAAGAAATAAAGGATTATCTGAGTTTATCTATTAAACGAACAATTTTTATCCATGCAATCATGAGGTTTATGTGTTCGTTTGGCGCTTATAAAAAAGGCGGGCTTAATCCTTTCGGATGTAACTATTCCATAGAAATACGATTCGAGCGCTATCATTACGAAGTGCTGATGGACTATTTTGATAAGGAAAGTAAGGGGCTAAAAACAAAAAGTTTTATAAAAAAGCTATTGCACAAACCCTTAGTATCCGAAGAGATTATGGAGATAAACAGGCAATGGGGCGAATCCTTATATAACCATTTGGATTATAATCGAAAACAATTGAATGGAAATGACAATAACTGATAAAGAAAAACATGACGGTTATAAAATTACCTCTATCGGATGGATTCCGGAAGACTGGGATGT
>CAZVKJ010000101.1:0-6696 GCA_964626855.1 uncultured Bacteroidales bacterium
TGCTGTGCTTCCTTTTATTTCCTGTTGTGTGGTACCTGTCAGGGTAACGGTGCCGGTTGATCCGGATGTCAGGACATTGCCTAAAGAATTGTTGGTCCAATCCCCTTTAACATCCATCAGTCCTGATAAGTTAAGGGTTCCGGTATTGGTTCCATTATCTTTGTTGAAGAAGTTGCCTCCGGTTCCTACAATATTTACTGTGGCTCCGTTGGTAATGGTAATGGCGGCACCATCGTTTATCAGTCCCTGGCCATGGAGTATGGATGCGATTAAGATAAAAAAAACAAATAGTAGGTTTTTTTTCATAAATACGAACTGTGATTTTAGTCAAATCATTATACAAAATTATCAAAAAAAAATGACTTTCTATATTGTTTTTGGCAATATTTTTTTTAAAAAAACACCTTGATGAGGTTAGTTTATACTATATTTCATTGCACAGAAGGCTGAAATTGATTTTTTTATAAAAATAGAATATACATAAAAAAATTATGATAAAATAATAAAAAAATATATATATTTCTGAAATTATATGGGTCTTATCATGAAATTGGTTGATAATAACCTAAAAAACAATTCGTGAAAATATTATGTATGTGGTGGCTAAAGTTTCTGAGGCTCAAATTACCCCGTCAATTATTGCAATAGCGGCATGTTGTTGAATTGAATACACTGAAACCAAAGGTTTTCACCTTTTATTTTCAAAGTATTTTTTATTTAATTTTATTGGATATTTATCAGTTGCTTTTTTTCTAAATTCCAATTCTTTCAGGTTTGATTTTTCCATTTTCACATTTTGCCTGCAGATTTCTTTTACTTCATTAAAAGATTTTGTTTTTTCTGGAGTCATTTCAATAAGCACCAGCATGATTATATTTATATCTATTTTGATGGGCCCAACTAATTCGTTAGGTTTTGCATTCTTTAAATATTTATAGTACGTGTCAGTGGGGCGAAGAGTCAGATTCTTTTCAAAATTTATTGAATATTGGCCTTCAGCCCCAATTTTAAACTGGTCAAGGGATGTCCCCATCTTTGAATAGGTCATAAGCATATCTTTCACCTTTTTAATGGTAGCTTTGGATGTGTCGGATATATATGCCTGTAAAAATGAATAAGTACCTGGTTCGGTAAATTGAGCGCGGTTCACATCATAATACTGTTTTGCTTCTGCATCAGTAATATCACATGTAATCACCTGTTTTTTTTGATAGATCATTGCAAGATAATTATTCTCCGCTAATCTTTTTACAATTTCCAATTGGCGTTTTATTTCAGGGTCTTTATCTAAGCCCAATTTTCTAGCGGTATCAGCATAAGCTTCAGGAAGTATATACGATTTGAAAAGTCTTCTTGTGAAATCCAGAGAATCCGGAGAAAAAGCAAATTCGGGATGAACAAACTGCAGGGTGGAAAGGAATACATCATCGATTTGGTTTTTCCCGATCGTTCCAACTTTTTGGCACATTACCGGGATTACGAATGAAATAGAGAAGACAAAAGTCAAAAAAATTTGCTTCATAGTTATTAATATTTGACCGGGCTGAACGAAACGGACTGGGGATTAGCATTATCGTCAAGAACTTTTCCATTATAAGAAATTGGTACTGCCGTTGCGACACTGCCACCAGCTCCCTGGATTCCAATGGTTGCTGAGGACTGTCCGCATGCGTCTGGAGCTGTATAATAATACCTGATATTTATAAGATTTGAAGTTTCATGCAACTGGAGTTGGGCTGTTACATCATATCCGGTTGAATATGTTTCAATTTCAAAGTCAATAATAAATGTGCGGTTTGGGGAAGTTCCTACTGTGGTATATCTTATCCCATTGCCACGGGTTACCATATCACGGGCGTAAACGCAGATGAGCGGCATGCTGAAATACGATGAAGGAAGTGCATATGGAGAAATAGATGAACCGGCACTTCCAAAAGAAACCCATCCATTTGTGCTAATGTATAAAGTGGTATAATCAGTCCCAAACATATTAAAAGAAAAAATAGGTATGGCTCCACTAACTACATCATCCCCTGAAGGCCCGGCAGTCCAGCCGGAAATATCATCCCTGCTGTATGCAATATCTGCTGATGCAACATATCCGGTATGTGGTGGTGAAGATGCGTTGTTGTCCACATCCACTCCGAAGGTGCCGTTTACCTGGAGTTTTTTAGTGGGGCTTGTGGTTCCGATACCAACATCATAAGCCATATAAACATTGTTTGCACCGGCACCGCTCACGGCATCATTTATCGACATGACCAAAGTGGCCATATCAGAATTATTGTAGAACCTCATACCTCCGTATGATGAATGCGCACCAATTTTAATACCGGTATGAAAAGCAATATTCAGATCAGGATAGGGGTTGCTCCAGGCTCCGGACTCTTCATAAATGGCATAGGAATAATCACCTGCGCCATTCCAGTGAATTCCTGAAGCAATGTTTGCTGTAACATCCGGTTTTATCACCAACTGATTGTTGTTCATATTCAGGGTTGTTGTGGCTGTATGATTTCCTAAATTGTCGCCGGTTGGCGATGTGACACCTAAAAACGATAACACTGCGGCGGCATTTGCTGTTCTGTGATAGTTATCTCCGGCCTTAACCATAATTCCGGTAACCCCTGATCCTACTGCGTTATCGGTAGTGTTTATATAATCAGTTCCAATATATCCGGAAGGCACATGAAGCTTGTATGCCGGGGTGGTGGTTCCGATACCGACATTGCCTTCCATAAAATAGGCCGCACCTCCGAATGTTGATTCATCAGATGTCATATTAATTGTGAGGGGCCAGTAAGATCCGTTTGTTGCCCATGAAGTGCTATTTGTTCCACTTCCTGAGAGAAAATATAATAAGTTGGAATTCATATGAATCATTCCGGATCGGTTGTCATTATCTTGTAGATAAATTGTCGGGGAGCCATTGTTAAAATAGACATTCTGATCAGTAGTGTTTCCGGCATCACAGACGTTATCAAGGGTGTGGGTATGTGCCGATGTCGCAAAAGATGAATAATGATACCCGTCAAGGTAATCTGCATTTAAGTTCGTAACCATTGTTGTATTACCAACGCTGACAAATTGGCCTGTAATATTAAATGCCCCCTGTACGTTGAGATAATCCCAAACTTTAACTTCGCGACCACGGCCGCTGTTACCAGCAACATTGTTGCCGACAATCATCAGGGCATTATGGCCGCTGTTTGATGTGATAATATGCCCGTAGGTGGGGCCTGCATCACTCCAATTGTTTGCACCTAATCTAAGGCCTCCTCCTGAGGCGATAATGTCCTCGTTGCCTCCGCTAACAACAAGTTTTTGTCCAGGTCCTGTGGTTCCGATACCTACATTGCCGCCGTTAGGATTGATATAAATATCTCTGGCCTGGTAATATCCCAAATACATATTTTTTGAGGGAGCTGGGTCTAAATGCAAATTGCCATCAGTTGATATTACCTGAGCTGTTGAAGCTACATTTTGGTTTGGAGCTGCGCCAACAAATAACTTACCTCCCCAGGAGGTGTTCGGGCCAAATAAGGCAAGAGATCCGTCGCCGGCAGAGATATGCAATTTGGCCGTGGGTGAGGTGGTGCCAATACCTACGTTACCAGGAAAGGAAGAATACCCGTAGGCATCCAGCAGATAAGCCGTTCTCACCAATGTGCCGCTCCACGGGGAGCCAGGACCGTATTGCCTGACCACTATAGGCTCAGCGCTTCCTGCTGCCTGGCCATCATCGCCGGTGGCAATTTCAAGTACTCCGGCATTTGAGGCTGTGGAATTAGCGCCGATACTCCAGAAATCATTATCGGCCATGGTGCCTCTAATATCACGCCTTCCGGTGGATAAATTCTGAAGATTTATATTACCTGCGATATCAAGTTTTTCGGATGGGCTGGTTGTTCCGATACCCACACTGCCGCCATTAAATATCCCGTTTCCATTGATACGGAAACCGGCGGCCTGATCGGCAGCCGTTTGGTTTTGGATATAACCTGTAGCTACATCCTGTGTAAAGGCCACATCTTTATATGTAGAATAAGCGGTAGCGCTACCAAATGCCTGTTGATAAATTCTCATTCCGATGGCATCTTTTCTGAAAACAATAAGATTGTCGTTGCCTCCTGATGCGTCAGTATAAGACCTTAGGTGTAAAAAGTCGCCATAAGGAGCGGTATTGTTGTTATTTAGCGAGGTAAACCCAAACTGCAAGGATCCTGCAGCAATTGCAGAAGGCGAAATAACCCTGTTATCTGTCATTTTTAGTAAGCCAAGCAGATTGGCATTGATTTGACTTGCGGAGAAGTTTCCTGATCCGTCTCGTGCAACCAGCGTAGAAGCCGTGTTGGCTGAAGTTGCGTTAGAATTTACAGTAACAGTGCCTCCCAATGCCACCGGGCTGCCGGTGATTGATAATCCGGTTCCTGAAGAAGATACTGTGATTGTGCTTGAGCTTAATGCGGATGTTGGTATGGTTGTACTGGCCGTCATAGCCCCGGCGCCGTTACCATATACATACCCCGTAAGTGTGGTGGTTCCTGTACCGCCATTGCCGACAGCCAGAGTTCCGGAAATATGCGTGGTAAGGCCGATCTTTCCCCACGAAGGTGCTGTGCCAGTACCGCCAGAAATCAATGCATTACCTGATGCAACAGCAGGCAAAGTGCTATAAGCAGAAGTCGAACTGGCGTATGGTATAGCTCCGATCGCGGTGGCCGTCATGTTGGCTCCCAGACCTCCCCGGGAAACATTGACAAATTGTTCTGAACCCAAAGTATTTGTACCGCTCCAGTATGTATTATAATTTGTTGTGCCTGTGCCGAGCACAGCGGTGCCGGAAGCTGGGATAATCAATGTGTTTGAACCGTTATTTACCCCTGTTCCGCCATTAGACGGGGCAACAATCCCCGTAACATTTGCTGCAGTGCCTGTGGTGTTTTGGTTTAATACAGGCACATCAGACACCTGAATTCCTGAAGCTACGAAGTTGGTTCCGTTGCCGCGCAGGTAATTACCGCCTGTTGCCGCGGCATTTGCAATTCTATACCCGGTGGCCGCATTGACCACACCGTTTACATCCAATTTTTGAGTGGGAGAGGTTGTTCCGATACCTACATTACCGCCGCCATAAGCCAGTAATACTGCCCCAGTGGCATAATAATTCAGTCCTACAATTCCGCTTGCGCCACCTCCTTCGAGCATCAGATAGGTGTCAGTGGACTTAATGGAAGGATTCCCTGAAAGTCTGCCTATCAGCATAGCCGCACCTGAGCTGGTTGGTGCGCCAATGGTTACGCGTGTGCCATTACCGGCAGCAACATTCACATTGCCGTTTATATCCAGTTTACTTGCGGGAGCTGCTGTCCCGATGCCAACGTTTCCATCACTGAGAACTGTTAGCCTTTCGGTATTATTAGTATAAAAAGCCATTTTAGCAGCTTCATACTGATTAAAAACAATGTTTTTACTGCCATCAATGCTGATGTTAAATCCGCTGTTAACCGTTGGGGAGTTGCCTCCGGTGGTATTCACCGTGGTCAGTTGAAGTAACTGTCCCGCGGCACTGTTGTGCACATGTAACAGACTTTGGGGTGTTAATCCGGTGGCATCTGAAACACCCACTTTCTGCGCATTGGCAATTATGCTGAAAAATCCCGTTAAGAAAATAACCAATAGATATTTTTTCATGGAATGTGGTATTTAGCATTATTTATATTAAATAATTTTCAAGTAATTATTTGTTTTCAGATTTATTGTGTAACAACCACTTTGTAAAATAGGTAATCGTAATTTCATATTTGTTATATTGCCTAAATATCAAAATATCAAAACATAAAAACATAAAAACATAAAAATATTAATATACAAAATTAATAAAAAAACGGGAATTTTGTATCTGAAATTTGTATTTTGATCAAAAATTGGTGGTGGTTCCGGTTACAGTTCAATAGGGCTGGTTCACATTTCGACAAGTATCGCCCAAAAAGGGCGATACTGCTCAATGTGACGATAATGTCTTCATAGCGATATTAGCGAATTGCTTTGCATGTTATGCAGTTTGTTTTTTGCCGCAAAGTGTGCAAAGTAAGGAAACACAAAGTGTGCGAAGATGGTTATAAGTGAAAAGATGTCTGTTTGCTGGCCTGGCGCGATTTACAATCATCATATCACTAAAACAGGCAGTAATTCCGGTTACCACTCAACAGGATGGTTCGCATTTCGGCAAGTTTCGCTCAAAAAAGGGCGATACTGCTTAATGTGACGATTGGCTAATGGAGACTGAAATTGGCTGTACGACTGACAGTGTGTTTAGCATGTATGCAGCCATACTGCCCTTAATAAATATGTTACCGTTTTCCCTTTGGTTTTTCAAGGGAATTGTCATTGTCAAAGTCATCATTAATAAAGGCAGGAGGAATATAGTATTTTCCCAACTGCAAAAGAACCTCCACAAAATCTTCGTCCGGTTTCTGGTTCATTACCGCATATCCAATAACCGGTCCGGGATGCATGGCTTTTTGTGCCAGGCCGGGTTGATCCGAACTGGTAACAAAGTCGCCGCTTTTGATTGGTACATCTGATTTTATCAGTTTTACTTTTACCCGTCCTGCAAGAGCCACCGGTGGGCCTTGTTTGGGTGAGTTTAAAACAACAGATGGATTTTCGGAAAGTACCCCGGTGATATAATTG
>CAZVKJ010000102.1:0-6641 GCA_964626855.1 uncultured Bacteroidales bacterium
AGACCTCGCATCCGCTGAGGGTTTTAATGGTCAGCGTTACATGATAGATCCCTGCAGTATCGAACAAGTGAGAAGGGTTTGAAACAGAGGATACGGTTCCGTCGCCAAACTGCCATTCATAGTGCGTGATAGATTCCCAGGGCGGGATGATGCTCTGATCGGTGAAATACACTACCTGGCTGGCGCAGGCCTTGGTGTTGGAAAAATCAACACCAGCCGATTGTTTGATATCTATGGAATGTTCGGTTGAATCAAGGCATCCCGCTTCTGAGGCCGCGATAAGTTTGACAATATAAGTGCCCGAAGAATCATAGGTATAAACGGGGTTTTGCAGCACGGAAGTATCATTTCCCGTGCCGTAAGTATCTCCGAAATCCCAGTGCCATCCTGTTAAATTGCCGTAAGGACAGGAAGTGTTATCCGCAAAAGATATGGCCACTCCGCTGCAGCCCCCGTAAGGCAGGAAGTTCACATCGGGCTGTGAAAAAACCTTGACATTTTTTTGAAATGTTCTCATACAACCTGAATCTGTAATAACGGTCAGGGTTACAGGGTAAATGCCGCCGTCCGGATAGACATGGACAGGGTGCTGTATCGTGGATGTGGTGCTGTCGCCGAAGTCCCAGAGCCTTGAAGCTATTGAGAACGGAGGGGGAACAGACGACAGGTCGGTGAAATGTGTGGCACTTCCCTCGCACACCGAGTCGTGGCTGAACGCCACAACGGGCATCACCCCGTTGATGCTAAGGATAATGGTATCCATGGCCAGGCACCCGTTGGCATTGGTAACCGTAACGGAATAGGCGGGTGTGGTACCCGGTGCCCCGTTGATGGGAAGATAGCTGTTGCCCGAATTGTCGGACCACAGGTAGCTGACGGCCTGCTGTGCCCCGCTTTGCAGCGTGATGTAATCCCCCTGGCAAATATTACGGTCGGGGCCTAAAGAAGCCTGAACCGGAAAAGAATCCGCCACGACGGTGAAAGACTGTGTGCGCAGACATCCCATGGTATCAAAGACGGTGAGGGAGTAAGTGCCGGGCTGGGTGATGGTAAACGTGTTGGTGGTGATGCTGTCGGGGAGCCATAGATAGGTATAATCATTGCCCAGATTCACCGAAAAATGAAGGGTGTCGCCCATACAGACAGTTGTATCCTGAAAAACAGTAAGGGATGGCATAATTACCTGTACGGTATCCGATGACAAAAATCCAAAAACGTCCGTTGCCGTTACAGAATAGGTTCCGCTTTGCGTGGGGCCAAAGGTTTGTGTTGTATCTCCGGTTGACCAGAGATAATGGGTGAATCGCGAACCAGCGTCAAGCATAGTACCACAAAAACCATAAGGGACATTAATATCAGGGCCAAGGTTGACGGGAGGTCCGGCATATTTTTGATACAGGTATTCCTCAATCGTATTTCTGTTGGTTGTGTTTAACACAGAATTATAAATAATTATTTCTGCAATATTGCCGATAAGAGGATTGAGGTTATTATATTGCGCCCCGATAGTTATACCGTTTAAATCAGAGGCGCTGATATTGCCGGTAACTTTCAATATGCCATTTTCGTAAATTTCCGAATTGGCCCCATTTGAAATAGCAGAGGATATAATAGTAAAAGGAGCAGTTTTGTTATAGAATATTTCTGTTGATGTATTTCCGTTTAAATTATTAGACACATTGCCAATACGATAGAATACGAGTCTTTTAGCAAGTTCCATCCCGTCTATGACAACTTGTGTTACAATGGATGATGTTTCCCAAACAATAAACATGCTTATAGGCTGAGAGATTAAGGAGGTAAAAACAGAACTTAAATAACCAGACCCGTTAAAATTAACAACAGGTAGCCCATTGAGTACGCTGTCAATTATAAGAGGCTGGGAACTTGCAACAGGCTGCAATGCATGATTGCCATTACCGCTGCAATCGTTCCAATGACTGACTTTATTCCCATTTAATACCACATTACTGTCTGCTCGCAACCATAATTGTAAGCCGGGTATGGAATTTAATGAAAGAAACGTGAAGGAAAAGACAGGCGAAATAATTGAATCACCGCATAAGCCATAAGCAATAACCCGCCAATAATATTTCTGGGGGACACCAATATTTTGCTGACAAGAGGTTCCCGGTAAGCCCGGGATAGCAATTACATTGTTTGCAAATAATGAATCAACTGAATATTCCAAAGTATAGGTAATAGCTCCGGGCGAGCCATTCCATGCAAAATTGATAATATGACCGGTGGTAACAAAATTATCCACAGGCTGAAGAAGTGTAAATACCGATGGCACCGGTGCGGAACCAACCACCGTGATCTGGTGGTTCGCCATATCAATACATCCGCTGTCGGTTTGAATAGTCAGAGAAACATCATAGGTTCCCGGCAACGCATAAATGTGCTGGGGGTTCTGAACCGCTGAATGCAGGCTACCGTCACCAAAATCCCAGTCCCAGACAACGATGTTCCCGGCAGCAGAAGTGCTCTGATCAAAAAAAGCATACGGATTGTTTATACATGCCGTACTGACCGTAAAGGCAGCGACAGGCCTTTGAAAAATATGTATCGTGCTGTCCTTAGTATTGCTGCATAAGCCATCGGCAACGATAAGACTGACATTATATGTACCTCCGTTTGCATATATATGTATCGGGTTTTCAACATGCGATGTGTCTCCGTCGTCAAAATCCCATAACCAGCTATTGCCCGGGGGAGATGAGGTATTGGTGAATTGCACGGGGTCACCTGAACAAGCTGCAAAATAAGTAAAATGTGCCGCAGGGGCTGTTCCGATAATAGTAACATGGATGCTGTCCATGGCGCTGCAACCATTGCTGTTGGTAACAGTCAGCGCGTAGGTGCCCGAAGTTGAAACTGTAATTGCAGGGGTGATTTCTGTGGTTGACCAGTGGTAAGCCAGGCCGGCCGGCAAAGGTGAAGGAGAAACCAGCCCGATGATATTTCCGGAACATAAATTTGTATTGGCTCCAAGGCTTGCTGTTAAAGGAAATGTGTCCTCGTAAACAGATATGGTGTCGGATATTTTTGAACACAGATTCGTATCTGTAACAGTAACCCAATAATTTCCGGGCGTATTCACGTTTATTGTTGGTGTTGTTTGCCCGTTCGACCAGTTATAGGAATAAGCACCGGTTAAATCCGTAGAAAGTGTGATGCTGGTGCCGGAACAAAATAATGTGTCTGTTAAATTAATATGCGGATAAGTAATGTTTACCGTATCCGACGAAACATATCCAAAAACATCCGTTGCCGTAACAGAATAAGTTCCGCTTTGTGTCGGGCCAAAGGTTTGCGTAGTATCTCCCGTTGACCAGAGATAATGAGTAAATCGCGACCCGGCATCAAGCATGGTGCCACAAAAACCATAGGGGACATTAATATCAGGGCCAAGGTTAACAGGAGGCCCGGCATATTTTTGATACAGGTATTCCTCAATCGTATTTCTGTTGGTTGTGTTTAACACAGAATTATAAATAATTATTTCTGCAATATTGCCGATAAGAGGATTGAGGTTATTATATTGCGCCCCGATAGTTATACCGTTTAAATCAGAGGCGCTGATATTGCCGGTAACTTTCAATATGCCATTTTCGTAAATTTCCGAATTGGCCCCATTTGAAATAGCAGAGGATATAATAGTAAAAGGAGCAGTTTTGTTATAGAATATTTCTGTTGATGTATTTCCGTTTAAATTATTAGACACATTGCCAATACGATAGAATACGAGTCTTTTAGCAAGTTCCATCCCGTCTATGACAACTTGTGTTACAATGGATGATGTTTCCCAAACAATAAACATGCTTATAGGCTGAGAGATTAAGGAGGTAAAAACAGAACTTAAATAACCAGACCCGTTAAAATTAACAACAGGTAGTCCATTGAGTACGCTGTCAATTATAAGAGGCTGGGAACCTGCAACAGGCTGCAATGCATGATTGCCGTTGCCACTGCAATCATTCCAATGACTGACTTTATTCCCATTTAATACCACATTACTGTCGGCACGCAACCATATTTGTAAGCCGGGTATGGAATTTAATGAAAGAAAGGTGAAAGAAAAGACAGGCGAAATAATTGAATCACCGCATAAGTTATAAGCAATAACCCGCCAATAGTATGTCTGGGGTAAACCAATGTTTTGCTGACAAGTGGGCCCCTGTAAGCCGGGAATAGCAATTACATTGTTTGTAAATAATGAATCAACTGAATATTCCAAAGTATAGGTAACTGCTCCGGGCGTAATATTCCATGCAAAATTGATAATATGACCGGTGGTAACAAAATTATCCACAGGATGAAGAAGTGTAAATACCGATGGCGCAGGGGCGGAACCGACCACCGTGATCTGGTGCGTGGCGATGTCTGTGCATCCGCTGTCGGTCTGGACAGTCAGGGAAACATCGTAGTTCCCCGGCAGCGCATAAATGTGCTGGGGGTTCTGAACCGCGGAATGGGGGCTTCCGTCGCCAAAATTCCAGTCCCATATTACAATACTGCCTTCTGATACAAAACTTTGATCAATAAAACTATAGGGGATATTTATACAGGTTTGAGATACTGCAAATGCTACCGATGGTGAATAGGGCATATGAATAGTTTTTGATATTACATTGCTGCAGTTTCCATCGGAACATAACAAACTCACATTATAATCCCCACCGGTAGCATATACATGTGAAGGATTTTCTAAAGCAGAAGTTTGTCCATCGCCAAAATTCCACAACCAGGTAGTACCCCCGGGTGTTGAAGTGTTATTAAACTGGCTGGCTAATCCGGAGCAAGCAGTATTAAAACTAAAGTCAACATTAGGTACTATTCCGGCAATGGTAACAAAAACCGTATCTATTGCAATGCAACCATTAACATTAGTTACTGTAACAGAATAATCGCCAGAAGTGCTTATAGGTATTTCAGCAGTGGTGTCACTTGTGGACCAATGGTAGGTCATCCCTGATGGTAAGGGACCGGAAGACACCAAGCCGATTAATTCCCCTGCGCATAATGTTGTATCACTGCCAAGGCTTACCGTACTATAAAAATCGTCCTCTCCGACATATACAGTATCTGATTCTTTATAGCATGACAAACTATCAGTAACGGTAACGGAAAAAGCACCTGGCGAATTAACAGAAATTGTTGGTGTAGTCAACCCATTTGACCAAAGATATCCATAGTTCCCGGCTAACCCGGTCGAAAGAACAACATTACTCCCAGTACAAAATACTGTGTCATATAAGGCTATGTGGGGAAAAATTACATTAATGGTATCGGAAGTTAAATACCCAAAATAATCAGTTGCTGTTACCGAATATGTTCCGGAAGCCCCGACACTGATTATTTGTGTCGTATCACCTGTAGACCAAAGAAAATGTGTAAATCTGCTTCCGGCATCTAATGTGGTATTACAAAAGCCATAAGGAATATTTATATCGGGACCAAGGTTAACGGGAGGTCCGGCATATTTTCGGTCAAGGTATTTCTCTACAGTAATTCTATCCGAATTATTTAAAGCCCCACTATATATAATGATTTCTACAAAATCCCCATTCCAAAAATGATTGGATATTCCCCTGTCGCTTCCAATATTGCTTGCAGCAACATTCCCTGTCGTAATAAGAGATACAATGCTATATTTTGTAGGTTTCGTTATTGTTGATGGTGATGAACCTATGCTGTTTTCAAAAATACTCCCTTGTAAAATATCTTGAGAGGCATAATCTGAAGAAAATAGATGGTTCCCTGTACCTCCTACAAAGTGATACAAAGATGAATGTCCTAATGTAGTATTGTAATCACCGTATCCTGTGGCGTGTTTACATACAAAAAAACATGTGCGTATAGTTGAAATTTCATTAAAAGCCAAAAAATCATTGATGCCATCAAACCGTATAGCTGGTTTGTTGTTAATACTTGAAACCGAATCAATAAAGGCTGGTTGCATGGAATTATCAACTTGCATAGCATTATTATTATTTCCGCTGCAGTCGCTCCATTGCACAACGTTTGCGCCATTTAATACAAGGGCCGAATCAGCCCGCAGCCATAAAGTCAAGCCAGAGACTTGGGTTGGTTTGATTGTCTGGTTATAGCCCTTTCCGTGCATTAAAAAAAACAGCAGGAGCATCAAGCCGGAAATTTTCAAAATACGCATATAGGAGAAATTTTATACAAATATAATGGCTTGGCACGGAAAATCAAAATAAAATTTTATAATGGATTTTTGTTATGACTGAAACCAATAAAGCACGCCAAATTCAAATTTTCAAACTCATCTGGCAGATCAAAACCAAAACCTCTTAATGTTTAATTTGTAACTGAACATTTTTTTACTAAAGTTCCGCCTCGGCGGGCCATGCTGACAATTTTAAAAAATAAAATATTCAAGTAGTTTGGAGTTTTAGTCCTAATCGGCATTGATATCTGGTAACTGAGTTCTTAAAATTATTATTTTTCATTATTGTTTTATTATTTGATAATTTTGTATTTCAATTTGATAAATGAATAAAATGCTCAGAAGTAAAAAAAGCATTCAAAGCCTTACAATAATTTTTATTGTGTTTTTTCTTAGTACATGACAAAACTCGTAACTTATTGATAATGTTGATAATAATGTTAAT
>CAZVKJ010000103.1:0-6640 GCA_964626855.1 uncultured Bacteroidales bacterium
ATTAGATAAGGATTAACAGAAATGAGACACAACAGAACAATCAATCATTTAGGAAGAACTTCCGAGCATAGACACGCTATGCTGGCCAATATGGCTTCGTCGCTTATATTGCACAAACGCATATCTACGACCCTGGCTAAAGCCAAAGCATTGAGAAGTTATATAGAGCCATTGCTCACAAAATCAAAAACCGATTCGGTACACTCCAGGCGGGTTGTCTTCAGCTATCTCGGTAATAAAGATGCTGCCAAGGAACTTTTCAGGGATGTGGCCCAGAAAATCGCTGAACGCCCGGGCGGATATACCCGTATATTAAAAACCGGCAGAAGATTAGGCGACCAGGCCGATATGTGTATCATCGAACTTGTCGATTATAATGAACTCATGCTGCAGGAAAAAGAAGCCAAAGAAGTTAAAAAAGGCAGAACCCGCAGGGGCGGAAAAAAAGCTGAAACCAATGAAGGTACGGCTACTACAAAACAACCCAAGGCAGCAAAAACTTCAGCAGTAAAAGAAAAAGCACCCGAAAATGTTGTTGACGAAACAACGGAAGGAAATGAAAATGCTGAAAACGAAGGTGCCGGCACAGAAGAAACAACAAAAGAATAGTAACAATTAATTTATTTTAAAGGGATAAGGTGAAGTATTACTTTATCCTTTTTTATTTTTAAAAAATAATCATTATGAGCAGAATTTCAGGAATTTATGCACGACAAATCCTCGATTCAAGAGGAAATCCTACTATCGAAGTAGATGTAATGACCGATGCAGGTGTTATCGGAACGGCAGCCATACCCTCAGGCGCTTCCACAGGCAGCCACGAGGCTGTTGAATTGCGCGACGGCGATAAGAACGTATATAATGGAAAAGGCGTTCTGAAAGCCGTTGAAAATGTAAATAAAGTATTAGCCGAAGAACTTAAAGGCATGTTCGTTACCGAGCAGTCATCCATTGACAAAGCCATGATCGATATCGACGGCACACCCAATAAAGCCAACATGGGCGCCAATGCCATACTCGGAGTTTCGCTGGCCTGCGCCAAAGCAGGAGCGCTGCTGACCGGCCAACCGCTGTTCAGGTATGTAGGCGGGGTTAATGCACACATGCTGCCCATACCCATGATGAACATTCTTAACGGAGGTTCCCATGCCGATAACAGCGTAGACTTCCAGGAATTCATGATCATGCCGGTAGGCGCCGAAAGTTTTTCAGAGGCACTCAGGATGGGCTCAGAAATTTTTCATAAACTTAAAGAAGTACTCAAAAAGGCCAACTACTCAACCAACGTCGGTGATGAAGGCGGTTTTGCACCCAACCTCAAATCAAACGAAGAAGCCTTGCAGGTTATCATTAAAGCCATTGAACTGGCAAAATATAAACCAGGTGTAGATGTTTTCATCGCTCTTGATCCGGCTTCATCGGAGTATTTCGATGCCAAAGGTAATGTATACCACCTTAAAAAGTCCACCGGCGACAAGCTCACCTCTGCACAGATGGTTGATTTCTGGAAAGACTGGTGCACCCGTTACCCGATCATTTCCATTGAAGATGGCATGGCCGAAGACGACTGGAAAGGCTGGGCGCTGATGACCAAAACCCTTGGCGATAAGGTTCAGCTGGTAGGTGATGACTTGTTTGTTACCAATACCGAGCGTTTGCAGCAGGGTATTGACAAAAATGTGGCCAACTCTATTTTAATTAAAGTTAACCAGATAGGAACCCTCACAGAAACCATCAATGCTGTAAATCTTGCTTATCTGCACGGGTATACGGCTGTGATCAGCCACCGTTCGGGCGAAACAGAAGATACTACTATTGCTGACCTTGCCGTGGCTTTGAATACCGGCCAGATCAAAACCGGCTCCGTATGCCGCACCGACCGTATCTGTAAGTATAACCAGTTGCTTCGTATCGAAGAGTTGCTGTACGGTTCAGGAAAATACCTTGGAAAAGAATTTAAATTCTTCAAAAAGTAATATTATACCAATTGTATTTATTTTTTAGTCCAAAGACAAAAAATAAATTACAATGGTAAATACCGATACTACATGAAATGTGTAATCGGTAATATTTGGATGCTTATGAAAGCCTCCGGACATCCGGGGGCTTTTTTTTTAGAAACCTGATCAACAATATTCTTTTCATCCATGGTTTCCCTTTTCCATCTCTGCCTGCCGGCAGACAGGCTTCAGGACGGGAGGCAAAGAAAAGGGAAACCCTTTACAAATCCCCATATTTTGCATAAACAAAAAAATTACTTTTTCTGCAGGCACAGCCTGTATTCATATATTCGACGAAGGTGGAACCGTTAGCCGAACGGGGTATTCTTATAAAACAACAAGGCCATCTCATATAGAGACAGCCTTGTTGCCATATCAGAAGAACGCTTTTTAATGCATCATCTTCAGCACGGCACAGTTTGAATTTTGTGAACCCGTATAATCTAACCTGAATGTATAGATTCCCTGCGGTAATTTATCAGGTGAGAATACGGCGCTATGTTTGCCGCAAACCTGCATTTCATTTACCAACTCCGCTACCTGCTCTCCAATCGCATTGTAAACTATTAGTTTTACCATTCCGTCTTCAGGAAGGTTGTATGTCAACGTTGCATTACCGGTAAACGGATTCGGATAACCCGAAAATTCAAATTCAGCATTGTTGTTATTGCCCTGTACATAGATCTTCGGCATAATCAGGAAGTTGTAATCTTTCGATTCTATTTCACCATTTTGATCGCCTATTACTCCCGTTCCGGAAAGTTTAAAATCCACTTCACCGGGGGTAAGTTCGTGTATGGGCTGGAACCCAAGATTTACCACCACGTCATTGCTGGCAATGTTAAAGTATTTTGTTGTCGCGAACACCACCCTGATGGTGCCGCTGTCATCGGTTACCAACAGGTCATCATTATGATCTATGATCTCCTGTAAGGTAGGATTGATCTTGAAAACCCCATTACTGTCAGCGGTATTGGGCATAGAGGCGCTCACCAGCTTGAAATCCGCTACCGGGTAATACAATTCCAGCCCTAAGGCGGCAAAATCATCAACCGGGGAATATATCCGCAACGGTATTTCTAATATCCCCGAACCGTTGATCACCATGTTCTCGTCCGAAATATAAATAATGTTTTTATCCGGCAAGGCTTTTACCTGCGACCAGGTGTTGGTTGAATCAAGGTACTTACTGCTGGAAGCATTAAAATCTCCGTAACTGATCACAGGTACTGTAAAATTCAAATTTGAATTATTAACCGTAATTGTTGTATCAAGATTCACCCAATTGCCTTTAGAGAAGTTATATGAAGCATTATTAGGTGATCCGATTTTGGCCAGGATTAATGATCTGTCATTAGTATTAATACTACCGCTATTATTAACGTCCGCAGCTTTTTTATAGATTCGTGAAAAGTTCTTTGAAGAATCACTGGTTGTATCGGTACCAATGTAGGCCAGTATAATTGAACAGTCGATTGAATTAACATTGTTAACCCATTGCATCGTATCGGCTGTATATTTATCATAGTAAAGTGTATATGTTCCATTACAGATATCGGAAAATGTGAAGGCCCCGTTAACATCGGAAGTATCTCGGGCTATTTCGGTTCCCGATTGATTTTTAAGTATCGCAATTACCTTATTTATATCATAGGTTCTTGAATTGTATGTGGGGGGATGGGGCGATGTACCGGTATTTGCTTTCCCGGCATACATGGTTCTCCCTGTAATGGTAAATGTTCCTACGGCTACAACAACGGTATCCATTGCAGAACATCCGGCAGAACTTGTTACCGTGACCGTATAGGTTGTAGTTGAATCAGGCGAAACGGAAATAACATCCGTAGAATCCGATGTGCTCCATAAATATGTTGCTCCGCCCGAAGCTGTCAGTGTGGTACTATCCCCGGGGCACAAAGTTATTGATGAAGGGGTAATCGTAATTGCAGGTAAAGAATATACTGTAATGGTTCCGTTAGCCGTATTTGTGCACCCGGATGCATCAGTTACCGTAACAGTATAGGTAGCCGTTGAATCGGGCTTAAAGGTAATTACGGCGGTGGTATCGGCAGTATTCCATAAATAGGATACACTGTCGGATGATGCTGTAAATGTAACACTGTCTCCAGTGCAGACAGAATATGCTGTGGAATATATTATAACCCATGGTGATGGATTTACATTAACAATCCTGATGGCCGTATCTATACAACCGAAAGAATTTGTGACAGTTACTGTATATGTAGAATTTATTAGTGAAGTAACAATAATAGTTGACGTTGTATCAGAAGTGTTCCATAAATATGCCTGCCCCCCGGAGGCAGTAAAATTTGCACTATCACCGGCGCATATCGTTAAAGATGTCGGGACTATTGATGCTGTTGGTAAGGGATTTACAATAACTATCTTGCTAATAGTATCAACACATCCGTCAGCGCTTGCTACGATAAGCGTCACATTAAATGTATCAGCCTGGCTGTAATACATTGCAGGGTTTGAGCTTGTTGAGGTACTATCGTTTCCAAAATTCCATAAGTACGTATAGGGTTTCATTCCGCCGGTAATAACCGCATTAAAATGAATGCTGTCGCCAAAGCAATGAATGGAATCAAAAGTGAAATCGGCTTCTGTTTTTTGTAAGGTAAGATTAATAGGGCTTGCAGCTATCCATTGATCGATCGTTTTTAATTCAAAGTCCTTAACCGGAGTTCCGTCCGTGGCTCCAAAGCCATATAAGGCCGTATCACTAAGTTTTAACAGTTCGGGCAGGTAAAATACGAAGTAGCCGTTACTATCGGTTACAACCGACACAAAGCTTACCTTGCCGGTATCTGCATCCAATACGATTATACTGTCACCCGCAGCAGGCAACCCATTATTGCATAGGCTATCACAGTATAAGTACCCGTGAATACTCATACTATCGGGTATATCCAACTTCTCCAGCTCTATACCGGGTATTTCATTGAAGACCAGTGCCAGAACAGCTTGTGCAGGTGCTGACGCTTCCGTATTTGATGCGGCTATGCCCCTTATGATTTGCTCCTCAACAGAATCCATTTCTGTTAATAACTTTTTATTGGTACAATAATCTGACATCAATGTGTAAAAATCCTTATATAAGGTATCGCTATAATTATACAAGGTAAGAGAGTCAAGCGCAGAGATCATATTAGTACTGTCATTTTTGGTAAAATAGGCTTCAACAAGAGCTTTTCTCGAAAGATCATCCATCCTTGTTGTAAAATATGATATTACGCTATCAAGCCCTGATATAGATGTGTCATTAATATATTGCCTTACCAGTTCATTCTCCGCGAATCCTATCCACATCATCGTATCTGTAATTTGCGCCTCGAGATCGGCCCTGGCAGAAATACCACTTTGAACAGAACCAATAGCTTGTATTATACTGTCGGGTAATGCCTTGGTATCCAATACCGCCCTGACCTTATTTGTAAGAGGTGAATTTGCCGTCATTACCTCCTTAAGCATCTCCGGTTCAAGAGTATCATATTTATTTATAGAAGCAATCAAAACAGTATCGGATACATAGGGTGAAACAGCTATTAACTCATTCGTTAGTTGAGCAAATGTCAGCCCGGTTGTTGTATTGGCATTAATTACCTTATTTAATAAACTTTGCGTATTACCATAAATTATAGGCGCGACTTTTGAAATCAATAATGTTGAATAATTATTAATAGTACTAATCAAACCGGAGGGATTACTGCCCGAAAAATACCCGGGACAACTGCTGGTTGATATATCACAATTATGTGTTGTTATATCGATATTGGATGATGAATAAATATCGGGTATTGCATCAGCAGCATCATGATAATAATAGGTAAATGGTGAAGAAACATGGCTCCCTATGGCAATATTTCCTTGGGGTAATGTTGGGCCTGTATTGAAAATATTTCCGGCCGGTGTGTTAACATCATAACAAAAACCCTGATTCGCTGCTATTCCGCCCGAAGTAATTTCAATATCACAAAGTTGTTTCTCTCCCGCGTAATCATTACATTTAAAAACTAAACCTGCGCCCAGGTATAGTGATTCGGGAACATCAACCGGTGCCGTATTCCATGGCCCACAGTTTTCGCCTTCGGAATGGCAAGGAATAGATAATTTATTTTCAAAAGTATTTTTATAAATTAAGTTAGGATGAGGACCAGATTCCATGACAACAATGCCATAATTTATGATGTTTTTATCAGAAGAAAATGTGTTTTCCTGTACTTTATATGCATTGCTTCTATTTAGTAATAATCCTATTGTACCTACATTAATATCATTATTTGTGATATTCACATTTTGTGCATGAAAAGCCAGTATACCGCAATAGTTATTTTCAAATTCACACTGATCTATGTTTATTGGCAATGTCGAAAGTCCGGCCCATACGCCATAATTCAGGTTATTGAATGTATTTTTAACCAGGTTTTCCTCCGGACATAGAATATCATTTGATGTACAGTAAGGTATCAGGTTAAACCCCGCATTAATGCTGAATATCCCAATGCCATTGTCCTGTGGGTTTGTTGAAGGTGTCAGGTTTTTAAATTCACATCCCCGGATAGTTATACCATTAGCCATTATAATTTAGTCTGAAATTAACAACGTAATGTGAAGAA
>CAZVKJ010000104.1:0-6614 GCA_964626855.1 uncultured Bacteroidales bacterium
GAAAAGACAGAAACATCTGTAAGCGATCCGGTTTTTTTATTATGATACATAGCCCCTACTGAATGAGCGGCATCCGACATAACTAATATTCTTCCTAATGTTTGCTGAACCTTATTATTCGGCTGAAACATGTTTTTCACGGACTCTTCACCGACCAGAGCATTGATCTCATTGTAATCGCAAGGAAATCCAAACACATCAACCGGAACGATTACTTTTGTCTTCGCTGTGATTGCGCTTCGTATTCCCTCAACAGAGATATTGAAATCATACGGATTTGTATCAACCATTACAGGTTTAGCACCGCAATGCACTACCACATTGGCTGTAGCGCAATAAGTATACGCAGGAATGATCACTTCATCACCTTCCCCGACACCGAACCATCGCAAAACCAGCTCCAGTCCGGCAGTAGCTGAATTAAGACATAGGGTTTTCCTATTGCCACAATATTCGGTTAACTTCTGCTCAAATTGTTTAGTAACCGGGCCTGTAGTTATCCATCCCGATCTTAAAACTTCGGTAACAGCCTTAATGGCGTCTTCACTAATATACGGAGGAGAAAATGGGATCATTTGAAATGCTGTATTTTTTTAAAAAAGTTTCGCTGAATTAAACGGCAAATATAGCATTATTAGTCCTTAATTAAAAAAACAACTCCTGCAGCTTATGCAAACATTTGTTAACATATCCAAAAAATTTCTAACTTTGGAAAGAAGTAAAACTATATGAAAATATTTCTCACAGGCTTTATGGGTAGTGGCAAGTCTAGCATTGGAAAAATACTGGCCAGTGAATTGTCATTTGGTTTTATAGATATGGATGACATGATTGAAAAAAAGGCCGGAAAAACAATATCAGAAATTTTTAATCTTTCGGGCGAATCAGAATTTCGGAAAATTGAAAAAGAAATTCTTAATCAGATTATTAATATTAATGATGATATTGTTGTGGCAACCGGCGGTGGCACGCCTTGCTTTTTTGAAAATATGGAAACGATGAACCATTATGGCACTACGTTTTATTTAAAACTGGCACCCGGACTTTTATTAAAAAGAATAAAATCAGAAACTGAAAAACGTCCGTTGATATTACGAGGTGAAAAACCGCTATCGATTATCAGGAAAATGCTTGCAGAACGTAAAAAATACTATGAATCATCAAATTACACCTTACTAATAAATGAAGATGAAACCGAAAAAGATATCTGCAAAAAATTGCAGATAATAATCAAAAAATTAAAAGACCATGCAGAAAACATATAAAGCTTTGATCATAGGCGCTACAGGACTTTGTGGTAAAAATTGTTTATACAAACTCCTGAAAGATCCGGATTATACGGAAGTTAAGATATGGGTAAGAAAAACTTCAGGTATCAGTCATCCGAAGCTTACTGAAAAAATTATTGATTTCGATAATATGGAATCTCTTGAAGAAACTGATGCAGAGCACGTATTCTGTTGCCTGGGAACTACGATCAAAAAAGCCGGAAGTCAGACAAGTTTTTACAAAATAGACCATGGTTATGTGATCTCAGCTGCTAAAATTGCCGCTCGTTCCGGTGCAAAAAAATTTCTGTATATCTCATCTATCGGTGCAAATGCACAATCTAAAAATTTCTATCTGCGAACCAAAGGCAAAGTTGAAGAAGACCTGAAAAAAGTTTTTCCCAATGGATTGTTTATTTTCAGGCCTTCAATGCTAATGGGGCCGCGGGAAGAATTTCGCTTCGGCGAAAAGATAGGAAAAGCATTCATGCGGACGTTCGGTTTTATCTTTATAGGCAGGTTAAAGAAATACCGGGGTATCGAGGCATCAATGGTTGCCAATGCCATGATCCTATTGGCAAAATCAGAAAAAAAAGGAATTAATATTATCGAATCTGACAAGATATCTGAATTTAACGCCATATATGACAAACACTGATTTTGATAATGTTCTTGCAAAAAAATATTAATATTACATAAAAAATGAAATTGTTGAATGAACATCCAGATTGAACTAATACTATTTGCTGTTGCCATACTATTTTTCCTGAGTCTTCTGGCGGGGAAAGCAGGTTCGCGTTTAGGAGTACCTGCCTTATTGCTCTTCCTACTCGTAGGCATGCTTGCCGGCACCGACGGGATGGGCATACAATTTGAAAATTTTCAGTTTGCCCAGTCAATCGGTACTGTTTCCTTGTGTATCATCTTGTTTTCAGGCGGGCTGGACACCAAAATAACAGAGATACGCCCGGTGATGGCCAGGGGAATCATATTGGCTACTGTGGGCGTGTTCCTTACCGCCATCCTCAGCGGATTAATTATCTGGTGGATATTGGGAACAACCATACAAATAGCTGGTTTTTCCATTTTATCGGCTATGCTGCTGGCAGCCATCATGTCGTCCACCGACTCAGCATCTGTTTTTTCAATACTGCGGTCAAAAGGCCTGGGGCTGAAAAACAATCTTCGTCCGCTGCTTGAACTTGAAAGCGGAAGTAACGACCCTATGGCCTATGTATTGGTTATCACATTCATTGAACTCATTACCATGGGGGCCGAACCCGATTACCTGCAGGCCGGTCTGAACCTGTTGCTGCAACTTTTTATCGGAGGTTTGATAGGTTTTGTTCTCGGGAAATTTGCCGTATTTATTATCAACCGTATAAAAATTGATAATATCTCTCTATACCCTATTTTAGTTTTTACTTTTTGTATCTTCATTTTTTCTTCGGCATATCTGCTCCGGGGGAATGCTTATCTTGCTGTATACATCGCCGGCCTGGTGATCGGCAACTCCAAATTTGTACATAAACGTTCTGCGCTGAACTTTTTTGACGGTCTGGCATGGATAAGTCAGTTGCTCATGTTCCTAACCCTGGGCTTGCTGGTAAATCCGCATGAGTTAATTCCTGTTCTGGTACCCGGCCTGATCATCAGTTTTTTGTTGATTTTTATTTCAAGGCCGCTGACAGTTTTTCTTTGTTTAGCCCCTTTCCGCAAAATGACAATAAAGGACAAAAGCTTTGTTTCATGGGTAGGTTTGCGGGGCGCGGTACCGATAATCTTTGCCATATTCCCGCTGGCTGCAGATATTCCCAATGCAAGGTTTATTTTTAATATTGTATTTTTCTGCACCTTGGTATCGCTGCTGTTACAGGGAACTACACTCGCGCAAATGGCCAAATGGCTTGGCTTGGCCGAGAAACCCAAAAACTTCAGGAAGTCGGAAACTTTTGATATGGATTTTTCCGATGAAATAAAATCGGTAACCTGTGAAATAACAGTAAAACCGGAGACACTCCTCAAAGGGAGTTACCTTATGGATTTGAATTTGCCAGACCATACACTGGTCGTCATGGTCAAGCGTGACGATAAATATTTTATTCCTACCGGAAAAACGCTGCTTATGGCCGGCGACAAACTGCTTGTCATCACTGATAACCACGAAGCAATGATGGAAACTTATAAGAATCTGGGGATTCATGATTTAACAAAATAGTTATATGCCTAAAACAGAAATGGTAGCATTGAAAAAGCAATACATATTCTGGAATATTTTCCTGAAAAATTTTAGTCTAATGGCAATCTGGAATTCTTTTAAAGATTTTATTTCAGAAACAGCTGGTGTTGTTGTGAATTATGTTACAAAAACTTCAGCCAGCATTGTTAATTGCAACAAAAAGCATCTCCAGATTCAAGCGGACATTAAAAATAAAATTGTTTCTTACTTCCCAACTATTGATTTAAGTAAAGTTCAAATAATAAAAAATGTCACGTTACCCGCAAATTGGTTTGAACGCCGAAACACACTGATGGTATGACATTCGGGCAATACATTTATTTAAAAGAAAGAAACCTATATTTTTTCAAGATGCTTTCCATATTATTTTTATTTGCATTTTCTTCCTTTGCGGTGGCTCAAACAGAAAAAGATACATCGTCCATTTATATCCATCAGTATGCACCGAGTATTGAAGTACGCATCGTAAAAATTGCAGCAAAAATACTCTTACCAAAAAACAGCATCCTTAGAAAATTAGGCAACGACCGTTTTGTTTCAGAAGCGGCTCCGATACCCAAACATTTCTATTCTGAATTTGATATTCACATCATGCAGGTTAATAACAGAAATGTTTACAGTATTTCTCCGAAAGTTAAAAAATCGGGTAAATATGTGTTGTTTCTTCATGGCGGTGCTTATATTAATAATATTTTCAGGCAGCATTGGAATTTTGCTTCACAAATAATTCGTAAAACAAATTGCACTTTTATAATTCCGGATTACCCGCTTGCTCCTGCGTCCACTTACGAAAAAGCCTTTGCTTTTCTGAATACCATATACAACTATCTTTTATCCAAAGCCGACGCAAAAGAAATTATCCTGATGGGCGATTCGGCCGGCGGAGGCCTGGCTCTGGCTTTTGCAGAAAAACTAAGAAACGATGGAATGCCGCAGGCAGATCAGATCATACTTATTTCCCCCTGGCTTGATGTAACAATGTCAAATCCTGATATCAGAGAAATTCAGGAGAAAGATGTCAGCTTAAAAGCTGATAATTTAATTATGGCAGGTAAGGCATGGGCAGGCAAATCGGATCCGGGAATTTACCTGATAAGCCCCATCAATGGCTCGTTAGAAAACCTTCCCAAGCTTAGTGTATTTATCGGAACTCATGATATTTTGTATGCGGATTGCAGAAAGTTGAAAACCTTGATGGAACAAAAAAGTATCCCGATGAATTACTATGAATATCCGGGAATGTTTCATGATTGGGTAATGCTCGTTTCCCTAAATGAATCTAAATTCGCTATTTCACAGATATGTTCATTGATCGAAAATTGAAAATAATAGTTCTGAAAATTAATAACATGCTCTGATATACTTATGGCAACCTGGAATTATTTTAAGGATTTTATGACTGGGGCAGCTGGTATAGTTGTGTATTATACAGCAAAAGCTTCAGCCAGGATTGTTAATTGCCATAAAAAGCGCGTTCAGATTGAACCCACAATTAAAAATAAAATTGTTTCTATTGTCCCAACTATTGATATAAATAAAGTTCGGATAATAAAAAATGCCACCTTACCTGCAAATTGGTTTGAACGCCCTAAACGCACTGATGGTATGACATTCGGGCGAAACATTTATATCAAGGACAAAAGCTTGCAGTTTGATCAAGGCGGAATTAGGTTGCTGCTTCATGAGTTGATACATGTCAAACAAATAAGCGAGTTTGGCGAATGCAAATTCGCAGCCCGCTACGGAAAAGAATTTGTAAAATTTGGCTACTACAATATGCCTCTTGAAAAAGAAGCTTATGATTTTGCTTCAAAAATTCGATTTGAATAAAAAAATCATAGTAAGCAAATCATACAGATTAATTACTGATTGGTCATTCCAGCAAAGAGTCCAACATTTTCTTTTTTCTCATTTTATCTTTATACATAAATAATTCTTAAATTTGTGTAAGGATCACAAATAGAAAAAAGTTTCTCATTTATGCAATTAAAATCACTCATCAATTTAAAAATTAAATAATTATGGATAAGATAATTTCACTCGGACAAAATTTTGGAAAAGAAAACCTCAAGACTTATGAAATTACGGTAAGGTTTTCTAACCCTGAAAAGAAGATAACTACTGATGATATCAGTATTATTAAATATCGTTTTGAATCCATTTTTAAGCCCCTGCATATTTCAAACTATTTGATCCGTTATATCACGATGAATGAATTAGGTGGCGCTGCAATTTTTTATATTTTGTACGAAAATGGTGTTAATCTCATTACTGATGACGACTGGAGAATTATTAAGGATGATTCGGAATCAATTATATCGCAATTGGAAAATCTTTTTGCACCATTGCTGGGTTGACCACGTTTTTTTTGAAGCTCTGACCTACCATAGCTGTTACAATTTGCGTGGATTATTTCGGGTACGTTTAAAAAGTTTAAAATTAAAAATTGTAAGAATAATTTATGAAAGGATACAAAGTTAAACTTGAGCTTAGAATAGACTGGAGTGAAATAGATGTTTTAGGACATATAAACAACCTGGCAATCTTAAAATATGTTCAGGCGGGCAGAGTTGATTTTTTGGAAAAAGTTGGGTTGTTACCTATAAAGCCCGAAAACAGAACCGGTCCAATAATCGCTTCTACTTCCTGCCAATTTCTCATGCCTTTATTTTATCCCGGAAAAATAATTGTCTATTCAAAAGCCGACACTATTAAAAATACCAGTTTCCGTATACAGTATGAGCTTATTAATGACAAAGGAAATATCATTGCGGAAGCTCTGGATATCATCGTTTTTTATGATTTTGATAAAAATATCAAGCTCATCATTCCTGATGAACTAAAGAATAAAATTATTGAAACTGGAAAATAATTTTCAGGCGATCAATCACAGGCTTTTTTAACAAGGCATTGTTAATTAATAAAATAGTTATAGTAAGAATCATAATGGATTAAAATTGATCAACACATTCATGGCTCAGGCAAATTATACCAATGCTGATTATGAAATTGTCCAAAGTGCAAATTCATAATCTTGCAGTGGTAAATGCCGATAGACAATATGTTTAGTCCAGCCTTTTGGACTATTACATATTGCGTATCGGTAT
>CAZVKJ010000105.1:0-6479 GCA_964626855.1 uncultured Bacteroidales bacterium
CTGGTTAATTTAGGTTGTGCAACAGGACATCCTTCCTTTGTAATGAGCAATTCGTTTACCAACCAAACCCTTGCTCAAATTGACTTGTGGAAAAACAAAGACATTTACAAGATCGGTGTTTACCGCTTGCCGAAATATCTTGATGAAGAAGTGGCCAGGTTGCATCTGGAAAAAATCGGTGTAAAACTCACACGGCTTACAAAGGAACAGGCCGATTATATTGGCGTTCCGGTTGAAGGCCCTTACAAAGCTGACCATTACCGATACTAAACCGTCTGTTTAAAATCAGTATCTGCCCGGCAGGTTCTGAAGATCATGATGTTGTTATGTCGAAAAAGCTTAAAAAAGCATTATTACAATTATTCCTTTTTTTTCTTTTATCATGTGCTTTTTCATGTGCCAATATCGTTGCTCCAACCGGCGGGCCTATAGATGTAACCCCTCCAAAAATAAAAAAATCCGAACCGCCGAATCATTCACCGAATTTTACGGGTGATAAAATCCGTATCACTTTTGATGAATATGTTTTCCTTGAGGACCAGGCTAACCAGATTGTCGTTTCCCCACCAACGGATAAAGCCTTTGATTTTGACATTAATGGCAAATCTGTTGTTGTATCCCTGCTTGAGGATTTGCAGGATTCAGTAACATATACCATATATTTTGGCGAATCAATAAAAGATATTACGGAAAATAATCCATTAAGAAATTTTGAATTTTCCTTTTCAAAAAGTAATATCCTGGATTCATTAAGTATGCAGGGGAGGGTATTTGACGCACTTACTCTTGATCCTCAGCCAGGAATATTTGTGATGCTTTATTCATCTGACGATGATTCGGTTCCCGTAAAAAGTAAACCCGGGTATATAACTAAAACAAGCGCAGACGGAAGTTTTATATTGAAAAACCTTGCAAAAAAGAAGTATAAAATTTTTGCACTGAAAGACATGAATGCCGATATGCAGTTTAATCAGCCAAATGAGTTGATTGCCTTTGCCGACAGCATGCTTAGCCCGCAATATATTTCAACTGGAATTGATACGGTTAGGTCAAAAAAAGATTCTTCATCAGCCAAACAGGATTCTCTATATCTGCCCGAACAAATACGAACTACAGACCTTTATTTATTTTATCAGCCCGACACTATTCAAAAACTTTTAAAGGTTCGCACAGATGCATTTCATCAATTTAAACTGGTTTTTAAACATCCTGTAAAAAATCTGAATATCCAGGTGTCAAATAAAGATTTACCTGAAAATTGGAAAATTGAAGAATACTCAAAGACTAAAGACACTATTACGTGTTGGGTTTATGATACTCAGTTAGATACCCTTAAATGCAGATTTACAGACAGTGGGTTTTTGATTGATACAGCCGAAATTGTTTTAAAAAAGATATCAGGGAATCAGAAACCGGTTAAGAAACCTTCAGGTAAGGGGCTGGGTTTTGAGGAAGAGGCTGACAAGCTGAGCATCACGACAAATGCTGCATCAGGAAAACTCCCGTATTTTTTACCGCTTAAATTTACTTTGGGACGGCCTGTATCTAAAACTGATTTTTCAAAGATCATTCTTGAGGAAAAAACAGATAGTATTTTTAATGTTGTACAGCCGGAAGGAATTTTTGAGGATACAGTTTATAAAAGAGCTTATATTTTAAAATATAAGTGGATTTCATCAGGATCATACCGCATAAAAATCCTTCCCGGTGCCTATACTGATATGTATGGACAGATCAACGACAGCCTCATAGGTATGTTTACGGTTTCGCGCCCCGAAGACTACGGACGTTTACTCTTTACGCTAAAGCAAAATGAAAGTGGAAAAAAATACCTCGTTCAGCTTTTAAAAGAAGATAAATCGTTGCTTGAACAAAAGCAGGTTGATAAATCCGGGCAAATTATTTTTAATAACCTTGGCCCTGCAAATTACATGATACGCATTGTAAATGATTTAAATAACAACAATAAATGGGATGAAGGAGATTATTTTAAACGGCGTCAACCTGAACCGGTCATCTATTTCCCGAATGTAATAAATATTAGAGCCAATTGGGATACGGAATATGAGTTTGTATTGTAAAACAATAAGTTCGTTTTTAGACAATAATCTTTTAACGCAAAATAAAATTCAGGATATTTGATGGTATTTTAAAATCAACACTATATTTGTAAAAATAATTTTATCATGAATATTTCGCATATCGAACACATTGGAATAGCTGTAAAAAGCCTGGAAGACAGCATTAAATACTTTGAAAACATACTGGGTTTCAAATGTTATGCTGTTGAGGAAGTAAAAGAGCAGAAAGTAAAAACCGCCTTTTTCATGGTTGGACAAACTAAAATAGAGCTGCTTGAGTCGACAGACCCGGAAGGCCCTATCGGAAAATTCATTGAGAAAAAGGGAGAAGGTATTCATCATCTGGCATTTGCTGCCAATAATCTGGAAAATTCTTTAGTGGAATTAGAAACCAAAGGCATTCAGCTTATTGATAAAACCCCAAGAAAAGGAGCCGAAGGATTGGACATCGCATTTTTACATCCCAAATCAACCATTGGGGTGCTGACAGAGTTATGTGAGGATAAAAACAAAAAGTAAAATCATAAACAAATATTTTATACTAAAATGGCTATACGGGAAAAAGTAAAAGAGCTGCTCGAAAAAAGAGAACAGGCAAAATTGGGTGGCGGTCAAAAACGTATTGATTCACAGCATAAAAAAGGGAAACTCACCGCCCGAGAACGCATCGATATGCTTGTTGATGAAGGTAGTTTTGAAGAGTTTGACATGTTTGTAACCCACCGATGTACAATTTTTGGGCTTGAAAATGAGACCTATATGTCGGATGGAGTCGTTACCGGATTCGGAACCATTGATTCGCGCCTGGTCTATGTTTTTGCCCAGGATTTTACTGTTTTTGGTGGCTCTCTGTCAGAAACCTTTGCACAAAAGATTTGCAAAGTGATGGATATGGCGATGAAAGTCGGCGCTCCGGTGATTGGTATTAACGACAGTGGCGGAGCACGAATTCAGGAAGGCGTTACCAGCCTTGCAGGTTATGCCGAGATATTTCAGCGGAATATAATGGCGTCAGGGGTAATTCCGCAGATATCTGCAATCTTTGGCCCCTGCGCTGGAGGAGCTGTTTATTCACCGGCACTGACCGATTTTATTATGATGACCAAAAAGAACAGCTATATGTTCGTCACCGGCCCGAAAGTAGTGAAGACGGTCACCGGTGAGGTCGTAACCGTGGATGAACTTGGAGGCGCTATGGTACACGGTACAAAATCCGGTGTAAACCATTTTGTAGCCGAAGATGAGGAAGAAGGCATATTGCTCATACGAAAACTCTTAAGCTACCTGCCTCAGAATAACCTGGAAGATCCTCCTTTAGCTCCCTGTAATGACCCTGTCGACCGGCTGGAAGATTTTCTTAACGAGATAGTTCCTGATAACCCGAATAAGCCTTATGATGTAAAAGATGTGATTCATGCCATCGTGGATGAAAATGAATTTTTTGAAGTCATGCGGCATTTTGCACCTAATATTGTTATCGGATATGCAAGGTTTAACGGGATGTCAGTAGGTATTGTTGCTAACCAGCCCAATTATCTGGCTGGAGTGCTCGACATCAATGCCTCCCGCAAAGCCGCACGTTTTGTCCGGTTTTGTGATGCTTTCAATATTCCCCTAGTCACCCTGGTGGATGTTCCGGGATTTTTGCCGGGTACAACTCAGGAATATGGCGGTATTATTATTCATGGTGCAAAACTTTTATATGCTTATGGCGAAGCTACGGTTCCAAAGGTTACGGTAACCCTGCGCAAATCTTATGGTGGCGCACATGATGTTATGAGTTCCAAACAATTAAGGGGAGATATCAATTATGCATGGCCATCTTCAGAAATAGCTGTTATGGGGCCAAAAGGAGCCATTGAAGTTCTGTATCAGAAAGAATTGAAAGAAATTACCGATAAAGACCAATTAGCGGCATTTATTGCAGAAAAAGAAAACGAATACAAGGATAAATTTGCTAATCCTTATCAGGCGGCAAAATACGGATATATTGATGATGTTATCGAACCCAGAAATACCAGGTTCAGGATAATCCGTGCTTTACAGTCGCTGTCAACAAAAAAAGACCAGAATCCGCCTAAAAAACATTCGAATATTCCTCTATAAACGTGTAAGATATGATTAAGTTACTAGTTTTATTACAAAAAGCCCCGATGGTTCACGAAGGGGCAAAAAAAATTGTGGAGCTCGATCCTATTGGTATTGGTATGACGGTAATTGCCATGAGTGTCGTGTTCCTTTCATTGCTTGTTTTTTACATTGTATTCAAAAATATTGCAAAGGTTTACAGTATCGACCTGAAAAAGAGGTTTAATAAAAAGAAAGGGATTGTGGAAGAAAAGGTTGTTACTGAAGACCCGACTTCCGAACTCGGAGCTGCTGTCGCTCTTGCATTATATTTTTATCAGAACGAACTCCATGATTATGAAAATACGTTACTGACCATTGCAAAAGTAGGTAAAACATATTCTCCCTGGAGTTCTAAAATTTACGGATTAAGAAAATCACCCAAATAGTATCATTCTATGAAAAAATATAAATTCACCATACACGGAAATCAATACGAAGTCGAAATTCAGAATATTGAAGATAATATCGCCACGGTTGAAGTAAATGGAACCATTTACGAGGTGGAGGTTGATAAAACACTGCAACCGGTAAAAACGCCCAAACTGGTTCGCACCATGGCTGTTCCTTCTACTGATTCTGTAAAATCAACGGCAAAAACCAGCAGCCCCTCAGAACATAAAGGCGGCGGAACCATCAAATCGCCTCTTCCTGGTGTCGTCCTTGAAATTCATGTTAATAATGGCGATAATGTAAAAATGGGCCAGCGATTACTAACCCTGGAGGCCATGAAAATGGAAAATAAAATTGATGCCGATAAAGAAGGCCGGGTAATGGAAATAAAAGTTCACAAGGGCGATTCTGTGATGGAAGGAGATGTGTTAATTGTTATAGGAGATTAATGATATGGGGCACTTTGGAACCTTTCTTACTGAGCATTTAAGCCAGTTTTTTACCTATACAGCTTTTGCTAATTTTACCATAGGTCATTTGATCATGATTCTTGTTGGCCTAGTGTTTATTGCACTGGCCATTATCAAGGATTATGAACCCTTATTGCTTGTACCCATCGGATTTGGGATTTTAATAGGGAACATTCCCTTTTACGAGGGATTGAAAATTGGTATTTATGAACCGGGCAGCGTAATGAATTATTTGCATTTTGGAGTTATGCAGGGAATTTATCCCCCGCTGATTTTTTTAGGCATCGGGGCTATGACGGACTTTTCTGCATTAATATCTAATCCCAAACTTATTCTTATCGGTGCTTCAGCACAACTAGGAATTTTTGGCGCTTATACTGCTGCTCTTGCTTTGGGTTTTGATGCTGCTCAGGCGGGCGCAATTGGTATTATCGGTGGCGCTGACGGCCCGACGGCCATTTTCCTGTCATCAAAATTAGCCCCCGATCTCATGGGAGCTATTGCTATATCGGCATATTCATATATGGCACTGGTGCCTGTGATACAACCGCCTATCATGCGTTTGCTTACAACAAAAAAAGAACGCTTAATCAGGATGAGGCCTCCACGCGTGGTGTCAAAAACAGAAAAGATACTTTTCCCGATAATTGGATTATTGCTTACCTGTTTTATTGTTCCTTCAGGCTTACCACTTTTAGGTATGTTATTCTTTGGCAACCTGCTCAAAGAAAGCACCGTTACTAAACGTCTTGCCGATACGGCAAAAGGACCCCTGATCGATATTGTCACTATCTTGATAGGCATTACAGTGGGCGCTTCTACACAAGCCACCACATTTCTGACAACCCAGTCAATCAGCATATTTGCACTTGGCGCTTTTTCATTTGTGGTTGCTACTTTTGGCGGAGTAATGTTTTGCAAGATATTTAACCTGTTTCTGAAAGAAGGGAATAAAATCAATCCGCTTATTGGTAATTCAGGCGTGTCAGCTGTGCCCGACAGTGCAAGAGTTTCGCAGATTGTAGGTTTGGAATACGATAAGACCAATCACCTGCTCATGCATGCTATGGGGCCAAATGTTGCCGGAGTTATTGGCAGCGCGGTGGCAGCAGGTATTTTGCTGAGTTTCTTATATTAACATGGCCTGACATGACGCTAAAGAAGCTGTCTTAAAAGTACTCTGTGTAACTCCGCGTATAATCTGTAGCACTCTGTGTATTTCTTTAATTTATTGTTATAAAGAGATTCATATAAGTTGCAATTACGGCACACAGAGAAACACTGAGAGAAAATAATCAAAAACATTGTATTTTGAGACAGCCTCTTTTTAGAAATTGTTTTGATCCGCCAAGTCGGATATCTTTTAATATCTTTATGCGTCTTTTTTGCTGCAACTTCGTTAGATTTT
>CAZVKJ010000106.1:0-2598 GCA_964626855.1 uncultured Bacteroidales bacterium
GCCGTTTTGGATTTTAAATTTATTTTTTTGAAAAGGCTTGAGACATTAAGTTTCAGGCCTTTTTCAATTTTAAAGTAAAAAAAATATGAAAATTCCTGATAAGAGAATCATTGAAGAAACTGCGCTGCTGATAAAACCATATATCAATCATACTCCAGTACTGACTTCCCAGAGCTTGAATGAACTGTATCAGACGGAATTGTATTTCAAATGTGAGAATTTTCAGAAAGCAGGTGTTTTTAAGTCCCGAGGCGCTTGTAATGCACTTTTTTCATTGACTGAGGAACAACTTCAGAAAGGTGTAGCCACCCATTCATCCGGCAATCATGCGGCAGCGCTGGCACGGGCAGCTAAATTGCGAAATACCAAAGCTTATGTTGTTATGCCTGAAAATTCTTCTAAAGTAAAGGTGGAAGCTGTGAAAACATACGGAGGCAGTATTATGTTCTGCAAACCAACACTGGAAGCCCGCGAAACGACATTAAAAGAGGTGATCTCGAAAACCGGTGCGATAGAGATTCATCCGTATGATAATTATCAGATAATAGCGGGTCAGGCCACATCAGCAAAAGAACTCATAGAAGAAATTCCCGGACTTGATTATATTATATGTCCTGTCGGTGGCGGTGGATTGCTGAGTGGTACCCTTCTGGCTGCTCATTATTTTGCACCTGATACAAAAGTAATTGCAGCAGAACCGGAAAATGCCGGCGATGCTTACTTATCCTTTAAAACTAAAAAATTTGTACCATCAGTTAATCCTGATACTATTGCGGACGGACTCAGAACATCATTAGGTGATCTTACTTTTCCTATAATTCTTGAACACCTTCATGATATTTATACCGTTTCAGAGAAAGACATCATTGATTCCATGATACTAATATGGGAACGTATGAAAATTATTGTAGAAACATCTTCTGCCGTTACTCTTGCAGTCGTAAAAAATAATGCAGGTCTTTTTAATGGAAAAAAGACAGGGATAATTATCTCTGGTGGTAATGTCGATCTGAAAAACCTTCCATGGTAATTAGTACTACTGGCTCTTTTTATACCACATGTACCAAGTAAGAGAATACAATTCGGGTTTGTTCTGTAACCTTAATTTTTCAGAATCTTTCATACTTTCTGGTGCATGAAGCAAAACATCTTTACCAATTTGCCAGTTAGCAGGAGTAAGTACATTATCTTTGTCTGCTATTTGCAAGGCTTTCAAAGTCCGTAATATCTCATCGATGCTCCTGCCAATGTTATCAGGATAAACAAAGAAAGCCCTGACCTTGTTATCTGGATCAATGATTACTACTGAGCGTACACTTCGCCTGTCGGTTGAATCCTGATGCATCATATTATATTTCTTCACCACTGTCAGGTCAACGTCCGAGACCAAAGGAAAATTGATCTTAATCTCAGATTTACCGGCACGGGATATACCTTCCATAGATTTCACCCATTCGATATGGCTGTTCAATCCATCGGTTGATATAACAATCAAAGCAGCATTAAGCCATTTAAACTCTTCCTGTTTATCGGCAAGTGCAATGATCTCGGAAGTACAAACCGGAGTAAAGTCGGCAGGATGGCTGAAAAGTACCTTCCATTTATTGAAGTAATCAGCAGGGAAATTGATTTTGCCCTGAGTTGATTGTGCTATAAATTCGGGAGCATTCATGCCAATACAAATTTGATTTTTGATAACAGTCTGTGCTTTAAGAACTATTCCAGACAGTATAAGTGCTAATATTAACAATAATCTTAGTTTCATAATGTTTTTATTTATTTATATTAATTTAGATTAATTAAAAACAAAGGTACTACAATAAATTCTGAAAAACAAGAAAAAAATGAAAATAATGGAAACTTAAAATCTTTAGGGGAAAGAAAATTTAAGTATAAATTGAAAATTGATAATGAGATATTACAAGTTTAAGTTCTTATAAACTTAAACTTACAAAAAAATCAATAAATTTTTATAGTAAAATCAGAAACGATTTCGGTTGTCTATTTAGCCGTTTCAACCGACCGCAGGTCAATAGTGAAAGCCACTTCCATCTTAACAATCAAAGGATATTGCGGATAATCGAGTATCCAGATCTTGGTTCCGGTAGCTGATTCAGCAACCATAACATCTAAATCCTGCTGCACACCGTCAATTTTCACAGGATATTTCTCATTGCGAACAAAATTTATCGTTTCAATTTTATCATCAATAGTAAGATTAACTGCTTGCTGCCCTTTGAGAAGTTTGTATATTTTGCGGCTGAGCATGCAAGTAGTTTTATTGACCATATTTTGAGAGGAGCCATCTTTAAAATAATTAACCATTATAGTTGCAGTATCAATGGCGGCGCTAAAAATTTTTATTTTACCCGCATAATTAACTGGTTCTGTCATCTTCCAACTAAATGCGATATTGTTATCCATAATCAGGTCGCTGACAATAAAATCATATTCTTTTGTAGTATTCAGCAGGTGATAATTAAGAACAGATCCTGTTTTAAACCATGTACCCGGATTTTCTTTTTTTTGAGAAAAACCAGTTGCCGAAATTCCAGTTAAAATGATAATTGCTGCCAGAAGATAGATTCTTTTCATTTT
>CAZVKJ010000106.1:2698-6339 GCA_964626855.1 uncultured Bacteroidales bacterium
GAAATTATTAACTGCCGCACCTCCGTCAACATTCATTATTTTTAGTTTAATACCGGAATCCTGCTGCATGGCGTTAACCACATCTTTGGTTTGGTAAGCCATGGATTCAAGCGCTGCCCTGATTATGTGATTTTTGTCTGTGGCCAGCGTCAGTCCGGTGATGATCCCTTTTGCATCCATGTCCCAGTAAGGTGCTCCAAGGCCGGCAAATGCAGGCACAAAATACACACCTTTATTACTTCCTGCTTCAACAGCAATTTGCTCTGTTTCCTTGGCAGAAGTAATGATCTTTAGGTTGTCACGCAGCCACTTTACAACAGCGCCGGCGATAAAAACACTTCCTTCTAGTGCATATTCTGTTTCGCCTCCGATTCCCCATGCAATGGTCGTCAACAATCCATTCTTTGACCTTACTAGTTTTTTACCAGTATTCATCAGCATAAAGCAACCTGTACCATACGTATTCTTTACGGAACCTTTATCAAAACAAGCTTGTCCGAAAAGCGCTGCCTGCTGGTCACCGGCGATGCCGCCGATAGGTATCTCAATACCGCTGAAGACATTTGCTTCCGTTGTTCCATAAAGGCAGGATGAGTCAACAACTTTGGGCAACATTACTTTCGGGATGTCAAATAATTTGCAGAGTTTAACATCCCAGCAACGTTCCTTTATGTTATAAAGCATGGTGCGTGATGCATTGGAATAATCTGTAATATGAAGCTTCCCGCCACTTAGTTTCCATGCCAGATACGTGTCAATGGTGCCAAAAAGAAATTCACCTTTTTGAGCTTTTTCACGCGCACCACTAACATTTTCCAGTATCCAGTGAAGTTTTGTTGCTGAAAAGTAGGCATCGATGATCAGCCCGGTATTTTCATTAATATATTCTGTCCAGCCGTTACCGGCAATTTTTTTACAGAAATCTGCTGTACGTTTATCCTGCCAGATGATCGCTTTATAAATTGGTTTCCCTGTTTTTTTATCCCAGACAACCGTTGTTTCACGCTGGTTGGTAATACCAATAGCTTCTATTTCTTGAGGAGAAATACCATTGTCGTCCATAACGTCACGTGCAACCTCTCTTTGATTTTGCCAAATTTCTTCGGCATCCTGTTCAACCCAGCCCGGAACCGGATAGGATTGTTTTGTTTCTTTCTGACTGATGCCAATAATATTGGCGTGTTCATCAAATAAAACGGCTCGAGAACTCGTGGTTCCCTGATCAAGTGATAATATGTATTTTCTTTTCATAATTTATATGATAAAACACTATAAATCATTATAATTAGCCTTCTTGCTTCAAAGGTTTAAAACCTTCTCCCAGAATTTCATTTGCATTAAGAACAGTGAGAAAAGCGTAAGGATCAACTTTATGCACATAATCTTTCAAAATTGCCAATTCCTTGCGGCTTACTACGGTAAAAATAATTTTTTTTTCGGTTCCCATAAACATACCTTTTCCCTGAATAAATGTGCCACCACGGTCGAGTTCGTTGATAATTACATTTCTGATCTCTTCATGCTTGTCGGAAATGATGAACAACGTTTTTTCATAACTTAATCCCTGTATGACGGTATCAATTACTTTTCCTGTTATAAAAATCACCAGCCAGGAATACAAAGGTATTTTCCAATCTCTAAATACAACCAATCCGACTAAAACAATAGCCGAATCAACATAGATAAGAAGTTGACCTACTGGCAGATGGGTGTATTTAGCTATGATCATGGCAATAATATCCGAGCCTCCCGATGTGGCCTTTGACCGGAACATAAGCCCAATACCGAGTCCAACCAGCACACCGCCAAACAAAGCAGACAAAAGCGGATCGCCATCTACCAGAGGATTGTCCCCCTGAAAATAAGTTAACAGCAAAATAAATTGTGAAACTGCGACAAAGCCAACTACTGTTTTCATTCCAAACTTTGGCCCTAATATTTTTGTGCCAATAATTGTTAGTGGAATGTCCATTGCGAGGCCCATGATTCCCACAGGAATGCCATCGGGCGCTATTGCCCACAATCCTTTGGTGATATAATGTATAACAATTGCAATACCGTACACCCCGCCCGGAACGAATTTGTAAGGAGAGATAAAATAAACAAATCCGACTGACATGATAAAAGCGCCAAGCAGTATTAAGAAATACTCAAGGAACCACCGTCTTGTGAATTTTTTTTCAAGGGATTTCAGGGTTTGCATAATGCTGATATTATAAATTATTTTACAAAGTTAGCGCTTTTTGAAGATTGATATTTTTTTGTTCATAACAGATTATCAAACAAGGCAGATTGCTGGTTCTGTCAGACAAAGAACTTTGTTAAATAAAATAAAAGCCGACGGATTAAACCCATCGGCTATGTTGGTAATATTATAAAATTTTAATTTACAGAAACTCTTGATTTTCGAAACCAACTCACATTTTTGCGGCTTCCTCGGGAATTTGATTCTGATGAATTCCGATGTGGTTGAGAGGAGTTGTTTCGTGCTTGTCTGACCGCTTTTACAGGATGAAGATCCACAAGTGGGTAAGGGTGACCTTCTATAACTGGGATTTTCTTTCCTATCAGTTTTTCAATGTCGCGCAAATAAGCTTTTTCTTCCGCATCACAAAATGAATAGGCCGTGCCTTCTGCTCCGGCTCTTCCGGTGCGGCCTATACGATGAACATAGGTTTCGGCAATATTGGATATTTCAAAGTTAATGACAAATTCCATGTCTTCTACATCTATGCCTCGTGAGGCAATGTCAGTAGCCACCAGCACCCGTGTGGTTTGTGCTTTGAAATTTGTAAGGGCATTTTGACGGGCGTTCTGGCTTTTATTACTGTGGATGGCTTCCGCTTTGATTTTGTTTTTTGTCAGTACTCTAACTACTTTATCGGCGCCATGTTTTGTTCGTGTAAAAACCAAGGCGGTTTTTATATTTTTATCTTTCAGAAGGTCAACGAGAAGCGCGGTTTTATTTCCTTTGTCTACAAAGTAAACAAATTGTTTGACGATTTCTACGGTTGAGGCAGACGGTGTAACTTCGACTCTGAAAGGTTTATATAATATTGAGCTCGACAATTTGATAATTTCCGGAGGCATGGTAGCTGAGAAAAAAAGCGATTGTCGTTTTTGTGGCAGCGCTGCGATTATTTTTTTGACATCGTGTATAAAACCCATGTCGAGCATGCGGTCGGCTTCGTCGAGTACAAAAATACTGATGTCGCGTAAGGAAATAAAACCTTGATTCATAAGGTCGAGAAGTCTGCCTGGCGTAGCCACCAGAATGTCAACACCCTGGCGGAGTGCTGCTGTTTGTGGATTTTGGTTCACTCCGCCGAATATTACGGTGCTGGTCAATCCGGTAAACCTGCCATAAGCATGAAAACTTTCGTTGATCTGAATGGCAAGTTCACGGGTTGGGGTAACGATCAGGCTTCTGATTTTTCTCTTCCTGTCGTTGACTTTTGACTCATGTAAAAGTTGAAGAATGGGAACGGCAAATGCTGCGGTTTTTCCGGTTCCCGTCTGGGCACAACCTAATAGGTCGTTACCACGAAGTACTACAGGAATAGCTTCTTGTTGAATGGGTGTGGGTGTTGTGTAACCTTCTTGTTGTAATGATTTAAGAATAGGTTCAATAATGTTTAATG
>CAZVKJ010000107.1:0-6320 GCA_964626855.1 uncultured Bacteroidales bacterium
TTTGTTAAATGTCATGTTTTCAGCAAGATAGACTCCTGGGGTGTCAAACTCAAGAAGGATTCTGTTTATGGTTTGGTTTCTTATGCCTGGTCGGGTATAGGTTCCTCATTCGGACCGGCTTTGCTGCTGATATTGTTCTGGAAAAAAATCTCGCGTGCCGGTGTAATAGCCTCCCTGATTTCGGGTACTTTAGGAACGATATTGTGGAAAATCTTCTTGCTGGCTCCTACGGGTATTTCTGAGCGCCTTGCCAGTTTTGTTTTTGCCTTGCTGATGGCGGTACTGTTTTCTTATTTTTTCCCTGAAAAAAACAGACGAATTATATGACAGAAAACCGGTTTAAACTGAAAAAAAGTCTCAGGCATATTGATTCAACTGCTTTGGTCGCAGGTTCCATGATCGGCTCTGAAATATTTATTGTCAGCGCTGATATGTCGCGGCAATTGGTTTCAATATACTGTAACAACGGCATAAACTTCCTGTTTAATAATTCCGGAAAAATTAAAAAATGTTGAATAAAAACCTCTTGTTTTTTGTTTCGGATCTTCATGGCAAAGAAAACCGCTATGAAAAACTTTTTACAGCCATCACGAAGGAAAGACCGGGTCTGGTGATGATAGGAGGAGATATTCTTCCTTCGGGTATTCTGAAAAACATCATTAAACAAACTGAACATTTTGATTTCATCCGGTCATACATTAACCCCAAGCTTGTAAACCTTAAGAAAAACCTGAAAGATGATTATCCGATTATTGGTGTAATACTCGGTAATGATGATCCGCGTTCGGAGGAACCATCGCTGATAGAGCTTGAAAAATCCGGATTATGGCATTATATTCATTTCCGGCAGATTCAGTATGGCTGTTTTACCATTTGCGGGTATTCTTATGTGCCGCCCACGCCATTCCGGCTGAAAGACTGGGAGCGTTACGATGTTTCGCGTTTTGTGGACCCGGGTTGCTTGGCCCCGGATGAAGGTATCAGAACAGTTACTGTTTCCGATGATGAAGCCGTTTATTCGACTATCATGAAAGATATTGCTGTGCTGACCGAAAATCTCGATATGGCCAAAACCATCATGCTGTTTCATTCACCGCCTTATGATTCGTATCTCGACAGGGCGGCCCTCGATGGTATGCAGGTAGACCATGCCCCCCTGGATGTGCATGTTGGCAGTATTGCAATTCAGCGCTTTATTGCGGAAAAACAACCATTTATCACCTTGCACGGGCATGTGCATGAGTCATCAAGGCTGACAGGGTATTGGCGGCAGCATTTTAATAAAACAAATGCTTTTTCAGCGGCATACGACGGAGAGGAATTGGCATTGGTTAGGATCGATCTTGATAACCCTGAGAATGCCTGCAGAGTGTTGATCTGAATATGTAAAGTTAGATTTAGAAATATTTTATTCGTTTGGTAACTCTCTGTATAAATTTCTGTTTTCATGGAGTACAGCTTTTTATAACAGCAAATATTCTGTAGAGGTCTTATTCAAAAAATTTGTTACTTTGTCTAATATAGATTTTTTATGAAACTGCTTAAAAAAGTATTTGATACAAGTAAATATTATTATCAGGACAGGTCATTCATGTTGTTGATGCAGAAGCGGATTTATCATGTGTTACTGGTCTGCAGCACCTACGATGCATTTATGCTGGAAGAAGACGGCCGTATTGATGAGCAGATTTTTAATGAGTATATGTCATTAAACTTGCGGTATCCGCCACGGTTTTTCATTGCTTCCGATCACCAGCAAGCTTTAGATTATTTACAATCCGAAACAATTGACCTGATCATTACCATGTTAAGTGTAACTGATCCGTTGGACCTTACAAAAAAAATCAAAGCCAAATATCCACACAAACCTGTTGTAGTATTGTTCCCATTTTCAAGGGAAATCAGTGAAATTTATTCTCCCAATGACCTTTCCATATATGATTACCGTTTTTGCTGGCTGGGGAATGCCGATTTGCTGCTTGCTGTCATCAAACTGATTGAGGATATGATGAATGTATCTCATGATGTTGAACAGGTGGGGGTTCAAACCATTTTACTGATTGAAGATTCCACACGTTTTTATTCAAGTTATCTTCCGATATTATATAAGATCATTTTCCAGCAGTCGCTTGAGTTTATGGCCGAAGGACTTAACGAACATCAGAAAATGATCAGGATGCGGGGCCGCCCGAAGATTCTGCTTGCAAAAAATTATGAAGAGGCAGAATACTTTTATTCAACATTTAAAAACAACTTGCTCGGTATCATCACCGATATGTCGTTTTCAAAAAACAATAGCATTGATCCTGAAGCAGGTGTGAAGATATGCAAAATGGCTCAAAGTGATGACGAAACCCTACCCATTCTTATTCAGTCTTCAGATGACAAACATTATTATACCGCTCAGAGCTTAAATGTTAAATTTTTAAATAAAAACTCCAAAGCGCTTTCCATTGAACTTCGTGATTTTATTAACGAATATATGGTTTTTGGAGATTTTGTTTTCAGGAATCCTTCGACAGGGGCGGAAATATCAAGAGCTACCGACTTGCAATCTTTGCAGCAAATGATTTTTGAAATTCCCGATGAATCCTTAAAATACCATTTTGAGCGAAACCATTTTTCCAAATGGCTAAATGCCAGGGCGTTATTTACATTGGGTGAAATCTTTAAACCTGCACGGATTGAAGATTTTGAAAATATGGAAGAAACCAAGCATTATCTTTTTGATAATATTGCCAGTTACCGCATGAACAAGTCAAGAGGTATAGTTGCTGAGTTTGTAAGGGATAGTTTCGATGAGTACATATTTTTTGCACGTACCGGCAAAGGGTCTCTTGGTGGAAAGGCGAGGGGGCTGGCATTTATCGATACACTGATCAAACGGAACCGCATTCTCGACATGTTTGATAATGTTATCATTACAATTCCGCGGACCGTTGTGCTTACCACAGATGTTTTTGACGAGTTCATGGAGCATAATAAGTTATATAAGATTGGTTTATCGGATATGACGGATGAGGAGATATTGATAGAATTTGTAAAAGCCCGGCTTCCGTTCAGGATACATGAAGACCTTGTTGCATTTATCAATGTGGTGAAAAACCCCATTGCGATCCGGTCGTCGAGTTTGCTGGAGGATTCATATTATCAGCCGTTTGCGGGAATATACTCTACCTATATGATCCCGAAAGTTCCCGATGAACGTAAAATGATCGAAATGCTGAGCTGTTCAATAAAATCGGTTTTTGCATCGGTATTTTTCAAAGCCAGTAAATCTTATATGACTTCGACTTCCAATGTTATTGACCAGGAGAAAATGGCGATAATCCTGCAGGAAGTGTGTGGAAAGCGTTATGACAATATTTTTTATCCTACCTTTTCCGGAGTGGCGCGTTCTATTAATTTCTATCCGATTCATCCTGAAAAGAGCGAAGATGGAGTAGCCAATATCGCTTTCGGACTGGGAAAATATATTGTTGAGGGCGGTAACTCAATAAGGTTTTCTCCTTATTATCCCCAAAATATACTTCAGCTGTCATCAGCTGAGATTGCATTGAAAGAAACACAGAATAAGTTCAATGCCCTCGATCTTAATCCCGCGAGTTTTAAACCCTCAACAGACGATGGCGTAAATATTCTTAAATTGCCCGTCAGTAGCGTGGACAATGATGGATCGCTGCGTTATGTGTCATCAATATATGATTATAATAATAGTGTGCTGCGGGATACCTATGATCCAAAGGGTAAAAAAGTGATCACCTTCTCTAAAATATTGAATTATAAGACTTTCCCTTTGTCAGACATTCTTAAGACTCTCTTAGAAACCGGACAGCGTGAGATGAACAACCCTGTAGAAATTGAATTCGCTGTTAATCTTGATGTACCTGAAGGATACCCGAAAGTTTTTAATTTTCTTCAGATCAGGCCCATTGTTCAGAATAAAGAAGAGATAAACGAAAAACTCGAAGATGTAAAAAACGACGAGGTGATCATCAAGTCAAATATGGCGATGGGAAACGGCATATACAACAACATATATGATGTTATTTATATAAAATCTGAAACTTTTAATCCATCAAAAACCAGGGATATTGCTTCTGTAATCGAAAAATTGAACGACAGCTATGTACAGCAAAAGAAGCATTATGTGCTGATTGGCCCTGGCAGGTGGGGATCAAGCGATCCATGGCTGGGTATTCCGGTTAAATGGGCACAGATATCTGCTGCTAGGCTTATCATCGAATCGGGGCTCGACAGGTATCGTATTGACCCATCACAGGGTACTCACTTTTTTCACAACCTCACCTCATTCAGGGTTGGTTACTTTTCAATCAATCCATTTATTAACGATGGTTACTATGATATTAATTTTTTAAATAATTCTCCTGCTAGTTTTGAAGATGAATACATCAGGGCAGTATGTTATGAAAAACCTGTCGTTTTTAAAATTGATGGGAAAAAACAAATGGGAGTACTTTTCAAACCTAAAAACTGAATGGTCTTTTCCGCATTCCTTGAAAAATATATATTTTGCCTGTTCACAACCTTTAGCGGTTTTTATAAACATTATTTGTTTTATTGGTATGAAATAAATTTTTATCGTTGATTTATAATTATTTGTCTTAAAAAAAATATTTCATACACTTTGCTTTTCGTCAGGAAATAATATATAATTTTGCCCTAAGATATTATACGTCTCTATCACTATATTTATAAATTAAAAAATTAATGCAATGAACGTAGACAAAATTATGAACGAACTCGAGAAAAAAAATCCAGGAGAAGTGGAATATTTACAGGCAGTTCGTGAAGTTTTAGAATCAATTGAGGAAGTAGTCAACGAAAACCCTCAGTTTGAAGCAGCTGGGATTATCGACAGAATTGTTGAGCCCGACAGAATTTTAACATTTAAAGTGCCATGGATAGATGATAAAGGCGAAGTTCACGTAAATCGTGGCTATCGTGTACAGTTTAACCAGGCTATCGGACCATATAAAGGAGGTTTACGTTTCCACCCGAGTGTCAATCTCAGTATTTTGAAATTCTTGGGTTTTGAACAGATTTTTAAGAACAGCCTGACGACCTTACCTATGGGTGGTGCAAAAGGAGGTTCCGATTTCAATCCCAAAGGCAGATCAAATAACGAAATCATGCGTTTCTGCCAGTCATTCATGTTGGAGTTATGGAAGGTTATCGGCCCCGAAACCGATGTTCCTGCCGGTGATATTGGCGTGGGCGGAAAAGAAATAGGATATCTTTTTGGCATGTATAAAAAACTTACACACGAACATGTTGGAGTTCTGACTGGTAAAGGTCTGAACTGGGGTGGAAGTTTGGTGCGCCCTGAAGCTACCGGTTTTGGTGTGGTTTATTTCTGTGCCGAAATGCTCAAGTCCAAAGGTATGGATATGAAAGGCAAGACAGTTGCTGTTTCAGGCTTTGGCAATGTTGCCTGGGGTGCTGTTACCAAAGTTAATCACTTAGGTGGAAAAGTAGTAACTATTTCTGGTCCTGATGGTTATATTTATGATCCCGATGGAATATCCGGTGAGAAAATTCAATATATGCTCGAACTCAGGGCTTCTAACCAGGATATTGTAAAACCTTATTCTTATGAATTCCCGAATTCAAAATTTGTACAGGGAAAACACCCATGGGAAGTGAAATGTGATATTGCACTGCCTTGTGCCACTCAGAATGAGTTGAATAAGGAAGATGCCTTAAATCTGGTCAATAATGGTTGTATATGCGTGACGGAAGGCGCTAACATGCCATCAACACCCGAAGCTATCGAAGTATTCCTTGAAAAGAAAATTCTCTTTTCACCGGGTAAAGCCTCCAATGCAGGCGGTGTAGCTACCTCAGGACTTGAAATGAGCCAGAACTCTAGTAAATTAAGCTGGGGAAGTGAGGAAGTTGATTCCAGATTACACGAAATCATGAAAAATATTCATGCTGCTTGCGTACAACATGGCAAAGACAGCACTGGTTTTGTAAACTACGTTAAGGGAGCCAATGTTGCCGGCTTCATGAAAGTAGCACATGCAATGCTCGACCAGGGTATTTTATAATTTAGTTGCTTTTACAAAAGGCTGTCTCATAACGGGGCAGCCTTTTTTTTTGAATGTATGTGCCTATTTCCCTGATCCGGCCAGGTGGCCGATTCCTGGCATATTATGCAAGGTTGCACTAAAACTTTGACAGCAGATAGTACCATGTGGTAGAACAGTTTCTTTTGATAATCTTACAGTTGTATGCTTAGGGTTATACCATTAGCCATTATAATTTAGTCTGAAATTAACAACGTAATGTGAAGA
>CAZVKJ010000108.1:0-5995 GCA_964626855.1 uncultured Bacteroidales bacterium
GACTCGCTAATTTATATGCTTAAGTTTTTTAGTCCACAGGTTTTGATCCTGATCCTGATTTACTGAAGTGATGAAAAATCACGAAATGTAATAAAAGAACGATAACTCAAACAAAACCTTCATTGTTTTACTTTCTGGGCCAGTTGGATATTCCGCGCAAAGTAGACCACCTATTCCATAGTAAACTGGTCCACCAAAATGGAATTCATAATTGAAGCCTTTTGACTACTGTTATTATTTTATCTTCGATTGTTTCGTACTATTTCGAATACGGAACCTGTGAAGTAATCAACGTGGATGCTTTAAAGAGCCTGTCTTCTATGATTTCCATGAATGCTGACCGACTTTGTGCATCTAGTGGTTGTTTTATAAAAGAAAGATTTTTTTATAAATGGCTAAACACATATACAAAGCAAACAAATAACACATAGTTATATTCAATACTGTTAATAAATGAAAAAAAATTAAATGTATTTTCTTGACAAAGGCTTATTTATGTCGTATATTGTAGCAAATTTTAATGATAGAAATGTATAAATAAATTTTGTTTAAATATATTTGCATTATGAATTTGTTTTTCTTGGTATTGCAAATATATTTATTAGTGATTAGGAATTTAATAAAAGTATTGAATATCTAAAACGTTAGCTTTAAAATTGCAATGCACTTATTAGAATTAACTCTTTAATGAAACAAAAAATTCATCCTGCCAGTTCGAAAATACAAAATAACTCAAATGGATTGGTTGGGCGGATGAAATCAATACATAGTAAATTCGTTGAATATTACAAAAGTTACCTGCTGATTTCAGTATTCTTTGTTGTATTTATTTTTGCTTTTGCAAGTAAAGGGTGGGCGCAAATTGCTGTAAGAGGAAGTTCTACTGCAAATGTAAATGCTATGTCAATAACAATTAACAGACCAGCCGGTGTGGTGCAGGGTGATTTAATGATTGTAACAATAGCAAAATATGGCGATAATGTTACTACTTCTTCTTCATTTGGCTGGACATTGATTGATGGAAGATATCTTGGAAACAGTAGATATGGCACCGTACTTTACAGGGTGGCCGGTGCCTCTGAGCCGGCAAATTATATATTTTCTTTAGCTACGACTGCCCGCCAGGCTGTAGGTTCAATTGTCGCCTTTTCCGGTGTCGATTCCATTGCGCCATTTGATGTTGCCCCTGGAAATATTTTGGTCTCTGGATCTAGTGTAAATGTTGCTGCAACTTCAATAACTACAGTTACTGCCAATGCAGCCGTTGTTATGCTTGGAATGTCGGCTTATAATAGTAGCACAGTTAACTTTTTGACTGCAAATTGGAGTACAACTTCACCTGGCGCTCTGACAGAAATATACGATAATAACCGAGCCTATTACGCGACCGTTGGCGCTGCCTGGGCAATAAAGGCTACGGCAGGTGCAACTGGCGCTGGCGCTGCTCAACTTTCAGCTAACCGGCAAAATGGAGGTATTTTACTAGCACTCAGACCCCGGCCCATTTGTACAGGCCTGGCTCCAACAACTCAGGCCAATAATGTAACTTTCACTGCTACATGTGTCCCGTTAGATATTACATGGACAAGAGGCAACGGAAATTATTGTGCCGTTTTTATGAAAAACACCAATTCAGGAACTGCCTTGCCGGTGGATGGTACAGCATACACAGCAAGTTCAACCTTTCAGGCTGGAGACCAGATTGGTTCATCAGGTTGGTTTTGTGTATATAATGGATCAGGAACAAGCGTTTCCGTTACTAATATAAATCCCGGATTGGAATATTCAGTTCATGTATGTGAATATAATTGCTCGGGGGCATCAATTATGTATAATACGTCCAACGGAACAACAAATAATCCGAATTATTCTCTGGTTTCTTACTGTTATTATCACCCTACCACAGGTATAAATGGGAGTTCAGTCGGCGAATGTATGACAATAATTAGTTCTCCTTCTATCTACTATGATGATGGTGGGCCTTCTGCAAATTATTCTACTAATATTACTCATGGCGGCGGTATATATCGTACATTTTGTCCCGCCGGTGCAAATCAGGCCGTACAAGCTACTTTTACATCTATGGACATACATTTTTCAGATGAGTTAACCATAGTTAATGGCGCTTCTGCCTCTGGTTCTTTAGGTACGCTTTGGGCTGGTGACGGTACGGTACCGGCTCATAATACAAATGCAGGAAATTGGTCTGGAGGTATACAAACAAGTACTGATTTCAGCGGCTGTCTTACCTTTAGATTTAACAGCAGTACTACTAACACTGGTGCAGGCTGGGAAATTTCATTAACAACTGTAGCAAGTGCCAATTGGCGGCCACCTGTCAACAGCGATTGTCAAACGGCAACTACCATTTGCAATACAGAAAGTTTCTCCGGTTCAAGTTTTGGCCCCGGTTTGGCGAGCAGTTGTCCTGCAGGTTGTTTGGGTACAGAGTATTATACTAACTGGTATGTATGGAAAATTGGTACTGGAGGGTCATTACTTTTTACTATTGACCCAGCCGGAGCCGATGATTATGATTTTGCATTATTTAGAGCCTCAGATTGTTCAGTTATGGGTGATCCGGTTCGCTGTTCATTTTATACATCGACAGTAAATACCGGACTAAACGCCTCTGAAACGGATACCGAAGAAAGTGCCAGTATTGGTAATAGTTTAGTAAGTCCACTTAATGTTAACAGTGGTGAATATTATTTTTTAATGATCAGTAATTACACACGAAGTGGTACAGGTTTTACCCTAACTTTTGGCGGTACATGTAAAATTTCTTGCGAATCTCCTTTGCCAGTAGAATTGTTATCGTTTGAAACAAAATGTGAAGATAATGGGGTCACTATTGATTGGTCAACGGCCACTGAAACCAACAATGATTATTTTACTATTGAGCGCAGTGATGATGTTTCCAATTGGAACTTCGTGAGCAGGGTTCAGGGCGCGGGAAACAGTAATTCGATTATAAATTACTCAATAGTTGATGATCATCCTTTGCCCGGTATTTCATATTATCGTTTAAAACAAACGGATTTTGATGGTCATGTAGAATATTTTAATCCTCTCGCAGTTAACTGTACAGAGGGTGAAGATAATGATCCGCTGTTAAATTACTATCCCAATCCGTTTTCAGGATTTTTGTACGTTGATGTTCAGAAGTTGAATTTTAAAATGGCATCTATTACTGTTTACGATATGATCGGAAATATTGTTTTTCAGAAAGAAATTCTAAAAGATGAATTTTTTGATAAAAAGACAATTATTGATCTTAGTAATTTATCATCTGGTATCTATATGATAAATTTTACCACAGATAAGTATACTAATACAAGCAGAATTGTGAAGAGCCGGGAATAGAGAATAATTTTCTTTTGTAATTTTTTAATAGCATGATATTGATACTATTATCTATTTTTAAAACAATCAATCTCTTTGACATATACAACTATTATATTGTTTTTCTAAAATAATATTTTATGAAAATAAAATTTACCTCCCTTTTAATATTTATGGCTTGTTTTGTAAGCAGCATAAATGCGCAAGATATACTATCGGAGCAAACGCAGCAAGCAATGCAAATTTTGCAGGACCGTGATGAAATCATTATAAAATTTAATGTTGCGACCAAGGATCAGATAAACAATGACCTGACCAACATCATGTCCATTGATAATGTAAAAACATTACCAGACAATCAGGGTTACGAAGTACGTGCATATGCGAATTCTCATGAATATCAGGAATTTCTCACCAGAAATATTCCTTACGAAATCATACCGAAGTTTATTCCCAAAGCCATGACCATGGCCACCACCGTGGCACAAATGTTAGTTTGGGATAAATACCCTACTTATACTTGCTATGAACAAATGATGTTGTATTTTGAAACCAATTACCCGACTTTGGTTAATATTGATACGATACTTTCTCCAACGCCTTCGGGCAATTACAGAATTCTTGTGGCAAAAATTTCCGATAATGTAAATACCGCAGAAAACGAACCGCAGTTTTTTTATTCTTCAACGTTGCATGGAGATGAAGCAACAGGATATTACATGATGCTCCGATTGATAAATTACCTGCTGACAAACTACGGAAACATACCTCAGATTACTAATCTTGTGAACGGTGCTGAAATATGGATTTGCCCGGATGCAAATCCTGAAGGAACGTATTACAATTCTTCTCCTGTTGGCTCCACCGTGGCAAATTCAAGAAGGGCTAACCTGGCAGGATTTGATCTGAACCGTAATTTCCCGGATCCCAGAGCCGGCGCTCATCCGGATGGTAATGCCCATCAGGCAGAAACAAAGGCATTCATGGCTTTTGCGGATAAGCATCATTTTAATATGGCCGGTAATTTTCATGGTGGTACCGAAGTAATGAATTATCCCTGGGATACCTGGACAACAGCCGGTAATACAAATGCAGATGCTGCATGGTGGGAACGTGTTTGTACCAATTATGTTACCACGACAAGGGTAGTTACACCCTCCTACATGACCGACTCATACCCTGATGGTGTAACTGAAGGCGGCGACTGGTATGTAATTACCGGAGGAAGGCAGGATTATATGAATTTTTATAAGCAATGCCGGGAGGTCACTCTTGAAGTCAGTATTACAAAATTAGTTCAGACACAGAATTTAAATGGATTTTGGAATACCAATTATCAGGCTCTGTTGAATTATATGGAGGAATCACTTTACGGGATAAGAGGAATTATCACCGATGGCTGCAGCGGGCAGCCAATAAAAGCCAAAGTTTTTGCAAATGGCTATGATCAGGCTAATGATAGTTCACATGTATATTCAGCTTTACCAGTAGGTAATTACCATAAATATGTTAATACCGGAACATACAGCCTCACGTTTTCGGCACCAGGTTATATATCACAAACCATTTCAGGAATTTCAGTAACCAATGGTAGCGCTACTGTTGTTAACGTTGTATTGGCTCCAAGTGCATCTCCAACTGCAAATTTTACAGCAGATTATACCTCTACGTGCTCAGGAAAGGTTCAGTTTACCAATACCGGAGTACATCCGCAAAGTAGTACCTATTTATGGAATTTCGGTGATGGAAATACCTCCACTCTGGAAAATCCTTTACATTATTATACAGCTAACGGTACCTATTCTGTTTCATTACAAATTTTTTCATGTGTTGGGAACCCCAGCATCACAAAAAATTCATATATTTCTGTGAATATGCCGGCAAATCCCACGGTAACCGGGGGCTCTGTCTGCAATTCAGGAACAGTTTCGCTTTCTGCTTCAGGAACTGGTACAATAAATTGGTACAATGATGCTACTGCCGAAAATCCTCTCGGTACAGGCTCACCATGGGTAACGCCAAGCATAAACACAACAACAACATTTTATGCTGAGGATTATTTTCCAACTTCAACGCAAAATGTTGGAGCGACTTATACTGGCACTTTAGCTTCATCCAACTCAACTAGTTATTTGACATTTAATGTAACTAAACCAATTAGATTGATATCAGTTGAAGCTCGTGCTGGAACTACCGGCTACAAGACAATAACATTACAAAACAGTTCAGGAGTGACCATCCAGACGGCTATCGTTAATTTTGCTGTAAATACTAAAACAACAATTACACTTGACTGGATCATTCCAGCCGGAACAGGATACAGGCTTGTAACAGCCACCAATTCTGCTCTTTACCGCAGAACCTCCACTATTGCCTATCCATATTCCATTGCAGGGCTTGTCAGTATTACCGGGTGCAGCTCAGGAGCGACTATTTACAGTTCCTATTTCAACTGGCTGGTTAAGGAAATAGCTGAATGCTCCAGTGCACGTGTTCCAGTAATAGCAAACGTTTTACCTCCCAATACAGCTGGAACGCCCTCCTCCACACCCACGTTATGTATTAATACTGCTCTTAGCCCTGCTATTACTATCGCAACAACAGGCGCCACCGGCATCGGAAGCCCTACAGGCCTGCCTGCTGGTGTTAC
>CAZVKJ010000109.1:0-5702 GCA_964626855.1 uncultured Bacteroidales bacterium
AAACAATTCAACCCCTACCTTACGGGTATTGAAGACTGATACGAGGTACTGCGTATACTGTCAGGTTTTGGAATGCTTTCGTAATTCGTAATTTTTAATTCGTAATTCGTAATTGTCTTTATAAACGCCAGTTGTTTGTTGATGGTTGTTAGTTGACAGCTAAGTCCGAAACATAATCTTTCCGATCCTGAGTACTCAAGGGATTAGCCATTGGCTATTGGCTGTTAGCCATTGGCCAACAGCTAACGGCTAAAAGCTAATGGCTAAAAGCCAGAGAAAGACACCAACTCATCCCCCCGACCCCCTTCTCCTGGAAAAAAGAGAAGGAGAGCAGCCGGTGGATGATTGTTATGGATTCCTCCCTTCGGTCGGAATGACGGCCACAATATGGTGATTATAAATAAAGTGTGGGCGGCTACGCCGCCCACACTTTCTCTTCTTCTTTTTTTAGTAACGATCGTCATTTCGACTGCAAGGAGAAATCCGCACCATTTGCTTTGGTTGTCATTGGTACTGCAGGGAGGAATCTGCCATAAAGCATTACAATTAGCATCACCAGTCCCATGGTCATTCCGACCAAAAGTCCCTATCTTCCTTCCAAGAAAGGGAACGGGTGAGTTTGTTATAATGAAAAACGTAGTGCAACGTTGTGCTACCCTACATGGCTGTTGGCTATTGGCTGTTAGCAATTGGCTAAAAGCTAATAGCTAATAGCCAATCGCCAATTTAAACGCTGTCAGGTTTTGGATTGTTTCCGTAATTCGTAATTTTTAATTCGTAATTGTCTTTTAAACGCTGACAGGTACCGCGTACGCTGTCAAGTTTTTCAGAAAAGAGTTTATTGGCGATTTGCTAAAAGCCAATGGCTAACGGCTAAAAGCTAATGTCCAAATGATTTTATACTGATTTTGCCCCAAATGAGTAAAAATTGACTATCCTCCCTCCTCCTCTTTTTACGAATACTCGTAAAACTACTACGAATACCCGTAAAATCCCTACGAATAAAAATATTTTTTTTGTTATTAAAATTTTTATTACATTTCCCGCGTGTTTTTTATGCATGTTTTCTGTCAAAAATATAATGTAACATGCTGTACAAAAGAAGCATATGTGGTGTTAAAACGATTACGCCACTATCGTATGGAAATACATAAAAAATGAAGAAACGTTGGGATAAATGCATACCAATACATAACTAATTTTTTAGAGACACATATCAACCTCAAGTGAGGCATAATTTTTTTAATAAAGGCAAATAGAGGACACAATGGATGGTTATTTTTTTAAAAATGTCTATAATGAAGATCGCATAGCCACTAAAATAATTTTATTACGGCTTGTTGTGGTGTAAATGGGTTGTTAAATTATTTTTTATGGGCATAGTGTTGCTACATGGTGCGCATTTTAAAAAAAAATACTGTTTAGTGTGTTTGTATGGAGGAAAAGGATTGAAGGATTTTTTGCATTGTAAACCATAATTGTTTTATCAAAATAAAAAATAACCATTAATTATTAATCTTAACATTTAATTACCATGGAAGAACAACCAAACACTCAGCCTGAAGTTAAGAAATACGCTACAGGCTTAACCCCGGGCAAGGACATTGACCTTAAGGATTTAGGTTTAACCGTAGCCGGGACATGGAAACAAAATCCACAAATCACCCTGGTCTGGACTACCCAGCCCGTCTTTGAAGGGCAGATTGTCCAGTTTCAAACTACGCTTTCCGAACGCTATACCACCGGAGGCGGACGCTCGCCCATTACCAGCGAGCTAAAAGAACTCGATAAAAAAGCCGACGACGGCCTGGTGTATGTCAAAGATATGTTTAAGGAAAAATACGGCAAATCCAATCTTTCCGCCTATTACCCACAGTTGGGGTTAATAAAAATAAGGAATGCGTATAAATTTCCGGTTGATCGTAACCTGCGCCGCGAATCCTTTAAACAATTGCTGCTGGCGCTAACTGCACATGGATTTGATGCGGAAAAATACGGCACAGCCTACTGGCAACCCATCTATACCCGCTACGATGAACTGATGAAAGCCGCCACTGATACCGATAGCCTGATAGCCGAAAAAGTAAAGGTTAAAAACCAGTTGCGCGAAGAAATCCTGTTAACCCTTAATTCCTTAATTCATATCGTCAAGGGAAACTATCCCAAAGATTATAAAAGTGTGTTAAGGGAATGGGGATTTCAGAAAGAGAAATATTAAAATAAAGGAAAAAGCTTCCCCCGTGGAGGCAAAACCGAAATTAACAACGAAATTAACATAGTATACACCAACAAAGGAGGAAGCGCGGCAAAGATAAGAAAATTGATGAACTACGAAGCAAATGGCAAACGCATAATGCACTTTTTATCTCTCTAGGCGGTTGTTAGTTCTCCCGATAAATTGTCGGAGTTTATGACTGCAAGAAAAGAAATGATTATTTATTAAATTTTAAAATTAAAAACATTTTAAATATAAAGAAATTATATTGTATTTGTTTTTTAATAATAGGTACTGTTTTTTTTAGTGAATGCTCTAAAAAAAATGAAACGGGAATAGAACCAATTAAAACTTCTCAAATTTCCAGTATATTAAAAGACACGGACGGACCTTTTGGTATTGGGGTAACAATTAGCTTATACAGACCAAAGTTTAATTGTTTACATGGTTTAGGACTTTGTCGATTGGAAGGCGTTTTCCTATGGTGGCAATGGAATATTACAGATTATACACCAACAAAAGAAGCAAAATCAAGAATTTTTTTAAAGGAAAATAATTCTATATTACACATTGATTTCCTACAGCCAATAAACACTGCGGATGGTACAAATATTACAATGGAAGATACCGAATCGAGTGATATTGGACAAGATGTATTAAATGCATTAAGTGTGCATTACTTATCTTTTAAACCGGGTATTTATCCTATCAATTTTTCCTCTATGGCATATGGTAGCGTTGATATTCCGGTGACTACCAATTAATATTAAAACTTTGCAAGGCAAATAAATATTTTTAATTGTCTATCAATAGATATAAAAATTATGGAAAATCCTTGCAAAGTTTTTTGTACTTATTTTATTCCATCAGTTATATATTATAAAGAATCGGACGCATATAAAAAACATTATGAGAAATAACACCTTATCATCTTTGTACATTAGATTAACATTGATTTCAATATTGATTTTCATGTTTACATCATGTACAATAACAATAAATGGTAATGATTACAATAGGCTTAAGGCCGAACAACGTAAATTAATTAAACCATTTATGATAGAAACAACTGATAATAGCGTAAATTATGAAACACTTTACCCCTTACAGGAAATTAATGGTGATTATATTAAAGAATGCACTAAAAAATATAAATATACCTGGGTATATTTCTGGGCACCTTGGTGTAAGGAGAATATGCAACAACTTCAATATTTTATTGAAATTGAAAAAAGATATAGAGACAAGGGTATAAAGTTGCTAATAATTTCGCTTAGTTATGACATAGAAGATATCAAGTTAGTACTTGCTAAAGCTAAGTTTGATAGGATTAGCTATATTTTACAAGATTCACATTATGGGAGCTCAATTAATAGTTCATTAAAAAAAATACATATTGAGTTAAATCAAAGTCAAACTAAATTAGAAAAAACAAAAAGTGCATTACATTATGTGTTTTATAACCAAAACCTAATTTATTGTGGAGATAATTTTTCCGAAAAAGATATTCAGGGGATAATAAAATAACTGTAACTCATCAGTTAAATCCTTATTCGGAATTGATGAGTAAAACATAGTAATGTGATCAGAAAAATAAGTTATGAAACGAGCATGTTCGCTAAACACAAATACGAATGAAAATTCACAGCGAGTTCCATCCGACCTTAAAAAACAAATTATTTACAGATGAAGCAAATCATTATCATTTTAGGATTTTTACTCTCTATTAATTATGCCCAGTGCCAGACGGATTTTCAGCTTTGGCTAAATAACACCAACAATGAATATTCACGCGACCTGGTGGAGCTTGCCGATGGAGGATTCGTTATTTCTATCGCCTCGCAAACGGACTTTGATAGCAGCTTGTATACAAAAATACAGCGCTATTCCGCTTCCGGCAGTTTAATAAAAGAAATTAATATTGTTAATCCGGAATGGGATTGTCGCATCGAAAATCTTGTTTTATCAGGCGACTCGCTTATTGTTGGAATAGGCGAATGGAAACACCATAATCAGAATTCGGAGATATGGTATTTGGGCATGGACACTGAACTCAACATCGTGTTTAATAAAAAATATGAAGTCAACAATGTGTGGTTTGAACAAACACGTTCGTTCGCATCCTTCAATGGGAATATCATTACCTGTGCAACGATTGCCCCGTATACGAATCCGTCTCAATCATCTGTTTATTTGATAGAGGCAACTTTAAACGGCGATATGCTTCGTTCTAAATGTCTTTATTCCGGTCATACTTTTTTTGTCCATGATATTTTTCAATTCAATGGTTTGTATTCCATCCTGGCATTCATAAACGGGTCTTCTTTGTCACAAATTGTTCGTGTTGATACTAATTTTAACATCGCCTCGCTTGATAGCATTCCACACGATTTTAATAATTGCATTAGCGGTAAAATCAGTGATGATAACAAATATTACCTGGCAGGCAATGTACCTGTAGGGCTTCCCAGCCGGGATATTGGTGTAATGTTGCTCGACGAAAATAATCAACCACTGAGGTTTGCTAACGTTGGGAAACCGGCAGATACTATTGATTTTGGAGGAGCCCAGCAAAGTATGGATTTTATAAATAGTAATACTATTTTTATTGGCGGAACATCAAACGTTGATGTTAACATACCTTATTACAGTCCACTGGAATCGTGGTACTGTCTGTACTGTTTCGATTCCCTGCTCAACCTGAAATGGACAAAATTCTATGGAGGAGATGCTTATTATTTTCTTTTTAATGTAGTAGCCACATCCGATGGAGGCGTCATACTTTCCGGAACACGGTACGACAGCAACTCCCCTGATAATAAGTTAGACATTTATATCCTGAAAGTAGATGAAAACGGACTAATAACTTCCACTAACGAAATGCCTCCGCTAACGGTAAGCGAAGCCATCGTTTATCCCAACCCCGGCAGCACACAACTTACCATAGAAACCGCCTTAAAAGACCTGCAATTTGAACTATATAACACCAACGGGCAAACCGTCGTAAGCCAGCCGGTGAATAACGGAACCGCCACCGTCAACACTTCCGCTTTACCGGCAGGTGTCTATTTATACCGCTTTATGAATAAAGATAAGATGGTGGAAAGCGGAAAATGGGTGAAGGAATGATGACTGGCTGCTGAGCCGAAGGCTTAGTCCCGATCTTTTCGGGATTGGCTGTTAGCTATTAGCTGTTGGCTATTAGCCATTGTCCAAAAGCTAACGGCTAAAAGCTAAAAGCCAGAGAAAGAAAGAAACCAACTCATCCCCCGCCCCCCTTCTCTTGGAAAAAAGAGAAGGGGGAGCAGCCGGTGGATGACTGTTATGGATTCCTCCCTTCGGTCGGAATGACGACCACAAGATGGTGATTATAAATGAAGTGTGGGCGGCTACGCCGCCCACACTTTCTCTTCTTCTTTTTTTAGTAACGATCGTCATTTCGAGAGTCTACCCCAAGAAAAAAGGGGCATAATGCAAAGATGACAGT
>CAZVKJ010000110.1:0-5559 GCA_964626855.1 uncultured Bacteroidales bacterium
GGAGCCAACATCTATACCACTGGCATGAGGATTAATAATCTGCATTTCTTCTGTTGTTTTCATCTCAATTGATTTTAATAAATAAAAATTGCAGCAAGAAATGTATCTTTGAACTTAAATTATTCCATATAGGCTTACTGGTAATCAGTAGCACTAATTAATTCTTCAAAGACCCGAAATCGCATTCGGGTCTTTACATTTCAACCAAAATTTGGGAAGGGATAAGGCTCACCATTTTAAACATAGGCTTTTTGCTGCAATACCAAAGGTAGATGTATTATTCTACTTTTTCGAAGTCTTCAAATTTGGGTTAAATTTCAAAATCACACCTGAGAAGAGTTTAAAACTTTTCATGATTTAAATGCAGCAATTTTCTATACACCAACTTTTAATGTAGCAGTTATGACATCAGGCTTTGATCAGCCCGTTTTTAATGGCAAACATCACCAGATGCGGAGAGTTTTTCGCCCCGGTTTTTTCGAGCAGGTGCGCCCGGTGGCCATCAACAGTGCGCGCACTGACGCCAAGGTATTTTGAAATTTCGGTATTGGACATTCCTTTACAAATCAGCTCCAACACTTCCTGCTCCCTGTCCGTGAGCTCAATAGCGGCCAAACGTGAGGGGGGGCGCTGTGTGCGGTTTACATTACTGATGAACTCTTCGGAAAAATAGTTTTCACCCTGCATTACAAGGTTGATAGCTCTCTGCAGCTCGTCCTTATTTGTTTTTTTCAACAAAAAACCCTCTGCCCCAGCCTCGATCATCTGGTTGAAATAGCTGATCTCTTCAAACATAGTCAAAGCGATTACCTTGATCTTGGGATACTTTTCCACTATCCTTTTTGTCGCTTCTATGCCGTCCATCACGGGCATCCGGATATCCATCAACACCAGGTCGGCTTCATGATTTTTTAAAATTTCAAATAATTCATTGCCATTCTGGGCCTCACCAATTACTTTCACTTCATCCATTTCGTTCAAAATGATGCGGAGACCTTTACGAAATATCTCATGATCGTCGGCAATGACTAAGCGGATAATATTCATAATGATTTATTTAACATATAATGTGATCAGCACCGACATACCTTCGCCCTCTCTGCTTTTGATCAGCGAAATTCCATTGATGGTTTTCACTTTATTCACAATATTATTCAAGCCAAGGCCTGTGGGTTGCTGCAATTTTTCTTCGACATCGAACCCGATACCATCATCTTTAAAGTATAGATTTACCTGGTTATCATGGCTTTCGAGGAATATTTCTATATTCTTTGCCTGTGAATGTTTCAATGAATTATTAACAAGCTCTTTGATACTCTGAAACAAAACCGTTTCTTCTATTCTTGTGCCGGTTAACAGATATTGTGTCGTATCAAGTTTAATGCTTACCGATTTTGTATTGTTGATATAATTACAAAAGTCCTTAACAGCGGCAGGTAAGCCAAAATCACGCAGGATACTGGGCATGATATTGTTAGAAATTTCACGTGTGGATGCAATAGCCTTATCGACCAGATCGTCAACAGATTGTATGGCTTCAGCAGGGCTGATTTTATTGAAATTTCCTTTTTTCAACAGGTCTGTGTAAAGTTTTACGGTTGACAGCAATGGCGCCAGCCCGTCATGCAGGTCTGCCGCAAAACGCTGGCGTTCGCGTTCTTCAGTTTCAATAATGGTAGCTGCAATTTTTCGCTCAATTTCTTTGCGTTCAGTAATATCTCGGGCCATTGACAAAATTGCCTTTTTGCCGAAATAATCAATTACCCTGCTGCTCATTTCGAGAAAAACAATGGATCCGCTTTTGGTCAGGTGCTCTGTTTCGTAAATATGATGGCCGTTTTTCTGAATGATCTCGATATTCTTTTTTACCAGTGGAATATATTTAGAAGTCTTTATGTCTGCAAAATTTTTCTGCATCAGCTCTTCGCGTGTATAGCCCAGTTTCTTTATAGCTTCCTGGTTTACTTCGATGAAGTTACCTTCAAAATCGGCCAGGAATATCTCATCGCCGGAATTGTCAAACAAAAGCTGGAAGCGGTTTTCCGACTCAATTCTTCGTTCATCGGCCTTTTTAATGCTGCGTAAAACATTCCCGATACGAAGAATTCCTGAGGCTAATAATACAAATACAAATAATACCAGCACCAGGTAAATTGACAGCAAATGCATATTGCTGTGAAGGAATTGCACATTATAAATCTCAAGCAACTGGGCAATCGCCATAAGTACCATTGCAATACCTATAATGACCCATGCCTTGCGGGTACGGGTAAAATCCATCAACCTGACAATAAATACCAGGCTTATTGCTACAATAACAACAGTTGATACTAAAATTATGATGTTAGTTATCACAGAAAAATTTATTAGCGCACAAATTTAGTCATTCATAAACAGAAAGAAAAATCAGAATAAAAAAATACAAGTTACAACACCCATTATGATTATTTGCAACTGATATTATTTTCTTAACTTTGCACCCGCAATGCACGAACTTTCTATCGCCACCAGCATTATTGAACAAGCCGAGGAGTTTGCACGGAAATACAAAGCCGAAAAGATCACGCGCATCGATCTTGAAGTGGGCCAATTTACCGGCGTGGTCATAGATAGTTTGAAATTTGCACTGGAATTTGCAGTTAAGGATACCATACTGGAAAAGGCAAAAGTGGAGATCATTGAAATTAAAGGTAAAACTGAGTGTAATGCCTGTCAGACAATTTTTGACAATCCCGACTGGTACACACCCTGCCCTGCGTGTGGCTCCATGGATTTTAAGGTTTCCGGCGGTGAGGAACTGCAGATAAAGTCAATTTATACCGGCTGATTTTTGTAATTTTACAAATATTTTTAAACCTAGTTTTTATGTGCGATACATGCGGCTGCAACGATCCCGAATCAAAAGTTACCATCCGTAAACCCGGAGAAGATCACGATCATGAACATTCACATTCACATGACCATGGACACCACTATTCACACGAACATGATCATGATCATGAACACGAACGCCACAACCACACTCATGAACATTCGTATTCACATGAACATAGCCATGAAGGTCATGATCATGACCATGACCATATGCATGAACACGATACACATTCGCACGATCACGAACATACGCACAGCAAAGAATATAAATTGGAACACGACATCCTCGATAAAAACAAACTGCTTGCCGAGCGTAACCGGGGCTACTTTGAAGCAAAAAATATCAGGGCGATCAACCTGGTAAGTTCACCCGGATCAGGAAAAACAACACTGCTGGAAAAAACCATTACCGACCTGAAAAAAGAAATCGCCTTCAGCGTGATTGAAGGTGACCAGCAAACCATGAACGACGCTGAACGCATCAACCTGACAGGCGCTCCCGTAATACAGATCAATACTGCCGGCGGCTGCCACCTCGATGCCGCCATGGTTGGCGAAGCCGTGAAAAAATTAAATGTCGCCGATCGTTCATTACTCTTCATCGAAAATGTCGGCAACTTAGTGTGCCCGGCCATGTTTGACCTGGGAGAATCGCAACGTGTGGTGATCATCAGTGTTACGGAAGGTGATGACAAACCCTTGAAATATCCTTACATGTTTCATTCATCTGATATTTGCATCATTAATAAGATTGACCTTCTACCCTATGTCAATTTTAAAGTTGAGAAAGTAAAAGAATATGCATTAAGGATCAACCACCACCTGCAATTCTTTGAAGTTTCTGCCACAACCGGACAAGGTATGGATACATGGTATTCGTGGCTGAAAGAAAACATGAAATAATCTTTTGTATTGTTAAAAGTTGTTTTATATTTGTGGCAACTTTTTATTAAAAAGTAACACATGAAGGTAAAACGTTTCGGTGTATCGCTTGATGAAAGCATCCTGGCAGAATTGGATCATTTTGTCAACCTGCGGAAGTTTCCGAACCGTTCGCAAGCCATACGCTATCTGATATCCAATTACCTTGTTGAAGAAAAAGTTGATGAGAATAAAATTGTGGCAGGGAGTATCGTTTTGGTTTACGACCATCATAAACGGGAACTGCAAAGCAAGTCCACCGCCATCCAGCATGATTTTCATGAAACCATCCTTTCGGTGATGCACGTTCACATCGACCATCATAACTGCCTTGAAACCATTGCTGTGATGGGCAAGGCAAGCAAATTAAAAGAACTGGCCGACAAGCTGATCGCTATTAAAGGTGTGAAACACGGAAAGCTTGTTATAACAACAACCAGCTAATTTTTTTTTATTTCTATGGTAACACTATTTTCAAAAAAGATAACACATCAATCATGAAACTAATAAATAAAAGTATTCTCTTTCTCCTGGCCCTGATACTTTGCAGCCCTATTCAAATCAAAGCCCATGAAGAACCTGCCAAAACGCTGAAAGAAAAAAAAGAAGCAGAAGCCAAACGGAATAAAATATTAAAAAATAAAATCACACGCATAACAATATGGGAAAATCATATTGAAAAGGGCGCTGTGACAGAAAACAAACAAAAGTATGCCGAGCTGAATTATGATAAAGATGGCTTAAATACTTCAATTTTGATTTACAAATTAAACGATACGCTCGAAGAGAAGACCATTAAAACATACGATCATAATAAAAACATGATCTTCGATTGCGACTTTGAAGGAATCAGCACTGTCAGTGAAAAAAGTGTTTTTCAATATAGTGAAACAGGCTTGATTGAAAAGGTATTCAATATTGATACTAACGGTTTGATTTCGTCGTATGCCGAATACAATTATAAAGCCAAAGAAAGACTTATAGTTTTTACTAATTACATATCGTCGGGTCAGATTAGTTATACTTACAATTATTTCTACAATACGGACATACTAAATGGTAATTGCATTGAGATAGAGCACCGTGACAGTATTGGAAAACTTGTAATGCGGGTTGCCAATATCTTTGACAAAAACGGCGTTCGCACTGAAAAGGCTATTTATAATGCTGAGAATAAACTCGATTATAAGTTCACATATACTTATACCGAAGATAAAAACTTCAGCATTATTACCAAAATAAACGCTGCAGGCGAAATTATGAAAACGGATGTTTATTCATATAACAATGCAGGTAATCTTATTTCAGTCGTCTCAAAAGATAAAAGTGGCACTATAACAGATGCTATGAGCTATACCTATGAATAAAATTTTCACATTCATTTTACTTTTTTTTGTTTTTTCTCTCATTGCTTCGGCAAATGATAAAACAAAAATTATCATCGACACCGATGGAGGCGCTGACGATTTGAGAGCCATCAGCCTGATTTTATCATCTTCTGAATTTGAAGTTGAGGCTATTACAACCTCCGACGGTGTTCTTTCTCCGGAAGCTGCTTTTGCAAAAGTACGATGTTTACTGTGTACCTTAAATCATCAGGGAATTCCGACGGCTGCAGGCAGAAAAACAATATCAGCCCCCTGTTCTTGCCGTAAGATCAATGAGAAAATTATCTGGGGCGATATCTGTGAATTGAATAACATAAAATCCATTTCTTCTTCAGAACTGATAACCCAAGTATTAAACGAAACCCCCGAGACGGTT
>CAZVKJ010000111.1:0-2721 GCA_964626855.1 uncultured Bacteroidales bacterium
GGTCTGTTGAAAAAAACGATCTTGCCTTCCACTTTCGCTTTACCCAGTTTTTTTAACTCATCAAAATTCATTACTTCAACAACGTGAGCTTTAATGCCTTTTTTTCCGGTTCCTGTTGATCCACCTAATGCACAAACGGCAAGATCATATTTCCCGAAAGCTGATTTTGTAATTTTGCAACGTTCCTTACTTCCTCTTTTCCAGCTTCTGACTTTTGTTTCCTGCAGATAAACCGTATCAGCGCCAATGTTTTCCAATGTTTTTTTTGCCCAGTAAATAGCGTCTATTGATTTGGATGAGCCACCGATCCGGCCACCAATATTTTTACACAAATCTTTCAAATTATCATAAGCAGAATAGTCTGATAAAGCTTCGGTAAAAATGTTATGAATTACTACAGAATCGGCTTTTTGCGAAAAAAGCTGCATGATGTTGAATAAAACAATAATTAGTGATAAATAAATTTTTTTCATAATGTTCGAAAAAAAAACCTCGCAGTAAAATTACTACGAGGTTTTGAATAAAAGAATAAATACTGATTATTTAATTACAGATATTTTTTTACTACTAATCTTATCACCGTTGATGATTCTTAAAATATAAGTTCCAGCAGGCAGTTCGGAAACATTTAATGAGAAGTTATTGCTGATATTATTTGAGTTTAATACTGCTTTTCCATATAGATCATATAACGTGATATCAGAATTCTGTGCATTAACGATCATAATGTTTTCATTAGCCGGATTGGGATAAATTGAAAAGTTATCTTCGGTGCTGTTATCAATTCCCATTGCTATATCCGTTTCAGCTGATTGATAAATTTCTTTAGTGGTGGTTTCCTGGATCATAACAACAACCTGCAAGTCAGACATTTCTTCAACATGGGTGCTGCTCATATCATAAGTATAAGTATGATTAAAGTTTGTACCTGGCACAAAATTAACTGTTTCGCCGGAGCCTGTGGTCAACATTTTCATCATAACATGCTTCCATGAAGTTTCGCCATTTGGTGTTGAACTTACATTACCTGTTGTAAGCTTTTCAATAACTACCACATGTAATTTGAATGCTCCTGTAACATAAGGTGTGATGGTAAGAGGAACCGTGATGTTAGTTCCATCATAAGTGGGTGTTAAGCCACTGATAACAAAGAATGTAGCTTTGGCTTTATCGGCATTTAGTTCGCTAAGCATAGTGCCTGATGTGGAACCTGAAGCTCTTCCGTCAACATAAAGGTCGGGTACGACCGAAACTCCGTAGAAAGATCTGCGAGTTCCGCCTTCAGCAGTATAATAAGGATCGCCGTTACTTGGCCAGTTCATCTGGTATTTAATAAGTGAAAACTGAGTTCCATAAGAATTAAAAAAAGGAGTAAATGTGCTTGAATTAAAACTTGCGCAGGGACCGCAGGAAGAACTAGTAAATTCTTCGAAAACAGGAATACGTGTGGTGGTTTGAGTTGCAACTCCAATAAGTTTATTTATTGTATCATTTGTTACACAACTATCCGGCCCTAATGAGTTTACATCGGAAATCCAGGTAAAAATATTATATTTCCCCGGAACTGTGGCGCTCCATTGTGGTGTGCAGGAAAAGTTATAATTACTACCAACCGCTATATTTAATCCGGAAAGGGTGGTTGCTTGCGGTGTGCCAAGGTTGGCACCTGAATCGATCCTGTAGTTGACAGTAAATCCGGTGATGCTGCTATAACCGTAATTATTTATTGTGCCTACAATGCTAGTATTACCCTGTTCAATGTATAAAGGGACATTGTTTTTAACCATTTTAGCATCAACGGAATACGGTTCATAAAGCAGAACATTGTCAAGATACCAATAATTAATATTGTATGAATTGCCATCGAAGAAAAAGCAAAACTGGAAGTTCGAACTTGTCTGGTCGCCATTATTTATCTCAATTGAAACAGTTCCGCCAGTGCTGTTGGATGGATTTGAGCTCCAAACAGTATGCCAAGCACCGTTGTTAGCACGTGTTGCCACACCAACGGTATAAGGTGTCGTATAATGATTTACATAATGCTGAAATGAGAGAAAAAGTTTTGCTACACCTGTAAGATCTACTGAAGGAGATATTAACCGCGATTGTCCTGTAAAAGTTGGGGAATAATAAAATCTTGCTTCCGGAGCTGTTCCACCGGCATTATTTGTGCCAGCGGCACTCCAATTTCCACTTTGGGCATCTATAGTCCAACTGGTTGGAGGTACGCTGCTGAAACCTTCATTTATAAAAACGGTTTTTTGTGCAAAACCCCAAACACATAATGCCTGGAAAGCTAAGAGTAAAATAATTTTTTTCATAAGATTGTGTTTAAAAATAAATGAATTAAATGATTTGTCTTTAAATTGAAGACTTTAGTACAAAATTAATGTACAATTCTTTTAGTTAAATTTCTTTAACTTAATATTAACGATATTCTTCTAATTCATAATGAATTAAGAAAAAAATAACTAATAAAGTATTGGTTTACTTATTAAATTCTAATTTTCTTAATCTGTTTTGTTTAATCATTGTTTCCAGAGTACTTGGAACATTTTTAAACAAGCTTGTCAGAATCATTGCTGAAATTATGTATGGCTTATACCCAGCTTCCTGGTATGTTTGTATCCGGTATTTTTCGAAAACGGATTTTTCTACTTCTCCTTCTGAACATGAAACACCTGATATATCTGCCGGTAAACAATGCATATATAAAGCGTT
>CAZVKJ010000111.1:2821-5553 GCA_964626855.1 uncultured Bacteroidales bacterium
CATGACTTCGGGCAAAAGGTCATAGCCTTCGGGATGGGCCAATTCGACATGCATTCCATATCGTGTCATTAATCCGATAATTCCCTGCGGCACAGATAAAGGTTTGCCGTAGCTTGGAGAATATGCCCAGGTCATAGCAATTTTTTTACCTCTGAGATTTTCGAGTGAGCCGAAATGTTTTTTCAGGTGTAGTAAATCCGACATAGACTGTGTGGGATGGTCAATATCACATTGAAGGTTTACAACCGCGGGGCGGCAGGGGAGAACCTTCTTTTTAAAGCCGTCATCAAGGGCTTTAGCAACTTCAAGCATATACGTATGACCTTTACCAATAAACATATCATCACGGATGCCAATTACATCGGATAAAAATGAGATCATATTTGCCGTTTCCCTGACTGTTTCTCCGTGAGCGATCTGCGATTTTCCTTCATCAAGATCCTGAACCGCCATACCAAGCAGATTGCAGGCGGAAGCGAATGAGAAACGGGTGCGGGTTGAATTATCCCTGAAATTTGAAATGGCCAGGCCGGAATCAAAAACCCGCGTGGAAATGTTTTCCGCACGCATGGCCTTTAATATCTCGGCTACGATCAGAACAGCATCCAGTTCTTTTTTCGTTTTGTCCCATGTAAGCAGGAAATCTTTTCCGTAAAGATCTGTCCGGTATTTTTTTAATTGGCTTATTAATTCAAGTATTTCTTTCATAAGTAAAAAGTTTTAAAATAAAAATGCATATGTTGCGTAAAATGCTGAAGCATTGGCTAAATCGACGATGGGTACTTTTTCGTTAGGAGCATGAGCCAAGATTTCATTTCCCGGTCCGAAGCCGATAACCGGAATTTTATACATTCCATTGATGGTAACGCCGTTTGTCGAAAAAGTCCATTTATCTATTATTGGTTTTTTTTCGAAGAGCCCTTCAAATGATTGGATAGCAATCTGCACGACCGGGTGGTTTTCTTCAATTTTCCATGTTGGGTAATATTTTTCCATTCCGTAATCGAGGCCGGTGAAAGCTTTGCCATTATAATATAGTATTTCAGCAGCGGCATCGGAATCTTTTAATAAACTGTTTACTTCAGCCATGGCAGTTTCCTTTGTTTCGCCCCAGGTAAGCCTTCTGTCGAGATGGATTTTTGCATAATCAGCAACAGCACATAAAGAAGGACTTCCAGAAACAAATTCAGAAATGGTTACCGAACCTTTACCAAGAAATTCATCATAAGCAAGTCTTTCGTTTAGTTTTTCAATGTCGAGGCATACGCCGGATGCCATGTAAATAGCATTTTTTCCTCTTTCCGGAGCGGAACCATGGGAAGATATTCCTTTAAAAGTTATCTCGATTTCCATACGCCCACGGTGTCCCCTGTATACATTCAGATTAGTAGGTTCGGTACTGATGACCAAATCGGGAATAATTTTGTCTTCTTCAATGATGTATTTCCAGCACAGTCCGTCGCAGTCTTCTTCCATCACGCTTCCAATGAAATATACCGTGGCATCATTAGCAAAGCCGAGCTCTTTCATTATTTTTCCAGCAGTAACAAAAGCGGCAGGCCCGCCTTTCTGATCGACGCTTCCACGCCCGTGAACAAAGCCGTCTTTTATTATCCCGCTTAACGGGTCGAAAGACCAGTTGGCAAGGTTTCCTATATCAACAGTGTCGATATGGCCATCGAATGCCAGAATTCGTTTCCCGTTACCAATGCGTCCGATGACATTGCCAAGCCCGTCAATAAAGACTTCGTCAAATCCTGCATCCATCATTTGTTTTTTTAGTTCTTCTGCAACGCCCTTTTCCTGACCGCTGAGAGATTTTTGTTTGATCAATGCAGACAGGTTTTCTGCAGTGTAATTCTGATATTTTTCAGATAATTCTCTGATAAGTTTAAAATCTGTGTTCATGTTCTTTTCTTTAGTAATCTGGCAAAATTAATATAAAATTTTAATGTTAATATCTTTATTAAGTAATAGATTGAGTTGTATAAACCCGGTTAAATAATTTTTGAAAATTAGAAACCCTGCTAATTCAAATTGAGATAATTTTATAATCCTAAATATTATGCGAAAATGATCACTTTTTTTGTTTCTTTAGCACTGCTTATTGCAGGCTATATTGTATATGGCGCTTTTGTAGAAAAAATTTTCGGGATAGATCCTAAAGCGGAAACACCTGCTATTCGATTGCGCGATAATGTGGACTTCGTACCTATGTCCACCTGGAAAATTTTTTTAATACAGTTTTTAAATATTGCCGGCTTGGGACCTATCTTCGGTGCTATTGCGGGAGCCATGTGGGGTCCAGTAGCTTTTCTGTGGATTGTTTTCGGATGTATTCTTGGTGGGGGAGTTCATGACTATCTTTCGGGCATGCTTTCCTTGCGCCACGATGGGAAAAGTATACCGGAAATTGTTGGCAAGTATTTGGGCGTGAGTTTTAAACAGTTTATGCGTGGTTTTACAGTCATCCTTATGATAATTGTGGGCGCCGTATTTATTAAAGGACCGGCATCCATATTAAATGATTTGACCAACAGTGTGTTAAGTATTAATTTCTGGGTGGCGCTGGTATTGGTTTATTATATTCTTGCCACACTATTACCTATCGACAAACTTATTGGCCGTATCTATCCGGTTTTTGGATTTGCATTGCTTTTTATGGCCTTGGGAATTATAATTGGATTGTTTTCTGAAGGTTATCATGTGCCTGAACTTACATTTAGCAATTT
>CAZVKJ010000112.1:0-5198 GCA_964626855.1 uncultured Bacteroidales bacterium
AATCCTGTAAAACAGCTGCCTTTAATCTGTTGCCCGCCTGAATTGCTTATAACGGTCGAGGCTTGCTATTCGGCGGGGCGAATCGAAGCCGTTTCCTGTCCAAATACACTGAGGCTGGATAAAAGAACTACACTGTCCTAAAACCCCGCTGCCCCGCTGATAGCAAGCCTTTGTTATGGGCTGGGCTTGGTCATTCTATTACATGAAGATAGTCATCCTTTATAATATACACTATTTCATTTAATGCGTCATATTCTGTACTATTCTTCGTTTCATCCTTTATATTTTCTTTTTCGGACTCAATCTTTTGGAACAGCTCTTTTACCTTGTCATTCAAATCATCTAAATTGGAGTCGTGATGCATTCTTTCTTCAATTTTAGAATCTAAGGTGATAAACTCATTAATCAAAGTGCGAAATGGTTTGAATTTTTTGCTTTTACTAATTTTAGAAAGCTGGTCATTGATTTCTTTAATGCGCAACATAATGTTTGTTTTAAATTTATGAAAAGTAATGAACGTTAATCTGTCATTGGATAATTAATTTTCTTGTGTCAATAATATTGTTTTGGGAATCGGATATTTGGACAAAGTTAAGTCCTTTGCATTTCAAAGATGATAAGTCAATGACTATCTGCTGTTGATTAATAAGAGTACTTAAAACAATTTGTCCAAGCGAATTAATAATTCTTATTGAATTACCTGTCAAGTTTGAATAGTTGCCACAATCAATAATAATATGGTCATTGGATGGATTTGGATAAATATTGATTTTATTTTTGTCAGACATGAAATTAACTCCAGTAATAACCTCATTATATATAATATTAACCTCATTTTTTGATAACACTCGATTATAAACTCTTATATCATCAATCAATCCATTAAGACCGCGATTTAAGTTTCTCCTATTACCAATACTAAGTGTATCGCTTAAACTGTTCCCACTAGTCAAGGTATTTAATATTTGGGCTTGTAAAGTATTGTCCAGAAAACCATAGAGTGAATCAGTAGTATGATTAACAATCATGGTCACCATATGCCAATTATTATCAAGAACATTAGTAACAGTTGCCATAGGATTATTTGTACCATCATATGAATTCAATGCAACAGAAGTATAAGGTGTACCTGATACCATAAATGAAAATGGCCAGCCAGAGTTATTATCATCATGTTCAAAAATCCTTGAAGATGTTGTCTGAGTGGATGCCTTTACCCAAAGAACTACAGAAAAACTACCTGAGTACGCATTCAAATGCATTGCACTACTAAGTCCTGATACTTTTATAATATTTGTCAAACCATTAAAAGAATATGCACTATTTGGATTACCAAATCTATCATTTGTAAGTGTAGCACCACTCACTACACCATTGTTTCCATTGCCCGAAGCGTCATTTGCATTACCAGAGAAGGGCCAATAGCCAACTAGTCCATTTGTCGGAATTTGTGAAAAAGCATTAATTGATAATGCAACAATCATAATCGTAAGAAATTTTCTCATTTTTTTAAATTTTAGTGTTTAATATTTATTTAATTGTCAGTTTGATTCAGTCACAAATATAATTGATGTTATCAAATATATGCTGAGTCTTGGTTTTTTTTAGCCTTGCCCATAACGCTTGTGCTTCCATATTACTGTTATTTTTACTATAGTTTTGTCGTAGCAGCAATCTGTTTTTATAATTATAAATATTTAAAGGTCAGTGTTTTAATTTTTTATTAAATTCATTTGTAAACGCATGTAACCATTTGCGATCAACTAAAAAGTTTATTTAATGTCTCCGACAAATATATAAATAATTAATTAGCATAAAGATATTTCAATTTTTTTTGCGCAGGAAATAAGACTGCTGCTATCTGTGGGCACGAACGACTGTAGCTACCAACCTATTGTTGCAACTCCACCGACAGAATTCTGAATGGCAAAGGCCGCACCTGCAGCCTAATGGTAATACCCATAAACCCTAAACCACCTTGTTTTACAACACCTGCATCCTGCTGGCATCCTGTTTTATAAACACAAACAACAGCAGGGTAAACGCCAGCAGCGAAGAACCGCCATAGCTTATAAAAGGCAAAGGTATACCTACAACAGGGGCCAAACCTATAGTCATGCCAATATTGATCAGCACATGAAAAAATATTATTGAGGCCAGGCCGTAGCCATAAATACGGCTATAAGCCGAACGTTGCCGCTCGGCAACAAAAAGTATGCGGATGATAAAAAATACAAACATCCCCAAAACCAGGATGCTGCCCACAAAGCCCCATTCCTCCCCTATGGTGCAAAAAATAAAATCGGTGTTCTGCTCCGGAACAAATTTAAATTTGGTTTGTGTGCCATGCAAAAAGCCTTTTCCCAAAAAACCACCCGACCCTATGGCAATCTTCGACTGATTGACATTATAACCGGCATCTTTCACATCGGAAATTTTCCCCAATAACACATCAATACGTTTTTGCTGATGCGGCTGCAACGCATGCTCATAAATAAGATTCACACTAAAAACAAAGGCTATAACACCGGCCACAATCAAGGAATAATTCATTATATTTTTCCGGCTCCTTCTGATAAAAAAGAACAACAACACGGCAACAGCCAAAATAAAGCCACTGACAATAAACTTATTAATCAACAAAGAAAAGATAAACAAAAATATTGTGGCAAAACCTATTATCAATACGTTACCCGACAATCCTTCGCGGTAAAGAACAAAAATAAATGCTGCAAAAACCAGCATTGACCCGGTTTCATTTTGCAACAAGATGATGATTACCGGAACTGCCAGTAATGCAAAGGCATTCAAACGCGTCGACATATCCTGTATTCGGATATCGATGCGGCTCAGAAATTTTGCCAGCGCCAGGTTGGTAGCAAACTTTGCCAGTTCCAGGGGCTGAAACCGCACCGATTCGCTGATGACAATCCACGAGCGGGAGCCGTGTATCTCCTTGCCGGCAAACAGAGTTACAATAAGCAGGAGTATGGCCAGCCCATAAATGATATAGGCAAAGGTGGAAAAAAACCGGGCATCAATCACCATCACGCATAAGGCCACTACCAGCGCCGCCGCCAACCATATCATTTGTTTGCCGTGTTCCTGTGTAAAATCAAAAAAAACCTTGTGCTCCTCGGTATAGCCGGCCGAATAGATATTCAGCACCCCCACCAGGCAAAAAAACACATACAGCGCTATCAGCACCCAGTCAATATTAGCCTTGGTATTTCGCGAGGTGCTCATTGGTTGTTATCAATTAATTTCGACTCCATGATTTCTTTTTCCAGCTCGGGCCGTTTTACCTTGCGGGTAAGATATTTTTCAATCATCAGGCTTACCACCGGGGCAGCCCAGGTAGCGCCATATCCCGAGTTTTCAACCACGGCAGCAATGGCAATCTTCGGGTTATCTTTCGGGGCAAAGGCGATAAAAATTGAGTGATTCTTGCCTGCATTCTGGGCGGTGCCGGTCTTCCCGCACACCTTGATGCTGTCCATCCGCACATTATGTGCGGTACCACCTTCAACCACTGCATACATGGCTTCCACAATGTAATCAAAATAGTGTGGGGCCACGGTGGCCGTATTTTTTTTCAGGTATTTTTTGGTATAATTAGTCTCTTTGCCAATGGCTTTTACAATGTGCGGAGTATAATAATAGCCCCGGTTGGCAATGACTGCGGCAAAATTGGCAAGCTGCAGAGGCGTAAGCAGTATCTCTCCCTGGCCGATACCCAGCGATATAACCGTCAGCGCGCGCCAACGGTTTTTCCCGAAATATTTATCGTAATACTTGCTTGTAGGAATATTGCCCTCCGACTCGCCCGGCAGGTCCACGCCCAGGCGTTTTCCCACACCAAAGCTCAGCACATGGTTGCGCCAGGCATCAAAACGTTCTTTGGTATTTTTATATTTTTTATTTTCGAGAATATTTTTAAATGCCTTGCAGAAATAAGCGTTACACGATGTTTGTATGGCTCCGTGCAACGCGATGGGTGAATAATGAGCGTGACATTTTACCATTTTCCCTTGTGTTAAAGGAAACCCGCCATGGCAGGGATAGGCCACGGTGGTGTTCAACACTCCCTCCTGCAAGGCGATAAGGCCAATCAGAGGTTTAAAGGTAGAACCTGGTGGATATCGTCCCGACAAAGCCCGATTGAACAAGGGCAGGTTTTTGTCCGAAATAAGTTTCATGTAATTCTTAGTACGGTCGCGGCCCACCAGAATATTGGGATCGTAGGTGGGACTCGACGAAATGGCAATGATGCCGCCGGTTTGAGGCTCGATGGCCACCACGCTGCCGCGCTTGTCTTTCAGCAATTGTTCGGCATACGACTGTAATTCTATATCAAGCGTGGTAAACAATTTTTGGCCGGCCCTGGCTTTCAGGTCATATCTTCCTTGCATATAGCTGCCCATATCCCTTCCATGCACATCTACCATGATTATGTGATAGCCTTTCCTGCCGCGCAATTCTTCTTCGTAAGATTTTTCCAGGCCGCTGATGCCGATATAATCACCGGGACGGTAATACTCATTGGTGTCGATAAGTTCGGGGGTGGCTTCGCCGATATAGCCCAAAATCTGAGCCGCATAAGGCTGAGGATAGTTGCGGATGGTCCTTGTCTGGATGTAAAATCCCGGATATTCCAACAGCTTTTCCTGAAGCATGGCATAGATTTCTTTGGGCAGTTTTTCCTCAATAATTGTTGGAAGATAAGGCGAATATTTATAGGCGGCTTTAAGTTTTTTCCGCAAATCGATAGGTTCTATCCCCGTCAGAGCGCAAAATTTCGCAGAATCGAAATTGCCGGGTATCTGGCGTGGAATGGCCATCAGGTCGTAAGCGGCCTCATTAAACAGCAGGAGTTTTCCGTTGCGGTCATACACCAATCCCCTGGCAGGATACTCGGTGATATAACGAAAAGCGTTGTTGCGGGCCGAAGATTGATAGGTATCATCAATGACCTGCATATAAAACAAACGAATCAGAAAAATCACTCCAAACACCAAAAAAATGCCCGAAATAACATAACGTCTGGAAGAATAATTTTTCTGAAGCCGCATCACAAAATTTTAAACTTCAAAATTAGTTATTTCTTACGAAGCCGTTTATTAAATAATGGCTAAATCATTTTTTCGCAGATTCAACTACCAAACGCAACTAAATTCATGAGGCTAAATTAGCGAAAA
>CAZVKJ010000113.1:0-5101 GCA_964626855.1 uncultured Bacteroidales bacterium
TATCAATTTAAGGTGACATCGTTCCTTAACGAAAAACAAAAGTTCAGATGGGATTTTTAGAGATGACAATAAATTAAAAAAAATAATACTTTTGCAAATACAAAATGAACTTAAACAATACACACTTTTTGGGACATTACCGATTTTATAAGAAAACGATTACACGTACCTGGAAATTAAAGGATGAAAGGATACACGATTTCCTATCCGCAGACTATTCTTCTGAATCCGCCATGTACAGGCTTTTAAGTTACTGATATTAATTTAAATATTTATGATATGGTTTTGGTTGGTGCCAGTTGCTGGACAAAGTAAAACAGGAAAAATGGCTCTTATGCTGATGGAAGTGCTATTCCGCTAGCCAAAGCTGAGTATGCTCCTGAATATCCGGATTCAACTGCTTATGGCGCCGAGGCATTAAAGTCTGAAACGAATTGGCTGAATGCCTTAAATGGGTTAATTTTAACCGTTTTTTCAGGTCTGCCGGCAGGTTATTACAATGCTTCTGCTAATGCCTTCTATTTATTATTGGGAAATGCCGGTTTTTGGTCAGCTACTTATACTACTTCGGTTGAAGGACCATGTTATTTACTCGAACATAGTTGTCCTGACTTTCTGTTCAGTTATACTATAAAAGGGAACGGCTATAGTGTGAGATGTGTAAAAGAATGTTTGGAATGATTAATTAGTATTTCTCTTTAATATTATAGTTAATTAATACTCCAAATTGTTCGATTTTGTTAGTTAGTGAATAGAAATTATTAAGAAAAAACATTAAAAATTAATTTAATGAATGATAATGTTTTTGTATAAAATGCTATTTAGTAGCTACTTAAACATTTATTTTGAGTAAAATATTTTTTATTCAAAAAAAGGTTATTTATATTTTTTTTATTAGTATTATTGTCCAATGTTTTTGCTAATAATAAATCATAATTATAAAAAAGAAGCTTATGAAAAATTTTTATTGTTTTAAATTAATTCATAACCGAATATTTATTGGAATATCACTATTGTTGATTTCCTTTTTCGGTTTTTTAAATTTTGCTTCAGCTGAAATCTCTGGGAAAGAGCAGACCCCTCCAAGTGTATTATATGTTAATGATGGAAGTACAGTCGGGGATAATTTTTGTAACGCAGTCGGTACTACTGATGGTGACGGAACTATTGAAAACCCCTGTTTAAGAATTAATGATGCTATATCAAGAGCATCAAGTGGAGATACTATATATGTAGATGCCGGAAAATATACTTATATATCAGAAGGTTCACCCGTTCCTGCCGGACTTATCAAGGTTACAAAAGGTGTTGTTATAAAAGCGGTACCTGAAACAAGACCAATTATTGATGGGACAGGTGCTGATGGGGTTTTTAAAATTCATCCCTCTGCTCTATCGGATGGAAATTGTGTGGTGATTGAAGGTTTTGAAATCACCGGTGATCCAGCAACGGGAATTGCTATTACAATGCAGGGATGTTATCAAGTAACCCCTGCCAAAGTGATTATTAAAGATAATTGGGTTCATGGAATGATTGCAGGAATAAACTTTTGGGGAGCTAGAAATTTTTTGCCGCCTGGTTCGACAGGTGCTGTTGGCAATGTGGAGATTTATGATAATAAATTTTATAATTTGGGGGTGTCCGGTTCTTATGAGGGATGCGGTGTTCTTCTTGAAGATTTGCTTGGTTGGAACTATGTTGGAAATGACTATGCGGCAAAAATTTATAACAATGAATTTTCCAATATTTATGCAAAAGACGCTTCTACTCCGGGCGCCGGGATTGCCATGGCAAGAGCTGATAGTGTTAATGAAGCCTCTAATATGTATATATATAATAATAAATTCATGAACTTGCCTATTGGCGTTGGTGTTATGGATGGAGATGCAACATATACTAAATTACGTAATAATACTTTTAATACTTGTTCTGTTGCTGCTGTTTTTACTCAAAATCTTGATAATTCATCCAAAGTAGATGCCACCTTAAACTGGTGGGGAAATGCAAGCGGTCCTTATCATTCTACAAATTCTTCAGGAACAGGTCATAATGTCAGCGATAATGTTACATACAGTCCCTGGTTGGGATTAGATCCGGGTGCGATGCCTTCTGAGCATATGACTTACGTTGTCAACGCCACTTCCACCATCCAGGCTGCTATTGATGCCGCCATTTCAGGCGATATTGTCAAAGTGTTGAATGGCACGTATAGTGAATCAGTCACTCTTAAAAAGGGAGTTATCCTTTCACCCGGCGCCAGCCCCGCTTGCATAACTGTAGCAGACCTGAATGCAGTCTCCACAGGAGGAACGTTACTGGTTGAGGCAGACGGAGCAACCCCCTGCACGGAATATGACCAGGTAACCGTAACTAATACGGTTGATCTGAGCAATGTTGTCCTTAGTCTGGTTCTGGGTTATGCACCTCTATCCGGTGGCAACTATACCATTATTAATAATACATCAGGTAATGCAATCACCGGTACATTTACGGGATTGGCAGAAGGAGCAATGCTGACAGCAGTTTTCAATTCAGTTACCTATACTTTCCAAATATCCTATATAGGCGGTACGGGCAACGATGTTATCCTAACCTATAATGACAAAGTAAAGGTATATACCGATAACACCAAGACCACATTGGTGAGCACGCATGGCACCATCCAGGCTGCCATCAATGCTTCCACCACGCTGGCTGGTTATTTTGTTGAAGTATCTGCCGGAACCTATACCGAGCAACTTTTGATCCAGAAGAATCTGACGTTGACGGGAGCAGGGATCGGCCAGACGATTGTACAGCCGCCTACAGGTTCTGGTAATTGCGTTGCAGGGATCACTGGGGTAGGGACCAACTGGGAAACCGATTATCTGCTGGCCGCTTATCCGACCGATTGGAACGGGACGGCAGCCACCGGTACGCCGATCCAGGTGAAGGTGGACGGCTTTACCTTCGATGCCAACAATACCACGCACAGCTGCGGCAGCCGCTACACGGGGGTATTCTTTGGTTGCGTCAAGGGAACCAACTATGCGGATGCAGGCTTGTTCAACTCCAGTGTCATCAACTTCGGTACGACCTATCCTTCAGCCACAGGCGTGCGTATCCTGGGCGACAGCAAGCTGTCGGTCAAGGATTGTGACAACATAGAATACACCATTAACGGGATTGCCGCCTATGGCGACTTGTCAACTGCTGCCGATCCGGATGTACTGTTAGACGGCAACACGATGATCTGCTCGCTGACAACTCTTTCGGGTAATGATGAATATGCCCTGAACGTTTGTTTCGGTTCCACGGGTACGGTAAGCAACAATACGGTGACCGATGCATCAATTATTGGTGTTTTAGTGAGTTCCTCCAATGGGGTGACAATCACTAATAATACCATTTCCAATCAAACCTCTGGTATCTACCTTTACTATTCCAATAGCGCCACCGTCACCGGCAATAATCTTTCCGTTATGGGTTGGGGGATTATATTGAGCAATGCCAATAGCTGTTTTATCGGTACTGCACTTAATGGAAATAACATTTCAACTTGTTACGGCGCTGGAATTGATGTATATAATTCTAACACCAACAGCCTCCTGAAAAATACCATCACCGGAGTTAATAGCGGTAGTACAAGTACAATCGGTAATGCCGGATGGGGCATCGGTGTGGAAGGCACTTCTGCCAGCAACACTATTGGCGACGGGACCTGTGGCAATGCGAACACAATTACAAACAACGATGCCAGCATTGTATTTTATGGTGCGGGCACGGGCAATACGGCCAAGGGAAACAGTTTTTCTAACAACATGCCTTATGGACTGAATAACTATGGCGGTGCCGTCGTAGATGCCACTCTTAACTGGTGGGGCAGCGCGACAGGACCGACCAATGCCACTCTTAATCCATGTGGTACGGGTGATCCGCTTACTGATGCGACTAATGTCACCTTTGAACCCTGGCAGAGCGATGCTTCGTGTACCAACCAGGTCTACCTACTGGATGAATTTATTGTATCGGGCACTGCGACCATTTGTGCCGGAGGCAATACCAACATTACCTTGAGCGGCTCCCAGCTGGGAACCAATTATGTGTACAAATTATACAAGGATGGAACCCTGGTCACCGGCTCTGAAACCATCGGTACGGGTAGCTCCCTAAGCTGGAATGTCACTGAATCCACGGCAGGCGTTTATACCTACACCGTCACGGCTACCAACACCCTTGACGGCTGCGTGCTGAACATGATCGTTAGCGCTACCATCACGGTCAACGACTTGCCGATGATCAGCTTCGGATTCAATGGCGTGGAAGCGTCTTATCCTATTGGAACGTACACGTATACTTATTGTTATGATTTTCCTGTTCAGGTTATTACTCTCTATCATGATTATGCAGGAAAACCACCTTATTCCATAACCTATAATATTAATGGAGATTCTCCGGTGACCAAAAACAACTTGCGATCAGACAGTATTATTATCTCAAGAATTTTCACTCCGGGAACCTATATTATTACGATAACCGATATTGTAGATTCTAATGGATGTCATTCAAGTGCCGATTTCCTTGAAGGGTGTGTTGCAACTCTGCAAATCAATCCTGATATAGAACCTCCGGTAATCAGCACTTGTCCTGAATATCGTGAATATACAACCACTTGTGATACATTGGATGTTGAGTCACCTGCATTTTCATCAGCACAATTATTGTCTTCGTATGCTGAATTTTCCGGAGCACCCAATAATGGTGTTGCAACTGATAACTGTGCAATCAAGAGAGTATATTACCGAGATGCAATAACCGGATTTTATAAGAAAACAATTACGCGTACCTGGACATTAGTAGACTCTGCCGGCAATAGTAGCAGCTGCAACCAGACAATTCTCCTGAATCCGCCATGTACCGGAGAATCATTTACTTATCAGGAAGAAACTTATGACATGATTTTAGTAGGTACAAGTTGCTGGACTAAGCAAAACATGAAAAATATCTCTTATGCAGGTGGAAGTGCTATTCCGTTTGCAAAAGCGTATTATGTCCCTGATTATCCGAATTCAACTGCCAATGTTGCCACTTATGGCCGTCTTTACAGTTGGTATTCTGCTGT
>CAZVKJ010000114.1:0-2520 GCA_964626855.1 uncultured Bacteroidales bacterium
CGAAGGCGATTATTATAATAAGATTTCCGCAAATTCAATTCATCATAACGGTGGCATGGGGATTGACTTGTATCCTATGGGCGTCACAGCCAATGATGCCAATGACACTGATACCGGCCCGAACATGCTAATGAACTTTCCGGAAATCAGTTCTGCTCAATACAATGATATTACCGGAAATTTTGAAATAACCGGGCATATTGATACTCCGGCACCTGAATATACAACTATTGAATTCTTCAAGTCTGATGATGATGCTTCGGGGCACGGCGAGGGTGAACGTTACCTGACAAATGTTACACCAGATGTATCAGGTAATTTTAATGTAACAATAACTGCCGGTATTATTTGGGGCGGCGATAAAGTAACGGCTACCGCCACTGATTCTGAAGGGAACACTTCTGAATTTTCTTCCTCAGTTATTGTCAGCGGAATTGAACTCGTTGATGAAGCGTCACAGATAAGTATTTTCCCAAATCCCGCTAAGAACTTTTTCAACATAAAAGGTAATGAAGGCCTGAGTTTAGTGAAGATCAGCATGATGAATTTATACGGACAAATCGTAGTTTCTACTTATAGAAATATCAGCAACGATATATTAACTATTCCATTTCCTGAAGACCATTATACAAAAGGATTGTACTTTATACATGTGGAGGGTAAAAATATTGACACCTACAAAAAGATCATTATCGAATAACTTTATCTTAACTTTGTATTAAAAAAAGATGCCGAACAAAAAAATAAATATTTCCCTTATTATATTGATCTTTATTTTTAACTGCATTTGTTTTGCACAAACAGACAGCACAACAAGCGTTTCAATGTCAGCAAATATAAAGCAGCAGGCCGATTCTATGGGCTATTACTTTGTAAAAAACGATTTTAAAAATTATTTAAAATTTCAGTTTCCTAATTTGGTTAAAAAGCTGGGTGGAGAAGAATCACTAATAAAAACCCTTGACGAGAATGTTACGAAAAAAGGAATAAGGGCCATTAATATTTCAACTGATGCGCCATCAACTTTAATTATTTCAGACAGTATTCTCCAATGCACTTTACAACAAACGTCGGTAATGAAGTATGCAAGTGCAAAACTTGAAATCATCTCAACACTTGTTTGCGTATCTTTTGATAATGGTAAAAAATGGTTTTTTATCAATGCATCCGGCTTCACATCAGATATTTTGAAAGAATTATTTCCCGAAATTAGCCGGGAACTTTTAATTCAGCAACAAACAACCCGGAAACTCAATTGATCAATCAAGAATAAATTTTTGTGTAACTATTTGCTGTGTGCCGGAAATCCTTATCAGGTAAATTCCTCGGGGATAGTTCTCCACATTTATTTTGATAGTTGAACCATCAGAAGCATATTGACACTTAATTATAGAGCCAGTTACATTATATAATTCAAGCATTTGTCTATCCGATAAACTATAGTTAATATTGAGAATATTATGAGCAGGATTTGGATAAATCATAAAATTCGGCTCAGATGATTCATCCACAGATTCTGTAGTACATAGTGTCAATTGTTGGTAGTTGATGGTGTTGGGTGGATAACAAGTGCTTGTAACCCAAAATTCACCCGTGTCTGTATTAATTACAGCTGTTTCCGGAACAATAATTAAATTCGAATCTATCAGAGGTACCAGTTCCATTTCATTACACCCGGAAATTCCGTCGAGTGTTGTTTTTACCATATAAATATTCTGAAATGTTGTATCACAACATTCCGAAGAACCAATATTTATCAAAGAATTAGCATTATATATCAAATTATCATAAAACAGATCGTTTAGCTGTGAACCGTATATTTTAGCCCAATGAATACTGCCCTCTTCGGCTCCTAAACAAGCTACAAAGGCATCACTAGTTGATGCTATATCTACCAGATATTTACCTGCTATATATGCCAGTGAAAAATCCTGACTACAGTTTATTGAATATGCGATTTCATTATTATCATCCCCAATTTTTTTTGACCATAACACAACTCCGGCTGAATCTGTCTTCATTACAAAAATATTTTTTCCGCTTCGCGTATTTTCTGTTGTATATCCGCAAGTTATAAGGTCTCCGTTAGCCGGATTTTCAACCATATCCATCAAGGATCCGCTCCCATAAGTTAAGCACCATTTTACAACTCCATTATCATCCGTACGCAAAATACATTTCATTTGACCAAGATCTCCTGAAATAATAAAGCCACCAAAAGCGGAATGAATGAGCTTATGGGCAACGTCATCATTCAAGAAAGAGCCATACGATCGCTGCCAATACTGATCACCGAATTTATTCATGCGCATAAGCATCATGTCTTTATCGGTATGGCTAAAGCTATTTGCCTGCCCGGCGATCACAAAGTCGCCATTAGCAAGTTCTGTAATATCTTCAGGAACATCAGCGTAATCTGTTCCAAAATATTTTATCCATTGTATCAAGCCTTCACTATTTGTATTAAAAACCATGACATCACCCGAACCAAATCCATCTAATATCATGTCAAAAAGAATG
>CAZVKJ010000114.1:2620-5064 GCA_964626855.1 uncultured Bacteroidales bacterium
ATATAAATTCTTTTTCATGGTGCATCAATCTTTGGCAAAAATAACTTTTTTCAGGAAGCGTCCTGTCTCTTATACTGTGAAATTATGCATTCAGAGTTTTGTCCACTTTTTTAATTACGATTTTTTTGTAGTTTTGTTATAAAATTAAAAAAATTCAATAGTGGACTTATTCGAAAAAATACAAAAAAATTACGGACCTCTGGGACAATATTATAAACAGGGTCATGGTTACTTTTTCTTTCCAAAACTGGAAGGAGAGATTTCAAACAAAATGATATTTAATGGGAAAGAACGGCTAATCTGGAGTTTGAATAACTATATCGGACTTGCCGAACATCCCGAGGTACGTAAAACAGATGCTGAGGCTGCCGCAACATGGGGTTTTGGCACACCCATGGGAGCACGCATGATGTCGGGGCAAACTGATTATCACGAGAAGCTGGAACGCGATCTGGCTGCTTTCGTAAAAAGAGAAGCCGCATACCTTCTTAACTTTGGGTATCCCGGAATGGTTTCAATTATTGATGCTTTAGTTGATCGCCACGATGTAATTGTTTATGATTCAGAAGCTCATGCATGTATTCTTGATGGTCTTCGTCTGCACATGGGAAAACGTTTTGTTTATCAGCACAGCAACATGCAGGCTCTTGAGAAAAACCTTGAACGAGCAAGCAAAATTACAGACCAAACGGGTGGTAGTATATTAGTAATCACCGAGGGTGTGTATGGAATGGTTGGAGATATTGCAAAACTGAAGGAAATAGTAGAATTAAAGAAAAAGTTTTCTTTCAGGCTGCTGGTTGACGATGCGCATGGTTTTGGTACAATGGGCCCGACAGGAGCCGGAACTGATGAATTCCTCGGAGTTCAGGATGGAGTAGATATTTATTTTGCAACTTTTGCCAAAGCAATGGCCATGATCGGGGGATTTGTGGCAACAAAGAAGGAAGTGATTGATTATTTACATTACAATATGCGCTCACAAGTTTATGCCAAATCAATGCCGATGCCTTTGGTAATAGGAGCCATAAAACGCCTCGAGCTATTAAAAAACAGTCCTGAACTGCGTGAAAAACTATGGACTATTGTTCATGCTTTACGAAACGGGTTACGGGAAAAAGGATTTGATATGGGTAATGCTGAATCGCCTGTTACGCCTGTTTTTCTGAAAGGCACCTTGGCAGAAGCTACCAATATCATAGTTGATCTACGCGAAAATTTTAATATCTTCTGCTCGGTTGTTATTTATCCTGTTGTTCCCAAAGGAGTGATTCTTATCAGGTTAATACCAACAGCGATCCATACTTTAGACGATGTAAAATATACTGTGGATTGTTTTGAAAAAGTCGGAGAAAAACTTAAGAACGGCTTATATTCAAAAACAGAGTTAGCAGATATTCATTCAATTTAAACCTACGTCTTTTATCAAAGTCGTTATCTCTTTATAAAACATTTCCTTAATTCTTTTCAAAGAAAATAATTATCAATTCATTGAAAATTACTCAATAATTATCTTTTCAGTATGAGTTATATTGTTATTTATTAGAGTTAATATATATATACCTTTAGGATATAATCTCAAATTGAATTTCTTATTTACTAATCCTAAATAATCAACTTGTTCTTCAAAAATAATTTTACCATCAATAGTAAATATCTTCAAGACAGCGTTTCCTTCAACACCTTCAACATTCAAAAAGAATATACCATCTGATGGATTAGGAATAACGGTTAATGAATATTTTTCATTATTAATTTCTATTCCTGTACACGTAGATACTGTAATGTCCATTGATGTAGGATAAGCACATTGCTCAGCTAAAGGACTGTAAGTATAAGTGATTATTCCATCAGATGAAGTATTTATAAAAGATGGATCCCATGTTCCGAAAACCCCATTAGTTGAGTTCTGAAGTAACACATCGGGTGTATCACCGACACAATAAGGTCCTAGCTGTGAGAATATCGGAGTAATATAATCATTTACCAGTACACTCATGGTGGTTGACGTTGCACATTGCCCTGCATTCGGAGTAAAAGTATATGTAGTATTATCTGCTGTTGCCGTACTGATGGATGATGGATTCCAGCTACCTGTGAAGCTATTGTTTGAGTTTGTGGGCAAGTCGGCCGGTGTGGCGCCAACACAATATGGCCCTAGTTGTGTGAATGATGGTTCTATGTTCGGATTCACAGTTATTGTTTTTAACGCTGATACCGGCGCTCCGCAACCGGAGTTAACGGTATAGGTGATGTCGGATGTTCCTGCAGTTAAAGCATTGACTATGCCTGTGCTTGAGTTCACAGTAGCAACGGCTGTGTTGGTGCTGGTCCAGGTTCCACCTGTGGTGCCGTTGCTGGTATAAGTCGGTGTATTGCCAATGCATAACGGGCTTGTTCCGCTGACGGTTCCAGCGCTGACGTTCGGACTAACGGTAAGTGTT
>CAZVKJ010000115.1:0-5014 GCA_964626855.1 uncultured Bacteroidales bacterium
AAGCCTTAACATTTTCTTCGTCGCCCCGAACTTTGAAATATACCTGAGCATCAACACGTGCATTAAGATTATCATTAGTAATGATTTCCTGGGGCTCGGCATCAACCATTTGTTCTGTTGTATTAACAAGGTACATTTTTTCTATAAAGGGTATGATCCAACTAAAACCAGGATCAGCAAACCGGTTATATTTACCGAAACGTTCAATTAAACCGCGGTGCGTTGGCCTTACAATTCGTATGCCCATTAAGAAAAACAACAATATCGGAACTCCGATATAAACAAAATACATATACATAAATCCTCCTTTTTAGTTTGTTAGAATTAATTGCTAAAATTACAAATTAATTATTGGTTTTTAATAAATTTTATTAAAGAGTTTTTTATCGTATAACATAGTAATTAAAACAGTATAATTAATTAATAAATAGTGATTTACATTTTTGTGATAATATATGCTTAACAATTCTTAACAAATAGTCAGTCAGTTTTTTAATATAAAACCATACTTTTGCGAAAAAAATATTTATGAAAAAATTTGTAATCATTTTTGTTTTCGGATTGTTTTTGAGTATTGGCATTTGGGAAAATGTATGGGGTCAATGCCCGGGATGTGTTACTAATATGGGATGCACTTCCAGTCCGGCCAAGCCAACTATTTGCCCGGCAGTATTACCGGATGGTATTGCAATGCAAGCTTATGATCAGGATCTTTCTTTTTATCTTCCCGCGAATTTTGATGATGAAGGGTCTGGCTATAATGTTGATCTTGATCAACTTGATATTTTAAATGTGGTGGGTTTGCCTTTTGGCTTGAGTTTTCAGACAAGTGCATCACCTGTAAATATTTATTACCCAACAAATAATCCACCGGCATCGGAACATGGTTGTGGTAAAATATGCGGAACACCGATTATGCCCGGGACATATACTATCACAGTCTTTGTTCTTGCTCATGTAAGTGTTGTAAGTCTTGGAGGCCTTTCACAAACATCCAATTCTTCGTTCGACATTCCTATTACAATTTTGCCAGCATCGGCATCGAACAATGGATTTTCTATAAGCAATCCATACGGTTGTGCACCTTTAAGTACTGGTTTTACGAGCAACAGGCCAAGTAACGGTAATCCTCATTATTCATATAACTGGAATTTTGGAAATGGCAATCAAAGCAATTCTGAAACTCCATCTGCACAAAATTATTCTACCCCGGGTAATTATACGGTTACTCTGCATACTACCATTGATACCTTGCCATATTATTTTCAAAGTCTTACAGTTAATTCAGGCCCTAATTGTAACGATGATTTTATGGGCATTCACGGTAAGCCGGATTTTTATTTCAATTTAAAACTAGGGACAACAACAATATACACAAATCAGTCAACCTATATTGATAATACTGATTCTCCGGTTACATTCTCATTTTCCCCAATTGAGTTATCAAATTCATCTTATAAAATTGAAATATGGGATTATGATAGTGGACTTAATGGTGATAATGATGCCTGTGGAAATTATTACTTTAATGGCAATAATGCCGGAACCTTCACCTTAACAGACGGATCTAACGTAATAACATACACAGTTAGTCATCCCATTTTGAATTTTGATGACGTGGATACGATCAGAGTTTATCAAAGTCCGATTATAGGATCACTTTCTTTTTCTCCCAATGACACCTTATGCAAAAACGATTCGGTAATGTTATCCATTACTGATACTTATGGCGGAATTTATCAGTGGTATAATGATACTAATGCGATCAATAATGCAAATGCCTCTACGTATTATGCCAAAACAAACGGCAAATACTGGGTAGAAGTTTCCAACTCGAACGGATGCAGAACAAATTCCAGCATCAAGCAAATTACATTTATTGATAATCCTTCAAAGCCGGGCACGTGGGTAACAGGAAATACATTAAATACCAATGCTACAGGTGTAGCACTGCAGTGGTATTTCGAAGGAACCGAAATCAGCGGCGCAAGCGGGTCAACGTATAACGTAACCGCATCGGGATATTATTTTGTTATGGCCACAAACTGGTTTGGTTGTGCTACTTCTTCGGATACTGTTTATGTTACCTATAGTTCCGGAATTGCTGAAACGGATGCAATCAATGGTATTCAACTAATACCAAACCCAACTACAGGAAAATTTATAGTAAGCTTTGATGCTAACTCAATGGATGATATCCAAGTTAATGTAACTGACCTTACCGGACGAAAAGTTTTTAAAAATAATTTTGGCTCAACAATAGGGCATTTTTCCCAGGAAATAGATCTTAGCAATATACAGAAAGGTATTTATCTGGTTGAGATCATTTCGGGGCAATCGAGAGCAAACAGCAAACTGATAAAGCAATAAATTATTTTATGATATAAGCGAACGCTCCGCAGATACTGCGGGGCGTTTTTTATTTCAGAAATCCAAAATTCTTTATTGATTTTAGCAAGAAAAACATTTCTGCAGCTCCTGCAAAATGATAATCTTTAAGTTCGTGGTTCAGGAATTTGACATGTATCATCTCAAAATCGGGTGAAAGAAAATAAGCCTGAACGTTTTCGTCTTCAAAAATGTATCGCTCATTTTCGAGCGTCAGTGTTTTAATTTCATCATTTGCTTTTTTTATCAGCACTGTTTTTTTATCTGTTGTGTTAAGGAAAAAGCCATAATCCGAATCTCTGAATTTTGAGATATTAAGAAATAAACGTGGTTTATCTGCAAAAGGTCGTCCTGAAGTAGGGCAGAAGGTCGTACAGTTACCACATTCGTTGCAGAGGTCAGCTATGTTCAAAACCTGATATTCCTGACGAATACAAAACTCACCATCATCTTCAAATACAATTTCTTTGTTTGCCTTAAGCACAGCCTTTTGAAGCAACAATTTATAAGGCTCGATTTTGTATGAATAGTTTGCCCTGTTTGGGCATACGGTAACACAGATATTGCAAAGTTCATCGCAATTCAGACAGCGAAGGGCTTCGGTTATTGCTTCAGATTCTGTTAATCCCTTTATTGGGCTTTCATTCAAAGATAAAACGGAGCCAGAATTTATTCCAGAATTTACCTGCCTGTATTGCCGTTGTGAGCGTTTAGACATGAGCTCTGAATAATCATGTTTTTTATCAGATGTGTGAGGAAGCGAATAGTCGTCTTTGGCCTTTTTTAAAATTTCCGCCGCCGCTTTTCGTCCGTCAGCAATGGCTTTGATAACTGTTGATGCACCGCGCATGGCATCGCCACCAATGAAAATTTTCTCATGCTGTGTTCTGAAACTGTTTTCGGAAAACTGTTTAATCGGATTTTCCAGGAAATCAATAATGATGTCCTGTCCAAGAGCAGGAATGAGGGTGTCGAAATCCATTGTAAATTCAGAACCTTCAATTTTTATTGGTGTTGCTCTTCCGGAAGCATCCGCTTCACCGGGTCTCATTTTCAAACATACCAGCCCGGTCATTTGATTATTTTCTGAAAGGATCTTTTCGGGCAGCACATATTCTATTATTTCTATGTTTTCAGCCAGTGCAGCTTTTATTTCTTCTGCATCGGCAGGCATATCCTGAATGGTGCGGCGATATAACATGGAAACCTTGCCATTGGTACCAACTATTCTTTTAGCAGTTCGCGCTACATCTATGGCAGTATTGCCACCTCCAACAACGGCAATTTTATTTCCTGCTAGTAGGCTCTTACCTCTTTTAATGGCTGATAAAAATTCGAGCGGATCAACAATTCCTTTTACATCGGAACCTTCTATTTGAAAAGTTTTGGCTTTCTGTGCGCCAACAGCAATAAAGATATAATCGTTTTGTTTTTGAAGTTGCTCAAAAGCGGTTTTATTGATCTTTGATTCATAAATTATTTCCACCCCAACGGATTTGATCCTTTCTATATCCTTATTTATAGCTTCCATTGTGATACGGAAACTTGGTATGGCATCGCTTACCATTCCCCCGGCAAAGGCTTTGGTTTCATAAACTGTAACCTGAAAGCCGGCCAGAGAAAGATAAAAACTGCAAGACAGTCCCGATGGACCGGCTCCGATAACGGCTACCTTCAATTTATTTCTGCCTTCGGATTTTAATGGCATACTGGCCGTTTGTTCAGTAATAAATCGTTTTATTTCCCGGATCATTATCGGATCATCATAGTTGATACGGGTACATTTACTCTGACATTCGTGATCGCAAACCATACCGCAAACAGCCGGTAGTGGGTTGGTTTTAAGAATTACTGCAAGAGCTTTGTCAAACTTTTTTTCAGAAGTATAATACAGATATTCCGGAATATCCTGATTGGTTGGGCACGTGTTGATACAGGGTGCGCTGATACAATCGAAGATGTTAAGTTTTTTACCGGTCTTAATGCTGGGCTCATTGAAAGTATCTTTGCTGTATCGCACATCATTGATCACATCATTTGCATATTCATTTAGTTTTGATAATTTTTCTTTCGCCCCTTTGTTTTTATAATCGGATGAAATGTTTTTTACATATTGATGAAGGCGACCGTAACCGCCAGGTTTCAATAAATCTGAACATACGGTAATGGGAAATAATCCGCATTCTAGCAGTTTCTCAATATTAAAACAATCAGTGCCGCCTGAAAATGATATGTGTAATTGCCCCTGGAATTCATTTTGCAGTTTTTTTGCTAAATTTACACTAAGCGGATGCAGCGCCCTGCCGCTCATATACATCATTTTTTCATCCGCATTGAAGATGTGACGGTGATTCTGGCTTTCAAGCGTATTGGTAAGTTTGATCCCGAAAAAAACATTATTATCTTTTGCTGTTTCACGAAGTGATTTGATAATAGAAACCGCATTTTCGAATTTAAGATCATGCTCAAAAGCCTGATCAGGAACTATGGTTTTAAAATGATGCAGCTTATTCAATATGTTCCGCAGTTCTTCTGCACCAAGCAATGTGGGATTTAGCTTGATAAAAGTGTGCAGTTTTTTTTCCGATATAAGGTATTTGCCTATTTTTTCAATCTCTTCGGGCGG
>CAZVKJ010000116.1:0-4904 GCA_964626855.1 uncultured Bacteroidales bacterium
GCGAAATCATGCCTGTGGTTTTTTGGGAGCCCAAACTCACCAAGCTCACTCTTTCCACCGAAGTTACCCAATCGGAGGAAAACACTGTCAGCCTGTTGGGAAAATACAGAAAATGGAAGAAAGATGCCGGCAATTGATGATTGTTGAGCGTCGATTGGCGAATATTTAAACTCAATAAATAAAGCCTGATTACACCTGTCGGTATGTTATTTCTTCTTTTTAACAGCCTTGGCAATAATTAAAATTATAGCTATTAGCCATCCTATGGGATAGGGGAGTATAAGGGTGCCCCACCACCATGATAATGTTGACTTACCGCCAAAACCACCTAATGACGATAAATAAAACAGGAAAACCACACCAATTACAATCAGTATTAATGATGCCATAAACGTTTTCCAATACCGGTCATGGGTTAAGAATGTTGACAACGCAACAAGTGCGCTACCAACGGCAATTACAACCGATCCTTCTAAAGGATCAAGAATGCCAATTATCAAAGCAATAATGCCTATAACATAAATGACGCTTGCCCATTTTGCTTTTTCTTTCATTTATTCTGGTTTTATAAAATAAGTAATTGGACAATTAGAATGTCGTATATCAAAAAATTAGGACGCGGATTCCGCGGAAAAAAACAGATAAACACTGATTATCATACAAACAGATTTAACGCTGATTTTATTCATGCTTGCATGAATAATGAGAACGGATATGTTTTAAAAACATTCCGGCTTGTCGGAATTAAAATCCATTTTAATATCTGCTATATCCTCAAAATCCGTGTTCTATTTTTAAGGTTTCAAATTTAATTATACAACGATTTATAGATTCTATTAATTATCATGATTTTTTTTCTGAAGCCATTTATTGAATATTGCATCATAAGTTCCGTCATTTTTCATTGCATCAAGTGCTGACTGCCATTTTGTGACCATTGAAGAAGGAGTATTTTTTGAAAAGGCGATATAAAAGTCGGACGACATGATGGAAAAATTGGTAACAACTTCAGAATAAGGATAACCAAGCCCATGCAGAATACTGGGAAAAGTAACATCTGAACAGACGAAAGCTTCAATTTCACCGTTCAGTAGCTTTTGGACGATAATGTTAGGATCGCTATCACTGACCAGATTTGTAAATCCGAGTTCCCTTAGATATTGATCTGAATACCATGAATTCACCGTTCCTATGGAGCTTAATGATCTGGCTTCTTCCAGAGAAGAAATTGTAATTCCGGATCCCGATTTTGTATAGAACCATGTAGTATTTGTACCTATAGGTCCTACCCATTGGAAAAGGTTTTCACGGATTGGCGTACGATCCATCGTAAACAGACAAAAATTTGGATTCGACAACGCCAGATCGTATCCGTTGCTCCATGTTGAAAGACGGATATCGGCAAAAATATTATTTCTCCTCATTATTTCACCGGCAATGTCTGTTCCGAAGCCGGTGATTTCTCCCGAATTGTTTCTGAATGTTAGTGGAGGATATTGTTCGGTGTATAATTGCAACGTACCCGGGAAATCCGAAGTATGTAAATACTTTTGGGAAAGCAGCTTTAATGTGCCATTTTCCTTTAACCTATCTATTTGCTTCTGAAAATCAGCCACTACTTCATCAGGAACATTTTTATTAAATGCAAAATAGGACAGGTCTGTTTTAATGGTCAATTTTTCAGCTATATTGTAAATTGTTTTACCCATTCCCGTCATGACTGATTCTGCTGTAATTTTTTCGGAGGGGAACAAATCTATTTCTCCCTTAAGCAGTTTGTTAAAACCGTCAACATTATCGGTACAATAGACCAGATTTGTAAAACCTTCCCTGATCAGATATTGTTCAATGGAATAATCATGCAGAACACCAATTCTGCCCACTTTTTTTGCATCGTCGAGGGAGTTAAGCGTTATCAGACTTTGTGGTGTAGCCCAAAAAAGCCAGTCAAAAGAGGCAATAGGTCCTGCCCATTTGAAAATATCTTTTCGGTCGCTAGTCAAATCTGTAGTAAACAGTACAGCATTTTTTTCATTTAAGGCCATCGAATAGCCTTCTTCCCAGGAAAGTACACTGACTTTATACGGAATATTGAGACCTTTGCAGATTTCTTTCAATAAATCCGGAGCCAATCCCTTGAGTTCTGAATTCTCAACATAATTCAGCGGCGCATAATTCTCAGTGATAAACTTCAAATCATAATTATTGGCATTATTGTCTTTTTTATTACATTGTGTAAAAAGGACCAAAATCACTCCGGCGAAAATAGTAAGTAGTAAGTTCTTCATTTTTATTTGTTATTAATTTTTAGTTTATAGGTTACATTGAAACGCCTTGATATTATGATTATTTATTGTTGACGACTTCATTAATCGAGGGATTTCATAATCTATTTTATTGTTTTCAAAGATAACGTATTAAATTAAACATCAAACAACCTTACCCGATTTTTTATTGAGAGGAATTGCAAATTCCACTCAATCGGGGTCTGCCATATATTCATTTTCTGTTTTTGCACCAAAACCATTTCTTGTTCTTTAACCAACAATCGGAACCAGGGCGTACTTCAACAGGAATAAAAACAGCAGCATAACTGTCTTCTTTGTTTGTCATCTTTAAATTCATAACCGATTTATCCGGATTCTCTCTATCATAAAATAACTGCCTGCCAGCAATGATTTTTATGGTTCCTTTATTAATTACCTTATACCATGTCTCGTAAGCCATCCATGTATTTGTTAATCCTGTATAATTTATATATTGTGTTTTAATTGTATCTCTATATATTTTATAGATTCCATAAAAACGAGCATTTAATTTTTTATTTTTCTTATTTTTAACAAGCTTTTTGAAATATAATTGAATGTCTTTTCTGTTTCTGTCCGGATCGTTAAATTCATTTACAAAAATACCGTCCTTATAAAACATAAGGTTTGTGCAAAGTGTATCTATTTTGTGTACCCATTGACCTTTTGTTGTATATCTTTCATCTCTTTCCTAGAGACATGTTATTTTATAATACCCATCAATATTTATCAAAGTATCAATACCTGTATTTTGTCCGTCATAGCAATATGTGAAATTTTGTTTGATATAATGAGGAACTCCGCAAGATGTCAATGTTGCTATAACAATCAATGCGATAATATTTTTTTTCATTTTAATTTATATTTTAATATGGTGTACGGGTTGTAATAGCCGGAATAGCTATAAATGCCACTTCTGAAAAGGTCATCTTTATTATAAAATTTTGGTAGTCTAAGGAAAAGTCTCCTATTCCATAGTTTTTATGTGTAAAATTTTGCGTTCTATCCTGTATCCAAGGATCACTATAGCCCATGCATGTTACATTTTCTACACGTTGAGCGGAATTATAAATTCCACTCCAAACTTTAGAACCTTTGTAATCTTCTGTTTCCATAATCCCTTTTCCCGTTTTTAATGACATTGTTATACGTTCAACATCAATGGCACTTACCGGTTTCTCATAATCTCATTAGTATGAATTCGGGAAATTAGTGTCGCAAATATGTTTAAAAATCAGGACACGAATTTCACCAATTATCACGAATTAGTAATAAATCAATCAACCGTATTCAGGCATTAACTACTCATTACCTACTGTTTACTGCCTATACCCAAAGACCGAATTACTTTAATGCAATATTATCGTTTTATTTATTCCATAGTTATAAAACACTCCAAAAGTTTTCAACACAAAATTTTATTTTACAGTAATTCAATTATAAATTCTGTTCATGACATTTTTTAAAAAATGAATATCGTTACTTCGCTTAATTTTACAAATCCCGAATCGCTTCGCTCGGGACTTCACTTCGTTCAGCTTTAAGAATCCCGAATCGCTTCGCTCGGGACTTCGCTTCGCTCAGCTTTACAAACCTTATAAACTTTATAAACCTTATAAACTTTATAAACCTTAAAAACTTTACAAACCTCTCCTTTCTGAGACCGAAATATTATTTCGCCTCCCAACAACAATCCCGCATAAAAATTGTTAACTTTGTAAACGACTTTAAACAATAATAAAATGATTTTTACGCCAGAAAAATGCCGGATACCCGATCAGCGAATGAAGAACTTTATTGACCCGGACGAGATTTGGGATTATATCAATAATACCAAAGCCGATAAAGCCAGGGTTACCGACATTATTGCCAAATCGCTCGATAAAAAACGATTGACCTTAGAAGAAACCGCCGTCCTTATTAATGCTACCGACCCCGAACTGATTGAACAAATCAAGGAAGGTGCCCGCGAACTCAAAAAACGCATCTATGGCAACCGCATCGTGTTGTTTGCCCCTTTATACATCGGCAACAAGTGCATCAACAACTGCCAGTATTGCGGATTCCGTACTTCAAACAAAGACCAGGTACGCAAGACGCTTAGTGATGAAGAATTAGTAAAAACAGTAGAAAACCTGGAAGATACCGGACAAAAACGATTGATCTTAGTCTACGGTGAACATCCCGACTATTCGCCCGAGTATATTGCTCATACGGTGGATGTGGTTTACGGAGTGAAGAAAGGAAAAGGAGAAATCCGCCGGGTAAATATCAATGCGGCTCCTTTGGATATTGATGGCTTCCGTACCGTAAAAGCGGCTAAGATAGGAACCTACCAGATATTCCAGGAAACGTATAATCCCGAGGCTTACAAAAAGTATCATCTTGGAGGAAAGAAGAAGGACTTTGATTGGAGGATAACCTCTCTCGACCGCGCCCAGGAAGCCGGCATTGACGACGTGGGAATCGGTGCTTTGTTCAATCTGTACGACTGGCGATTTGAAGTGATGGGCCTGGTTCGTCATACCAACCACTTTGAGGCTTGCTACAATGTAGGTCCGCACACCATTTCGTTCCCAAGGATGAAAGATGCTTCCA
>CAZVKJ010000117.1:0-4685 GCA_964626855.1 uncultured Bacteroidales bacterium
ACATATTTTGTCAATCCATGATCGTCAACAGGAATATGAATTCCAAAATATTCCTCCTTCATTTTTGGCACATAATAACGCATGTCATATATTGCTCCTGAACCAAGAACAATCATTTTTTCGTATTTATAATGATGCTTTTCTAAATTCAGAAACATCTGTGTATTTGTTCGTAAAAGTTCCGTGTGGTCTTTCGCGTTACGATGACCTGGTTTGCAGGCACTATGAATAACAACATCAATTTCATTATTACTAAAGAAATTATCAACAGAATTGCAGTCCGCCAGATTCAGATCCTTGCTCCCCGGAGCAATAATATTATATTTTTCGGCAAGAAACGATTCTTTAATATTTCTTCCAATAAATCCGCTACCGCCGGTAAGTAGAATTGTTTTCATTTGTTTAATCCAAAATTATTCCCATTCATCCGTTAATAATTGTTTTAAAGGTACTCCTTTCTCAACCAATGCCTGCTTAAATGCTTTAATCATCAATGGCGGGCCTGAAATAAAATAGTCGCTGCTTATACCGTTTTCAATAAAAATCTTATCTATGTCAATTATGCCATCAACATCTTCATAGAATATTTTAAGGTCAAAAGGTCTCACACGGCTTAATTCTTTCTCGTAAATATTGTATTCTTTGGAACGAAACCCCAGATAAATTCGCGGATTAATATATTCATTGAAAGATTCATGAGTAAAAAGTGAGAGGTAAGGTGTTATCCCTGTTCCCCCGGCAATAAATACCGTATTCGTTTTGTTGTGAGCCTGTGTAAACAAATCGCCGTAAGGGAGTTTCAATGTAACACGCTTGCCGGGTTTTAATTCCTGCTGCATACGGCATGTGTACTTACCCTTAACCGCATAAGTAATTTTTATCAATTTTTCATCAGGAGATGATTGCATACTAAAACAACGCGATTCGGGCCATTGTCCTGAAGGATCGTATTCATCCATCGCGAGATGCAGAAACTGCCCGGGTTGGTATTTATATGGTTTATCCAAAGATTCTAATTCGAGGGTATAAACACCGTCGCTATAGTTATGGATGGCGATAACTTTTGAAAGATATTTTTTAACCATTGCCATGTTACCTTTTTATATTTATGAATTCATCCAATACATTTTCTGAATAATCAAACATTTCACTGCTTAGCCCGGGGTATGTGCCCAGAAAGAATGTATTATTCATTATATAATCGGTGTTATGGAGATGATGGGCAATTTTCCACGTTTTATTAATAAAGGCAGGTTGTCTGGTGATATTACCTGCAAAGAGGTTACGTGTTTCAATTAATTTATCATTAAAGAATCGGGTAATTTCATCGCGCGAAAATGGCGCATTTTCCTTTATGGTCACAATGAATGCAAACCAAGCAGGATCGGCGCCATCAATAGCTTCCGGCAAAATAAAACAGTCAGGATATTTTGAAAAGATCCTGTACCATTCCCTGAAATTGTTTTTGCGTTTTTCGCAGAAATCGGCTAATTTATCCATCTGGGCGGACCCAATAGCGGCCTGTATATCTGTCATCTTCAAATTGTAACCAATTTCTGAATACACATATTTATGGTCGTATCCTGAAGGAAGGTTCCCAAATTGCTGAGAAAATCGTTTTCCACAAGTATTGTTTTCGCCTCCGGCACAATAACAGTCGCGTCCCCAATCTCTGAATGCCCGGACAATTTGAGCTAATTGCTGATCGTTGGTACAAATGGCCCCACCTTCGCCAGTTGTGATATGGTGAGCCGGATAAAAGGAGATGGTGGAAAGATGACCGAATGTGCCTGTTTTCTTTCCTTTATATGTGCTTCCAAATGCATCGCAATTATCTTCAATAACCCATAGATTGTTTTCTCCGGCTATTTTCATCACAGCATCCAGATCGAAAGGGTTTCCGAGCGTATGGGCGATGAAAACACAGCGCGTCTTCGGCGTGATGGCTTTGCGCATCATTTCAATATCAATATTGTAGGTAGGGATATCAACATCTATAAATACAGGTATCAATCCATTTTGAATTATTGGCGTGACCGTAGCCGGAAAACCGGCTGCAACAGAAATCACTTCGTCACCAGGTTTCAATTTTTTATCCCCAAGTTTTTCGGATGTCATGGCTGCAAATGCCAGCAAGTTCGCGGAGGACCCTGAATTCGTCAGCAAAACATGTTCTATACCCAGAAATCCGGCGATCTTTTCAGCAAATTCCTCTGAAAAACGCCCTTCGGTCAGCCAGAAATCAAGCGATGCCTCCACTGCGTTGATAATTTCCTGTTCATCGAAAACACGACCGGCATAGTTCACACGCGTTTTTCCCGGTATAAATTCTTTTGAGGCAAATTTCGCCCTGTAATAATCTGCCGTTTTTTCTACTATTTCTTTATGTAGTCGTTTAAAATCTTCCATATATTTTTTTATGACACAAAGTTAAACCACATTTCTTTTTTGTGAACAGTGTGTTTCCTTTGTGTTGCTTAGTGATACTGTTTTACAACGCAATTAATAAATTATTTGTAATACTCTTCTATTTGTCTTTCAGTAATTTCACGAATGTTCTCACCTTTTAAAAGGGCTTTGTTCCAATCAACGATGCTTTTCAGCGTTTTTTCAATATCCCAACTAGGTAACCATCCGAGTTCGTTTTTAGCTTTTGAACAATCTAATTTTAAATAATTGGCTTCGTGCGGTTGAGGATTGTTATCTATACTATATGAAGCACCTTCGCCCCAATAGTTACATATCGTTTTCATGATCCACTCAACACTTTTCGCATCTTTATCATCGGGGCCAAAGTTCCAAGCTTCAGCAAATTTCACCCCTTCATTATACAGTTTTTCTGCCAGGGTAATGTACCCATTCAGCGGTTCCAGTACGTGCTGCCAGGGACGGATGGCATAGGGGCTGCGTATCTTCACTTCTTTGCCTTTCGATATCGCTTTGATAAAATCAGGGATCAGCCTGTCGTCGGCCCAATCGCCGCCGCCGATCACATTGCCTGCCCGGGCTGTGGCAATTGCCACACCATGTTTACCATATTCTTCCGGGTTGAAAAAGGAACTCCTGAACGCCGAAGTGACTAATTCCGAACATCCCTTGCTGTTGGAATACGGGTCGTATCCGCCCATAGGCTCGTTTTCTCGGTAGCCCCAATGCCATTCACGGTTTTCGTAACATTTATCGGTCGTAACATTAACCACGGCTTTTATTCCCTGAACATGGCGTATTACCTCCAGGAGCGTAACCGTGCCCATTACATTAACAGAATAAGTTTCCACCGGATTCTGATATGACTTCAGCACCAAGGCCTGTGCGGCCATGTGAATGACGATCTCGGGTTTTACTTTTTGAATAATCGAAAAAAGCCGTTCCTGATCCCTGATATCTCCGATATATGAAGTAATGAGTTCTCCAATCTTTGCATCAACAAACAAACTCGGGTTTGTTGACGGGTTAAGAGCGTAGCCATAAACATCAGCGCCCATTTTTTTCAGTATCAAACTCAGCCATGACCCTTTAAATCCGGTATGTCCGGTGATTAATACTTTTTTGTCTTTCCAAAATTTTTTAATTACCAAAGTTTCCATTTTGCTTCTCCTGTGATCCATAATTCTTCTAATTCATTTTTTTCCCTAAGGGTATCCATTGGTTTCCAAAAGCCGTTGTGCCTGAAAGCAACAAGCTCCCTGTCTTTCGCTAATGTTTCAAGAGGTTTCTTTTCCCATATTGCTGAATCATCCTGTATATACTCAAATACCTTTGGTTCGCATACAAAAAAACCACCATTAATCCATGTATTGTCTCCCCTGGGCTTTTCCTGAAACGCAAAGATTTCAACTGAATTTTCATTATTGAAATGAATGGCGCCAAATCTTCCGGAGGGCTGAACAACGGTTACAGTAGCCAGTTTTTTCTGCTCCAGATGAAATCTGAGCAGTTCATCTATATTAACATCTCCCAATCCATCACCATATGTTAACATAAAAGTTTCATTCCCAATATACTTTTGAATCCTTTTTATTCTTCCGCCTGTCATAGTATTCAACCCGGTATCGATTAATGAAATTTTCCAGGGCTCGACATTAGACTGAAGAATATCCAGTTTGTTTTCCGCCAGATCAACTGTTATATCTGCCTGATGAAGGAAATAATTGGCAAAATACTCTTTTATCATATATCCCTTGTACCCGCAGCAAATAATGAATTCGTTAAACCCAAAATGGGAATATGTCTTCATTATATGCCAAAGAATTGGCTTGCCGCCAATTTCTATCATTGGCTTTGGACGCAAGTCGGTTTCTTCACTGATCCTTGTTCCCATGCCCCCGGCTAATATGACTACTTTCATAAAATTGTTTTAGACAAAGTTAATAATCTTTTTGTTTCATGTTCTACTCTGTATCCATTTACATTAGAAGTTTTTTATCTCCTACTTAGAAGAATACAATGTTTTCTGTTCTTGACTTTAACATAATATTGCATAAGTTCTTTTTTTGTAAACATTATAAAGGCAATGGCATATCATAATGTGCGAGGGCAACCCTTTATTTATGATAACCATAATTTTTATACTTTTGTACACTTTATAAAACATGAGAAATAAATATTCAGCATACAATTTGGTTAAAAAATCAAAATGAAAAAAAACATCCTGCTGACATTCGACTATGAATTATTTCTCGGCC
>CAZVKJ010000118.1:0-4535 GCA_964626855.1 uncultured Bacteroidales bacterium
TTTGCAGACATAGTTTATCCTATGTCAAAAAATCTAACGAAGTTGCAGCAAAAAAGACGCATAAAGATATTAAAAGATATCCGCCTCGGCGGATCAAAACAATTTCTAATAATCAGGTTTGTTTTTTTTCGTTTTATAATAGATTCATTTCTATTTTACATACCTTTACATGAATATGGCTGAAAATAAAAAAATAAGCAGGCGGGAATTCATAGCTCGCTGTTTAAAATACACAGGTGCAGCAGCTATTGGTCTTTCAGGGCTTGATATATTTGCAGAAAATAAAAAAAATTTGTTTATGGAACCAACTGATGATATTTGGAAATGGAACACTCTGGCCCATTATTATACAAAAACAGAAAAAGGCGTCATTTGCGGCCTTTGTCCTAATGCCTGCCTTATCAAACCGAGTGATAAAGGAGCTTGCCAGACACGGGTCAATTATAAGAATGACCTGTATGCTATCAATTATGGAAATCCGTGTTCCATTAATATTGATCCAATTGAGAAAAAACCGCTGTACCACTTTTTTCCTGAAAGTACAGCATTTTCGCTGGCTACAGCCGGTTGTAATTTTCACTGCCTGAATTGCCAGAACTGGCAAATATCGCAGGTTTCACCTTTCGATACTAAGAACTATGATCTTTTCCCAAAGGATGTTGTTGCTTACGCAAAGAAAAATGATTGTAAAAGTATTGCCTATACATATACCGAGCCTGTTGTATTTTATGAATATGCTTATGATACGGCAAAACTGGCACGTGAAGCAGGAATAAAAAATGTATTCATATCAAACGGTTATATTAACGAGATTCCGTTACGCAAAATATGTAAATATATTGATGCTGCAAACATCAACCTTAAAGGCTTTAAGGATGATATTCACAGGAAACTTAACGGTGGCATGCTGGAACCTGTAAAAAAATCTTTAAAGATATTCAAAGAAGAAGGGGTTTGGCTTGAGATTACCAACCTTATCGTACCAAGCTGGACCGATGATCTGGATATGATTAAAGCAATGTGTGAATGGCTTTATGATGAAGGCTTCTCCGAATGCCCGCTGCATTTCAGCCGTTTTTTTCCAATGTATAAACTTACTCAATTACCGACAACACCTGTTGATGTGCTTAATAAAGCCCATGATATCGCAATAGCAGCAGGCATAAAATATGTTTATGTCGGCAACGTTCCGGGGACAGAGTATGATGACACCTATTGCCCCAAATGCCACAAAAAGCTTGTTGAGCGCAAAGGGTATACGATTATTTCAAATCATATAAAAGACAAAAAGTGCGGCTTCTGCGGTGAAAAAATAAACGGTATATGGCAATAAAGAAACACAAAGGAGTAGTCGTATTTCTTGCCGCATTTTTGCTGCTATCCTGTTTTTCATTTACCAACAGGAATATCATTTTTGTTAACCGGCCTGCAAAAAAAATTATCGAATGGGATGAACAGCTTAATTTGTTAAATTACCTGATAATAAAAGCATCCTCTATAAATCTCATCCACGGACTCTACCTGAGCAAGGAACAAATTGAAAAACTGATACCTCTTGCTGCTCAGATTGATCATATTAAAACCTTTATTCCATCTGATTCGATGCATTACAACAATGAAATAAAGCATATTTGTATAACTTATCAAAATCTAATAAAAAACCTGCTGGAAGAAAAGCCCCTTACTGATTCAATAAAAAATAGTATTTACAGGGAACGTGAATTGGAATCAGAAATAATAAAAAGAAGCCTTCTTGCTGCCCAAATGCCCGGTTATCATGCTGATGATTGCATGCAATGCCATGCTCCGCCGGAGATGTTTCCAACGGGTGATATTTCAAATAAAAATACAAAAATAATTACTGCCGTAGACCGAAAAGAAATTGATTTAGCTCATGTAAAAGGCTTGTTTGGTGAACAGGGGACATTGTTATTATGGAACCTGCGCGATCAGGTTGATGAAATTCTTACGGATGAACAGAAATTTGTTTTTTCCAGTTTCCGTTGTTGCCTTGTACCACAGGAAGATCCGTCAAACCCTGGTATTTTCGGACAATCATTTGTAACTAATGAATGGATTGAGTATTTCAGAAAAATACGCGCACTTGATGAAAAGGACTGGCAGAATTATAAAAGTCTTTTTATCATGCCGCTCAGTGATATTATAGAAGCAAAATTACCAGGCATAAAGAAATATGATAAAAAAAGACTGCTCAGTCAGGCCGAAATAGTTATCAGCGATTCAAGAAAAATGGATGCAATAGATTTCGAGCTTCAAAAAGAAAATTTGTGCCGAAAGCTAAGCGAAGCGCTCAGTATCGATATTTTTAATGGTGAATCGTCCCGTCTTCCGGATGAACGTAAATTCATTGCTGCAATGTTCCTGCTATTTCCCGGTAACATTAACATATACCTGAAATTGAACAGCTATAATAAGGAATAAGCTATATTGAACATTTTGCCTGGATATTTGGAAAAAACATTTTAAAAAAACCTCGGATAAATTGAATGCCTGGTCAAATAAACTAATATTTGCCATTACTTGATTTTCCATTACCTGCAATAAAAAAAGAAAATGCTTTAATTAATTAATATTGATAATTATTTAAAATATGCAAGTTGTATACATATATCAGAAATCAAAGATTAAATATGAAAAAAAACATACCATCTGAAATTTTATTAAAACATAAAAATATTCGCAATAATAAGTTAACACTTTTAATTTCATATTAAGCCTTTTCTTATTGCATTAGCTTGCCTTTTTATATACATTTGCTGTATTATTCTTACTTATGATTAATTATTTAAAATAGAGTATTTATTAATTAATTATAATTAATATTCATTTGATTTTAATCACTGAAATTACGAAATAATTATAAAATTTCTAACATATGAAAAATGCCATTATTTTTTCAATCATAAAAAAAATAATTGATAGGAGTAAACTGTCAAGGTTCTGCCATTTTGGATTACCTGGATTTGCTCTGCTTTTCTTTATGGCAATAGCAGGGAGTTTAGGCGCCCAGGTTACCATACTCAACACGACCTCAAGTGAAACGACAATAAATAAAAAATTTGCCTTACCGCATACAGCGCCTGCTGGCACCAACAGATTATTGCTCGTTGGAATCACAACTTTTAACCGAACTGTTACTTCAGTAACATGGAATGAAACCCCTATGTTAAAAGTTTGTAATAATACTATGTGTGAAATTAGTGATAAAGATGCTTATGCCGCCATTTACAGTTTGGTCATTGGTAGCTCAGCAACGCCCGAAACAGCCAATATTATTGTCTATTTTTCCGATAAACCTGATAAAGGAGCAGTCGTAGGTGTCATGACGTTAAGTTGTGTTGATCAGATTTCACCACTGAACACGCCCGTCTTTGCAACAACAAACAACCATGCGTCGAATATTAAAATTTCAGATATTCCAACTGATAGTAATGAACTCATTTTTAATGTGGTTTCATTTCATAATGAACATGGAACTATAGATATTGATACAGTCGGCACAAATCAAACCCAACAATGGAAAATTATTACAGATACTATGCAAAAAGAGAATACTGGTGCCGTATATACAAAACCAGGAACATCATCAATTGATTCAATGACTTATACCCTCACAAAAGCACAACATTGGGCAACTATTGCAGTTTCTATTAAACCATCCAATTCTTGCTCTTACGGAGATATATCTGTTACAAAATCAGTGGTAAACAGCCCGATTAATGCAGGCGGCAAGCTTATTTACAAAATTACTGTCAGCAATGCAGGCCCAGATAAGGCGGCTAATGTTGTTATTTATGATACTATAACTGCATTCTCAAATCCTGTGTATTCCACAACATTAAATGGCACTTATTCATCATGGACGGGTTCATATATGCTACCGGATAGCCTTGGGGTTGGTTCAAGTTATGACATTTACATTAAAGGAACATTAAGCACTACTCAGTGTTCATCAGTTACCAACAGAGCTGTTGTCGGCAGTGCAAATGATGATAATACCTCTAATAACACCAGCGGCATCATTACAACAACAGTCAATGATACGATAGTGCCGGTTATCACCTGTCCGGGAGCACTGGCTATCGGAACAAATACCGGATGTACTTATGTTGGAGATATTGGAAAAGCTACCGCTACGGACAACTGCACCGCATCGCCTACCATCACTAATAATGCACCCGCTTCATTCCCATTGGGAGAAACCACTGTAAAATGGACCGCTACTGATGCAGCAGGAAACTCGGCAACATGCACCGCTACCGTAACCGTTGAAGATAATGTGCCGCCTACGGCTTTATGCCAGAACATCACCGTACAGCTTGATGCTACAGGCAATGCTTCTATCACTGCCGCTCAGGTGGATAACGGATCGTCTGATAACTGCGCCATTGCCGGTATGACCGTCACTCCTGACGCGTTCACATGCGCCAATGTCGGTGACAACACCGTGACGCTGACCGTGACCGACGTGAATGGTAACTCATCCACATGCACCGCTACCGTAACCGTTGAGG
>CAZVKJ010000119.1:0-4493 GCA_964626855.1 uncultured Bacteroidales bacterium
AAAACCTGGTTTACAAAAGAACCAAACTGCTTACCGACAATGTGATGCATTATTGTCCCGGCTGCGGACACGGTACAGCACACCGTATGGTAATGGAAGTAGTTGATGAAATGGGCATACAGGCCGAAACTATAGGTGTCGCTCCGGTAGGTTGTTCGGTATTTGCTTATGATTATATGAATATTGACATGCAGGAAGCAGCACATGGACGCGCTCCGGCACTGGCCACAGCGATTAAAAGACTGATGCCCGAAAAATATGTTTTTACATATCAGGGCGACGGCGACCTTGCCGCCATTGGCACTGCCGAAACCATTCATGCTTGCAACCGTGGCGAAAATATTGTGATCATCTTTATTAACAACGGTATTTACGGGATGACAGGCGGCCAGATGGCTCCGACAACATTACCCGGCATGAAAGCATCAACCTGTCCTTTTGGCAGAGATGTGGAAATTATGGGAAATCCCTTAAAAATAACAGAAATAGTTGCAACACTTCCCGGAACCTGTTTCGTAACAAGGCATTCTGTGCATACCCCGGCAAATGTGCGTAAAACCAAAAGAGCCATCAGAAAAGGATTTGAACTTTCTTATGCGAAAAAAGGTGTTTCCTTCATCGAAATCGTTTCAAACTGCAACTCAGGATGGAAAATGACTCCTGTTCAGGCAAATAAATGGATGGAAGAAAATATGTTCCCCTTTTATCCTTTGGGCGATATTAAGGTTCCGAAGGAATAGAGTTATTTATTTTAGATTTATGATTTATGAATTGAGAATTTCGGATTGAGACAATTTGTTGTTATTATGGATAAGCAGGAAATTTTAAGCAGGACAAGGCAGTTTGCAATCAACGTATTCAAACTTGTGGATCTGTTTCCGAAATCGAAAGCTTCTGATGTAATAGCCTATCAATTATTAAAATCCTCTTCATCCGTCGCTGCAAATTACAGGTCTGTGTTACGGGCGAAATCTAGAATTGATTTTATTAATAAATTGAAAATAGTATTAGAGGAAGCCGATGAAAGTAATTTCTGGCTTACTTTTTTGCTTGATGTTCAGTTAATGGAATCAAAATACCTCAAGAATATTGAGTTACTTATCAAGGAATCAGATGAATTTGTAGCAATGTTCACTAAATCAATTATCACTACAAACCAAAATAACAAATCTTAAATCTCAAATCATAAATCTTAAATTTTAAATTGAATCCAAATATTAATTAATAAAAAAAATATAAAAATGACTGAAGAAATTATCATAGCCGGATTTGGAGGACAAGGTGTTTTATCAATGGGTAAAATTCTTGCCTACTCAGGTGTTATGCAAAACAAAGAAGTAAGCTGGATGCCTTCCTATGGCCCCGAAATGCGCGGAGGTACAGCCAATGTGACGGTTATTGTCAGTGACGAACGTGTCAGTTCACCGATACTTACGGTTTTCGATACGGCCATCATCCTCAACCAGCAGTCCATGGACAAATTTGAAAAATCTGTTAAACCGGGTGGATTGCTTATATACGACGGTAACGGCATCACACGTCATCCCGAACGTAGAGATATCAATGTATACCGCGTGGATGCCGCCGAAGAAGCATCAAAACTTGGTATGAACAAAGTGTTTAATATGATGGTGCTCGGTGCTTACCTGAAAATTAAACCCATTATCAGTCCGGAATTTATTAGAAAAGGTTTGGAAAAATCACTTCCGTCAAGACATCATGGCTTGATTCCTGATAATGAAAAAGCCATCGAGATCGGTAAACAGATCATCAAAGAATTACAAAAAGTTTAATTTTTGTCATTTCTTAATTTAGTTTTAAATTGTTAAACATGAGGGGCTTGAAACCATTGGTTTCAAGCCCCTCATGTTTAATTGCCTAATAAAAAATCTTATTTCGTGGTTGTTACTGACCGCAGATCAATGGTAAAATCAAGTTCCATTTTAATAATCAATGGGAATTGCGGATTATTCAGTATCCAAAATTTATGTCCTGTTTCTGTTTCTGCTACCATAACACTAATTTCCTGCTGGTTTCCATCAATAGTAACAGGATATTTTTCATCACGGATAAATTTCAACGATTCAAAACTTTTATCTACTGTTATATCAACTGGTATGTGTTGCAATAAACGTTTATATAATTTCCGGCTGATCATGGCGGTGGTTTTATTGACCATGTTTTGAGTATTGCCATTCTGAAAATAATTTACCATAATTGAAGCTGTGTCAATAGCATTGTTATATATTTTTACGCTTCCCGAATAATTTACCGGTTCAGTCATTTTCCAGTTGAAGGCAATATTGTTATCTACAACAAGGTCACTGACAATATAATCGTATTCTTTTGTAACATTTAAAACATGATAGGTGAGCACCGAACCTGTTTTAAACCACGTACCCGGATTCTCAATTTTTTGGGCAAAACTATTAAAAGCAAACCCTACTGAGAATAAAACGACTATTAAAAGAAATACTTTTTTCATAATAAATAATTTTAATTGTTTAGCAAATATATTGAATTTTAAATGGATCTGAAATTTTTTAAGGAACTTTTTTTAAAAATAGTTTTCCTCATATGAATCTTCTTTTTGTCTTACCTGTCTTACCGCAGTTTGCCAGCCAAGGTAGCGTCGTTCTCTTTCAGCTTCGTCAATACTTGGTAAATATGTTGTAAAAGCAGGTCGCATATCAGTAATCTGTTCCTTTGTCCAAAGTTTTACAGCCATACCTGAAAGGAAAGCAACTCCTAGTGTTGTGGGGTATGTAGGAAATGCCTTAACCGGAATTCTTGTTATATCTGCCATGAACTGCATCAAAAAGGTGTTTTCGGAAAATACTCCATCTAATTCAATGGTGTTTATTTTAACTTCTGAATCGGATTCTAAAACTCTTAATATGTCATAAGTTTGGTAAGCAATGGACTCAAGTGCAGCCCGAACAATATGTTTTCTTTCTGAAGATAATGACAATCCGGTAATTACTCCTTTTGCATCTTCCCAATATGGAATCCCAAGTTTGCCAAAGGAAGGTACGATATAAACACCGCCGTTACTTCCGGCCTCAAGAGCAAGAATCTCAGCTTCATCTTTTGATGATATTAGATTCAGGTTCTTCATTAACCAATCAAGAAGCAACCCACCAATCATAATAGAACCTTCCAATGCATACAACGTCATATCATTAATTTTCCATTCAATGGCCGTCAGGAAGCCTTTTTCTGATTTTATCGGATTCTTACCTGTATTGAGGTAGAACGAACCATTAAACCGGAAATTTGCTCTCAGTACGCCTGGATTAAAATCAGATAATCCAAATAATTCTGATTGAAAGTTGCCGACAATACCGGCAATCGGAATTGCTACTTCCGGAAAGATTTTAGTATCGGTATGTCCCTGTAGTTTTGATGAATCAACTACCTCTGGAAGCATACATAACGGAATGTCGAAAACATCGCATATTTTTTCATCCCAACACAGTTGCCTGATATTAAACAACATAGTCTGTGATGCACAATTGTAATCCATAATATGAAGTTTACCACCACTTAAGTGCCAGATTATGTAGGTACTTATTGTTCCAAAAAGTAATTCTCCGCGTTTTGCTTTGATTTTAGCATCTGCAACATTATCCAGAATCCAATGTATTTTACTGGCGGAGAAATAATGGTGTATAAATAGCCCTGTGCTAAAATCGATATATTCTGCATAGTTTGCATCACGCAATAAATCACAATAGTCTGAGTTGCGTTCATCCTTCCAGATAATTGCATTGTAAACAGGATCGCCGGTATTTTTATCCCAGATTATTGTTGACCCTCTATCTATACAAAACCCAAGTCCTGCTATTTGTTTCGGTAAAATCTCATTTTTGCTCAATACTTCATGGATCATATTATAATATGAAGGGAGAATAGTTTCAGCATCCACTTCAAACCAGCCAGTCATTGGGCAAACCTGCTTTATTTCACTTTGAGAATTCCCAACAATACGAGCCTCTTCATCGAATAAAACCACCTGATTATTAGTTGGCCATTCCTCTATTGCAAGTATATATTTTTTTTCCATTTAATTTTAAGTCAATTAGTTGGACATGTTTTTTTACAATCGTGAATTCATTAAAACTAATGATAAAAATTAATTATTATTGATTATCAACAAGATTTTGAATAGTTTCGATGATGATGATTTTTGTAATCAGAAATCTTTTTCAGAATAATTGATTTTAGTAGACTAACATAAAACATATAAATTCAATATTACTTTTCATTTAATCTTTGCCTGATTTACGGCACCAATCCAATCATTGTACAGCTTATTACAATCGGCTGTTGACATGCTGGGCTTAAATATATTATCAGGCTTGCGCAAATCAATGAGTTGTTCTTTTGTCCAGAGTTTTACGGCTATACCAGCTAAGAAAGCAGCGCCAAGCGCTGTGGACTCAATATTTAACGGACGGACTACAGGTACTACTAAGATATCAGACTGAAAC
>CAZVKJ010000120.1:0-4466 GCA_964626855.1 uncultured Bacteroidales bacterium
CCGGCAGCTATTTCTTCTATAACAATGTTCGCGTTTCTTGTGCTATTGATGGCTTTCATACCGCAGGATACGCAAAACGTCAGCACTTTTATTTCTAAAACCGGGCTTGACCACATCACACGAAGCTGGCCCTTCCTTTTTTCCAGCCTGTTCCTTTTATTTGTGCTGAGTTTTACAATCATCAGGCGGTTTCTGCCCTTTTCGCTGAAAAATATTGCGTTCACCTTGAACCACCTTGGATTGTTTATTGTTGTGGTCGCTGCATCACTTGGCGCTTCCGACACCTATAAGCTGACTATGATGCTTAACGAAAACAAGATAACGGTGGCTGCTTTTAACGAACGCGGACAGGCATTTGATCTCGGCTTTGGACTGAAACTTATCAAATTCAGCATAGATGAATACCCGCCTCAAATGGCTGTAATAAATAGTCGGTCGGGAAAAATTCTGTACCCGGGTAAAACCCTGCCGGAAGCAAAAAAAGGTAATAGAGCCGTTTTCGGGAACTGGACTATAGAAGTAAACGATTTTATTGAAAATGCACAAAAAGATTCCATAGGTTATGTTATCACTTCAGCTTATGGAAGCGCTCCAGCAGCGCTGGTAAATGCATTCAACAATAAAACAAATGATACCGTTAGAGGCTGGGTAACATCCGGAAGTCCTTATGTTTATCCGGAAAATCTTGAGCTTTCCGGCGACGAAGCCATCGCGATGACAATCCGCAGACCAAAAAAATTCAGCTCTTACATCAGGGCTTTTTATGGTACGAACAAAACCGAAGATTTTACTGTTGAGGTGAACAAACCGGCGCATCTGAAAGGCTGGACCATTTATCAGACCGGCTATGACGAAGAAATGGGGAAATGGTCTACCCGAAGCATCATACAGCTTGTAAACGACCCATGGCTGCCTGTGGTGTACACCGGAATTTTTATGATACTCGCCGGAGCTTTATATCTTTTGTGGAAAGGAAGATCAACATTATCTTAATTTAAACTTAATGAAATGACCTGGACCCATTATACATTTTTTGCTTCGCTATGTTCCGGATTCTGGCTAACAAGTATATTATTGTTGATCCCAAAGAATAAAACATCAAAAAGACTTTCCTTACTATTTGTTTTTGCGGGGATCGCAAGCCTTGCCACTTTTATAGCCGGTTTGTGGATCAGCCTTGAACGGCCGGTGTTCCGAACCCTTGCTGAAACACGTATGTGGTATGCCATGTTTTTGTCTGTCATCGGCATCTTTATATATTACCATTGGAAATACAAATGGATGTTGGCATACTGCCTGGGCATGTCGATGCTTTTCCTCTTTATCAATTATCTGAATCCGGACACGTTCGATAAAACGCTGATGCCCGCATTGCAAAGCCCATGGTTCATACCTCATGTGATTGTGTATATGATAAGTTATGCTTTCCTTGCTTCCGCCGCTATTATCGGTATCAAAGGACTGTATCTTTCGTACAAAATGAAAGCTCTTGACCAAACCCTGCGCCTTGCCGACAATATCGTATATATAGGGTTTGCTTTTCTAACCATCGGTATGTTGTTTGGCGCTTTATGGGCAAAAGTGGCCTGGGGAAGTTACTGGACCTGGGACCCGAAAGAAACCTGGGCTTTCCTGACCTGGCTGGTATACCTGCTGTTCATTCACTTCAGGTTTTATAAAAACGACAACCAGAAACTGGCGCTCTGGATACTTGTTTTTTCATTTATCATCATGCTGATCTGCTGGTTGGGAATTAATTATTTACCATCCGCACAGAATAGTGTACATGTTTATGCATCCTAAGTCTTAACATGATAAATCAGGGTTTATGCATGATTTATTAAAACAACGGTTTGGTTATAAAAATATCATTCCCCTTGTTGCTGTTGCTGTCTTTTTTATCACAGCCTGGAATAGTCATGGTTTTTATCATGCTGATGAGCATTATCAAATCATTGAGTTTGCCGGAATAAAACTCGGCACGCATACGCCCGATGAACTGGCATGGGAATATGGGGCCCAGATCCGGCCTGCCTTACAGCCTTCAATTTGTTTTGTTTTATTAAAAGTTTTAAATCAAATAAATATCACCGACCCTTATATCCAAGCTTTTTCTCTGCGTCTGCTAACAGCCTTTTTAGCACTTATTTTCATACGGTCTTTCATAAAAAAAACAGAAGGTCAGTTTGAAAACAACAACACAAAAAAAATATATTATTTACTATCCTATTTCCTTTGGTTCATACCTGTTATCAGTGTAAGGTTTTCTTCCGAAACATGGTCGGGATTGTTTTTTTTATCAGCTCTTACATTATTCCTGATTAAAGATAAACAAACATCTAAGCCTTTTTTGGCTGGTATTTTACTTGGTTTTAGTTTTTTATTTCGTTTTCAGATTGCTTTTGCACTTATCGGTCTTTTATTGTGGCTCCTTATTATTGAACGGGTGAATCTGCGTTATCTTGCAAAACTCGCACTGGGATTCTTCCTTATTATTTTCATCGGGTTTCTTATTGATTCATGGTTTTACGGCAAACCGCTTTTTACACCCTGGAATTACTTCCAGAACTTCTATTCAGATATTATGGGAGAATCAGCCCCAGCATTTGGAACAACTCCCTGGTATTATTATCTCAGTCAATTGCTAAAACTTCCGGGGTACTTTATTGGTGTTCCATTATTTATTTCTTTTGTAATTCTTATTATTTTCAAGCCCAAAAATCTTATTTTATGGTGCATCATCCCCTTTATAATTATTCATTCCATGATATCCCACAAGGAAGAACGCTTTCTGTTTCCCATGGTATATTTGTTTCCTTACATTCTTGTAACAGGCTATGAACAGATAAGAATAGTTTTTAAAAACAAGATTCTCGTTAAATTAGTAAATTATTTTCTGGCTATACTTTTTATTTCAACCAACCTGACCGGGCTGATTGTCATGGCGCAGAAATCGGCTGGTATCGGAAGGATGGCGATCACAAAACACATCCATGACCGTTACAAAAACAGGCCGGTCAACCTTATTTATTGTTCATGGGCAAACCCTTATAACCCGTGGAACGGCATCCCCGAAAAATTTTATCTTGAAAAAAACATGACAGACAGGCGCATCAACAATCTGTGCGAGTTAAACGATTCTCTGATTGTCAGCGGCGCTGTTAATTTTCTTGTGGGGCGAAAAATTGATTTTGAAAATCAGGAATGCAGCAATATTGTGCATGAAAACAATTTCAATTTTGAGAAGCAAAGTATACCTAATTGGATCGAATGTATTAATGAAAAATACAAGGGGTTTGAGAATAAGAATATCCTGATGCTATATAAATATGCCGGTAAATAGCTAAACTTAATAATATTAGTTTGATTATCTGGCCGAAAATAATAATACCGTAACCCAAATAAGTAATCTTCAACTTTCAATCAGTGGTAAAAGAAAAAGCTAAACTGTTTTTTTAAAGTTTAATTTTACGCTAAAATAACTGTCTTTATTCAATTCTAAATATTATTCATTTAAGCATCCTGTTTGCTTGAAACGGGCACTTCATCTTTTTCTATGCAAAAAACAATTAATTCTTCTTAACACCTTTCATTGTTTGCAGACATTCTGGTCTATCCCCTTTTGCATCATTGTACACTTCAAACTCGTTAATCCAACCGTGGTCGCCATTGCAATTATTAAACAAATACTGAATTTTGCACGAAACCACTGTGGTAAAAGTATCTTCAACAGGAATACTCAGGCAATGTATTGCTTGAAATTCAACAGCCCTATTAAGCATGTCCTTTTTGCATAGCAGCGTGTCCCAATCATTACGACCATCGCTCCAGCAGCGCAAATAATAAATCGGTATAGTAACATTATCACCGGCATGCCATATCACCACTCTGTTGAATGCTTTGGGTTCGCCAAAATCAATGGTAGCCTGCCTCCAGCCACATGAATCTTCATATCCCTCGCGTCCGCCGGTAAATGCCAGGCCATAAGCCCAATAATTGCCGCGCACCCTGATGCCATCCACTATATGCCAGGGGAAAATAGCTTCTCCCCATCCCGGATCCGATTCCATAGGGCTGGGATATTTGAATGTGCCGTCATTCCTTGCAATATCATCGATGGGGCTATTCATCTCATCATCTACCGCATCATTATCAGCGCTTAGTACCCAGAACAAGGAACCGGCGATGGCCAATATCACAAAGGCCAAAATCAAAATACGATAGAATTTTTTATTTTTTTCTTTACCGGACATTATCTGAAATTTCAACAATTAATATCCCAAAAAAACAACACATTTTAAATAAATCTTTTTAAACCACGTTTCAAAAATAAGTATATTTGTTTTATGTTTATACCATGAAGACACATAAACTTTCAATTTTTTATTTTATTCTTTTGCAAAGCGTCTTTATAAACGTCTGGGGCCAGCCAAAATCCAGAATTGATAAGCTTTATGATGAATTGG
>CAZVKJ010000121.1:0-4364 GCA_964626855.1 uncultured Bacteroidales bacterium
CCATTGGTTCTTGGATAATTGCCATAATTTGTCACCATTTCCAATGCACCTTTTGTGGCTGAAGCATTTGCTGCAGCAAGATTTAAAATACCATTTACTGTAATGTCGCCGCTTGCTGTAGCCCCACCGGTAGAAGCAATTGTAAGGTTATTATATGTTCCCGAAATCGCAGTTTGTGCAGATGAACCATTATAATTTACTGTTCCGCCCCAGGTTTTTCCAGTTGTAACAGGAGTAGAAGAAGTATTTTGTGTTAATAATGTACCCGCATGGCTTACGGTATTTACACTTAATGCGTTGGTTGCCATATCCAAGGTTGTTCCCGTATTTGTAGTAAATGTTCCTGCCACAGTAATATCGTTTGTTGATGCAGTACAGGTTCCACCCGTATTTGTTATCGTAAAATTATTAAAGGAACTCCCTCCACTTATAATAGTCTGAGCTCCGGTTCCGTTAAATGTAACAGTTCCGCTGTTATGTGTGAATGTTGCACTATTTGTAAAATTACCGGCCAAATTTAATGAAGCGGAAGTAGAAACAAGGGTGCCAGCATTGACTGTGAAATTATTTAATGTAACGGCATTGCTTCCAAAACTTAATGTGCCTGTTCCTGATTTTGTAATGCTTTTGGTGTTATCATTAATTAAACCTCCAATAGTAAGTGTACCTGCACTAACAGTAATCTGCAGGTCGTCATTTAACTCAACTGCCTCTGTACCTAAATTCAATGTCCTCAATTGAGAACCAACATAGGAAAAATCATTGTTCAAACTCAATGGATAGTTATTGGTAGTGATTGTGCCACCGGTAGTATTATCAATACTTCCACCATTAATGGTAAAGGTGCCGGCAACTGTTCCGAGTGCGCTGGTATTATTAATATTTATAGTTCCGGCATTGAGGGTAACTCCACCTGTAAAAGTATTATTTCCCGATAACGTTACTGTTCCTGCACCTTCTTTAATCAACGATCCTGTCGTACTAATAATTCCACTCAGGGTTAAATCAACAGCTGTTGTAACGTCATCCGCAACATTTAGTGTCCTTGAAGCACCCGCTGTTAGAGCAATCGGGCATGAAACGGTAGCTCCGGCAGTTCCATTATTTGCATCGGTTACAAATACATCTCCGCCCAGTGTCAAAAGACCTGTTCCTGTAATCGTTGCTCCTGCAGATGCTCCGCCACATCTTAAATTCAGTGCTTTTGGATTGGCAATTGTAAAGGTGCTCATTGCTAATGTTGCCCCATCAAAAACGGTAAGTGGTGCATTTGAGAATGTTTTATTCTGATTGAGTGTAATCACACCTGTGTTTTTTACAACAACACCTCCGGCGGGACTAAAAGTGGCAGGCCATTCTACGGACGCAGTAAAGGCTGCAGGTTTGTTATACTGCAAAGTAGCCTGATTGCCATAGGTTGGAAGCGCAGAAATGGTACCTGTGGCTTCCATAGAAAGCGTTCCCATCACAACGAAATTTGCTGCATTGATGGTTTTTAATCCGGTTCCGCCAATAATTACATTATAAAATAAAGTTTGTGAAGGAGTAACGGCAGTTTGTGCTCCTGCGTTGAAATTGACAGTGCCGGTGCCCGCCGTAAATGTTCCATTATTAGTAAAAGCAGAAGTACTAGAGTTATTTAATACAAGCGTCCCAGTATTCAGATAAAATGAAGTCCCATTGGTATAAGTGCCTGCTACGGTTAAAGTTCCAGCATTTGTAGTAAAACTCCCGTTGTTATTAAAATTTCCGCTCACCGTTAAGGTGTTTGTTCCCGAAAGGGTGACAGTGGCTCCGGGGTTGATGGTAATATTATTACATACGGCGGCTGCACTGATAATGGGTTCGTTTGTTCCCGAAATAATTACCACATTGTCAGAAGAAGTGGGTACTGTTCCGGAGCACCAGTTGGAGCCGGTATGCCAATCGGTACTTGTCCCTCCTGTCCATGTGCCTGTAACACAATTCCCCAAACTAATAATACCGGTAGCTGTATTTGGAAAAAACACAGGTCGTTTCTGAGACGCAGAGGAGCTGCTTCCTCCATAGGTATTATTTATTGGTTCGTTCGTGCTTCCAAGTGTAAGCGATGAAGCCGTATGAGTAAAACCAGTGCCTAAATTGGCTGTTGTGCCGGTTGCCATCGAAATATTTCCGCTCACGGCCGCTTGAACCGTAAATGTCACTCCGGCCGTATTGGTAATTGATACATTGGCTGCTGCTGTGAGCCCATTTCCGGTAGCCTGAGCTACGTTGCCCATGTAATTAATATTTCCTGATGAATAGGACCGGGCACCTGTTACCTGAATATTGCCCGTATTGGTTCCGGTTGCTGATATCCCTGCAGAATGGGTTACTCCTAATGTTGCGCCCGATTGTAATGTAAATGAACCGTTGCCTCCACTAATGATGGCGGGACTTGCAGCAGTTCCCATTTGCAATGTTGCCCCAGAGTTAACAATAAAATTTACCGTATTTGAGATAGTTCCGCCCGAAGTGTAAACATGAGGCAATGCAGATGCAACAAATCGTATATTACTCCCTGTTGAACTGCCTGTTTCTGTTATTGTACCTGCAGTATGAGAAAAATTACCACCAATGTTCACTGTGGAAATATTAGTGGCAACGTTTGTGGAAGAAAGATTGAATGTTCCTCCCGACATTGAAAAATTGCCCATAATATCAATCGTTCGTGTTGCCCCGGCTGCAGCAACATTGTAACCGGATCCATATAAATAACCTCCTGTCTGATTATAATTTCCGCCAATAAAAATATTTCCGATACCGGTTATACCGAAACTAAAACTGCCTGAACCGGTACTTGACATAGTAAAGTTGCCATTGATAGTTCTCAGGACCCCGCCCAGTGAAATTGCTACGGTTTGCCCGGTACAATTCCAGGTAAAATTTCCAAAATTTTGTGCAAAGTATGTCTGATAGTTTGGTGGATTAGCACTCGGATTTGTGTATCCGGTAATATTACAGGTAGAATTTACATCCCATGTGGCGATAGGAATATTTGCATTATTGTTGGCAAATTGAAAAACTGAGTTACTGTTAAATAAAAGTCTGGCGGCTGTACTGCTCGTTACAGTTCCGTTATTTATTATTGAACCGGCCACTGTTGTGACTGCCGAAGCGCCATTGGTGTTGTATGTTCTCCCTGTGTTTATTGTGAGTGTGCCACTGATATCAGCGGTAGCATTATTTGCAAGAGTAATGTTAACATTTGTTCCAATAATCAGGGAGGCGCCATTTGCTACAGAAAAGTCTGTGCCGGCGTTTCCTCCCAAACTAAGGGTAGTGGCAGCATTGTGTGCAAGCGTAACATTACCCTGGATGATGGTTATAGAATTATAACTTACATTGACCGGCATGGTAGAAAATGTAATGGTACCTGCCGTATTAAAAACGATATCATCACCGGCTGCAGGCGCTGTTCCTTCTGACCAGTTACCATTGGTAGTCCAGTTTAAATTGGCACCAGTGCTTCCTGTCCAGGTTTTTGTTGCTGCAGAAACAGATAATGTGGCAAGCAGGATCAATGCGAGCATCAAGCCCGGTACAGGTGCGCCTGCCATTAATGTCATCACTGACCTAAGTAAACCTCTCGTTTTCATATGTTTAGTTTTTTGTTTATTATCAGCCTGAATGTCAACAGCAGCGTTGCTGCGTGTAAAATGCCTTTTTGACTGGAAATTTTTCATATCACTGAAATTTTATTATATAATAGAATGGTTGTTGCAATAAATAACTGAAAGACAAAGGTCAGCAATGGCCGTTTCAGTGTTATTGTCCAATCCGACGCGAATAAAAGAGAAATAAAACCAATAAATCCCATATACCACACTTTCAAAGGCAGAGCCGAAAGTCCAAACAAAACGCCCGTTAGTGCGGGTAAGATTAATATATAAAGGACTTTATTTGTAATTTTTTGTTTCATGCAGCTTATGTTACGTTAAATGAAGTGTTTACCTATTGCTGTATTGTTTCATCACTTCCTTTAAAATTTAATATCAGAAAATTTAATAAAAAAACTCTTATTAAAACTAGCCTCGAAAAAAATAGAAAATAGAAAATAATAATAATTGCTAATTTCAAAAAACTTAAAATGCTGTTTAATAAGGTTAAAAAAGAATCTCATCACCCCTAGTATTTTTGTGGCTACAAATATATAATAAAAATAAGTCAAATGAAAATATATAAAAAAATACTATTTTTCTAAGGCAAAAAATATAAATGATTGATCTACACTATTATAAAAAAATAATCAAAAAAATTGCATAATTAGCTATATTGCAATTTAAAATAAAGGTAATGTCCCAAAAAGTGTGTATGGTAAAAGTTCATTTTGTATTTGCAAA
>CAZVKJ010000122.1:0-4092 GCA_964626855.1 uncultured Bacteroidales bacterium
AAGCCGCCGATGTAAATAAAATAGTCATTAATAGTAAAGTTAAACGATTCATGGGTGGGTAGTTGTTAGTAGTTGATTGTTGATTGTTGATTGTTGATTGTTGATTGTTGATTGATAGACATTCCATGTTTTAAAAATAGTAAATATCATTACCGGCTTTTGAAAATACAGAACGGCTTTGATTTGTTCCTTTAAACATGGAATGTCTTTTCTTTTAATTCGTAATTTTTAATTCGTAATTCGTAATTATAAAAAGAGTGGTCAAAATTAAATAAAAATCGGTTCTGGATTTTAGGTATAATTGTTAAAATCTGCAAAAAGGAAGTATTTGTCTGTGTTTAGATGGTTTAAGGCGATGAGATTGTTGAATTGTTTTATTGTTCTATTGCTTTATTGTTGAATTGCTTTATTGTTGAATTGAGAGCTTTGTACCAATAGAATAGACGTGGGGTGTACTATTTACGACGGAGCTAATATTACTTTTGACGGAGCAAGTTGTATTTACGACGGAGGCAATATTACTTTCGACGGAGCAAGTTGTATTCACGACGAAGGCAATAATACTTTCGACGGAGGCAGTTGTATTTATGACAGAGGTAATATTATTTTCAACGGAGCAAGTTATATTTACGACGGAGCAAATAATACTTTCAACGGAGCAAGTTGTATTCACGACGAAGGCAATAATACTTTCGACGGAGCCAGTTGTATTTATGACGGAGGCAATAGTATTTTAGACGGAGCAAGCTATATTCACGACGGAGGCAATAATACTTTTGACGGAGGCAATAGTATTTACAACGACGAACTTGCCATGAAAGAAGCTATTCGGATTTCTTTAACAGGCATAAGCCCGGGAAAAGCAGTCGTTTAAAATTTATTTTTAGGATATTTTCCTAAAACTAAGGGCGCTAACCTTTTTGAACTCGACGCTGTTGGGTTTGTAAACGGATTTGATGTATTTCTTAACTAAGTTGGCAATGGCTACCAGGCCGGTATCGGGATCGTTGAATAGCTGATTGCGACGGCTACGGGCGGCAACCAGTGGAGCCGAATTGTCGATCACGGCTTTATTGGCTGTTTTCATATTTTCGAGCAAAGCGGTAAGGCTTGTGATCTTGAGTTCTTCTTCGTTGGGGGCGTATTTGGGTTCGTTTTTCAGCGCCTCGATATAGGCTCCCATGAACTCAATCTTGCTGTCGAAACTCTGCTGGGAGGCGGAGATGACTTTGGGAGCGCCGGCACCGGGCTCTTCCGGATTAACGGGAGGAGTTTCGCCTTTGGCTACAGAAGCCCGGCGGCCAAGGAGTTTATTAACCACAGGACGAATGTCGGCTATCACCTGGGGCGAAGCGCCGCAGGAACGAAGCGAATTGAACGAAGCAGTAACGATGTCGTTCAATGGGGAGAAAACGATTTCACGATCGTCGGAGGCACGATCGGCAGGGGGCTTGGCTGCGCTGACGGCATCCACACTTTCCGATGCCAGTTGATGACAACCATTCAACGCATCTAAACTGATCAGCGGATTGGCTGGTTTGTATTTTATACCGAAACTTTGGCAGAAGCCGGTAAGGGTTTGAAAATTGCCCAGGTTTGAGGCAATTCCCGATTCTGAAATTGTACTCATAGCATTAGATTTTATTGGTTTACGCCGCTAAGGTACGGGATATTTTTCAATTTTGATATGATTTTGAAAAAATTTTTGAAAAAAATAAAAAAATAAGATAGTTAAAAGAAAAAAGAGTGTACTTTAGCAGATGGAATGAAGGGACAGCGCGTTCTGATTTTTGATTTTTTATGCCCGGATATGTGTTTTGGATAGAAGGAAAGCGGAGTTTGGGAGAAAATGGATGGTTTTTTTATAACACAAAGGGGCACGAAGGAGGGCACAAAGGAGAATGAAGATGGAAATAGATATTAATTTAAATGGAAAATAACCGCCATGATAATGGGGGTTGTGCAAACGTTTGGCGGTAATTTAAAAAACAAGAAAAATGGCACATAAAAGTTTGATTTATATTTTTTTCACATTGATTACAATGCAATCATGTCTCCCTTATGCGAAGATTGACAATTATAATGAACTAATAAATGTGGATGAAATTAGTAGTCATAAACATTTAGATAGAGCTATTTCCACTGATTATATCTTTTTCTTCAACAAAATGATTAATCAACGGCTAAGCAAGTTGATAGGAAATAATTGGGAGATTTATCTTAAAGACTCATTTAATGTATATTATGGTTATGGCATTTTAACAAAAAAAGGAATTTATGCAGACACGATATATTCAATAAGTAAGTCCGAATTAGAAAAGCAATTTCCGATATACGATAAAATGAAATTCTGGGAGATAAAATATAAATTACTTGACTATGCATATAAGGATTTTGATTTTGGGGATAATTACAATATTCAATTTGCTAAAGACTCTATATTTATGACTTCAAATGGAATTGTAGTAAATACTCAGAGGAGGTTTAAATCTCAAAATAGAAATCAATTAAAACGGCGAAAAGGTGAAATAGAATTTGAAATATTGGTTGATAAACTAACTTTAGAAATGATAACTAAAAAGGTGATTAAATAAAAAACTACCGCCAATCGAGTAGACTGCCCCGCTAGCTGAGCTGACGGGGAGAGCCACTGGCTAATTAGTATCGAGTTATCCAGAATTTTATTGTTCAGAACAAAGCAAAAATCGGAATGAATGGAAATGAAAAGGAATTTTAGAATTTCAGTGTTTATATAAACAAACCGGAAAAAGATTTCAACTATGTCGGGTACATTTTCACAAATTTATATTCAGATTGTATTTGCAGTACAAAACAGAGATGCGCTGATTAAACCCGATTGGGAAGAAAGGTTATATCAGTATATTACGGCAATAGTTCAAAATAAAGGTCAAAAAATGCTTGCCATTAATGGGACTTGCAATCACATTCATATTTTTATTGGAATGAAGCCAAGTTGTTGTCTAAGTGATTTGGTACGGGAAGTCAAAAAATCAAGCAATGAGTTTATTAAAGATAACGGGCTGTCGAAATATAAATTTAGCTGGCAGGAAGGCTATGGCGTTTTTTCGTATAGCCATTCGCATATCGATGCGGTTGTGAAATATATTATGAATCAAAAGGAACATCATAAAAAACAAAATTTCAGAGACGAATACCTTCAATTTCTAAAGAGTTTTAATATCGAATTCGATGAGAAATTTTTATTTCATTGGATTGAACCATCCGATACCGAAGGCATCAAAGGTTTGTAGATTCAACGCATCAGTTGATTGTTCGACCCCGAAGGGGTCGCAGAAGACGATGTGATTTCCGGGTTCTATAAACCTTGTATCCCTTCGGGATAATGATTAATGGAGATTATGATTTTTATTTCATTGGATTGAACCATCCGATGCCGAAGGCATCAAAGGTTTGTAGATTCAACGCATCAGTTGATTGTTCGACCCCGAAGGGGTCGCAGATGATGATGTGATTTCCGGGTTCTATAAACCTTGTATCCCTTCGGGATAATGGTTAATGAAAAGAATGATTAACAGCTTCAAAATATTGTCAATACTTTCATTTTCCGAGCCATATTTGTTAGATTTAAAGCAATAAGAACATCGTAAGCCAATGATAAATTCCGTAAAAAATAAGTATATTTGTAAAAAATTTGTCTATGAAACCAGACACGAGTACATTATTAATTGATAACTATTTTGGATTGCTAAGCAGTTTGAGCAGGGAGAATAAAATAAAATTAATTGCTAAACTCTCTAATTCAATTATAGGTGAGGATACGGAAAAAGAAAATGTGGTTGATAAATATTTTGGCGCATTCAAATCGGAGAAAAGCGCCGAAGAAATCATCAAAGAGGTTCGGGAAAAGCAGAATACCCAAATCGAAAATTGGATAAACCGTTAATAATAAATGAGCAGCCTCTATTAAGTTGCAATTCATCCGGTTTATAAACCAAGTATGATCCCGGTAATTATCGGAATCCGTATTGCTCATAGCCACCAAGACATACAAACCAGAATTTTAAAAAGATAAATTATTAAAAATGAAACCCTGTCGAATAATAATCAGCA
>CAZVKJ010000123.1:0-1242 GCA_964626855.1 uncultured Bacteroidales bacterium
AAAAATGTTTCAAAAGCCATTGGGTATTGAGCTGCTTTTGCTATTGAATCTTCCGTGGCTTTTTCTTCTGCAGCGGATTTCTTCTGGCCCGGGCCGCATACCGCAAATACAAGTAGGATTGAAATCATCAGTAAACTTAATTTCTTTCATTTTTTTTGAAATTAATTATACACGTAAGGTTTTCAATTTCACTTTGTTTTTTCCGCTGTAGCGGAGTGTACTTTGGACTTCACTTTTACAATTTTCGCATGATGCGTCTGTTGTTCGGTCGACTATTAATGTTATCAGATTTCAATAAAATTGTATTATAATTTGTAAAGTAAAAAAGCCCCACCTTTTTATGATGGGGCTTCTTTTAGAAAAACAATATTTATTGTTTGATTAGTCGTATCATCTTCCTGTTTCCATCCTTAATAGCTGTGATCATGTAAATACCGTTAGGGTAACTGCCAAGATCGACAGTGTTCTTTCCGGCTGGCATATTCTGTGAAAGGATAACAGCTCCCAATAAGTTGTAGATGATAATTTCTGATGAAGCGTTAAGATCCAGAGAGAAATTGCCATTATTCGGATTGGGATATACTTTTACCGCAATATCAGAAAGAGATTCTTCAATTCCTGCGCAAAGGTTTACCGTAATATTTACTGAATCTGAAGCTGAACAAATATTTGAATCTATATAAGAATAAATTATTAATTGTACCCCGCTGTCTGCTGCAGATGGAGTAAAAGTATTTCCTGTAATACCTGATCCTGACCATGTGCCACCTGATGGTGTTCCTGACAAAATAATCGGTGCAGCATCGACACAAACGGTTATTGGTGGTGTACTGATTGTTACAACAGGCAATAGGTGGACAATTATTTCAAGTGAATCTGATTTTTTGCAGCCGTTCAAATCAGTGCCTGTAACCATATATGTTAGTGTGGCTGAAGGCACAAAAGCAACATTGTCTGTAACGCTATGATTCCATATATATGTTTCCGCACCACTTCCGTAAAGAGTAGTTGAATCGCCTTTACAAATTTCCGCGTCGCTGGCATGAGCAACAACAGAAGGTAAAAGATTAACATTAATTGTAATATCATCGGAATTCGAACAATTAGAGCCATCAATGCCTGTTACAGAATATGAACCGGTTGCCGAAATGCCAAACGGAACGCCGTCGATAACACCGTTGGTCCAAATATATGTAAGAGCACCTGTTCCACTTAGTATTACAGAATCTCCCGAACATATCA
>CAZVKJ010000123.1:1342-4063 GCA_964626855.1 uncultured Bacteroidales bacterium
ATATATGTAAGAGCACCTGTTCCACTTAGTATTACAGAATCTCCCGAACATATCAAAGAATCATTTGCTGTTGCTAAAACAACAGGAGCTGCATTTACCGGGAAATTCTTTGTGTCAGATGCAGAACATCCATTTCCATCAGTATAAGTATAAGTTATATTCTGAGTGCCGCCGGCTGGATCAAATTCATTTCCTAAAACATTAATTCCAGACCAGGTTCCTCCAGCTGGGGATTCTCCGGAAAGCGAAACAAGGCCGGAATTATCGCAAACAGCAGAAAATGCACTTAAGGTTACAGTTGGTGCAACATTTACAGTAAGAGTTTTGGTATCTGATGCAGAACATCCGTTTCCATCAGTATAAGTATAAGTTATATCCTGAGTGCCGCTGGCTGGATCAAATTCATTTCCTAAAACATTAATTCCAGACCAGGTTCCTCCAGCTGGGGATTCTCCGGAAAGCGAAACAAGGCCGGAATTATCGCAAACAGCAGAAAATGCACTTAAGGTTACAGTTGGTGCAACATTTACAGTAAGAGTTTTGGTATCTGATGCAGAACATCCGTTTCCATCAGTATAAGTATAAGTTATATCCTGAGTGCCGCTGGCTGGGTCAAATTCATTTCCTGAAACATTAGTTCCAGACCAGGTGCCTCCAGCAGGGGATTCTCCGAAAAGCGAAACAAGGCCGGAATTATCGCAAACAGCAGAAAAAGAATTTAAAGAAACCGTTGGTGCGGCAGTAACGGTTAACTGGGCATCTGCAGTCTGAATGCAACCGTAAGGATCTGTGAAGGTATATGTAATCGTCTGAGTTCCTGAAGCAGGGTCAAATTGTCCTCCCGTTACACCAACTCCGCTGTAATCTCCGCCGGCTGGGATTCCTTCTGTTAAAGTATACAATGGTTCGTTACTGCATAATGAAGAGAATGTATTTAACGAAGCGCCCCCGGTAGGACAATTGATGGTTATCGAATAAGGTGCTGAACCACTGCAACCACTGACGTCAGCTACTGTTATGGTAAAGTTAAAAGTGCCGGTAGCAGTAGGTATTCCGCTTAACAAACCACCTGATGATAGTGTTAGCCCGGGAGGAATAGCCCCGGCTGTAATTGCATAAGAAGGTGCTCCGAGAGCGCCCGTTTGTGAGAACGATAGGGTGTAATTTGTTCCTGCTGTTCCGCTTGGCAAAGATGCAGGTGAAATTGTAAATGACGGACAGATATAAGGTGTATACACAACATTATCAATACCGATATAATCAGAATTTGTTCCTGTGGGGCCGGCAGATGTGACATAATAGCGAAAGGCAATTCTTCCTGATGTCGGTGCGGGTAATCCTGAAATTGTAACAGTATATTGTGTCCAGGTGTACGGATAACCACCTACCACCAGCGTTGGATTAATGGAAAGTAAAAGTATAGGGAAATCTCCAACACTTGCAGCACCCGTACCAACATTAGTGCTTGCTCCGTTTGTGCTAAGACGTAATTCAAGGCGATCAGGGTAGTCAGTTCCTGTAAGAGAAGGTTTGCGGGTGTAAAAAGTAAAAACATCACCGTTCCTTAATGTTCTGTTGGGAGAGATCTGCCAATTGCTGATGGTACCTGACCCAGCTGTACTGTTAAAATTTACAGCTAAATATGCATTGGCAGCCCCATTATATGCATCAAAAGGTCCTGATGCAGCAACACTGGTTCCTTGAAACCAGCTAAGTGATCCAAGCGGAGAACTATTGTTTTGAGTAAACCATCCGCTGCCTGCGAGAGTAGTTATATCATCAAAGTTTTCTGTATATGCCTGTGCATTGGCAGAAATGCTTGCTCCTAAAATTGAACAGAACAACAAGGTTCTGAAAATCGTGAATATTTTTCTCATTATCCGTTAGTTTTTAAGTTTATTATTAATTGATGCTGCTTCAACAGGAAATATCCCGCTCAACTCATTAATCTCATTTTGAATAATTTTCACAGTGGCATCACCCTTGGCGGCAACGGCAAGTTCTTTATTCAGGGCAATAAGATACAATTTAATAGCATCTGAGTAATCCTGATTAACTTTTTGAGCCCCAGCCCTTGACATTATTGAAGAGTTTTGCATAAGCTGATAATTTTTATTCACATTATCTGCGAATTGCTTCAGTTCCGTATTTTTTGTAAAATAAGGGTCTTTTCCTAAATTCGGTTTGGCAACACTGCTTTGCTGTGCAAACAAACCGGTTACTGCAAATAGAATCAGAAACATAATTAATAGTAATTTTTTCATTGTAAGTTTTTTAGTTAATTAATATAGATTTGATCATAAAAATTTTAACGTTAGCAAAATTAGTAAAATTTAATTTAATAAAAGTACAAAAGTTGTATATTTATGTATTTGATATTATATAATCACATTTCCCCGTCCGGTGATGGTTCTATCCTCGTCGATATTATTTTAACAGGCTCTGCCTGTATAAAAATTTAACAACTTTGTTTTTTTTAATAGTGTGAAGCGTTAAAAATATTTAATCATTTAAAAGTACAATAAAAACAATAGATATTGAACGTTCTTTGATTTTTTGATTTGATTTGCAGAATAACTATACAAGAAACCATTTTTAGAAAATACCGTAATTTTTTAGAAGCATTTGAAATTGAATTTGATGAACGTTACCTGTTTAAGGATTTAATTTGATATTACGTCCCTGACGGGACTTAGAATTCCGGGAGAAAAACGATTATTA
>CAZVKJ010000124.1:0-1829 GCA_964626855.1 uncultured Bacteroidales bacterium
AATAACTGATTATCAGCTTTCCGACAATCATCGGTAAGGGATATGTTCTACTGTTACGCTTGTTTGATTGTAAGCAGGATCGGAAACGATTGATACATCGTATAAACCGGATATTTTATTTACTTTCCTTGTCCACATACCAACACTGTCTTTAGTCCAGGTACAATCTTTGTCATCTGCCCGGAACGCGAAACTCGACCCGGTTATATCACCGCGATTAACCATTTCAAGTGCAAAGTTTCCATCAGTAGTGTTCGGACTTAAAAAGGAATATAGTAAACCACGCCCGTCTATTCGAAGGCTTAAAGTCCCAAGTCCTTTTCGGTAGCGTGCCAATAGTCTTTCGCGATTGTGTTCTAATAATCCGCGTACGTCTGACCGCTTCAATAGTTCGGGAGTAATTGCACCCTGATTGATTATTTCCTTAAACATACGATTGTTGGTAGCATCGTACAAAATTTGTGATTGCACCCCCCAAACTACCGCGTACCCGCTTATCTGTCTGCCATTGGTTTTTGGTGTGGCAAATTCACCCGAATAACTTCTGATTTCCATGTTACTTTTTTACTTTAAATTAATTTTATAATGTTCGAAATTCTGTGATAATATGTTTTTGAATATCGTTTCTACTCTCGCGGTGTCTGACTTTTTGAAGATAATTTCATCATGTACTGTGAGAAACGGAATAGCATTTTCAGCTAATTTTCGCCAAACCTTAGTCAATAACTCTACTTCGTTTGTCTGAAGTAACCAGGCTAAATTATTGTAAACCTTTTCCCCTTTTGGATTTCTTATGTCGGGTGTTGACTTATACCAGTTAACCCAGTTGATCCAGTTTTCACCTTTGAATAAATTTGCAATCTCATTGTTAGGTCTGCCATAAAAAACGCTGTAAAACTTATCCTTAGCCTGCTCACGCGTTTCAAGTCCGGCTATCTTTTGCAGTTCTATATAAATATCTTTGCCCTCGTTAATCGTGTCTGAAAAGCTATTTTCACCAACGGCATTTTGTAACACTTTACCCAACAATGTAGGTTGCATTTGTGCTACATCAAACGAAGCTGTTTGTTCACCCTGCAATAACAGAAACGGTCTTAGTAATTTACTTGTACCGCTTATCGGTGTGTGTATTCTGCCTGCAAACTCATCCACTGTAAAAAACAGTGCCGGATAATTTGCCCGGTGCCGGATAAAAGTCTTCCAGTACTGTGTTACTTCTATTCCTTCAGGCATATCGGTTTCGCAAACCCGGTCTAACATCCATTTATGTAAGTCTGTCAGTGGTTGACTGTGTGGCTTAACAAGTGATAAATTAATCTCATCCACTCCTATAACATTGTACTTATTTTTTCCTACCGATATTATTTCCGGCATTGCTTCCACTTGTGCGCGTGTTACATTCCATCTTTGTAGCTCACTATCGGATAAATAAAAAGCATTACTAAAGATTTCACCCTTCCATCTGTTAGTCAGGTGCTGTCTTGTATTGCAATAAATTAAAAATTCTTTATTCATATTATTACTGTATTATTACTAAATTATTACTAATATCTGCTATAACTGTCTGTATTTCAGTCATTATTACTTTTATTACTATTATTACCACGTTTAGAAATATATTTATATATATTATTATTATCAAAAAAAGTACTTGTATTATTTAGTAATATGAATTATTAGTAATAATGGTAATAATCATTGAATATCAGCACTTTAATGGTAATAATTCGGTAATAATCGGTAATAATTAGTAATAATTATCTGACCTTATATTTTTTGTTGATACGACTTATATAGCCCTGTGAAAGTCCTACTTCGGTTGCTATTTC
>CAZVKJ010000124.1:1929-4046 GCA_964626855.1 uncultured Bacteroidales bacterium
TATCACTACAAAGTAGCTGTTTGAAAAATGGTTTCGGTGGCTCTTCAAGTTTTTGTTTTTTGTTTATCCTGCATTTCGCCTTCCATGCAATAATCTCACTTCGGTAAAGTTCAAAATTATCCCGGTCTATAATCTGCAAAGGTGCGAAAGCTCGTTTCAGTGGTTCGGTCTTACCAACTCCCGAAGGTGTGTTTATCACCACATAGAATTGTGGATAATTCTTATATCTACTACTGTCTAACCAAACCGTTTTTTTTAGAATTGATCCGCATGCTACTAACATCGGAATTGCTGTCATCTCAATAGGTACGCCGTAAACTTCGGATATATTTTTGGCATATCTCGAAATAATATCAGGCAGTCCACCGGTCGGAAATACGTTTTTTTCTTTCAGTTCTGCCAGTGGTGGAGTGGTGCTATCTTTAAATTCGCTCATATCTCTGTCTGTGTTTTTCGTGTTTCGCTGTCAGTCTTATTTTTTCCCCTGAAGGATATTTTTCAGGTCTTCAATCCGATATAAACGTTTTTTACCAACCCGGATCGGCACCAGGTAGCCCGTTTTTTCAAACCGATATAATGAACTAATATCGACCTTCAGAAATTCGGCTGTTTCCTTTGCTGTCAGAAATTCAGCAATCGTTCTGATAAGTTTCTTTTGTCCTTCCATTTCGGCAATTACTTGTTTAGCAATATCAGAAACTCCAACTGTGATCGTTACGTTATTTTCCATTTCGTTTAATGTTTATAGTTTACCCTTTACATATATGGTAAAAAGTGCTGTTATTGGTTACCTTTTTTACACTTAAATAATAGGTTAATACAGTGTTTTTCAATTTAATTTCGGTTAAATTGCTATTGTTTAACTTGTTAGTGGGTGTGAATTATTTTTTATTTTTTTTAGATATTGCCAGTAGTACGGCATTTCCATCAAAAACCACTTTTCGCCCGGTCTGGGCATAAGGTATTCTTCCGCTGTTTTTGATTTTTTGCGCTGTTACGGTCGAACACTGTAAAAAGTCTGCAAGCTCTTTAATACTGTACAGCATTTTCGGCTCTGTCTTTTGTTCCGGTGGTGTGGTGGTGGGTTGATCTCGTTTCAACAAGTCCAAAAATTCAGTTACGGTTAATTCAAAAATTCGCTTTTCCATTATCATTTAGTTTTAATACAATCGGATTTATTTCCTTTTGCACCGTAAAAGTATATAATATGCTGTGTATCAATTATTTGGGAAATTTGACACAAAAAAAACCGTTGAAAATCAACGGCTTATAATTTTATAGGGAAATTTGCAGGGAAATATCAGGGAAATAAATAATAATAGGTATTTTTTAGTTCGCTGTACTCTTTTGAAACTGCATTTTGTTTAATGGTGGGAAGTGGAAAATCAATAATGTTACAAAACTGTTCTAACCATTTTGAAAAGGTTTTTGGCTTGGTGTTTTTATGTAACATTCCGGATTGATAGATAATACTTGCCAGTGCTGTAACTTGGTTTTTATTATAAATCCAAACGTTTGTCCGTAAATCTTTACTTAAAAGGTCTAACGGTGTCGGTTTGGCTCCGGCTGTCATTTTCAGAACGAATAAGCTACTCAATAAATCTAATTGCATATTAACTCCGTTCTGTTTCTTTTCGGTCGGAACGGGTGCCGGAACGGATGCTTCGTTAACCCTTTGAAGTGTTTCTAACTTTTCATTTAGTTGATTGTAATACTCCAGTAGTGCCAAAAAATCAGTTATCAGGTCGAATTTTGGAAGTGTTATTTCCTGATCCGCGTCTTCACCTTTGAAATATCTATTTTTGAATAACTGTAAATCAAATTTATAATCTACATACTGATTAAGTTCCTCTTGTGTTATTCCCCACTTAAAAAACTCATCTTTGCCCTCGTTCGCTGTCAGATCACGTCTGAAGGTATTATTCCATGCAATAGAATTAATTTTATCGTTCGTTTCTGTAATATCCTTTTTTAGCTTATCAATCTGTAAATCTTCATTCAGAAAAACAGTTGATTGATTGTTGACAAAAAACAAGTCTTTTGCTTTTTCGCTTTTCACAATATCAATCAATTCCAAAACTGTATCAGGAACGATCCCGATCCTAAAACTGTCATCT
>CAZVKJ010000125.1:0-4031 GCA_964626855.1 uncultured Bacteroidales bacterium
TAAGTATTTATTATGCCACTTTTAGACTATTATATAATAGCTAATGGTATTATTGAGATGTTCAATTGTTTTGGTTCAGGACATAAAAAAAAGCTGCCCGGGTTGAGCAGCTTTTATTTTCAAATGATGAAAGCTTATTTTTTATTGATTATTTTTTGGGCTTCATCCATGCTTATTCTCTTGTTTTTATAGAAAGGTACAATAAAAGCACCTGAATAACCTTTATCCTTCATTTGCTGCTGCAATCCTTTTGCCTCTTCCGGATCTTTGGTTTCGCCCCAGGTATACTTATAATAGCCTTTATATTTGTATTTGCTAATATTTTCCAGGCCTTTAAAGATCTTGTTATCCAATGGCAATTCTTTATCAGAGGACATGATTTGAATCCTGTAAATAATCTCATTAACAGCCCCATTATCTTCATTTAGTAAAGGGTTTTGCTCGTTATTCTCATTATTCATAGGTTCATCCCCTTTTAATTTCTTATTTTCAGGAGTGGGAGGTTTGGGATTTACGATAATATTTTCACCTTTTTCACTTCTTAAGTTTATACTACCCATACCTTTAATAAATCCCGTAACCTTAAATTCAGTACGGCGGTTGAATTGGTGTTCTTCTTCGGTACAAGGAGTTTCATATGTTCCTTCACAGCTACAATTATTTACTAATTGATTTTCACCATAACCTTTGGCCGTAATACGACTTTTATCAATACCCTTACTTACGATATAAGCGACACTTGATTCAGCACGATGTTGCGACAGAGTTTCATTATATTCCTTTGATGCGCGACAGTCAGTATGAGAGCCAAGCTCGATGATAATACCGGGATTATCTTTCAGCAGTGTTACAATCTTATCAAGCTCTTTGGCTGCATCAGGACGGATATCATACTTATCATAGTCAAAATAAATATTCTCAATCCTGATCGTTTTTTGCATTACTATTCTCGAAATATACAAATCAACGATAGTTCCTCCGGGTGGTATTGAAGGAACCAGTTCTGATTGCGTAAAATACCCATCTTTCATTGCAGTGACCTTATATTGTGTGTCAGGCAATAGTTCACCTGAGTGATATTTTTGCGTTGCATCAGTTAAATGAGAGTATACTACATTGCCGTCAGGATCGGTAATTTCAACAAGAACACTGTCTACAAAAGCGGCAGGATTTTGGTCTGATTTTTCATAAACTTTACCAGCGATATAATAATGAATTTTATCCAGGATGATTTTTAAAGTATCGTTTCCGCCCGGAGGGCTGGTATAAGAGATGTCATTCCTGGGATAATATCCATTACTGCTGGCATTAATTTTAAAATTATGCTCTGGTGATAATTCAAGTAGGTAAGTACCTTCTTTTTCAGCGTAATTAGTCTTTTCGCCGGTACTTGAATCGGCAATATCAATATTGGATTCCAGCAGTTTCAAAGTGCTGTCCATCACCTGAACCACATATTTTTCTTTGTTGGGCTTGGTGTAGGTAAATCCGAAAATGTCATCATCGAGTTTCAGGTTAATCCGGTTTGAACTGAAAACGCCCTTATTACCTTCAGGATAAAAAGCAATACCGAAATCATCAGCAGTGCTGTTTACAGGTACGCCAATATTTTTTGGTGTGCCCGCGGGGAAACCTGCCGTGTCGAGATAAACTGAAAAAATATCATAACCTCCGATTCCTTCCAAACCATTTGAAGAGAAAAATAATTGGTCATCCTTAATATATGGGAAAGCTTCATCGCCAATGGTATTTACCTTTTCGCCAAGGTTTCGGGGTGCTGTCCATGAAGTATCGCCCAGCCGTGTACATTCCCAAATATCATATCCGCCTTTTCCCCCTGGTATATCAGATACAAAATAGAATTTTTTTCCATCATTACTGATAGCAGGGTGCATAAAGTTATACTCCTTGTTATTGTATTTGAAATCTAATAGATATTCATAGGCAGTGCCTTTTTTATTCAATGTAGCGGCATACAATTGCATTTTTACCTGTCCATCCTTAGCTCTCACAATGTGGTCGTTAACAATATTGTTCCGGGTAAGGTATATAACATTGGATTGTTTGCTGAAACAAGCCGGGCCCGAATTAAATCTATTGTCTAAGGCGTAAGGAAGCACATGGGGCTTGGTATATTTTTCCTCTGATTTTTTCGTAGTATAATAAAGTTTAAAAAAGCCCTGGTCTGTCCATGTATTCACGTGATTTTCAGCATAAGCCCTTTTACGCGACGAGGTATAAACAATATGATTGTTATGAATTACAGGAGAGAAGTCATTATATTCCGAGTTGAATGGTAAGCGCTTAACTTTATAATAGGACGTATCCCTGAAAAATTTGTTCAGCTCTTTAATCGCTTGCAGAAAGGTTATCCCGCGCGTATCAGCATTATATTCAGCAAGATATTTTTGAGCTTCGTCGTATTTACTTGTTTGCATCAGCGCCTGGGCATAGTAAAGTTTATGTATTGGCTGTGCTATTCCCTTGCTGATAATTTTTTCATAAGTTTTTACGGCGTTGTTCATGTCGTTCAACCGGCGGTAGCAATCTGCCAGTTTTATCAGTGCATCATTATTATTGCTGTCTTTCTTCAGTACTTTAATATATCTCGGCATGGCATTAGCGTATGCCGCGACATCATAAAGTTCATTTGCCAGTATCAGGCTCGCTTTCTGTGCCATGATGTTTGCCGTAAAGGCAAACATCAGCACAGCAGCAATAACGGATAATTTTCGTAGTTTCATAACCTGAAAATTAGATATAATATCAGCTATTAGAAATACCTGGGGTTTGCAATCCGGTGTCCCTTATACATAAACAAGTATGAAAGAGCAATTTCATGCGATCCGTTTGAAACAGTATTTAGTTTTGTTAGTGAATAATCATAAGAATAGCTGATAAGGAATTGCGGTAAAATATGAATACCAATGATGCCTGAGATATCGGCCTGGCTACGATATGATACACCAAGCCATAGGCGTTGTTTTATCAGTGCATTCAGGTTGATATCAAATTCAATAGGAGCATTGATAACGGCTTTTACCATCAATTGTGGTTTCAGCGTGAAAGCTTCATTAATAACAAAAGCTTTTCCTGCAGTCAGATAGTAATGGAACATTTTCGGCCTGAAATGAATGCTTTTGGTAACATTACCCCAGCTTGCTATTTCTATATTGTCATCAATTAATCTTGGTATGGATAATCCTACATAAAATTTGTCCGTATGATACAAAATACCAAAACCAAAATTGGGGGTAACAATATTGCCGGTGTTATTCCAGAAATGGGGATCGTCCGGATCATTTACTGCCAACTCAGAGAGTTTTTCATTCTGAATATGTATTCCACCCATAACACCAAAACAAAGTCTTCCTTTTTGGCTGACTTTTGCCCTATAGGCATAACTCAGATAAAGAAGGTTTCTGTTAGTAACACCAAACTTTTCATTAAGAAAACTCAGGCCTAAACCCATGGATTCTTTATAAATAGGTGAGTGTATGGAAACGCTGGTGGTGATGGGACGTCCGTTAAAGTTTACCCATTGCTGGCGGTGGAGGGCCGTCACCGACAGACCCTCCTTATAACCAGCGTATGCAGGGTTGATAAACATCTCATTAAACATATACTGAGTGAACATGGCGTCGTACTGAGCCTTTACAGTGGTGTTTATTCCTTTTATGAGAAATAAGCTGATGACTGTTACTGTTATGATGATTATCTTTTTCATATTCTTAGGTTTTATATGGTTCATAATGAATATTAATATTTAATAACTACATAACCTTTCGCAGGTGGCCTGTTATCTTTGTTGTATTCAAAGATATAGTAGTATGTTCCCTCAGGTAGTGTGTTGCTACCCATGGTCAGTACATTGTCTGATTTACCTTCCCATGAGTTGTCATAGTGTTTCATGTTGTACACTTCATTACCCCATCTGTTGTAAATAGTCAGTTCGTTGTCGGGGAAGAGTTCAATACCTCGTATCACGAAGAAGTCGTTCTTACCATCGCCATCAGGTGAGATAGCTTCTG
>CAZVKJ010000126.1:0-4025 GCA_964626855.1 uncultured Bacteroidales bacterium
ATACTGAATAACCTTGGTAAAAAATACGACATTATATTTTAGCCATTACTTAAATATTATTTCTATTTTTTATGTAATGTTTGATGTATTAGTTATAACATTTTTTTTATTAAAAATATCCCTGACAGGGTTCAAAACCCTGTCAGGGATGATGATTACCAAAATTTATTTTCTGATCACAATTTTTCTGATATAGTTAGCATCCTTGCCAGTAACCGTTAACGTATAAACCCCTTCCGGCAAATCGCCTGAACGAATTTCTGTGGAATACTTACTGTTAACCGCAACATTCAATTGCTGATAAACAGCCACACCCAACGAATTATAAACCGTTACATCAAAATTCTGTGATTGTACTGAATTTAATTCGAGGGTAAAGGTTCCGTTGCTGGGATTGGGATAAACTGCCACTTCCGTCCTGTCTAAGCTGTTAATTCCGGTAACAGTAACTGATAATGATGCAATGCTGTAAACACCATCGCTATTGGGAAAGGCATTGCCGGTATAAGCATCTCCGTAAGGATTGCTTAGGGTAACGTTTACTCCATCATATTCCTGTCCCTGCGACCATAGTTTGAATGTAACCGGATGATTGGCGGTAAAGCCTTCACCGGAATTGAGCGTAGCAAAAACAGGAATGGCATTCTCCGTTTGGTTTTCCGGTGTGGGCGTTTGGGTTAAAGCCAAAGAACCGACCAACGTTTGTCCGTCAAACACTCCGATTTCATCACCGGATTGTAAATTGTAACCGTTGATGGTTGCATCCGAAATATAAATGGTATACACCGGATCGGCTGCATTGCCGCCTTCAAAACTAAAGTGTTGAATTGCCATATTGTTTTTGATTAATTCGGACTTGGTTCCTGCCGGATAAATCAGTGTTGACGGAGCATTCATCTTTACCAGATAGCCTTCGCCGGGGACAACATTACCGATATTGTTTACCCAGTTGGGTCCCAGTTTGCGAAGCATATTGCCTGCCGAATTGCGGATAAAACTCAGATTATTGTTAAGAATTCCCGCAAAGGCAGCAGAAGCATCCATCGGATAATCGTGGAAATAGCTGATAAACTGATAGCCGGTATTCAGGTTGATAGGTGTGAGCGGATCAACCGGTGTGCCGGTAATACTGAAATCGTCCGGGGCATTCATCTTTACTAAGTATCCTTCGGTAACTATCCAATCACCGATATTGTTTACCCAGTTAGGTCCTAATTTGCGGAACATATCACCGCCCGAACTACGGACAAAACTCAGGTTGCTGTTCATCAGTTCCGCCAGGACAACCGGCATATCAGGGTTGGATGGCGTAACATAGGATGAAATAAACTGGTAGCCGGTGTTCAGGTTATAAGAATGAGTAACAGCAGTAAGAAAGTCAATGTCTGCTATGCTGTATTCTCCGTCATTTTCCGGAAATACGTTGCCAGTGTATGCATCTCCCCAGGGGTTAAGCAGGGAAACGTTGGCATAATCATGTTCCATTTGAGTATCGGCATCCCAGCATTTGAAGGAATAGTTATGCCCAGGAGTATAACCAGGTCCGTTGGTAAGCGTTTTAAATGCAGTGATATAATTATCAGTAACGTTTCCAGGAGTCAGAACTTCTGTTAACCGGTAAGCGCCAACCATAGTTGTGCTATCGAAAATAGCTATTTCATCCAGCGGTTGTAAATCCATATCATCGAGAGTAGCTTGAGATAAATAAATCGTCCACACCGGATCGGCTGGATTGCCACCTTCAAAAACAAAATGTGCAGGAAGAGTACCACTTTGTGTTACTGTTACTATATATTGATCAATACCTGCAACAGTCACAGTTATATTAGCAACACGCGAAGAGATGTTGGAATTTTGAGAATAGGTTGCAACAATAGTCCCGTTACCGGTTCCTGATGGAGTGACTGTACACCATGTTTGGTCGCTTACTACAGTCCAACTATTACCGGTTGGAGAAGTTATTATGAAGGTTGTTGTCCCGGCAGTATATGCTACGTTTTGATTTGAAGGTGTAACAGAAACATCAATTTGTTGGAATCCCTGCGTGACAACTAACGATGTTTGTGCAAAAGTTACAGTTACTGTTTCTCCAACTGTTGAAGAAACGTTAATTGTACCGACATCTAAATAATTCCCTGTTGATGAGATTACTTGTCGCTCAACACTTATTTGGGCAAAAGAAATCTGGCAACAAGATACTAATGAAAAAATTATTAATATCTTTTTCATGTTAATTTAATTTTTATGGTAATTTGAAAAATTATTAAAAATTGATATTATAATTTGAAACCAAGTTTCCTGTAGAGATGGGATTTGTGACTTCGAAAGCAGTATTAAGACTGTAGTTTATTTTTATTGAAGATTGATAAATAAGCGGAGTAGCCTTCCAAAAGCTATTTCCTTGAATTGCTATTGTTGAATAATCTGAACCATTTGTTGCAGATGTAATTTTAATAGCACATGCATCGTTATATTGCATAAGGAAGCTATTATTTTGTATGTTATAAATTTTGTACCAAGAATTAGTTGGATCAATCATGATTACCCCAGTGTTAGTATTAATGCCACTTATAAATTGGTTCCCCAATATTGTTGCTTTATTACATGATAGAATATTATTATTTAGATAAATGCTTGACTGCCTACAGTGATTGTTTGAAAATATAAAATCGCTTTGTAATGCATAAATGGAACTAGCATGAATGGTACATCCAGTGATATTATAAACCTCTGAACTGCCTATTGTTGAGTATAAAATATCAGAATTGATAAATTCAAAACACCTCGGTAACGTAGAATATGATACATTTGAATTCACTATAGATCCCAATGTATAATTAGTTCCTGTTGTGACACTTGCAAAATCACAATAGTAAAATTTGCAGTAATGCCCTATTCTAGGACAACTTTCATTAAAAGAACAATTGATAAATGTTGCAAAATCACAATCAATATCGACAGAATTAAATGTTACGCCATTAAATACGCACCTGTTACCAACGTTAAAAACATAGGAACCATTTCCTGAAATTGCTCCTCCGCTAATTACTAAATTATTGTGATTTAATCTTGAATAATCTGCTGAAAGGGTGATTGTTCCGTCAATTTTAACATAATTATCATCAGGTACATTTATAGTTGTATAATTAGAGGATGATACAACATAAACGGTACCAACTGATGTGGGGACCCAGGAAGTTCCATTCCATTGTAAGCATTGCCCGCTAGTAGGAGGGGTGCTTGATACAGAAAATCCCTGCAATCCATCTACCGTGGGATTGGGATAGGTTCCATTCAGATCACCACCAGCACTACCATTTGGTGGTAATGATGTTGGCAAAGGTTGGTTACCAGCAGAAGTTAATTGTCCTTGTGAGTTAACCGTAATTGTTGGGTAACTGGTTGTATTCCCATATGTGTTGGCGATTACCCCAGTGTTTGCTATAGAAATAGTTCCACTGGCTGTAATAGGCCCACCTGTTAACCCAGCACCAGTTTCTATATTTGTTACAGTGCCGGAACCTCCACTGCCACCATGTAAAACAGTATCGGCGACCATAGCATATGGTACAGTTATAAATTGTGTTGTTCCAAGATTAATCATTCCATTTCCTATATCAGCCCAAACTTGCAGAAAATAACTATTCGTACCCCATTGGATTGACGAAAATGCTCCTATGGTAGGTGTCCCCTGTCCAATTTGCAAATTCACCATTCCATAATCGTTGGTTTGTATTGGCCCATGTGTTTCTTCATATACAATTGTTCCGTTTGAAACAGCTTGATGAATAGTAAATTTAACTGTTGCATTTTGGTTCTGTAGTATTTGCCCGGAAACATTTCGTAATACGGCCTGATAGTTGATGCCTTGTGGTATTTGTGCTTCTAAAATAGTAGAAGCACAAATTACAATAACAATTATTGTCAAGATTCTGAGTAAAATTTTTATTTTCATTTTCTTTGTTTTTTAGTATTAAGTAATCAGAACAAAATAATGCCGTATATTTTGTAATATGGAATAAAGT
>CAZVKJ010000127.1:0-1120 GCA_964626855.1 uncultured Bacteroidales bacterium
GGGGGGCATTCCCGGGAGAATCTCTTCTCAATAAATCACTGCAGAAGCAGGCATGCCGGGTAACAGAAATTTATTTTTCGGGCTTCAGTGCTTTTTCCAGGAGTTCCTTAACCTGTTTGTTTTTTGCGTAATCAAGCGCGGTCTTCCCGCCGGGATCTTTTATTGAAATATCCGCACCCATGTCAATAAGCAGCTTAACCAATGCGGCATTACCGCCAATCGAGGCATTGATAAGCGGCGTGGTACCGTCAACATGAACCTGGTTAATATTCGCCCCGCCTTCGATGAGCGCCTTCACAACTTCAGTATACCCCGATCCTGCAGCGTAATTTATCGCCGTATAGCCCTCATTCGATTTGTTTGGATCGGCCCCTTTTTTAAGAAGCATTCCAACCATCGCCCTGTTTCCCGCCGATGAGGCAATGATCAATGCTGTTTCACCGTATGACAATCCCGCATTCGCGCTGGTGTAAGTCACGTTAACATCAGCACCCTTATTCAGGTATTTTTCAGCCAGTTTCACATTTCCAGCGACAACCGCCTTCAGAAAATCATCCGATACACCGGCATAGACTGATACCGAAATCAGCACCACACAAAGTAAAGTTTTAAGCCTCATTCTCCCTCCTGTTTGAATTATTTAAAGATTTCTATTAGTACATATGAATGACACCAATTAATTTTTTAATAGTCAATATATTATCCCATGCTTCCGGAAAGGACCGTACAGGTTAAAAAGTAAATGTAAAAGCCCATTAACAAAACAACCGGCATAAATTTACTCAATCACCGGAAACGTAGCCCCACCATTGGGAAACACAGCAACCCTTGCATCTTTACTTATCTGCTTCGAGGCCATATCAATAATTTCCTGAGGCTTATATGAATGCTTAAAAAAACCGAGCCGCTTTATCTCATCCTCTGAAAGTGTCGGAACATGGAAATACAGATCATGCTCCCGCATGAGCTGCATGGAATAATACAGAAGAAACTTCTCCTCAACATTCATCCCCTTCCGTACTTTTTCCAGAAATTTCAGTACGCGGGAGGGCCCTATCGCACGGAGAATCCCCTTTACCAGCCAGAGCGGTTTTGCTTTTTCAGGAACAATAATGTCATC
>CAZVKJ010000127.1:1220-4016 GCA_964626855.1 uncultured Bacteroidales bacterium
ACCTTGAGGGACAGCTTTTCAGCTCCCCATGGAACTGTAATCTCTCTCATGATAAACCTCATGTCTCTTATATTGTTACTATGTCTGCCCCTCATTGATGAATATTATTTTTATAGAGCCTGTATATAAAACAGCCTTTTTATTTTTATATAAATGCTTTATTAGACTGGGCATACCGTGGAATTTTATGCAACTGTTTTTTAAGGGAGGCGGTACAGCCGCATACCCTCCAGAAAGGGTTTTTACGGGGGTAAAAGAGTAAAATGGGGCATAGAATTCATCGTTTATTTAAGACGGAGGATGACGAAGAGATAACGGTAGGATAACGATAGGATAGAATAAGGGTTTTGCCGCAAAAATAGTGATTCTCAGGGGATTTCAGGGGAGATCCGGGGGAGACTTTATTTATAGGGATTCAGCCGTTTTGTTCTGCAGATCCGGGGTAAAACATATGAAATTTTAAATAATATAAATTTGTATAAAAAATGAATTGATAAACAGCTTCAGGCCGGCATACTGCAGACAGAATTGTACTATGCTAAATAAATGATGCATAGTAATCTATTTTAACTTAAAATGTGAATGTTTTTGCGTATAGTGAGGAGTTATATACCATTGGCTCGCCAACTGTCCTAAATTGCCGCCGTCCATGGCGGCAAAGTGCTAGTATAAGATCAAAATTCAAATCTTTTTACTACCGAAATTTTCAAAATTCCTGTTGCCGAAATACCCATTTCTTATTACATTTCGATAGTTGTCAAATTATATTAAATATGGGTATTATGGAAACTAAAAAACCTGCAAAAATTATGAAAGCGTTATCCAATTGATAAACTATAGAAATATTAAAACAAGGAGTATAATAATGAATAAAACAATTTTTATCACCGGTACGAATTCAGGATTTGGTAAGGCTATGGTTGAACTATTTGCAAAAAATGGTTGGAATGTAGCAGCAACAGTACGCAACAAAGCCGAACACCCCGATTTATTTAAGGAATTTTCAAATGTAAAACTATATGAATTGGAGGTAACAAACTATCAACAAGTCCAAGATGTATCAATGGCTGTAATTGCTAATTTTAAAAAAATTGATGCCGTTGTCAACAATGCAGGATATTGCTTAATGGGGCCTACCGAAACCAGCACAATGGAGCAAATTGAAAATCAATTTAAAACAAATGTATTTGGATTAATGGCTGTTACCAAAGCATTTATTCCTCATTTTAGGGAAAACCATGATGGTATATTTATAAACATTGCTTCATCAAGTGCAAGGTTTAATTATCCGTATATTGCGGCTTATGGTGCCAGTAAATGGGCTGTCAGAGGTATTAGTGAAAGCTTAGGCATTGAATTGAACCCATACGGAATTCAGGTGAAAACTATTTACCCGGGTATACATGCTACTAAAATATTTACAAAAATTGACCACGGTGCTAACGTAAATAATCCAGTATACATACAAAACTATAAAAAATATTACTCTAACTTTTTAAGAGCACAATTATCAATTAGTGCAGTTACTTCTCCTGATAGTATTGCTCAAGAGGTTTATAAAGCAGTGACTAATCCTAAAGGGGGAAGGCTAAATATCATATCTGGCGGCGATGCAAAAATGTATGAGTTTATGAAGAACATCTTGTCAGAAAGAGTATTTCAAAAACAACTTGTCAATTTTATTACTAAGCCAATAACTACTGGTGGCGTTCGAATGTTCAAGTGGATGTTAGGGAAAAACATAAAAAAATTATATACAAATATTCCTGAAGACTTAACAAAATAGAGGTAATATTATGAATTTTGCACAAAATATAATTATCTATTATAATGGTGAACGAAATGAAGCTATTCTGTTAACCATTTTAGGCTTAGTTTTAACAAGCGTTTCAATTTTTATATGGCAGCACCCTGGCAAAAATCAAATGATGAATGGTTTTTTTTATCCCATCGTTTTTTTAGCATTATCCACATTGATTTTAGGTGGATTTGGAGTGTATAACAACACACAAAGACTCGAGCGGTTGCCTTCATTATATTCCACTAATCACAACGAATTCGTAAAAAATGAGATCAACCGTTTTGAAGGGCCGTATGGCGTTAATAAGTGGTGGGTGCCTTTAAATATTATCTGGACATTGTTGTTGATAACAGGGATAGTTGTATCTTTTGCAACAAAGAAAGATCTAGTTAATGGCATTGCTATAGGTTTGATTTTTATTGGATCAATAGGTTTTATAATTGATGGGTTTGCCCATCAACGAGCAAAGATATATACCGCAGAGTTAACTAAGCAATAATAATTAAGGCAATCTTGTAGAAGTATTTTATGCAATATACAGAATTTCTTTTTGCTAATAATTGCCTCCGCCATCCGTGGCTTCGGCAGCTTTCTGTGATATGGCAAGCCAACGGCATATAACATTGGCTAAACGCTCCGCTGCGCTTCGGCCTGCGGCACATTGGCTTCCGCGGGTACGCTCCAGCCAACGTCGTTTAGCCAAGGAACGTTATCGGCAAAAAGCGCAAAAACTTTTTAATCGGGCATCCGTGCCCTCATTTATATTAAAGAATGAAAAAAATAACCTAATACTAATGTTTGTGATTTAGAAGATGAACCATGAGGGTTGTGTAATATGGATATTAAAGATAAACTCATAACAATAATACCAGAACTTGAATCCCGCTGGAATGAAATAAAAAATATCTTTAAGGTGCAGAAAATTCCAGCAAAGACAACGCTTCTTGAAAGCGGAGATGTCTCGAAATATCAATACATAATATCAAAAGGATGCC
>CAZVKJ010000128.1:0-3913 GCA_964626855.1 uncultured Bacteroidales bacterium
ATCGGTTTTAAAATTTTCGTAAAAAATGGTCAAATTGGTAAGGTTAATGTTGAAATAGGTTAAAAAATGCAAGGATATTTTCCATCATTTTTATAAAATACAGAATGACAGGCGTTTTACAAATTCACCCGAAACCTGAAACCTGAACCCACCCCTTAACACTTAACACTTAACACTTAACACTTAACACTTAACACTTAATACTTAACCCTTTATTCCTCCCTGAACCACGGAATATCATGGCAAGCCTGTTCGGGTATATCCGCTGCTTTTTCTCCATTGGGAATTTGTATATCCATAATGTTATTATACATTTGTGATTGAACAGGAAGAGCCGTATGGAGGGAGACTTTCAAGTACGGTTCTGTGGGAACGCAGGGGTGAAATTCCCCTTCGGGCCCGACTATTCACAAGGCGAAAAAAGCAGATACGGTAATCATTTATATGATAAAACATTTGATTCAATGAAAAATTCAATGAAAAAGCAAATTTCACTTTCCTTAATATTATGTATGTTGACATTGAGTTCCTTTGCTCAGTTCACATTTATTCACTTATCCGATATGCATGTTTCGAACATTCCATTCGAAGAAAGTGATACAAATGCACAATACTTTCGGTGTTATTCTCAAGAATTTGCTAACCTTAATCCTAAACCGGCCTTTATTGCTGTCAGTGGTGATGTGTCAAATGTAGGCAACCAACCGACTGATGGCATGTATCCTACTGTTACACAGTACATGTTCCCATCTACATTAACCAATCCTGATATTGGTGATTATTTTATTGATTCTGCCCAAACCATCCCTATTTATTTCGTTCCGGGAAATCACGAGTATTGGACCGCCTTGGTAAACCCACCTGTGTCCAATGATACGCTTACTTATTATTCGAAATATATAACACCTGATCTTGATTATGCTATAACAACCGATCTTGCAGTAATAGTATTTCTTCGTTCGGGTTCTGATTCTACGATCACCGTCCAGAATAAGAAAGGCAAGGGATTGTCAAATGAACAGATCACTTACCTTAGAGATATATTGCAGATAAACAGCAACAAACGAAAAATCATTGTCATGCATCATCCTGCCGTCAATGCCATCGGGACAAACTCTGATGGTACACCTTTTACAGGAACTATCAACAGCCCGGATGACTGCTCCATCGCGAATAACAGAATAAATTTCCTGAATATCTGCGATTCAAATCATGTTGACATAGTTCTTAACGGACACGAGCATCAAAATGTGGTCGCAAACAGAATGGGACAGGTGATTCCTGAAAACGGATCTGATAGCACCCGCTATATCCAGACCGCCGCAGCATTTAATCGTTCATACCGCATTATTACTGTTGATTCATCCTATGTAACGATAAGTGTTCCACTGCGAAGCTGCTCGAGTACGGGTATTGATGAAATGGAAAATCCACTAAATCTCTCAGTTTCCCCAAATCCGGTCACCGGAAAACTCACTATCGGATGCGCCGTTCAATCCGAAATAGAAATTATGAATATCGAGGGACAATTACTTGAAAAAGTGTCTGCCAATGATATTTACACTATAGTTGACCTGTCAAACCTATCAAGCGGGATCTATATTGTTAAAGCAAAGAACCAGAGAGGAACAGCAATAAAAAAAATCATTAAACACTAATCGCCCTGTGCATAACGATCCGTCAGCCGGGCAATGAAGGTGGTTTCCGGGGGTAAGCCGGGATTTTTCTGTACTACTTTACTTTTATGCCAAGTTGTCTATGTACAATGGTTTTACAGGCTAAGCGTTAACGGTAAAAGAAAAAAAATGAAGGTTTATTTTGTTATTTTGATCATACTTGGATTTTCCCTGTCTGTTTTTAGCCAAAACGACTCAACAACTGTGAGTGTTAAAGAGGGATCCGCGAATAATGAGCTAAATGATTATTTTTCATTGATAGGGGCCAAGAACTTAACAGTCAAATTAAAGGATTCAATTTTAAATGGTAAGCGAATAACATTCGTGTTAAAGGAGTTTAAGAACTCTAAACCACATAGGATTGATTCCCTAAATCTTAGGAACACATGGTATGAGTCCAAAATTATGTATTTCAATGAGTTCGATTCAATGATCGTAAGGTTTATGCAAATAAGGGAAAGCAAAAAATCTATAAAAATATCTATTCACTATCCTGGGATCTCAACCTTCTTTAAATACAAGATTTCTTCTAAAGGCCAATACGATTTTCGAAAAGTAAGTTGCAAAGGCGAAAATTCTAGAATTAAAGTAAACCAACCTTTTCCAATCATGATTTACACTACACCATTTATGTATGATAAAAAAATAAATGAAGGAAGCTACTGCATATTGGGTCTTGATGGCACACCACCAGAAAACTGGGGCGAAAGATATAATTTGAAACATTACATAGTTATTGAATTATTTATAAACTAATTCTACTGCAGATAAATATGGCTTCGTGCGGCCGGGGAACGAGCCAAGCATGAAGCCGATTTTGCACGAAATCCGATTTTTAAACTTTCTGCCCCACATCAAGGTTCGTAACGGTGGACAACGACGAAGCCTGCAAGCCAATGGCCATATCGCAAACCACTAGCGGAAACTATAGTAAAATGACGAATTAAATCAGAATCGTTATGAAGACAACACTACTATCCATTTTATTATTTCAACTTTCAGGTTTGGTGATATCTCAGGAATGCAAATATTACGATAAGGAATTTATTGACCCGATATTGAATTTGCCTGTTAAGGTTCAAAAAGGAATCCAGATATGCAAACCAGGGAACAGTGACATTGAATTTTTCTTTTCAACCAACAGATGCTGGGTTCATCTTAATCTCTCAATAACCAGGGGAGGACTTTCGAAGGAGATCGATTTCCATACACGTACACCATTGATCATTACCTTCGAGGATTTATCGACAATTACATTGTTCCCGGCAAGTGAGTATTCATCCGGTGGAAGATTCGATATGTCGATAGACATTGGACTAGCAGCAATACTTACTTCGACTCAGACTGACAATGTCATATATTCAGTTTCTGAATCTCAGTTAAACCAGCTTGAATCAAAACCAGTAGATAAAATCAAATATCTCTATTCCCGGAGAAATTTAGGCGCTCCTGTTGCTGATAGTAATGCGATCAAAGTTGAGTCGAAAGAAATTGACATAAATCGCAATGCCAGGGAAAAGATTCCATTGCTATCCGGTTGTATAAAAAGTGAAGTTAATATTAATTCAGATGAATGCAATAAAAGATACAGGGAAGAGAAAATGAAAAGGGAATCAAAATCTGCTGAGGAGCTACTCCTTGAAAAGGTTCAGCAAGGGAAAAATATTAAAGAATATGAAATAAATACCATCGGTGATTTAAATGAAGGGGACGTCGTAAAATATAAAACTGAATATGGAGACTTCGTTTATGGTATCATTATTGAAAAAATTACCAAATCAAAGGTGAGAATCAAATCCTACATTAGCCATAGATCGACACAAGAAGTAGTGGAAAATATTAAAAATCTCATTAAGGTTAGACTTGAGGAGTGAAAATCAAAAAAGAATATAAGTCCAATAATTGTATGAAAATATGAGTTTCCGCTAATAACTCAGGCTACGTGCTGTCGGGTTTTCATATCGTATTGGTTTTTAGACAACTCATATTCGATTAATTTGCAAAAAAGCTATCCCGCTCCCCGGTTTTTCCAGTAGCGGGATTTAGTGTGACAAGCTGCTAAAATACAACAAAACAATCAGTTATGGTTTATTTCATTGATTTTAGTGCAATAAAGTTTAATTTAGTATAAACCAAAAAATAAAATCATGGAAATTTTTGTCTTGTGGGTCGGACTCGCTCTTTTGGTAGGCGTAGTCGGTAAAGACCGAAAAATAGGATTTGGTATAGCCTCAAGC
>CAZVKJ010000129.1:0-3750 GCA_964626855.1 uncultured Bacteroidales bacterium
TAGTTATTCCTACGGGTAGCGAACTGGTTAATATCATTGGCGATATGGCAGGCGTTGTTCCTTTACGTGCCAAAACTAAAGATAATCCGAACGTTTAATCAATTACGAATTACGAATTAAAAATTACGGGAAATTAATTCCTAAAACAGAAAGAACAGTGGAGAAATTCATTGTTCTTTTTTGTTTTAATAGAATCCATAATCAGGGTTTGTTGAAAAGGCTAAATTTTTAAAAAAGGACATCACTTTTTAAAAAAAGGACATCGCTTTTGGAAAAAGGACATCGCTTTTGGAAAAAGTAATGTCTTATTTTTTAAAAATAACGTCAGATTCTGAAAAAGAAGGTCAGGTTGGAAAAAAAGAAGATCATTTTTTGAAAAAGTGACTTCATTTTTTGAAAAAGAAGATCATAGATTTATGCATAAATGCTGCAAAAGGATTGAAAACCACTTTTTATAATCAATGCAAGTACACCCACAATAATTGAAATAAAAGCCGGACTAAGACCCGGATTTAAAACCTAAAGAATCTGTTTCGGCAAATTTTGAAATACTGCGTCGCCGCATAGGCGTTTTTCGTAAAGTACCTGCAGAAGGCAAGGGAGCGGCAATGTTGGTATTAAGCTTGAACAGGTTTTTACCAATATTTTTCAGATAAGATTTCAGAATACGTTCAATATTTCTCCGAAGGATTATTTCCGGTTTTGGCATTGGCAATAGTTCCGGAAACAGTAAAAAAACAAATTAAGAAAAAGATGATTTTTTGCATAGCATCGGGTGTTTTAGTTAGTGAAATTGGCATTTATAAATTCGCTTTTACCGTTGCGTTTGCCAGATGCTGCCTTTTGAAAATTAGTATTGGTAACTTTTTTTCGGATGTTGTATCTCAGAACTTAATTTGCTGTTGTATGCTTCTTTACCTGGCAAATGATAATACAAATTTAAATAAAAAAAGATTACAATAATTGCCTGAAATTTTTTTTGTTAAATTTTTTTTGATATTTGCATATTTGATACAATTTGCTGCAACAGATTATTGTTTCAGACAAAATTTGCGTATTTATTTGCCCAAATATCATTAGTTGACCATATTATAAATTTAAATAACGATAAAGTGAATAAAATTTTACAAATCCTTCAATCTTTTGGATTGATTATTATAAGTATGGTGACCATTAACCAGGTTTTTGGACAAACATCAACTGCAAACGGCCAGACTCCGGATTCTCTTGAAAAAAATAAAACTCAACAGATAAATATCGGATATGGTACGGTGGATAAGGATGAAGTTACCGGTAACATTTACACTATAAAAAAAGAAGACTTCAACAAAGGCTTCCTTGTTTCTCCTTTTGAGCTGATCCAGGGAAAAGTCCCGGGATTGATGATTAGTTCTGATAATGGGATGCCGGGCAGTAACTTTACTATCCGTAACCGGGGAATCCATGGTTTTTATACATCTTCGACTCCTTTAGTAATAGTTGATGATGTCCCCTTGGATAATAGTCAGATTTTTTTGAACCCAAACGACATTGAGAGCGTTACCGTTTTAAAGGATGCCTCGGCAACGGCTATTTATGGCGAAAAAGCAATAAACGGGGCCATTCTTATCCATACCCAAAAGGGTAGCAAAAAATTAAAGTTAAATTATAATGTACAGGGTTCCCTCTCGGTTTTACCTCAAAAATATGATGTGTTTTCGGCTGGGGAATACAGGGAATTGATCAATGAAAAACTTCCTTATAATACAGAAGCCATTGCTTCGCTTGGAAATGCCAATACCGACTGGCAAAAAGAAATTTACCGTACTTCTTTTGGACAGGATCATCATCTAAGCCTTTGCGCTTCCGTTTTAGCTGCTCCTTTTCGAATTTCCTATGGCAATTTAAACCAGGATGGCATAGTAAAAACGTCAAATCTGAAAAGAAACACTTTAGGGCTTGCTTTTTCGCCTGAACTTTTTGATCATCATTTAAAAATAAGTCTTAACCACAATCTTGCGAAAGAGAAAAACCGTTATGTTGATGAAAATGTATTTGGCGATGCGGCTATGTTTGATCCTACGCAACCGGTACATGCCAATAATAATTATGGAGGATATTATGAATGGCTAATCAATGGGAGTTCTAACATCATGGCGATGGCAAATCCTGTAGCATTGTTAGAGCAAACCAATTATAATTCCGATGTAACCAATAGAATTACGAACGTAAAGGTTGACTATAAACTGCATTTCTTTCCCGATTTGCGTTTTGTTTTTAATTATGGGTCGGATTATTATAAATCGAAAATCAAGAAGGATGTGGATTCATTGGCATCCTGGACTTCCTGGATTGGAAGGGGATATTACCAACGGAATAATCTGACGATAAAAAACCAAATGTGTGATTTTTATTTAAATTACACCAAACATTTCGATGCTATCCGGAGTGAGATTAATTTTATGGCAGGTTATACTTATCAGCGTACGGAAAATAAAGAGTCGGATTATATCAGGAACACCGCTCAGCCGGAGATTTTACTGGATAGTACTTCTTATAGCTACGAAAATAAATATAAATCACAATACGGACGATTAATTTATAATTTTAAAGATAAATATATACTTAACTTGTCTCTTCGCCGTGACGGTACGTCGCAATATGCAAAGGATAATCGCTGGGTACTTAATCCTGCTGCGGCTTTTGCCTGGAATATTTACAGGGAACCGTTTATGCAGAAAATTGCATTTATTTCGGATTTAAAATTCCGGATAAGTTATGGAAAAACGGGGGTCGGGCAATCTTCTGATAATAAAAAATATAATTTGCAACATGAAGAAATATCTTCTTTTAATGCCGGACTTGATTTTGGATTTTTAAAAGATAAAATTACGGGTTCATTAAACTACTATACACAAACATGCGACAGGCTGATAGTTATGGTGATGATTCCTAATGGTTCCAACCTGAGCAACTATATGATGCTAAACACTGGAAAATTGGAAAACAAGGGCTGGGAACTGGCATTGAACACAAAAATCATTTCTTCAAAAAACTGGAGATGGGACGTAAGTGGTAATTGGGCATATAATCAAAATAAAATAAAAACACCCACAGTAAATGGACGTATAGGAACGACATACGGAACAATTGCCGGCGGAACAGGAAATACTATTATGATACAAAGTACGGGATATCCGTTAAATTCCTTTTTCGTGTTGCAACAGGTATATGGAAGTGATGGAAAGCCGTTAGAAGGAGAATACGTTAATCGTAGCGGAGAAGGCGGAAATGTGGCGGCAAATATTGATAACTATTATCAGGATAAATCGTCCGAGCCGGATATGATTATAGGCATAGCTTCCAAAATTGGCTATAAAAAATGGGAATTATCCTTTTCGGCAAGAGCAAACATCGGCAACTATGTTTACAATAATGTAAATTCCAATAACGCATATAGCATGTTATATAATAATCATTACCTGCGGAATCTGAATAAGTCGGTAAACGAAACAGGGTTTAATAATCCACAATATTTCTCTGATTATTTTGTGGAAAATGCTTCTTTTTTACGGATGGATTATATTCTTTTAGGTTATCATTTTGATAAAATCGGTAATAAAAAACTGGCTGTGGATGTGTTCACCACTGTGCAGAATGCGTTTGTTATTACAAAGTACAAAGGATTAGATCCCGAAGTTAGCGACGGAATAGACTACTATGATTATCCCCGCGCCAGGATATTTTCTATTGGCGTAAATATTGGGATTT
>CAZVKJ010000130.1:0-3734 GCA_964626855.1 uncultured Bacteroidales bacterium
GGCAGCAATGTAAGCGAAGCTGCCCGAAAAACTGCCAGGCAGTTGCTGGGGTGATTTTTTTTAAAATAATGCTCGGGGTTCAACATGCTATATTTTTGAAATTATAGTTCTGATGGCAGAATGGCGAAAAGATATTTATGTTGGGAATTTTGTAATATTTAATGAAAATTGTTGTCATACTCCAGACTAAAAAATTACAAATATGGAAATAGTGAAAAATATTAAATTGAGATTTTACAAAATTTTCGAGAAACAAGGTGTTTCGGCATTAATAGTGATTATTTTGATTTGCTTGTCGGCAAATACTACATCTGCACAGGAAAAACTGTTTGTAAGTCAGGAAGCAACGAAGGCTTATAAGTCTGAGACCAGAGCCATTGACGGCAAGCCCGGCAAAAACTACTGGCAAAATACATCCGATTATAAAATAAAGGTAAAATTATTTCCTGAAACCGGCATCGTGGAAGGACAGGAAGAAATAACATATTTTAACAACAGCCCCGATACATTGAAAATGCTGGTCGTCAGGCTTTATCAGGATATGTTTAAGAAAGGCGCAGCAAGAACAATTGATGTGCAACCTGATGATTTGACTAATGGTGTTTTAATTAAAAGTGTGATGAATAATGGCAAGCCCATTTCTGCTAAAGCTGAGGACAAACACATCACCAGAAGAGGCACAAATATGTATATCACCCTTCATGAAGCATTAAATCCTAAAGGATCTGCCCAAATTGCCATTGATTGGAGTTTCAAGGTCCCTTCAAAAACTCAGATTCGCATGGGGACATACGATTCCACAAGTTTCTTTATCGGTCAGTGGTATCCTCAAATTGCCGTTTACGACGATATCAGCGGATGGAACACCCATGATTATACAGGATTGGCTGAATTTTATAATGATTTTGGTAATTTTGATGTGGAAATTTCCGTTCCGGCTAATTATGTTGTGTGGGCCACCGGTAACTTGTTAAATCCCGGGGAATTGCTGAACGAGCCTTATCTTGCAAAATACCGGCAGGCATTAAATTCTTCCGAAACCGTTACCATTGCGCTTCCCGAAGATTATATCAAAGGTAAGGTGACAAAACAGGGAGCATGGAATACATGGAAATATAAAGCAGGCAATGTCAGCGATTTTGCGTTTGCACTCAGCGATCATTATATTTGGGAAGGCTGTAGCATCGAAGCAAGCACAAACGGTAAAAAAGTTTTTATACAAACTGCATACAACAAAAAGCACGGTGATTATAAAGAAGTCATCGAAATAGCACGAAAAACCATCAGGTTTTTATCTGAAGAACTGCCGGGAGTGCCTTATCCCTTTCCCTGCATGAGTATTTTCGACGGAGCTGATGGAATGGAATACCCTATGATGACCAATGTTGGCTCATTCGATGACAGGGGAGAAGTTGTTTACGCTCATTCGCACGAGATCACACACACTTATTTCCCTTTCTATGTAGGAACAAATGAAACAAAATATGGCTGGATGGATGAAAGTATGGCTGTTTTTTTACCTGAAGTTTTGCAAAAAGAAATTGAACCTACTAAAGATGTGGCGCCCTATACAACTTATGTTTATTCAATATACGGCGGTAAGGAATTTGAACCCGCTCTGATGACACCTACGTATTACCTTACACCAGATATCTATTTTATTCTCAATTACGGGAAGGCAGAGCAAATATTAAGACTGCTCGAAATACAATTAGGTAAGGATGTCTTTAATAAATGCCTGAAAGGATTTATAGACAGCTGGAAATACAAACACCCTACGCCCTACGACTTTTTCAATACTTTTAATAATATTTCAGGCCAGGACCTTACATGGTTTTGGAAGCCATGGTATTTCGAGCAGGGTTTGCCCGACCTTGCCATATCTTCTGCTACATGCGAAGCCGGAAAATGCACGGTCGAAATTAAGAACTCCGGGACACTTCCCCTGCCCGTTTATTTGCAATTTACCACTGATGATGGTCAAGAAATTCTGTATAAATTACCTGCAGATACATGGAAAGATGGGAAAAGCAAAATTGTGATAAGGCGGGAAATTAAGCAGAAAGTTACAAGGATTATACTGGGCAACAGTCAGGTACCGGATTGTTATTCTTCGGATAATAATTTCAACATAAAATAAAACACTATGAATATGAAAATAAAAATTTCGCTGTTAGGTTTATGGGTAATGATCTTACCTTCTGTGATTTTTGCTGAACCTATTACTAGTGAAACGGCAAAAAAGGTTGTTATGGCACAACTTGCTCGTTCAGGGCAGGGCAATGATTTTTCTATAAAAAGCATTATTGCTGTCAACAGCGATGACCTTGTCTGCTATTACGCGGCTGAGTTACGCCCTGCGGGCTATATGATAGTGGCTGCCGATGATGACCTGCCTCCGGTAATTGCCTATTCGTATAACAATAATCTGGATGCTGAAGGGACTTTTTTGAAAATCCTGAAAAATGATATAACCCAACGCCTGGCAAACAAAGAAAAGATCCCAGCTCAAAAAATCAAAAACAGAAAAATGCAATGGGAATCGTTACTAAATGGCACAGAAAAACTACTTGTTGTTTCGCAACAATGGCCGCCTTCGGGAACAACTTCAACAGGCGGCTGGCTCGAAACAAATTGGACTCAAAGCGCCCCTTACAACCTGATGTGCCCTATTGATCCGGTTACATTATCAAGAAGTTATGTAGGTTGTCCTGCAACGGCTATGGCACAAATTCTCAATTATCACCGGACAACAAATAGCACCGTTTTCGACAACGGGGATGATTACTACCATAATTATGCAGGTCGTACATATAACATCGACGATGATTTCAGCCTCCATGGGTTTCCTTCTTTTCCTCAGCTTAATGCATATCTTGATACACTGAACTCACATTATTTGAATAATATTTTACCTGACAACCAGGATAAGGCGGCCCTGTCGTTTGCCTGCGGGGTGGCTGCCACACAGATTTATACCTCTGAGGGCTCGGGCACCTTCGGCGTCAACCAGGCGATGGAAGCATATTCCCGTTTTGGCTGCAATACGGCCCAATTGCTTTGGCCGGCTGACACTTCGATTTTTAGCAGGCTTATTCAAAACATGATTGACTCGCTACCCGCACATCTTGCTATTGTAGATGAATCAAATGCTACCGGTCACAATGTAGTGGTGGATGGTTATAATACCGATAATTATTTTCATGTGAATTTTGGATGGGGAGGTTCCAGCAACGGATGGTACCTGCTCCCTGACGAAATGCCTTACGGATTAACGGTTATCGAAGGGCTTATTGTGGATATTATGAAACATGATTATGCATCAACTCCGTCTGTTGATTTTGATCCCCAACTTGAAATATATCCTAATCCTGCCGCAGATAATATTACGATCATTTCCCCCCAAAAAGCGATTATAGAAATAATAAATATAAATGGGCGAATTTTAAAAACGGTCAATATTGTGAAATTAAATACAACAATTAATTTAGAAAATTTACCAGGCGGTGTTTATATTATAAGAGCGACAGGTGTTAGGAGTGTGGAGTTAAAGAAATTTGTTAAAGAATGATCGCCCGGTTAATAATTATAGAAAATTGAGGTGTAATGGACAAAAATCAATAAGCTGTTCCCAAAAATTCAAGGTATAATAGCAAACTAAAACTTCAAAGAGATTTTAATTCCGCCGGCCATATTTTTTCCGCTGTAATAGGAGAGGGAGTTCATATCCGGCT
>CAZVKJ010000131.1:0-3730 GCA_964626855.1 uncultured Bacteroidales bacterium
TATCTCGTAAATTTAAATTAGTTAACCTCTTTAAATCCTTAAGGGGAGCAATATCGCTGATCTGATTCTCGTATAAATATAAAAATGTTAAACTCTTTAAATCCTTAAGAGGAGCAATATCGCTGATCTGATTATTGGATAAAAATAGATGATTTAAATTCTTTAAATCCTTAAGAGGAGCAATATCGCTGATCTGATTAGAGGATAAATCTAAATAAGTTAAACTCTTTAAATCCTTAAGGAGAGCAATATCGATGACCTGATTTTTGTCTAAATTTAAATAAATTAAACTCTTTAACTCCTTAATAAAAAGAATAATTCTGCTTATAGATTTAATTTTGCAATCATAAAAGCTCAAATAAATCACTTGTCCATCATCATTTAAAATATATGCACGACTATACCATTCAATTTTATTCAATTTATTAAGTTCAATATCAAGCTCTTTTTCTATCTTTTTTATTATATTTAAATCGTTCATTTTTTGGTTTTTTGTTTTAATAATAAGCATAGGAACAATTAAACAAAGTTATAGAATTTAACAGACATTTACATATTATTTTAAATGATGTCGGGTTATTGAAACTTATTTATGATTCGAATGAAAAATTGAAAATATTATCAATTCAATCCGCCCTGTTCACCAGAGTCTCCTTCCTCCGCTATTATATCATTGCAGTCTAAGCCTGCATTATTTAAGGAATTCCATTTGAATATCGTTTATTTGTAGTGGATATGGTTCATTCCAATTTAACTACATATTAACCGCATAATAAATATCATAATGGCATCTGAAATGGGTTGATATATTTGCTATTCATAATACTTATTTTGTTCACGAGTTAATGAGATTCCTCACATTCCTGCCTGCACGGTTGTTACGGCAGTCACGTTCGGAATGACATTTTACTATGGGTGAGGGAGAGGAGGGGGGGGGCAGCGGAGCGCAAAGCGCTCCGCTGCCCCCCCTCCTCATTAATAAACCATAATGTCATTCCTAATGGAGTGAAACGAAATGAGGAATCTCCTTACTGTTCACCAGAATATCCTTCCCCTGCCTTTATATCATTGCAGGCATCGCCAGCCGCAGACCATCATAACCTTGTCCGGCCGGGGCTACAGCCTCAGTCATGTTTGTATGCAATATTCCCTGTGATGTTGTGTATAATAATGCAGCGGGCCATGCGTAAAACTATTATACCGATTGCCAATAGTTTAAAAATTAGAAAAGTGGATATAACTGTCTATAAAATCAATAAGCCATTATTATTCTTTTTTTACTTTTTGCGTGTCCAAAAAGTAAAGCAAAAAAGACATTCCTGTCGAAAGCTTCTCCGCGCTCTGAAAAAAATAAGAACATCTAAAAAAGTAGTCCCGACACATTCGTGTCGGGAAACGCAAGCGCCTTTTTTGATTTTCAAATTTTTTTCATTCACAACCTGCGCACGCCGCCGACAGGAATTGCCAACGCTCCAAAATCAATGCAAAATTTTAGATTTTAATTGACTGGTTTTCAGCATACTTCATTCGAGTTGTATAGATTACACATTTAATATAGTCCAATTTCGATTTCATCTTATTGGACTATTTTCATGTAGTATCGGCATTTACCATTGTAATTTATTTTTTGTCTTTAGACTAAAAAATAAATACAATTGGTATTACACATAGCCCACTGGCCTGCCTGATGTGCGTTGATACCCGGCGCATCAATAATGTATTACTTTTCCGCTTCCCGAAATATGGGTATTGACCTGTGGATTTCCGGAATAATAAATGTCGCCGCTACCCGAAATGTGCGCGTCTAATTTTGTTGTAACATTGACATAGATGCTTCCCGAACCTGCAATGTCTGCATTGCAGTTGATGCATACCATGTCGAGCGCATGTAGTTGTCCGCTGCCGCTGATGGACAAATTCGCGTTGGTAGCTGAGCCCGTAATGGTGATCTCGCCGGAACCCGATATTTTTGAATTAACGCTGGTGGCATGTGTGCCCAGGCTTATGTTGCCCGAACCCGATATATCAATATCCATCTGCTCTATGTCGAAAGTGTCACAGATGATGTTGCCGCTACCGCTTAGCTCTATCCCTTTCAAAACTGGCATGTGTACATTTACTTTTATGGTTTCGTGAGGTTTGATGATATGGCCTTTTTTAACGCCGATGTGGAGCACCCCGTCGCTTACATCGGTCCTGATAAATGGAAGGAGGTTTTCTTCGGCCTCCACAGCCACATTAAATACAGGGGCGTTGACAATGGTTACATCAAAAGACCCGAGATTGTGCACTTTGTCGAAACCGGAGATGTCCCTGTTTTCAGTAATCACATTCCGGTTGCCCTTGGTACATGATGTTATTATGACAAGGGCAAATAAGAGCATCGATGTTTTAAATAGTGTTTTCATAATTTTTGTTTTATTGTTTCTGAATTAAGGTCGCAGCATTTTTTCAAGGGTTGCAGTTTTTGTTGATTTTATTTCATATGAACATACATGTTAAACATCTTCATGTAATAATTACGAATATTTATTAGCTATTGCAGATTTTAGAATTTAGCGTACTTCAAAAATCATCATTCGTTAATCAGTGTTCATCATTCAAGGAGATTTAAGAATGTCGATTAACGATTTACGATTGCAGATTTTAGCCTACCTCAAAAATCATCATTCGTTAATCAGTGTTCATTATTCAAGGAGATTTAAGAATGTCGATTAACGATTTACGATTGCAGATTTTAGCATACTTCATAAATCATCATTCGTTAATCAGTGTTCATTATTCAAGAAGATTTAAGAATGTCGATCAACGATTTACGATTGCAGATTTTAGCGTACTTCATAAATCATCATTCGTTAATCAGTGTTCATTATTCAAGGAGATTTAAGAATCCGCCACGGCGGACGATTAACGATTTACGATTGCAGATTTTAGCCTACATCGTAAATCATCATTCCCTGCCTGACGGCAGTCAGGGTTAATCAGTTTTCATCATTCATGATGTGCCTATGTGGTTATGATACCGGCTATTTATTTCTCGCAATCCGCCGCGGCGGACGCAAAGACGCAAAGTATAATCAAAATTACCCATAACTATGTGTTCCTATGTGCCTGATGTGCCTATGTGGTTATAATACCGGCTATTTATTTCTCGCTAAGATGCAAAGCATTATCATCTAAAATTATAATTGATTCTTATGCTTCCAGGTCACTTTCTACCTTAATGGCAATTGTCTTTCATGTTCCTGCATCATGAGACTTATTGCCTCATAGTAACATTATCCAATAAATCTTAAAGCAAGAATTTTTTTCAATAAGACATCAATATATAACTCACTTATTTAAGCAAAAAGGTAATGCTGCCATAAGAGGCGTTGATGGTGATCTGCCCCGGCTGTTCGCCTGTTTTTCCAATGACCCCTGCCATTTTATACTGCTGTGCTTTTTCATCAATGAGCTGCGGTTGTATCCCGTTGAAATTCAGGGGAAGCACCATATCCGTCTTCTTGTAGTCGGCGGTGATTGCAAAGGAGGCCTGTGAAGGAAGGCCGATGATGATATCGGTATATTGTGAATTCAGCACAATACTGCTGAGGGTGTTGCTTACCAGGCTTGCCTTTAAGTCGCCGTAGCTGGTGTTGAGTGTGAGGCCGTTTTTCAGGTAGGCGGCCTGCAATGTCGAGAAGTCGCACCGCCCAGTGAGGGATGATAAGGTATCCACCGAAAATTT
>CAZVKJ010000132.1:0-3690 GCA_964626855.1 uncultured Bacteroidales bacterium
GTCAGAGTTGCTGCTAATGGTACAGGAAGCCTTGGGTTTACTAATGATTGCAGGGCTCACGGTTCTACTTCATTTTATAAGTCTACTGCTCCTAAAAATGTATTCCGCTTTGAAGTCAGCTCAAATAACCTGACAGATGAAACGGTCGTATGTTTTATCAACAGCGCACTGGCATCTTTTGACGACTATGACTCTGAAAAATGGTTTAGCGGAAATAACAGCACTCCTCAGGTTTATACACTAACAACCGATAATACCCAGGTGATAATTAACGGATTCCCGGAATTAACCATAAATGAGAGCCGGATCGTTCCGCTTGGCTTCAAAACCAGCACGGCCGGAACATACACATTTAATGCATCAAACCTTGTCGAGTTCGACAACAGCATTCCTGTTTCTCTTGAAGATGTTACAACAGGAGTTATGCAGGATTTGCGTGAAAATTCAAGTTACACCTTTACATCAGGTTCAACCAATAATTCAAACCGTTTTCTCCTGCATTTCGGACCAAAGTCAGATGTTGATTGCTGCCAGGGATATGCCGTGTCAGTTTCTGAAACACAGGATGTAACATTTTGCTCCAATGTTTCGGCAACATTAACTGCCAATACATCAAGCCCGGCTTGTACAGCTGTGAATCAATATAATTGGTCAACAGGTGAAACAACACAAAGTATTCATGTTGATGAAGCAGGCGTTTATACTGTAACCGTAACCAATGAGCATGGATGCGAAATTACGGGATCGGTTAATGTAGTAAGAACGGGAGACCCGACATCTTATGTTTCTTCGTATGTATTGTTTGCAAAAGATAATATCCAATTGAAGAAAAACACGATTAACAATGGTGGACTTGGGGTCATAACATCAGGTACGGGCTTAATCGCACTCACAGGATTCTCACAGGTGAATGCACCCGGAACATTTGCCAAAGCAGCCGTAATCACCAAAGATGCAAGCAGTTCATTTACTACTGCCTATTATGAACCTGCTATTGCCACCGTGCCGGCATTTGAGTTCAATCAGGCAGGAGGACCAACAATATCAGTACTTGCAAATACAACAATAACACTGACTGGAAGTAAGTACAATGAAGTAAAAATTGGCAGAAATGCAACTGTCATCTTTACCAGCCCTGAAGTGAACATAACAAAGAAATTACTTGTAAATGTTGGTAGTACGGTAATATTTAATTCCTGCGCAAAAGTAAAACTATTAGGTGGGCTTGAAACAAACCAGAATGCTAATATCAACCCTGATGGTTTACCTGTTTGGTTTTATATTCAGAATAACGTGCATTTCAGAAATGGTACTCATGCAAATGGAGTTTATTATTTAGCAGGGGCAACTGGTGATATTGATTATACCATAACCGTTGATAAATCCTTTACACGTAATGGCGAATTTAAAGGCATTTTCATTGCCAAATCAATTGTTTCGGCTGAAAATAATTTCTGGACTCTTGGTGCCGGTTGTGATTGTGAAATGGAAAAAGCTGTAAATACTGAGATAGCAACTGAAGAACAAGCTGTCAGTAAAGAGATATTAATTAAGAATTATCCTAATCCATTCACCGAAGTAACCAATATTACATTCACACTACCTGAAAATAGCCATGTGGTACTTGATGTTTATGATTTATCAGGCAGACTTGTTCAGAAGCTTTATGATAATGATGCCAGCAAGGATGTGGATTATAATATTGAATTTAACGGGAACAGTTTCCAGGCGGGAATTTATATTTACAAGCTGACTACCAATGATCATATATATACAGGCAAAATGATACTCAGCAAAAATAGTATGTATTAGAAGTGAATTGATTTAAATTCATAATATCTAAGGAATAAGTTAAATTGAAATCACAAATAAGTAAAAAATTGATTAAGATATGAACAACATTGAAAAAACTTCTGATAAAAAACGCGAATACCAAAAGCCCAAGGTTGAAATTCATGATATTGATAATGAAATTTCTTTGGTCATGGAGAGCCTTCCGCCTGAGCCGGATGGTTCTTTAGACCCTGACTTTTCTAAGTTCAACCCATTTAAGATGCTAAAATTTTAGAAGCGTTTTCATTTTCAATGATGCAACCATTTAATATCTATTAAGTGTTTGCATCATTTTTATTATACCGGATTACCCCAATTTTATTGTTTTGCATTTCGGTCATCCCTTCCTTAACTCTGATCAATGAGTATTGAAATTGCAGGACACCAGCGCTCCCGAATGTGAATTATTTGTTCATAAAGAAAATTATTTTGAATTTAAAGCTATTCCAGGTTTGGTTAAAGACGAAAATCTGAAATTCAGAACTCCTGACTCCGCGCAGTATGAATTAGCGAGATTCTAAATGAATAAAATATAAGCACCTGATTTTCCGGTTATCCTTCGATATTAATATATTGATAATAAGCCAATAACAATTCGCAAAGATGCGTGTTAATGATTTTAGGTCTAAACATTCCGCCGTTATATTATGCGAACAAAATTAATAATATATAGGTTTATCTGTTCCGAGTCAGGAGTTCTGAAATTTTTAAAAACAAATTCGCAATTTCGATATTTTTTTATAATTTTACTTATTATTTGCTATATTTATTATAAAATTTTCAATCTGATTCGGTTAGTGAAATAATCAATTATTTTAAATAATATTAAATCCAAACCATTATGAATATATAATTTCAAAAAATTTCAAATGCTACATGCGCTTTCAGTATGGTAAAGGTTTTTGTAATTGCTTTCTTTGCGGCAGCCTTTTTATACAACAAGCCTGTCGCTTACGCCGGAAATACCCGTGCCTATAAAAATAAAAACAAATCATAATTCAATTAATCAAACCAACATGAAAAAATTTACACAAACATCAGAAAAAGCATTTTATGCTTTAAAGAAGTTAAAGGTTCTTTTTTTTACGCTGATACTTATCGGAGTATTTTATAATTCTCCGGGAGCAGCGGCAGCAAATGTTGAAAAAGGAACTAAAAATACTGGATCTGCATGGGCATTAAATTCTTCGGAATATATGGCATCAGAGGGATATATGCTCGCCTGCACCGTTCCTTCACAGCCATCAATTACTTGCTCCGTAACAACGATTTGTAGCGGAAGTTCAACAACCATGTCTGCAACTTCAACCAATACAACAACCATTTATTGGTTCACCGGAGGTTGTGGAACAACGCCAGCCTCACCCGCAACCAGCAATCCTGGACAGGCAATTACGGTATCACCGACTGTAACCACTACATATTATGCCAGAGGTTATAGTTGCAGTGGATTTTCAACTTTATGCAGAACGGTAACAATTACCGTAGCAACTCCTAATGCTGTAACCGTTACCGGTGGAACCACCCAGTGCGGAGGTAGTGTAATCCTCACAGCAAGCGGAGGCACCGGTGGAACCATATACTGGCAGGGAACAACAAGCAATGGAACATCATCAGCAACTGCATTAACTTCACAAACGGTCACTTCATCAGGCACTTATTATTTCAGATCGCTTTCTGCAGCAGGTTGCTGGGGCGCTGACGATAACGAAGTTGTTGTTATTAATACAGTTCCCGGTGCAGTTACAGTCGCCGGTGGAACCACCCAGTGCGGAGGTAGTGTAACCCTCACAGCAAGCGGAGGCACCGGTGGAACCATATACTGGCAGGGAACAACAAGCAATGGAACATCATCAG
>CAZVKJ010000133.1:0-1228 GCA_964626855.1 uncultured Bacteroidales bacterium
CTTGACCACGACTGGATGCTTGTAACATCAGGTGTTCTTAAAAGCTATAATATGATGACCGCTTCTTGGGGCGGCATGGGAATATTATGGAACAAACAGGTGGCCTACATTTTTATCAGACCGCAACGCCATACTTACAAGTTTGCTGAAAAATATGAATTTCTCACGCTTTCCTTTTTTACTGAAGATTACAGGAAAATACTTAAAGTGCTTGGAACAAAATCCGGAAAGGATATTGACAAAATGAACACACCCGGGCTCACACCTGCAGAAACATCCTCAGGTGCTGTTGCGTTTGAAGAAGCCCGGCTGGTGCTGGAATGTAAAAAATTATATTTTGATGATATTAAACCGGCCAATTTTATCATTCCCGAAATTGACAGCAATTACCCGTTCAAAGATTACCACCGTATGTATATCTGCGAGATAACCAATGCTTATATAAAAAAATAAACCTATGGAACAGCAGGAAAATTTTGAAAAGATCAGAGCAATGTTTCAAAAATACGTTCCGCCTTTTAGCGTTATGATGGACTCAAAGGATCGGTACGACCTTTATTCAGAGAAAGAAGTGGAACTGCTCGGAAAAAAATACAAAGAAATTTATTTCGGCAGTGTGATACTAAAACCCAAATATACCGGTTTTTATTTTATGCCAATATATATCTATCCTGACTTGCTAAAGGATATACCCGAAACCCTGAAAAAACTGCAGACAGGCAAATCATGTTTCCATATAAAAAAATACGATGACGAGATTTTTAAAGCGATCAGCAAACTTATGAAGGCCGGGTTTGATATGTATAAAAAGCATAAATACGTTTAATTTATCATTGAAAAATATGTTTGAATCCATCCGGAGGTATTTCTGGAATGCCGAGATAAAAAAAAGGCTCCCGCGGGTTGCCAGAGCAAAAAAGATCATTCATCCTTCACAGGCCAGGACCATTGGAATTATTTACAATGTAGGCGAAGAGAAGGACTATATCCAGGTAACAAATTTTGTCGGAAAACTTCAGGGCGAAAAAAAAGAGGTACGTACACTGGGATGGGTCAATTATAAAGATACACCCCACTATTGCTACCCGCGCCTCATGTTCGACTACATAACAAAGCGCAATATAAACTGGTTTTATAAGCCGTCGGGAGAAAAAATATCGGATTTTATCAACAAGGATTTTGATATACTTTTTAATATTGATATTACCGACAACCCTTCGCTGACCTA
>CAZVKJ010000133.1:1328-3668 GCA_964626855.1 uncultured Bacteroidales bacterium
TTCAGTTAAAAAACGACCTGACAAACATCATGTCTATTGATAATGTACGCAGTTTACCTAATAATCAGGGCTACGAAGTTCGCGCTTATCTAAAGCAAAATGAACTTCAAGAATTTCTTACAAGAAATATTCCCTTTGAAATCGTTGAGATTGTTCAGCCAAAAGCCATCACCATGGCCACAACAGTGGCTCAAATGGCAAACTGGGACAGATACCCAACATATAGTGTTTACGAGCAAATGATGGTAAATTTTGTTAGTACTTATCCTGCATTGTGTGATCTGGACACGATATTAGCATCAACTCCCAATGGACATAGAATATTGGTTTTAAAAATTTCAGACAATGTTAATGTTAATGAAAATGAACCACAGGTTTTATTTTCAAGCTCAATACATGGCAACGAAGAAACTGGGTATGTATTAGTATTACGGCTTATCAATTACCTTTTATCAAACTACACAACACTTCCGCAAGTAGCAAATCTTGTGAATGGTGCTGAAATATGGATATGTCCTTCGGCAAATCCTGATGGCACATATAGATCGGGTGATAATACAATTTCTACTTCTACCTTTGCAAGGTATAATGCAAACGGTGTTGATATGAACCGTAATTATCCGTGCCCTGACTCTACATTAAATTCAGATAGTACAATATGGGAACCTGAAACTAAAGCGTTCATTAAATTTGCAAAAAAGCATCATTTTAATATGGGCGTAAATTTTCACGATGGATATGAAGTAGTTAATTTCCCTTGGGATAGATGGTTAACGACTGAAAACATTTCAGCAGATGATGCTTGGTGGAGAAGGGCTTCAAGAATGTACGCCGATAGCGTTCATTTAAATGCCGGTGCATTGGGGTCCTCGTACTTTACTGCCGAAGATAATGGTATTACAGAAGGGGCTGACTGGTATTACGCTTATGGGAGCAGGCAGGATTATATGAACTTTTTTCAATACTGCAGGGAAGTTACTATTGAATTATCAACGTCGCAGCCAGCAGGAGCTGAAAATTTACCTACATTTTGGAATGCCCATTACAGGTCGTTTTTAAATTATATAAAAGAATCGCTTTACGGCGTTCGTGGTGTGGTTACCGATTCGTGCAGCGGCCAACCCATCCGGGCTAAAGTCTGGGTAAACGGTTACGATCAGGCTAATGACAGTTCGCAGGTTTATTCTGCGTTACAGGTAGGAAACTATCATAAATACATGATAAACGGAACTTATAGCATAACCTTTTCGGCTCCCGGTTATATATCAAAGACCATCAATAATGTGGTGCTTGCAAACGGCCAAGCCACAACGGTCAACGTTTCCCTTGCACCCGCCGCCAGCCCCGATGCACAGTTTACCGGCGCCATTACCAACAATTGTACTGGTACGGTTCAGTTTACAAATACTTCAACGGCTTCTACAAATTTTATGTGGTTCTTCGGAGATGGCACCACATCAACCCAAACCAATCCAACACATAGTTATTCTGCTAGCGGAACCTATACGGTAAAACTCCGGGCGCTCAACTGCAAAGGCAAAGACTCGCTGGTACGCACCGATTATATCGTAATTAATATGGCTTCATTACCAACAACATCCGGTGATTCTGTTTGCGGTTCAGGCATTCTTACCCTCAACGCTAATGGAAACGGGACTATCAACTGGTACGACGTTGCAACAGGCGGGACATCAATTGCTTCCGGATCAACTTACACCACTCCCAATATTACTACAAGTACAACATATTATGCAGAAAATCATATTGCAGCAGCTACTCAAAATGTTGGTCCTGCAGTCGGCGGCGCATCAAGAGACATAGAAGCATTTATTTATTTCGATGTGTACGAAACAATGACGCTTATTTCTTTACAAGCGCGTGCAGGAACAGCAAGTAATAAAACAATAACACTGCTTGATAATGCCAATAACACAATATATTCAACCAGCGTTTATGTTGGCACTACCGCAACAACACTAACGCTTAACTGGGTTATTGAACCCGGCACTGGTTATCAACTAAAGACAGCTGCAAATTCGGCACTTTACAGACTTAACTCTGGAGTTACATACCCATATAAAATTGATGGACTAGTTAGCATTACAGGATGCAATATAGGTTCAACTTATTACTATTCATGGTTCAATTGGACCGTTCAGGGAGCAGGTTGTTTCAGTAATCGAGTACCTGTTGTTGCCAGTGTTTTCACTAATCCGACTGCAGGTTTCACAAGTTCAGTAGCAACGGTTACAGCGAATTTTACTAATACGTCAACGGATGCAAGTTCGTATTTCTGGGATTTCGGCGATGGCGCTACCAGTACCGACCAAAATCCAAGCC
>CAZVKJ010000134.1:0-3617 GCA_964626855.1 uncultured Bacteroidales bacterium
TTTTTAGCCAATATAAAAAGAGGCGAATCGTCGTGAGTTATTCAAAGAAAATTTTTCCAAAGTGTATAATCACTCCACTGTTGGTTGCATACTTGCCACTCATTAGTTAGCGTTGCCCGGAATAAAGTATCTGGAAATACTTTACTCCTCATTTTACCTGATTGCTAATAATATAAATATTAATTACTAGCAATTCAGTTTATATACATCCGGGCAACAAAATTCAGCATCATTACAATTGTAGTTTTATATCGGTTGTTGGGGCATCATCATCGCTGTGATTTTATAAATAAACGATAATCCATGATTAACAAATATTTAAAATAAATCCTGACATCTGTTTCTAAATCCTGACAATAAAAATTTGTAATTATTACAAGCAAGGAAGATACTTGCAACAAAAATGTTGAATTATGAATTTCAATTATCAAAATTTTGATTATACCATTGATAACTAATTAATAATATGATAAAAAATAACACATTCATTTTACTCACACAATACCCGCTTGTTTGAATATTGAAGGTAACATCCAATAAATCATTTTTTTAAAATTATAAAACAGATACAATAAAAAAGGAAAACTTTACAATAATAGAAATTTATCAATTAATTTATTATTAACCAAAATTTATAAAGCATGAAAAAAAATTACTTTTTTATGGGTTATGCTATTACAATCTGGCACAAACCTTTCATTAAAAGCACAAACGGGTATACCCGTAAAAGAAACTATTTTTAATGACTTTTTTAAGGATGAACGCAATCGAAATAATAAATAGAATCAGACAAATCCATACTCCCGTACCTGTGATTCGGCTTTCAAATTTTGTTACCGTAAACACGTTTCGGCTTGCTTTTGGAATCGAATGCGGCGAAATCCTGCAAACTCCGGTTAGTCCGGGAACTTTAGAAAATATTTTTATTTTAAAAATTAATTAATCTAATATTAAAAAATTATGAAAAATAACTTTACACAATCAGGATTAACCCTGCAACAGTTGGTTAAATCCTTTTATGTTTTCGTGGTATTACTCTTCATAGCAACTCCTGCTTCAATATTTGCAGGAACTATTTCAGGGACATTTACAACTCTGGCCAGTTGTCCAGTGAATCTGTCGGCTATGGCTGTCGACCCCTCAACCGGTTACTTCTACGCTGTGGCAGATCAAAACCAAACCGCCTGTTACAGATATAATGCTTCAACGGATACCTGGACCAATATGGGTTCTGCTCCTCCACATCAAACCGGAAATAATGCCGGCGCAACCTATTTGAATGGAAAGATATATATTTCCTATACTGGATATCCCGACCTAGCCGTTTATACTATTTCCACAAATTCCTGGGCAACAATTACAGGACCTACCGGCGGCACAAACACCGGGGATATTTCTAATGATGGCACAAATGTTTATGTTGCCTGCGCAGGCACCCCCGGGAATTTCTGGAGATATAACGTAAGTGCAGGAACCTGGACTGCATTAGCAGCCGTCCCTAAAAATCAGAAATGGGGCGGTCTCGCTTATAACAACGGATATTTTTACAGCAGTGAAGGGAACGGAAGTATCGGATTTCAAAGGTATCAGGTATCAACGGATACATGGACAACATTAACAGATGTACCTGGTGATGCTGTGCTTGGCGCAGCAATTTATGATGCATACTATTACTGTATGGGAAGTTACGGTGGAACGAATCTCTATTCCTACGACCTGGGAGCCCAGACCTGGAATAATATTCTTACTTTGCCATGGGGTATCAATGATGCAACCATCTGCGTTTACGGCAATTCTTTGTACATTATTCAGGGTGAAGCGGGGACCGGCTTTTCAAAATTCACACCGAACAACCCTATGCTTACAAACATCGAAGGAAGTGCACTCGCCTATAACTTAGGAGATCCGGCTGTAAACGTTACCTCAACACTTGTTGCCTCCCAAAATGCCGGAACAAACTTTCAAAGTGCTACGGTAACCATTGCAAGTGGTTTTCAAACCGGAAAAGATGTTCTTTCTTTTACAGATGCTAACGGCATCACCGGCTCATGGAATGCAACCACCGGCGTACTGACATTAACCGGAACAACAACCATCGCAAATTACCAGGCCGCATTGAGATCGGTAAAATACCAGAACACCGATTTAACCTCCAATAATACCACGAGGACAATATCGTTCATAGTTTATGATGGTTCAATTTATTCCAATACTGCATCCCGGAATATCGCCATTCCCGGTCCGCCAACAGTAACAACCGCTGCAATTTCAGCAGTTTCAGGAACTACGGCAACTTCGGGAGGGAGTGTTACTGATGATGGCTCCTCAACAGTAACAGCCAGAGGTGTATGCTGGAATACAACAGGAACTCCTGTGGTAACAGACAGCCATACAACCAATGGTTCCGGATTAGGAAGCTTTACCAGTTCCCTTACCGGCTTGACTATTGGAAGCACCTATTATGTAAGAGCTTACGCAACAAATGCCCTCGGAACAGGTTACGGGGCTCCGTTAAGTTTCGTTGCCGGATTGTGTGTTCCTCCTGCATCATCATACCCCTGTATGTATATGTGGATTACCAATGTAACAACAACAGGGGGATTGACAAACTTTAACAATACATCAGCCTGCGCTGCAACATCGTACACCAATTACAGTTCCACCTATTCAGCCTCACAGGCACCAGGAAGCAATATAACCATGAGTTTCACATCCTATGGTTATGGCCTTAATTATGCTGTATGGATCGATTTTAATGATGACGGAACCTTTGCCGCTGATGAAAACGTAATCTCATTAAGAAATTCAAATACAACAGCAAGTACCAGCTTCACTGTTCCCGTTGGCGCCCCCCTGGGATCACACAGGATGCGTGTCATGGGAGATTATTCTGGCAATCCAATACCCAGCGATCCATGTGCCGCATTGCAATATGGAGAAACAGAAGACTATGCCTTTATCGTTAGCAACCCTGTACCGGCTGATCCCACCTCAATCACTGCCACATCAAACCCTATCTGTATTGGCTCATCCACACAACTTACGGCCAACGGAGCTGATGGAACGGTATATTGGTATACCGGAAGCTGCGGAGGGACACAGGTTACCACCGGAAATCCCATTACAGTAAGTCCTGCTTCAACGACTAACTATTATGCCAAAAACTATAACAATGGTCTGTTCAGTGCTGGTTGCGCTTCAATAACAGTAACTGTTGATCCGGTATCTGTTGGCGGTAGTATTAATGGAACAAATTCTATAACTTATGGAAGTTCTACCGGAACCATGACGCTTTCGGAACACACCGGAACCATATCAAAATGGCAGAAAAAAATTAGTACAGCCAGCGATTGGAGCGATATCAGCAACACTACAACCACATATAGCGAAACGCCTTCTTCCCCAGGAACCTGGCAATACCGTGTCCTGGTTAAAAGTGGCAGTTGTTCCGAAACATACTCAAACGTATTTAGCGTTAGCGTTGCAACAAAAACATTAACTATTGGCGGTTCTTTTGTTCCCAATAATAAAGTTTATGATGCCACAGTCGCATCATCCATTCTAACAAACAACCTGACCCTTGTAGGTAAAGTGGGTAGCGATGCTGTTTCGTTAAC
>CAZVKJ010000135.1:0-3586 GCA_964626855.1 uncultured Bacteroidales bacterium
CTCAACCTGCAGGGACTTCCCTGGAAAGAACTCCAGGACGTAGATCTGGAACTTTGATAAATAAAAAAAACCTTCAGCAACATGCCTGAATGTTTTTTTTTTGTCTTTTATTTAGATATTGGTGATTGATTTCCAACAATTAAGCTATTCTCGATTAACCATTAATCGATTTCTTACATACCTCTCCAGTGTGATAATATACAAATATTTATCGTTAAATTTGATATTTATGATACCTATTTAGCACAAATTCACTAACATTGTAAATTCAAGTATCATTTAGGTCTAAATAACTCATTTACCAGTGGTAAGTGTATTTTTATATTCAAATCTTTTTGATAAACGATAGTACATAATTAATAATCTAATTTATGACAACTAAGATTAGTAATTACATTTTAAACAAATACGATTTCCGTATTTTTCCTATTTTATTACTATTGATAACCTTTTTGTGCGTTTCAGGTATTCATGCACAGAACGTAGGCGATTACCGCTCAGCCACAACTTCCGGTAACTGGACTTCACTTTCCAGCTGGCAGCGTTATGACGGAACTAACTGGGTCACCCCAACCTCAGCTCAGGGCTATCCCGGAGAATATGCCGGAACAGGAGCAGTATCCATTGAAACCGGGCATACCATTCTGGCTGACTTTTTCACTGCATTGCCAAAAATAACTACTCAAATCACTGTAACAGGAGTAAACAACGTGTCAATGCCTGAAATATGTTGACCACTTTAGAGTAACAAAATTACTAAAAAAGTGAAAACATTATGGCACGATTAGAACAATTAAAAATGAGTACCGCCGATCGTTCTCGACGTCGGTTCAGTGACAATTTTAAGATCCAAAAAGTTCGAGAAATCGAGACTGGACAAACCAAGGTATCTGAAATTTGCTCTCAGTATCAGGTTGCTGCTAAAAATGTCTATCTTTGGATAGATAAATTTGGCACCATGAAAAACAAGAAAGAACGTTTGGTTGTCGAAACCGACAGTGACACACGTCAACTCCTTGAGCTTAAAAAGAAGGTATCTGAACTTGAACGTATCATAGGTCAAAAGCAGATACTCATTGATTTTCAGGACAAGATGATAGAGTTGGCCGAAGAAACTTATGGAGTGGACATAAAAAAAAAGTTTTTTTCCACACCATCCAGTACTTTTGGGAACACCGACAAATGTTGACAAACAGCTTAAACAAACTCTACCAGAGCATCGGATTAAGCAAACAGGCTTTTCATCAGCGGATGGGCAGATACCTGCAAGAACGCTCTATTGAAGAACAAATTCTCATGTTAGTGTATCGTGTCCGCGAAGACCACCCGACCATGGGATTGCGTGATATTTATTTCAAAATAACTCCCATTGGTATTGGCAGGGATCGTTTTGAGATACTTTGTAAGCAATCCGGTTTAATGGTTGAACGCACACATAACTGGCGCAGAACCACTGATAGTTCGGGTGTAATCCGATTTGATAATCTGCTGATTGAATTAGTTATCAATAAACCCAATCAGGTTTGGCAAAGTGATATAACCTATTATGAGCTCAACCGAAGGTTTTATTACATAACCTTCATCATTGATGCTTTCACAAGAGTAATTGTGGGTCATGCCGTTTCACAGCGACTAAAAACCGAACAAACCACGTTGCCTGCTTTGCAAAAAGCCATCAAATCCCGCATAGATTTGAAAATAAGTAATCATGCGCTTATTTTTCATTCTGACGGAGGTGGACAGTATTATGATAAAGATTTCCTGTTGTTGACTAAAAAATACAAAATCATAAACAGCATGTGTCAATACCCCTGGGAGAATGGAAAAGCCGAACGCATCAACGGCATTATTAAAAACAATTATCTGATACACAGAAATATAAATTCATTTGAACAATTACAATATGAGGTTGACCGATGTGTGTTACTTTACAATACCGAAAAACCTCATAGTAAGTTACAAAGAAAAAGTCCAATTCAATTTGAAAAAGAATATCTTTGCTTAACAAAATAAGCCTCGAATACAACAAACGTCTCTGATCAGAGAAATTGTTGATAGCGAGAATAACTTTCTTAACGCTTCGCTAAAAGTTATTACCCGCAATCAACAAAATATCATCATCATTATCATGAGTTTTTTAATTTAAAAATAATAACAAAAAACAAGTAACAAAACGGTCAACGTTATTCAGGCATCAACAACGATTTACCCTTTACTGTGTACACCACACCTTATAACTACGGAATATTAACAATTAAATACGGAGCAAGGCTTTACTTAACAGGTGAAAGCACCGGTAATGAGGGTGTTGCAATTTATCTTAAATCACCCGAACTAAACGTTGTTGCAGGAGGAACATTATTCTTTGATGGGAATAAAGCTAACCTTGCATTACCGGCTAACAGCATTCTTGAAGTTTGTAGTGGTGGTTTGACGGGAACCTCCACCAATGGAAACGCCAATCAGAATATATACATAGGCAATCAGTGGTATGCCGTTGGCAACAGTAATAAAACCCAGTTTTCCTGGGACGAATTGATGACAGGCTGTAAAGGTACTCTGGAAGCTGAAATCGGTTATAGCTCACCGATATGCATTGGTAATGCCATCGCTTTAACGGGAAGTTTTACTGGTACTTCTGGTACTCCTCCGACTTATTCCTGGTCAGTAATATCCCCCGGCGGAACGACAACGACCTACAACACCCAGAATGTAACAATTTCTAATCCAGTAGTAGGAATTTATACAGCTACACTTACAGTAACCACAACCCGCATTGATAATAATAAAACATACACCTTCACCAACAGTAAAACGGTAACCATTACTGTTCTACCCAATGCATCAGTTACTCTCACATCAGCTCCAGCGACTACCAGCCAAATTATTTGTATAAATAAACCGCTGACGAACATAACATATACGGCTTCTGGAGCAACCGGAATAACATTCAGCGGTCTGCCAGCAGGTGTTACCGGAACTTATTCTGGCGGAGTGGCAACTATAAGCGGTACGCCCACTGTAGCCGGAACATCTAATTATACAGTCACCGCTTCAGGACCTTGTTTACCTGCGTCACAATCGGGTACCATAACTGTTAATCAGTCTTACTGGGTGGGTTCGCTTAGTTCCGTCTGGGACACGGAAGAAAACTGGACCTGCGGCATACCGCCCACCGGAGCTGATGTAGTATTCGCATCCACTGCCAACAGCTACGGTTCGATGGCTATACGTGACTTACACCTCGACATCAACAAAACCATCGGAAGCCTGGTTAATGCCAGCGATAAGAACCTTATCATTAAACCCGCAACAACTCTTGTTATCAACAACACAGCTCCTGCCAATGACAACGCAGCTAAAATTCAAATTCAGGCTGCATCCGACAAAAATAACGGGAGCCTGATATTTACAAATCCACAATTGAACCCGAATGTGAATGCCACCGTACAAATGTACACTACAGGATACAGAGGTGCAACACTATGGACATGGACCGATCCGGATGGGAAACCATATTCCGGTTACTACCGCTGGCAGTATTTCGGCATACCGGTGGAAAGCACCGAGACACTCCACGCCAACA
>CAZVKJ010000136.1:0-3527 GCA_964626855.1 uncultured Bacteroidales bacterium
CGCAATCATACCGGGAATTATATCAGATATATATTAACAAACCTGGCAACTATAGTTCTCCGCGAATGATCAGATTAGGACTTTCACTTAATTTTTAACCTTAAAATAATTAAATTATTTTTATTTCAATATTTTTTTAAAATGTTGATCTACTGATAAAATATAAATTAGACATATATTCCAATAAAAAATAGTCAATATGAAAAATATTTTTCGCTTAATATTAATCTTTGTTTGTTGTATTTTTCTTTCAGAATATAGCAAAGCTGATAAATGTCGTTGGCTTAAGGTGAAGAGTACTGAAAACATCAAATCATCCGCCGCAGGTTGTTTACCAGGCGCTGGTTTTAAGTATTTGGACATAAACAACGTAAGATGTAGGATAAATACCGGTGGAGATATGTTTTGGGACTTTGAGGTGGCTCAGTATGAAATACCCAACGGCTCAAAAAAGACATCCATTTTTGCTTCCGCTCTTTGGATCGGAGGAATGGACGTCAACAACCAGTTGAAATTATCTGCACAGCGCTTTCGCCAGGTAGGTGTGGATTACTGGCCCGGACCATTAACCATTGATGGTACCGCTGCCGTAGCTGATGCTACCTGTACAAAATATGATAAACATTTCCCGATGACAAGAGCAGAAGTTAATGAATTTCTTGCCTGGTGGAACAATAAAGCTGATTATCCCGATTATGCTATTCCCCAGTCCATCAAAGATTGGCCAGGCAATGGCGATCCCAGCGCTAACCAAAGTTATTACCTTGCTCCGTTTTATGATCGCGATGCCGATGGGCACTACGATCCTACCCAGGGTGATTATCCTTATTATGATGTTGACAATTCATTATGCCCAAGAAACAGGGAAAATTGGTATAAACCAGCAAGAAGAACGCATGCTATACTCGATCCCGAACCATCTATTCCTGTTCCCGACAGCTACGATAGCGATGGCGCATGGAATCAGGGTGGTTCAGAAGTAGACACTATGGGTATACTTGCCGACCAGGTAATAAAAGGCGACCAGACGTTATGGTGGGTTTTTAATGATAAAGGTAATATACATACCGAATCCAAAGGCGCCGCTATCGGTTTGGAAATACGTGCTCAGGCCTTTGCTTTTTCAACTAATGATGAAATTAATAACATGACTTTTTACAGTTATGAAATTATTAACCGTTCTACCTACACTTTGACCCAAACTTATTTTAGCCAGTGGTTAGACCCCGATTTAGGATATTCTAAGGATGATTATGTAGGTTGTGATGTAAACAGAGGTTTAGGTTATTGCTACAATGGACGTCCTAAAGATGGAAATGGTGAATATTTTGCATATGGCGATCAGCCACCTGCAGTAGGTGTTGACTTTTTCCAGGGACCTTATATGGATCCTGACTATAATTCCGATGGAACACCCCGCGATAACCCAAGTTTTACCGGTGATTGCTCCATCCTAAGCAGTCAGTATACGAGTGATCAATATGCTATAAACGGTGTAAATTTCGGTGATAGTATCCCAAATAACGAACGTTTTGGTATGCGTCGTTTTGTTTATTATAACAACAGTGGCGGTTACAATGGTGAGCCAGATAAAGCTATGGATTATTATAATTATCTAAGAGGTATTTGGCAAAACGGCGCTAAGATGCTTTATGGCGGCGATGCTTTAACCACTGGTTATGGCCCTGAATGCGATTTTATGTTCCCGGGCGATAGCGATCCCTGTAACTGGGGTACCAAGGGATTACTTCCTAACGGTCCTAAATACTGGACAGAAGAAACGTCCGGCAACCAACCCGAAGACCGTCGTTTTATGCAGTCTGCAGGTCCTTTTACCTTATTACCAGGCGCTGTTAACTATATTACCGTAGGTATTCCCTGGGCAAGAGCTGCATCAGGCGGAGCTTTTGCTTCTGTAGAATTATTACGTGTTACCGACGATAAATGCCAGGCATTATTCGATAACTGCTTTAAAGTTATCAGCGGACCTAATGCTCCTGATTTAACTATCCGGGAGTTGGATAAAGAACTTGTAGTTTATATCTCTAACCGTAAAATTGAAGATGCCGGTAATAACTATAATGAAAGTTATTCGGAATGGGATAACACCATTAAATCTCCTGCAGGCGCTCATTATGATTCACTTTACAGTTTTGAAGGTTATCAGGTTTATCAATTAGCTAATGCTAATGTTTCTGTAGCCGATATTAAAGATCCTGATAAAGCAAGACAGGTTTTTCAATGCGACAAAAAGAATAGTGTAAGTAAGTTGGTTAATTTTAATTATGACCAGGCTTTGGGAGCTGTTGTTCCGGAATTGGAAGTTGATGGTTCGAATACAGGCATTGTCCACTCCTTTATATTATCGACAGATGCCTTTACAGGTCAATCCTTTGTTAATCATAAACAATATTATTTCTTAGCCATCGCTTATGGACATAACGAGTTTATGAAATATTCGGCTGACCCGGCTGCACAGGTTGAAAATGTTTCCGGTTTAACAGGTCAAAAAAGAGTATACTTAGCCGGACGTGGAAATATTAAAGTTTATACCGGTATTCCTCATATTAATGTTGGCGAAACAAATCCTGCTTCCTCGTACGAAGATGGTCCACAGATTATTCGTATTGATGGTCAGGGTAATGGCGGTTTATCGTTGGATTTAACGAAAGAAACGATTGATGAAATTATGTCGAAATCACCCGCCGATTCCGCTAATAATACTTTTGGAAATTCCAATTTTCCTATAAGTTATCAACCTAAATATCAAAATAATAAGGGACCAATTAAAATTAAGGTTATTGACCCCTTAAATGTAAAAGATGCTAATTATGTTTTGCGTTTTGATTCGCTGTATAGGGAAAAAATCAATAAAGTTTCCGGTGAAACAGGAATACTTGCTGGCGGAGACACGGCTTCCAAATTTAACTCGAGTTGGACTTTGATTGATAATAGTACAGGAACAGAATATCATTCCGATCAGTCGGTGATGGCAAACAACGAACAACTTTTTCTCGACCTTGGTTTTTCAGTAGTACTTACTCAGGCTTATTATCCTGGAACCTATATGCTTGGTTATAAATCTACGGGTCAATCAGATTCTACTAAAGTGTTTTCTGCATTGCAGGATAATAACGGGTATTTAGAATCTTCAATTACCTATGCGGATAGTTCCAGAAAATGGTTATCCGGTATTTATGATTCGGATGAGGCTAACCCTTATAACTGGATACGAAGTGGCTCTTCTGCAAATAAAGATGATCCTACTTATGATGATTGGTATTTATATATAGGGAGTAATGGAACTCCTGTAGGTCAGTCTTATGATCCGGATGGTAAATATGAGAAAATCATTAGTGGAAGTTGGGCTCCTTATAATTTATGTAGTTATGGATATACCAAAATAAATTCGGGCGGAACACCAACGGGAACCGGTCAGGGCGTGGTAAGTCCGGCCGTTACCTTGAATTCTAAGAAAATATTTAAAATGAGTCAATTAGCAAGTGTTGATATTGTTATTACTCCGG
>CAZVKJ010000137.1:0-3463 GCA_964626855.1 uncultured Bacteroidales bacterium
GGAAAAGTTTCAATTATCAATAAAAAAGGCCGGTTACAAGGCCGGCCTCTTTAAAAGATTACCAAATTGGGTTTTAATTACATTTTAATCATAATCATTTTTCCTGTCAGTATGTCCTTGTCTGAAAATAATTTATACATATAAACACCTGCAGGAAGCAATGATCCGTCAAAGTCTGCTTTGTATTTTTGGTTTTTAATGGCATCACTGTCAAAAATGGTTGAAACCAGGTTGCCGGCCAAATCATATACATTTACTATTACATGCCCATCGTCTGGTATGGTAAAGAATACGGAAGTACTATTGCTGAATGGATTAGGATAGTTGTCAATTTCTATTTCGCTTGTTTTATTCTGTGAATTTTCAGGTGAATCCATGTCCCTGAGCACGGTACATCCCTGGCAGAAATTATTCATTTTCCACGTGGTGTTTTTCCCCGAGTAAACATTTTTAGCCAGAGCCATACCTTCAAATACATTCGGTCGTGTACTGCAATAGTCTTTAATAGTGAGTGTATAATTAAGTTTCCCATTGCTTGCCAGGTAGAAAATACAATGTATGTCGGCACCTTCATCAAAAGTTACATCGTTTTTAACATAAAATAGTACCGATTTTCTTTCAGGGTTTATCGTGACATTCTTACCGGCATTAATCGGATTGTTTACTCTCACCTTTCCACAAACATATGAAAAATTAACTGTAGCACCCTCATTTAAAACCAGTTGATTGATGTTCAGTACTTCCTGGCTGAATGTTACGCTTGCATTTTTACCGACGGTAATAGTGTTATAAAGCGTATCATTAAGTGTCATATTCCCGTTGGCAGGAATCGTCACATTTACATTTGAAGAATAATTGTTTGTTTCAAATACCGGCAAAAGCACGGTGGCCGGAACCCTGTATTTTGTTGTTATATTACTTGTGCCGTCAAGGTATATTTTTGCCGCTTTGGCAAAGCAGCCTTCTGAAGTAACATAGGATGTATTTTTTGCATAAATATTTCCGTTTCCGCAACTATAATTTGGATTTGCATTAACGCCTATGGATCCGGAATCGACCGTTGATTTATACATTTCAACCCGATTCAGTGCGTAGATGACATAGGAAGGAATCAGACTTTGTATATCCACCGATACGCTTGTATGGAAACTTGAATCACAGCCCAGCGAATTTGTTACAGTAACCGTATATTCACCGCCATTTGCGGACGCAATTATATCGGGGGTAGTTTCACCTGTTGACCAGTTATACGTCATTGTTCCCGTTCCTGAAGCAATAGCTTTAAGGCGAAGGGAATTCTCACAAAACAGGCCGTCTTTGTTTATAACCACCGAAACGGGTTCGCTTCTTGTGACTTTTTGTGTGCAGCTTATCGTAGTGTAATCGCTTTTTAATAATGTCCAGTGAACATAGGTAACACCAAGCGGAAATGTGCCCGGCTGATCATTGGTTAAGCTAATTACGCCGGGGATATTTTCAGGATATTCATCCCTGAGTTGGGTTTCTTCTTCGCCGTCGCAGAGCACGCGGTCAGAGGGGCACGTCCAGGTTACCTGTACCGGCGGTGGACAATTACCACAAAAATCAGATTTGTACCATTGAGTATTTTGGCCTGAGTGCAGGCTCCCGACATAAAAAAGTCCTTTAAAAATTCCCGGGTTTGAACTGCAGGAATTTTCTATATGAAAGTGATGATATTTGTAACCGTCACAGGTGGCGCTGTAATCATTATAGTCTTGATAATCATTATCGTAACCACAATGATAATAGCCGTGTCCAAAATCATTGTCATGGTGCGTACATGTAGTACTTCCGCCACATTTGTTAAAATGGTTACCGCAGGTGGTTTTATGGTCGCTGCATGTAGTATGGTGCCCGGCTGTTTGGTTATTACCGCAAGTATATTGCTGGCAATTACCATATTCGTCATCCCAGCTGTCATCGTAAAAATCATTATCATGGACTTTAAAATCCTGCATTATAAAAATTCCGGCAACAAAAGCTCCCTGTTTAATATTTACGTTTCCTTCTATAAAGAAAGAAACCGATTTTTCATCCGGGTTGATTTTAATGTTTTTCCCTGTGGTAATATATTTTTTAACCCTGACTTTGCCACAATTGGCAAATTTTATTGTTGCTCCATCCGCAAGTTTTATAAATTTTTCAACATTCACTATGGGCCTGGTAAAAATAGCTGTGGAATTAATTCCAAGGTTAATTTCGCTGTACAACGTATCAGTCAGATATACAGTGGTATAATTTGATACCCTGACAACCTTATTGCTATGGTAAGGCATATATTCAAATTCGGGGAAGGTAACATTCGGGGATGTATTTCTAACATCAGAAACAGAACTGTATTGGTCGGAGATTACTTTTGTACCCTGAACGAACGTGCCGGCGGCAGTCACCTGCGATCCATGCTTTACCCACAATGAACCCTCGAGGAGCTTGCCGCAATCATATTCAAAATTGGCAACTCCCACACCGCCCGAATAAATGGTAGTTCTAAATAACTGTACGTCACCGCGAGACAGGATAACGTAATTTACCCCTGAATTTTCCGGAACTGATGTCGTTACTAAAACTGAATCAACGCCTTCGCAGCCCAATTCATTGGTTACGGTAACTTTGTACCAACCGGCTGAGGTGGCCAGAATGTTTTTGCTTGTTGCTCCGCTTGACCATAAGTAGGAATAAGTATCTGATTCTGAACATGTGTTTGAAACAACATCTGCAAACAAGCTGTCTGATACATTTTCACAATAGGTGAAGTTATAAAATTCACTGATGTCAACCAGAAAATCAGCACAACATGCAACCCGTAATGGAACGACAACAACAGTAAAACTTTGTGTTGATGTATTTCCATGAGCGTCGGTGGCAACAAAAGTATTGACCGTTGTGCCTACCGGAAATACCGAACCGCTTGGCAATCCTGTAGTTTGTTCCCATGTAACACCCTGGCAGTTATCGCTGGCTGTAATTACAAAATAGAAAGGAAGTGTCCCGTCAGCCGTGGTATCTGAAGGAATGGTCAGAACAGGCGCTTCATTATCAAGAGCTACTACCGTAAATGAACAGGTTTCGGTATTGTATACATCTTTTGCAATCCAGGTAACTGTGAATGATGAGTCCACCGGAACAATTGAATCAGGTAACGGCCCTTCGGTATTATATAATTGCAGGAAGTCGGGGCAATTATCATTGGCAGTAACGATATAGCTGATCTTTGCTTCACAAGTATTTTCAATGTTGAAGACTTGTACAACAGAGCTTGGACATAACAGTTGCGGCGGAATAGAATCAATCACTTCAATTTTAACTGTGTCAATAGTAGTATTTCCCGATTTATCAGTGATCTCATACACACAATTTGTCACACCGGGATCAAAAAATCCGCCGCTGGGGACACCGCTTAAAAGTTCAACACTGACAGAGTCATTGTCATTATCAGTATAGG
>CAZVKJ010000138.1:0-3455 GCA_964626855.1 uncultured Bacteroidales bacterium
GTGCCACCAATACAAGGTTGCCTCCTTTGGAGGCGTGAATGCGTGCCAGTTCAAGCCCGATACCGCTTGACGCTCCTGTTATTAATGCTGTTTTTGACATAAATATCTTTAAAAAAATTAAATTCAAAATTAACAATTATTGCGTTAATATGGATTAAAAATTCAATTACCAGCAGAATTGAAATATTTGTATTTGACATAGTACCGCTCCGCAAACACAAAACAGTTTTGCATGTTCAGGAAAATAGTCTATACCCTATTACAAATCAATCAGGTGAATAAGTATCCCATACTATTCCGCTCGTCCACGGCTTGTTCATCTCATGAAATTCAACAATCCCAAAGTTCATATTGTTGACTGAGGGCGAAATTATTATTTTTAAATCATCATTAGTTGATGGAAAATCCCAATAAACCGAACCTCCGGGAAGTAAAGTTCCTGATGTTCTTGTCCCGTTCAGGTAGGCAATCCAGCAAAGTCCTGTCCCGCCAGCAAGGCATCTCAGTTGGATCCTTCCTGACGTATTAACAGTTTCGAGTACACTGTTATAAAATGTATGAAGGATGGAAGTTGTAAATGTGGAAAATTGCAGCCATTCGGTATGAACTGCCTGATGTTTGCCATCTATCATATCGGCATTCAGGTTGGTATTCACCGTACTGTTTGAAACAGGCACCTGCCCGTTGGAATTACCTGCATGGTAACCATCAAGCATGTCGGCATTCAGATTGCCAACCGTTGTTGTAGAACTAACAGCCAAAGGTGCTGTTCCTGTAGCCTGTGTTGAAATTAGCTGGCCTGTTGTCCGTATCGAACCGCCTGACACATCAAGCTTTTGTCCTGGTGTCGTTGTCCCGATACCTACCATATTATTTACATTCAAGTTGTTATTGATTGTTAATGTGCCGGTTTTAAAATTTCCATATATCAGGGGTGTTGATGTGTTGCTGTTAGCAATATATAATTTATTAGATCCGGTTTCATTATAACCGGCCTGGTATCCCAGAAATACATTACTGTCACCGACGCTAAAATAGCCGGCTGCCGTCCCTAAAGCAGTATTCATGTGTCCTGAAATATTTGTATATAGTGTCCCGTGTCCCACCGCTGTATTATGATAACCGCCATTATTATTATACAAGGTATTATCACCAATTGCAGTATTGTTAGTTCCGTAAACCGTATTAGCAAGCGCTTGAAAGCCGAAAGCACTGTTGTATGTAGGTCCGCTTTGGCTCATGCCCGCCTGAAAACCAAAAAATGTGGAGCCAATGCTTATTTTACCAGACTGTATATTGCCTAATCTAAATTCCAGGGGGGCATTATCAGTTGTTCCGATAAAATTTGTACCCGGAATTGTACCGGAATTTCCTGTTAATGACCACAAATCTGAATGAACATGAGAGGCTGCCGAAAAATCCGTAGCATGTTTACCATCAAGATAATCCACATTAAGGTTGTCAACTTTAATTGCAGAAGTAACATACATCGGTGGCATTGCCGGCGAATAGTTTATGTAAATAGGTCCGGATGACATCATTCCCTGATCCGCTTCTATAGGAAAATGAGTTGTCAGACTATTAATCCAAATATCAAATCCGTCATTAGTCATATTACTGGCAGGCACCCACGAAGTTCCGTTATGATACAAAGTTTGATGATATGTCCCTGTTGGAAGCATATTGCTGTTCCAGTTAGTTATGTTTCCGCTTGTTATACCTGCTGCAGGGGCAGCAGTAAAAATAGGATCGGTCTCTGCAAAGCTTGTTAAAAAATCTCCGGCATGATAACCATCAAGCAAATCAGCATTCAAATTATTTACCTTGTAATTTGAAATTACATACATTGGAGATGTACCAGGAAGCGCATTTAAATTTAAAGACGTTTGAACATCTAAGTTCATTAAAACTTCAAGGTCATTAATTCTCACAACAGCACCATCATTTTTTAAGTTATTTGCAGTCCACCAAGAATATCCATCATGATACAAGGTTTGTTGATACGTTCCTGCGGGTAACATATTGTTATTCCAGTTAGAAATATTTGTTCCCGTGATTCCAGCAGCCGGCGATGCGCCAAAAACAGGATCGGTTTCAGTAATACCGCCGGTAACACTTTCAGCGGTTTTTGAATGTAAGGCAAAAGGCACACTCAACAACTCACTTTCACCAGTTATCGTGTAATTTGTTCCCCCGTTAGGATCTGTTTCTGTTTTTATAAAATAAGGACCGTTTTTCCAGTGGATGGTATCAAAACCAGTCCAATCTCCGCCGATTTCTAAAGACACCAAGCCGTTTGCATTGGTAGTTGGCGTTTGAGTTTCCCAATAAACCACCGTATATGTTGGTGGCAATCCTTTTAAAATGCTGATTTTCATTCCAACCTGAGTATTGGTCAAAAGTTGGTTGCTGTTATTGCGTATAACCGCCTGATAACTCATTTTCGGTGGGCTTTGTGCCCAAATTGTCGCAGAAATCAATACTGCTGACATCATTGTAAATAATTTTTTCATGGCTACTGATTTTTTATGATTTTAAAAACTTTTATTTCTTTATTGTTCTCGGCAATTTTCAGAAAATAGGTCGCAGAAGAATAATTCACCAACGAAATAGTGGTCTCACTGCCTGATATTTCTTTGTTTTCTAATTGCTTTCCTGCAATGTCATACAGTTGATAAAACAATTTTTCCCGCTTAAAATTTTGAATTTTCAATATCAGTATGCTGGCAGCCGGGTTGGGGTATGCCGTGCAAACCAGATCAATATCCCGGGCTTGTTCAATGCCGGTAATAACAGAAATTTCATAAGGCTGCTGAACTCCCTGTGCTACCGAACCATTTGTTCCGGTGTTGGTTGTATATACTATCTGGCCAACTGAATAACTAACACCGCCTCCTGTTCCTGAAGCATCAGATCCTGAGGCATTCACAGATTGCTGGGCATTAACAACAGCACATGAAAAAGTGAAAACAGATATCAGAATCAGCAGATCCCATATAAGCCTATTTCTCCTGCCTTTTTGATAAAATCTAAAATTTGTTAGCATAATGTACCTCCTTTTTAAATATACGAATATCTTAATTTTTTCAAAATTACAAATTGATTAACAAATTTACACAGTTTTTAATTAAAAATCAAATTATTATTCTGTCATTTTCTTTGCGTTACTTTGTATAATAATTTTATTAATTCCCAATCCTGACTATTTTTAACCTAAAACCACATGCTATCTGCCGAAGTTACTGAATTATTCACAAAGAACTTCCCATACATACCAACGTCTGATCAGCGCATTTTAATAGAAAGACTATCAGAATTTATCGTCTCAGGCGAGCAAAACAAACTGTTTCTGGTAAAGGGGTACGCAGGCACCGGAAAAACGACAATCGTTAGTGTCCTGGTAAAGATTATTCCTGAACTGAAACTCAATACTGTGCTTCTCGCACCCACAGGAA
>CAZVKJ010000139.1:0-3425 GCA_964626855.1 uncultured Bacteroidales bacterium
ATATTCGGGGCATTGCAGCGCGGATAAAATGTAAGCCCACCGTCTTCGGAACGGTAAACGCCTTCAAATGTATTGTCAGGTCTGGAAGCCACAGCATAAACATAATCGGGGTTTGCTTCGGTCACATCAAATTCTATCCTGACCGTATCATTGGGGAGGGTGGCTGTCACTGCTGAAAAATTGTTACCGCCGTTTGCTGAACGGATAAAGTATGAACCACTGCCATAGATAACTGTTGTGTCGTTGGGTTTGTATTTCAGGTCTTTTACTTCGCTGCTGTGATATACCAGAACCCAGGTAGCGCCTCCGTTTTTCGAGCGATATACTCCTTCGCTCGATGCAGCGAACATTTTATTAGGATTCAGCGGGTTGATAAGAATTTTATTTATGTTGCGGTAAATTGGATTGTAATGCATTCCAGTATTAGACCATGATGTACCGCCGTCGGCGGATTTGTATATCCCCGTGCCTTTAGTATCCCAGGCATCACGGTCGCCCGTTCCAACGAAAATAATGTCTGGATTATCCGGATGGATAGTAATTGCTGACGTGCCAAGTACGGCCATCGTATCGAACATCGTATTCCACGACATACCTCCGTCTTTGGTCATCCAGATGCCGCCTGAAGGCGCTGCCACATATATGTTGTTGCGGTTATTCATGTCCACAGTAACCGCATTAATCCTGCCGTTGCCGGGGTTGTATCCGCTTACGCCATTTACCCATGAGTTTAAGCCTAATGGCGTCCATATCTGCTGAGATTTTAAATTCTTTGAATAATGAGCCGTGGTAAGAAATTTCTTGTATTCAGAAAAATATTTTAATGGCTCGGGAATGTTTCCATCGGGATAACATTTCGGTGTCATATCATATTCCCAGCGTTTGAATTGTTTGTAGCCTTTGCTTCGCTCGTAAGGCTTATCGCCCCAGTACTTGTAAAATGCTTTTTGAATGTCGTAGAAGTTGGCCTCGCTTTTATTTTTTTCAAGGTACGGATGTTTTGTCCATGGCTGGGCATAAGAAACGGAAACCAGTGTAACAAAAACAAATGATAAAAGAAATGATAAACTTTTTTTCATGGAAAAAATTAATGTATTACAAATTTACGAATTAAAATCCACATAAAAAGGCATTTAAACATCATTATTTGTATTTTTATCAATAATTTTAAATAATAAAAAAAGAAAAAAACAAATATTTTCTGTTTGCTTTCCTCTATTAAGAAATTGCTTTTAACTTTGTCAGGAACTAAAAAAAAACTATTATGGCAGGAAAAACCTATGCAGAAAAAATTCTGGGCGCCGATTGCGGAAGTATCGTTTTTAAAAAGCCCGACATTGTGCTCTCGCACGACAATACAGCCAGTATCAACGCGACATTTACCAAAATGGGAGGTGACAAAGTAGCCTATCCTGAACAATTGCTGATTGTTCTTGATCATAATGCACCACCTACCAATGTCAAACTGGCCAACGATTATCAGAAGATACGTGATATCGTGGTAAAACAAGGAATCAAAAAGTTTCATGATGTGGGCAACGGAATTTGTCATCAGCTGATGTCTTTATATGCCAGGCCGAATATGATCATTGTCGGTAGCGACAGCCATACCTGTACAGCAGGAGCTTTCAACGCTTTTGCAGCCGGTATTGACCGTACTGAAACCGCAGGCTTGTGGAAACAAGGTGAGACATGGTTCCGAGTACCAGAATCCATTAAAATCACGTTGAAAGGGAAGTTGAACAAAGGCGTTTATGCTAAAGACCTGGCATTATGGATTATCGGAATGATGGGCTCAGACGGAGCCGATTATATGTCGATTGAATTTCATGGCGAAGGCGTGAAATCGCTGACTATTGCCGACCGAATGACTGTTTCCAACCTTTCTTCGGAAATGGGCGCTAAAAATGCTGTCTTTCCTGCTGATGAAGTGCTTTGGGATTTTATCGGTACAAAAACTGAAGGCACATGGGCAGACTCCGATGCAAGATACCTGAAAGAATTTACTATTGATCTGAATGAAATATTTCCGGTGGTTGCAGCCCCACATCATGTTGACAATGTGAAGGCTGTTTCAGAAGTTCAGGGTACTAAGCTGAATCAGGCGTTAATAGGAACATGTACTAATGGCCGTATCTCAGATATACGCATTGCTGCAGAAATTTTAAAAGGAAAGAAAATCCCGGCAGGATTCCAGTTGCTTGTCATTCCTGCTTCGATGGAAATATACAAACAGGCTATGGAAGAAGGACTGGTCATTGATCTGCTGGATGCCGGCGCTAATTTCCTGTCGCCTTCTTGTGGCCCGTGTCTTGGAACAGGGCAAGGGATTCCGGCCGACAATTATAATGTAATCTCCACAGCCAACAGGAACTTTTTGGGACGTATGGGCAACGAAAAAGCAAACATTTTCCTTGCTTCGCCTGCCACGGTGGCTTATTCAGCGCTGAAGGGCGAAATTACTGATCCGAGAGGTGTGGCTGCAAATGATAAATTCCCGTATGCAAAAGAGCAGAGCCATACCGTACAGGTTCAGAAAGGTGAAGACCGCTACGACAAGGGTGTTTGGGGCTACAACGACATTGACAATATGAATACCGACCAGATGTTTGCCGGAAACCTTACTTATAATATTAACAGCTCTGAAGGTGATAAAATCATGCCTTACCTTTTTAAAGGAGTTGATGAAAGCTTTGCAGAAAGAGTAAAAGCCGGTGATATTGTGATATCAGGCTTAAACTTTGGTTGTGGCAGCTCACGCGAACATCCGGCTGTCGGACTTTCATTTGCCGGAGTACAGGCAGTTATCTGCAAATCGGTGAATCGTATTTTCTACCGTTCCGCTGTTAACCAGGGCCTACCGATCCTTGTGGTTCCCGAAGCTGTGGACAACTACAAAAAAGGCGATGTTGTTGAAGTTGACATGGCAAAAGGTACCATCACAATCGCTGGGAAGGCTTATTCATTCAGCCCGCTACCTGAAAAACTGATGAATATTTTCAAAGCCAAAGGGCTGGTGAATTATGTGAAAGGAGGAAGTGCCTAAAGCCCGCCTGCGCGACGCAGTCGGGCAGGTGCCATGGAGTGCCTAAAGTACTTGAAGTTTAAAAGGAAAGGCTTGCACGGTATTGTGCAGGCCTTTTTTTATTTTTTAATCTCAATTTGTAAAGTAGTAAATTTCACAACATGAATTATGTTGAAAATTGTATTAATTTAAAAACACAATTTACAATCCGCCTTAGCGGTCGCAATTCCAATTGTAAAATCATCCAATAGGTATGCCAAATGGCTGATTTGTAATTTCTTGGTTGTCAAGTGAAGAAGTGCGTAATAGTATTATATTTCGCTTGACTTATGGCTTCAAATTAATTATATTTGTATTTGTATATTTAAAAGGAATTCAAACCATTTTTTTAAATAATTTA
>CAZVKJ010000140.1:0-3417 GCA_964626855.1 uncultured Bacteroidales bacterium
CAGGCGAAATTTTTACTCACAAGCTGCTTAAAAATGAATTAGTAAGGAGCGACTATTTAGCGTAAACATTAATGCACAAACCCTGGATGCCACTACAGCATGGTGGGCAAATGAAACTTTTGAATTAGGTACAGCAGGTACCAATGCACCTGCATGGACTTTTATTGCCGGAAACGGATCATCTTCTGGTGATACTTATTACTGGTATAAAAACGTTGCTACTAATATCGGTAATGCCTCTGGAAAAGTACTTTCTATAACAAGTCCTTCAGGTACTGCTGATTTTGGAGAACCAAATGCAAACAGACAATTAGAAGTTTCAAAAACCTTCTCAAATAATTTAACTGGATATGTATATGCAAAATTTTCAGGTTACACTTGTACAAGAGGAACTGCTTATACTTTCTTGAACAGTAATGGCGATGCTGTTTTTGGTGTAGCCGGCTCTAATAGTTCAGCAACATTGAGGTATCAATTAGCAAAGCCAACTTCAGATGGAACTTATTTGACAGGCACTTATACCAACTTTAGCCCATCTACAGGTAACGTTAGAGCAAATTGGTTTCAGGTAGAAATGTTATTAAATCTCACAGGATCAAAAAAAGAAGTTGTTAAAATTAAAACTACTGTAGGAACTACTGTGCAAACATACGGTCCGATTTCATTGACAAATGGAGGCGAAATTTCAAAATTTCACGCTATTACAGGAAAATACAATGCAATCGGACTTGATAACTTGTCTGTTGCTAATTTACTTGCCGATAATATCTCCAATCTGACCGGAAATGCTGAAGTGCAAACTTTGTCTTCGCGAGTAGATGTGACTTATTCGGTTACTACCTTAGCTAGCGTTTCTTCTTTGAGCGTTTCAAATATTGAAGTACCTGGTGGTAACTCTAATATTAATTGGTCTATCTCTGATTATGGTACACTTTCAGAACAAGATCAAAGTTTAATAAGTATCAACCGAAATGATAGCAATCATGCTCAAGCCTTTTTAACCACAACCGGAGCGGTTTCAGCTGATGCAATAATTACTGTAAGCGCAGTATATGGTTCAACAACATTGACTAAACAAATCACATTAAAAGCTGCTGATTTAGAGGGGGCGAAAGCTGACCTTTTTACTGAAATTGGTGCTGCAACTACTATCAGAGATAATGTATCTGCCTCTAATCCATATATAGCCGGAATAAAAAGTACATTAACCACTGCAATTAGTACAACAAATGATGTTTATACAAATTCTACCTCTGTCTCTGAAGTGTCTACAGCTAAGATAACTCTACAAACAGCTGAAACTGCTTTTACAAATGCAATGACTCCGTACAATAACTTTGTGACATACATTGGTGCAGTAACCAGTGGACGTGATGCTGAAGTACGAACTGCTCCATTTTTTACAGCCATAAAAGCAACACTAACAACTGCTATAGATGCAGCTAACACTGCAACAGGTACAGTTACAAGTACAGATGATATATCATCAGCTCAATCAACTTTACAGGCTGCATATACACAGTTTGGAACTGATAAAGTAGCTTATGATAACCTGAATAATCAGATAACATTAGTGTCGAGCCGACTTAGCGCGGTAAATATACGTAAAGGTGATACTAAAGTCTTGATGTTCCCTACTGCAACTGTTCAAACATTAACTGATGCCAAAACAGCAGCAGAATATACACGTGATAATGCAACTACACCTTCAGAAATGTCAACAGCTCAAACGACAGTAACTACAGCATTAGCCACATTTAATAGCTCTGGTCGTGTTGGACCGGGATCATCGTATTACAGAATTTACACCAATGGCGCAGATGGTGGTGATGGAACTCAGACCAGAAGTATTTTATTTGCTGAAGGTACTACATTAAATTACAAAACAAATTCAAGCACATTGGATGCAAATTCTATCTGGAAAATTACCGAGATAAGTACTGATCGATATACCTTGCAGAATGTGGGAACCGGTAATTATCTTAATGGAAATACATTAAGTGCCAGTCCTACAACATTTACATTTCCTGAGAATAAAAGTCAAAGTGGTTATGTAACATGGATGACCGATTATGATTCCAGTACAAAATTAGGCACCATTCCTGATGCTTATTTTCTCTATAGCATTGTGAATTCTACTCCCAGAGTACTTGAAGTTGATACATGGACTGCACCAATAGGAGTATTTGTATTATACAATGGTTCAGCTCCTGAAAGATACCGTTATTGTTTCCAATTTGAACCTATTAACACATTACCTGTAAGCACCTCAGGAAATATGTCATCAGCCACCAACTGGTCGTTTGGAAATGCTCCTGTTTCAGAGGATTTTGCTGTTGCAGGTTCACTCGTTGTAGATCAGGATGCTATCGGTTTATCCAATGTAAATGTAGTTGCAGGTGGCGCAATCTCAGTGGATGCCGGTAAGAAACTGACACTGAGTTCGGCATTAGTCAACAATGGCGTGCTAACCCTAAAGTCAGACGATATTAATGGTACTGCTACCGTAATCACCAACGGTGCTGTTTCAGGTACAGGTACAACCAATGTTGAGCAATACCTCTCCGGCGATGGTCGTCAGTGGTGGTATCTGGCAAGTCCGGTTTCAGCTGCTTCCAGTAGTATTTTTGGAAGTGACAAAGTAGGAAAACATGTGGAAGATTACTTAAATGATGGAAATACGGCAACCAATGAACCTTACTACACATCACCTTTTACAGAAGCAGAAATATTAACAGCTGGCAGAGGATATGTTGTAAAACGAGCAGCCACAACAGCGGCCACATATAACTTCACCGGAGGTTCGTTAAATACCGGAGATATTACCCTTGCACCAACCCGCACCGGAACTACAGCCGGAGCACGCGGTTTTAATTTAGTGGGCAATCCGTATCCGTCGTATATCGACTGGGATTTGGTATATGCAAATGCAATTAATATGAGAAATGCCATCTGGTTCCGTACATTTTCAGGAGGAAATATGGCTTTCCATACTTATGGAGATGGAGATGGTGTTCCAGCCGACTTAGCAACCGGCAAAATCGCTCCAATGCAAGCGTTCTGGGTAAAAGTGGATTTGGATAATACTGGTGCAACATTGACTTTTAAAAATACGCATCGTAAACATTTCGAAACCGGTCTTTCGAATCCGCTCAAGGTAAAAGCGCTGGATACCCGTCCGCATCTGCGGTTGGTAGTTTCCAACGGAACTGCAACTGACGAAACTCTCATTGTAGGCAAATCGTATGCTTCCAACGAACTGGATAGCTACGATATTGAAAAGATGACGAATAACAATGTTGCCATCCCTGAAATTTATTCAGTGGTAAGCAATCACGATTTGGTGATCAACTCCATGAATGAACTCTCTGAAGGTAAATTCGTTCCCCTTGGTTTCCGTCCCGGTCAGACCGGCAA
>CAZVKJ010000141.1:0-3413 GCA_964626855.1 uncultured Bacteroidales bacterium
AGGCAACCCTGTATAAAACCCATTCAGGGGCATTTGAATGTATGATGCATGATTTGAACCTACAAAGACCTTGTTTGAAGCTACCAGCGTGTCACCGGCTACGTACATGGCGCCGCCGTTGTTGAGATTGCAGTCGAACCGGGGATAATCCGATGAACTGACGTCAACGCGTATTCGGTGCCCTGCAAGAAATGTAACAGCGATATCAGGTAATTCAATAAGTATTTCATAAACCTGTCCTGGTGTCATGCATGAAGTATCGTTTGCCGTAAAACCATCACGGAAACGCATCCTGGCAATTCCATCAGAAAGCAACATGGAACGGTTGTCGGGATATACATCAGTCAGGCGGACGGAAAAATCGGTGTCTTTTCTGTCGGAAGAAACAAAAAGATGAATCTTAGCCTTGCCTTTCATCACTACATCGGCAGTAAGCACATCAGTAGTAAAAACGAGCATATCACTGCGGCTTTCAACCAGCGGCGCCTGATCGTATGGCCCCTGAACCAGGCTGGCATTCAAGGTAGATCCACCAATAGTCGGCGATGGATCGTTAGGATCGTAAAGAAATTCTTTATAAACATCGGCAGCGGAAGGCAAGGAAGTGGTGATACCGCCATTGGCCTGAAAATACAAAGTGTGTTCGGTAACTCCTGACGGAGGCCAGACCGGACAATCCTTCCACTCATTTTCGCCCATCTGGTAATATTGGATATAAGGAGACGTATTCCAGTTATTCGGAACTGAGCGCATATAATAATCAAAATGTGCCAGCGCCAGCGAGTCGCTCCATCCGGCAGCATTTGGATATGATAGTTCGCCCTGCTGTGGAGCCCCAACACCAGCATTGCCATGCCCACCGTGTGTCCAGGGGCCCATAAGCAAGCGATGTTTATCTCTGACAGTTATGAATGAGGATTGCCTTATACCGGCATAAAATTCCATCATCGCGTTGATATTGTGGTCGTACCAGCCTCCTATCATTAATAAAGGCACATTAATAGAATCCGGATAATAATTTATTGTTTCCGCGTAGTTCCACGCCATGTCATAAACCTGGTGTGCGAGAAGCGTCGCAGAAAGCCCGAATCCCAAGGCATCAAGCTGCTGAACATATTCCGTTCTATAAACACCGCCGGGATAATATTCACTGTAGCTATACTGTGGCCCGGCAACCAAAGGTACTGCACACACCAGATGAGGCGGTCGTTTACGTGCCGTCTTAAATTGTATGCCTCCGAGCGCTGATGGTCCCCAGGTGCCTACCTTTCCGTTGCACCATGACTGAGCAGCGATCCATTCAACCAGGTCGTAGCCGTCATTGGCCCGATCGTAATTCCCGGCACAGGCGGCTGATGAACCATAGAAACAGCGCCAGTCGGCAATGACCATCCCATAATTTGCCGTGGCCATGTTGTTTCCGAAAAGCGGCAAGCCAACAGTCCTGTACTTAAGACGGTTATAAGGTGTCTGAACCAAAATAACCGGATATGCCGCACCTCCCGTGGTATCAGGAATGTAAACATCAACGGCAAGTTTTTTTCCATCGCGCATCAATACAGAATCGACATGCGTTGGTTGTATCAAAACCTGCGAAACAATCGGCAAAATAAAAACTACATGTAATAAAAAATATGTAATTATTTTTTTCATAATTTCGGGCCCTGATTATATAATACAAAAATAAGATTATATCCCGATACTTGCATGAAAGACAAAACGAAACTTTTGGTAATTATTTCACTGGCATTAAATCTTGGTATTATCGGCACCTTATTGTTTGTGAAATTCAGAGCGGAGTCGCGCCTGGCAAAAGTTTCGGGAATGCTTGTCCGGCTTGGAAATTCTGAAATAGACTATACCGTTCATGTGGAAGACACGCTGGAAATATCTACTGCTTTTACTATTGAGCAAACTGTTCCTGTTTTAGTTGAAATGGGCGTGAAATACAACCTTCCTTTCAAAGCCATGATCCCAGTGGACCAGCAGATTGAAACCCCTATCAAACTTACGATAAGCCAAAAAATACATTTAGATACCGCTATTTTGTTTAAAAACAAAATTGTGGTTCCGCTGGATGAAATTATTTCCGTTGATCAGAAATTTACAATTCCCACAAACCGGAAAAAGAAAAAAGGCATTGGGATCCCTATCATCGCAGATATACCACTAAAGCAAAACATTACGCTGGACATAAAAAATCCTATCAGCATCCTGACTGACATACCCGTTAAGATTCCTATTTCAGAAACCATTCCTGTAAAAATTAAGCTAACAATACCTGTTGACATTAATGTTCCTCTAAACATTCCGGTAAAAAGTGAAGCACTGATTACATTTCCTTACAAACTGCCTGTTACAGGAAAAATACCTTTGAACCTTGATATTCCGGTGAAAATCCCATTGTCCGCAACACCATTAAAATCAAAAGCAGATTCCATGGCGATTGAACTGCAGAACCTGCTTACGTTTTAAAGGCCAAAAGATTTTATCCATCATTCTCTTTTCGGATTAGGCTTCTGCCTGTTTTATTATACTGTTTTACATAAAAAAGTTACTTTTACAAGCTCATTTGCAACATTTAAATTACTATGAAAAAGTTTATAGTTGTTTTATTTATAATAAATTTTTGTTTTTTTAATTGTATTTCTCAAAATAATAATCAGGATAATATATTCTTTAATAGTGTTATAAATTATAAAGAATGGCTGCTTAAAAATAAAATTATTCAATCAAATGATTCCAATGTTTGGGCATTGCATATATACAAATCGAACCTTTCTAAGAATAATTTTAAATTTTTATTAAGCTTTACTGTGATAAAAATCAAACCATTAATTTTTAAAGGTTATTTTGGTGTAGAAAATGAATTAGTGCTAGTTAATTCAAGCACGAAAGATACAATGACTTACGAGGTTTTTAATATTAACAGAATTAATGACAGCATTATTGAAAATGCAAATAAAAAGCTTAAAGATGAAGGTTTTTTGTTATTTGATCCAATATATAGGTTTGTAAAATATAAAAATGGGAAAATAATAATTAAAGACCTTAAAAAATTTACTGATTTACCGAAAAAATATTGGTTTAAAAGTGCAGATTAATTTTTTTAAAAAAATTTCTTTTTCGGCAACGCCAATAAAATCAAAGGCAGATTCCATTGCTTATGAACTTGAAAGATTGCTCAAGTTTTAAATTACGTAATAAACTTCTTTGTTAATAAAAAAGCATGATCAGGTGGTAAACCCCCACAGCAATCAGCATGCTCACCGGGATGGTCAGCACCCATGCCACCAGCAGTTGTTTCCCCACGCCCCATCTAACAGCCGATAGCCGTTTTGTCATTCCTGTGCCCATGATGGCTCCCGTTATAGTATGTGTGGTGCTTACCGGAATTCCGAAAGCTTCGGTTC
>CAZVKJ010000142.1:0-3370 GCA_964626855.1 uncultured Bacteroidales bacterium
GTTTTTATGTTATTTAGTCCTGTTTTCAACCAACTCACTCCTGCTTTTAACAAACTCACCCCTGCCCCTCTCTTGAAAAGAGAGGGGTAAGGTGGTGGAAGATTGAGAGATTTGTCTTTTAATTTTACTTTTCATTAGTCAGTCCTTTTGCTTTTCGACATTGCCCCGCCCTGAACTACTTGTACGGAACAAGTCCGTTTTTTAACGTGGGTTCTGACTCCACTTGTATTTTTTTTATTCAGATAGTTATATCGTTTGGCAGATATTACTTGTTAGAAAGTGCAAATTGGAATCTTATACTGTCGTTTGATAATGATAAATATAAACGGAATGTTCCATTTTTATCTTTGAAAAAATATTCTTCTTCGCTGCTTCTTTCTTTTACTAAACTGAAACCGGCTGCTTCTATTTTCCCTTTTAGTTTTTCGGCAATTATTTTCCCTTTTCCCGAAGCTTTACCTGATAATTCTGCATTATATGCTATCATCAGAAGTGTAACGTTTTCATTTAACCGGTATCCTACTGTTTCCTGGTATGAATACCATCTATCACCACGGGTTACGGTTATGGGCTCTTTTACATTACCAGAGAAATAAAAGTTAATAGTGTTTTTTACATTATCTGATATTTTGTCATTTACTGTTACATTGCTACCATTGTTTGGTAAAAAAGGATATTTATCCTGATTATTTGCTTGAGGAGTAGTATTGCCTCCATCCCTTTCTTCATCAGCTAAATTATTATTATCATTTTTACCAAGATCGTACTTCTTTATTATGTCAAGAACTTTGGTGCTAACTGTTAATCCGTTTAGTTGTCCATCGGATATGCTTGCAATTAATTTATTAGCCACAGAAACAGGATCGAAATAATCATTTTTAGCTAATTGCAATTTTTGTGATGGGAAAAAAAATTCCATATACTGCGTTCCAATTTCATCATAATCTTCTTTAGTTACCTGTTCTCCTTTTTTGTTAATCAGGATATATTTATTTCCATCTTGTACAAAAGTATTGTCGGCTAAAAAAGGGATGCTTCCCTGATCGTATTCAGGTTTTATTATTTCTTCTCCTTCTGTGTTAATAAAGCCAATCTTTTCCTTGTCAGCTATGAAAACCATATCATTATTATATTCTATAAAATCATACTTGGCGCGAATTACTTTTTCTCCTTTTTTATTTATCAACCCACTTTTTTCACCATCAAAAAAACCTGCAAAGCCATTATTAAAACCCTGCACATGTTTAAAATCTTTATTAGGTTTTATTACCCTTTCTCCTTTTTTATCCATGAAACCCCATTCTTTTTTATTATCGCTGAAAGGGATTAATCCATCTGAGCAAGAGAAGTACTGATAATCTTTTTTGAATTTTATAACCGTATTGCCTTTTTTGTCAATAAAACCAAATTTGATTTCAGATTCTAAACTATCCTTATCTTTATATTCTTTTTTTGCTACAAGAGCTATACCTTCGCTGAAATTATTTACTTCATAATAATCAGGGGAGATGACAACTTTACCATTTTCATCAATAAATCCCCATTTATCTTCTTCAGTTTCAAAAACTGCTAAGCCTTCCACAAAGTTTCCTGCCAGTTCTATTACTTTTCCTTTATAATCTTTTAGTTCAAAAACTTTTTTTCCTTTTTTATTTATATAGAAAATATAAGAGTTGTCGAGCGAAACTGCTGCCAGCCCATCATAAAATAAAGTAGCTGATTTATATTCTTCGCCTATTTTCTTTGGTTTTTCTTCGGCAGTATAAAATTCATATAAACCATCTTTATTTTTTACCCGTATGATGCCTTCCTGTGCAAAAGAGGGTTCGTTTTCCCATTCGTTTTCGATAATGACATTCCCATTCATATCAATTAATCCCCAACGGTCGTCTTTGTCTTCTTTAAATGGGAGATAGGTTAGTACTGTTTGATTGTTTTGGGGAATAAACAAACGTTTAATACTTCCCCAGAAAATGATAACAAGGGCAATAAGGATAATGCCTATGCCCGAAAATAGTAGAATTTTTTTCATGTTTTGTGATTTAAGTTGTTAATTATTTAATGTATACTTTGTCATAATCCGAGTATTCTTTGGCCCCACATTTGGGGCAAACGGTACCATCGCCATCTCCGCATTCATTGCAATATTTCTTACCACATTTGCGACAGGTATGTACCGGAAAATAATTGGATGAAAATGTTTTTGAAGCTTTTCGCCCGCAGTTGGGGCAGGATGTATAATCACTCATTTTTTAATAACCATTCTGATTAGTATTATCAGTTTCTTTATCTAATTGTATTCTCTCCATAATTACATAATAGCCATTTGTTGTTGTATATAGAAAAAATGTAATTAGCAAAAGCAAAAATCTAAAAATGGCAAGAAAGATGTTTCCGCTGTCTGCCGGTATGACTTGAATAACTTTCCAACCATTAGCATTTTCTTTTGTGATCCTGCTATTAAGTGAATTTAGTGGCGATACACTAAATAAACCAATCAAACCACCAGTAAAGTTTACATTTACTACTTTATTTTTTTGGTTTGATGTTATTGGGATGGGTTCTTCACTTTTTTTATTTGAAACTATTGCTATTATAACGACAACAATGATAATTAAAAATATAAAACTTGAATAAGGACTACCACCTCCTTGATGTGGATCATTTGGAATACAAGAATTAATAATTATTGGAAAAAATAACATAACTAAAAGTTTCATTTTATCTTTCATTTTCTTTATATTTGATTTTTCTACTCATTTGGCTTTTCGGTATCCGCCCCTGTATTGAATCACCTGTACAGGGCAGGTCCGTTTTTTAAAGTGGGTTCTGACTCCACTTTTATTTTTTTTAACCACAAAGTGCACAAAGGAGGCACAAAGGGTATTGCGTTTTTATGTTATTTAGTCCTGTTTTCAACCAACTCACTCCTGCTTTTAACAAACTCACCCCTGCCCCTCTCTTGGGAAGAGAGGGGTAAGTTGGTGGAAGATGGAGAGTTCTGTTCGCTTATTTTGTTTTTCATTTTGTTTTGCTTTTCAATTTTCGACTTGCCCTGATTTCTTGATGCTTCTCTCCCGAGTACTCGGGGGAGGTTGGGAGGGTTTGTTTCATGTTGGGAAAAAGCTTGTTATTTTTTTGATTTCGTTGTTTTAAACATGGAATGTCTTTTAAATCGTACATCGTACATCGTACATCGTAAATCATACATCGTACATTACACTTTTTCCATCACTACCGCAACTTCCGTTTCTTCACCGGCGGCGATTACGGCTTCACGGGTTATGGTTTTGTAGCCTGTCAGTGTGAAGGTGACGGTGAACGTGCCGGGTATCAGTTCATAAAAAGATACTTCGCCGTTTTCGTCGCT
>CAZVKJ010000143.1:0-3202 GCA_964626855.1 uncultured Bacteroidales bacterium
GCTACTAACACTTTCCATTGAGGATATTTCACCCTTGTGAGCCGTCATTCCGACCAAAGAAACTTTAGTCCGGATACTTTTACCAAACACCAGCACATCCAATAAAAAAAGTTTAAATTTTTTTATTGGAAATGTTAATTATTTAAAAAAAAGTGCTTAATTTTGTCTTATAAACCTTTAAATCATTAACCATGAACGACAAACAGACAAATCAACTGACGATGTTCGAAGAGGTAAATGATACCCTCGACGCCAATGCCGACATCGTAATAAAAGTAAAACCAGCTCAGGACGGACATGCTTTTCTTAAAACTCAAATTGTTGGAATACACACACAACATGAAATTCAGCAAAAAATAACCACCGGTATTACCGACGATAAGGAACAAACCCGTAGCGAGTACGAAGAATCAATCTTGAAAGTCGGCGGCGGATTGATGGCTCATGCAGCCGCCACCGACAATAAAGAATTATATGCAATGACAGATATCTCCGGCTACAAGCTTATCCGTATGCGCGAAGAAAAGTTGTATGACTATGGCAAAACCATATACGACCTGGCATTACCGCTACAACCTCAACTGGCAGAACTGATGATAAGCAGCGAAGATGTTGCCTTGCTGAACACCAAACGCGAAGCCTTTGGACTGCTAATGCCTAAAAAACGGACGGCTATAGGAGTCGCTTCGGCAGCCACCGACCACCTTGACGAACTGATACGCGAAACCAATATTTTTCTGTACAAAAAACTCGATAAGATTATGTTCTTGTTCCGCACCACCTATCCCGATTTTTACAAACAATACAGGAGCGCCCGCATGATCATCGACCGGGGGCATGGTAAAAAAGGAAAGACCCAGATCTCGGGTAAGGTCAGCGATTTTGAAACCGAAAAACCCTTAGCCGGTGTAAAGGTGTATTTAAACGATGAAGCAACAACGACTGCCATAACCGATGCTGCCGGAAGTTACCTGCTCGGAATTGCCGCAGCCGGAACCTATACCATAAAAGCCGAACTGGCAGGCTACGATACCTATAACGAAGAATTTGAAATCGAAAACCTTGAAAGTATTGAATTGGATATAGAAATGGAAAAGGCAGAATGAGGAATTACGAATTACGAGGGACAAACGACGAATTACGAATTACGAATTACGAATTACGATTGGTCCCGGGTACTAGAGATTACACCCTGACCGGGATGATTTTAAAATATAACAACCAAAAATAAAATTAAAAACATAAGCTATGACCACAATTAAAGAAAAGCAGTTACATCTCTATGAACAATGGAAGAAAGAGAGAAATTATGATGATTTCGTCTATGATGGAATATTAAGTTATGAAAAATGGGATTCAATTATACCTAAAATTATGTTTCTTTTAAAAGAAACCGCTGATGATTTTACAGCTATTGCAGAAAAAGCACATGATATTACAAACGGTAATGGAACACATTTTTGGTGGAATATATGCTATTGGAAATATTTGATTGACAAACTTTATAAAAATGAAGAAGCAGAATTTATTGATTCTTCCGAATTACCAGAAGTTAAATACAATAACAATTTGTTGGATTCGATTGCTTATGTCAATATTAAAAAGAATTGTGACAACAATCCAAATTCTAATGATTCTGTGATTTTAGATTATGCAAAATCAGACCAGCTTTTCTTAGTCCAGCAGATTGATTTGATTGGACCTGATATTGTATTTTGTAGTAATGCCACTTTTAATGCATATAAATGCATCTATAAAGAGCCCCAACTTGAAAAACTAAATGATATTTGTTATAAACATGGTAACAGGTTGATATTAAAATTTCGCCATCCGAGTTATTTCCAAATCTCTGGTGGTAGAGAAACTAATTTTAATGATCTTAAGAATGCGTTATCGTCTGATGGTAATATTTTAAAGCAGTTCAATTGGGGGAAAAGTTGATTCTTTATCGTAATCAGGATTTGTAAAATATTATAAACTTTGTTACGAACCACTCATGCAATTATTAATTCTAAAACACAATGTCCCTGCTGCCAACGAGCATGCAGCCGAGCAATGCGGGGCATCTTGGTAAGGATAGTAGTTGGAGCTACTAAACATGAAAACGAAAATCAAAAACAAAACCTGTTAATGTCTGCATTGTGGCTGCTGGTGAGACGTTATGCATTATTTCAAAATATTGAGTTAATAACCTAAAAAAGTGAATTATGAATATTAATAAAATTCAAATATTATATGGTGTAATTGCTGTAGAAAATATAGGAATTTACCTTGATGAAAACACCAACGTCGATGAATTAATTAGTCGGCATTCGTTGCAAACAAAAGTAATTGATTCAAAACAATTCATTAATGAGCTACAAAAAATAATTACTACTAAGAATCAATATATTAAAGATAAAAAATTTGAGACAGCTTCGTTATTTCGAGATAAAGAATTACAATTAATAAAAAGAAATTTACCTGATCTTAGATATAATTTAAGCACGAGCTGCCAAATCAAAGATACAGTCGTTTATCTTTTGATATCTCCTGACTTTGACAGTATAATAGTTTAGGTTTTGTATAATATTGAATTTTATCCAGATATAAATTTTGCATCACCTATTTGGGTGGCCCGGCTGAGCGGCAAATGCTTTGCCGCTCGAAACATAGCGGAATTTGTAATTCCGCTCAACGGGGGTGAAATAACAATTCCCGGCTGAGCGGCAAATGTTTTGTCACCCGAAACCACTCCGCGGGAATGAAATAACAATGTCATCCTTCCGGAACGTGCCTGTTTGTCGTTTCTTCATTTCTGACATTACGCTAAACCTTATTTTCCTTATCTTTTTTTAACCTTAGTAGAAAAAATTACACAAACGAAAAATAACCTTATTCCCTTATAACCTTTAAAATAAGGTAATAAGGTCGTGGGTTGTGGCGGTTATTATTTCTACTACTAAGGTTCAAGGTAAAAATAAGGTTTCCCCTTTTTGTTCACCCGGCTGAGCGGTCCCGAGTACCCGGCTGAGCGGAATTTGTAATTCCGCTCGAAACATAGCGGTCCCGAGTACCAGAAACCGCTCATCAGGAAATCAAAAAAAATTCACGGCGATAATAAATTAGCCCGACTTGCTGATCTTAAATAATCGTTCAAAACTGATAATTTCAATCTTTTTCCCGCTCACCTTGATGATGCCGTCGGAATCGAAATTATGCA
>CAZVKJ010000144.1:0-3199 GCA_964626855.1 uncultured Bacteroidales bacterium
GGGCAACAAATAAAAGAAAATATTTGTCGTTAAGTGCTAATAAAAACAGATAGTTAGAAATAATGAGAAAGATAATTACTTTCCCACGCAAAAATTACTGAAAATTTTCCCCAAAATATCTTCAGTCGTTATTTCGCCGGTGATTTCGCCCAGGTAATGTAATGCAGTCCTGATGTCGACCGCCAGCAGATCACTTGTAACATTATCTTCAAGACCATTTTCAATAGTTACAAGAGATTCTGATATCCGGGTCAGCGCCTCATAATGGCGTATATTTGATACAATTGCCCGGTCGGTGTTTATCCTGGTATTAACTGCTCTTACCAGTGAATCGGCGATAAGGTTGATATTCTCCTTACGTTTGGCAGAAATAAATATTGTTTCAAGTTCGACCAATTCGGTAAATTTGACAGGTGTTTTAAACAACTGGTCTATTTTATTGGCAATTACAATGAATTTTTTATTTGAATCGAATATATGAGAATGAAAATCCTCCAAATCTTTTTTAATTTCAGCAACTGTTGTTTGTGAAATATCAATAACATAAAGTATTATTTGTGCCTGTTCTATTTTCTGGTAAGTCTTTTCAATTCCGATTTTTTCAATTTCATTCGTCGATTTCCTGAGCCCGGCTGTATCGATAAAGCGGAAAGTAACATCCTGGATGGTAAAGGTATCTTCAATGGTGTCACGCGTGGTGCCCGGTATTTCCGAAACTATTGCCCGTTCTTCGTTCAGCAGTGCATTAAGCAATGTAGATTTGCCGACATTGGGCTTGCCAATAATGGCAACAGGAATACCGTTTTTCAATATATTGCCCTGGGCAAATGAATCAGTAAGTCGCCGGATTTCACTTTTTATTTCAGTGACAACCTGTAAAAAGTCTTTGCGGCTGGCAAACTCAACATCTTCCTCGCTAAAATCAAGTTCAAGTTCAATAAGTGAAGCAAATTCAATTAGTTTTTTGCGGAGTTCTTTAATTTCTTCCGAAAACCCGCCACGCATTTGATTCAGTGCCAGGTCATGCGCATTTTTTGATGTTGAGGCTATCAGATCGGCAATGGCTTCTGCCTGGGTCAGGTCGAGCTTATTGTTCATAAATGCACGATATGTGAATTCGCCTGCTTGAGCGAGGCGTGCTCCCATGCTGATCAGTAACTCCATCAAACGTTTCTGGATATATATTGAACCGTGGCAGTTAATTTCAACCATGTCTTCACCGGTATATGAATGGGGAGATTTGAATATTCCAAGCAAAACCTCATCAATGGTTTCATTGTTAATAAAAATTTTACCATAATGTAAGGTAAAAGCAGGGGTTTGTTTTATGTTGAATCCGGATTTTGCCGAAAATATTTTTTCAATAATAGCAAAGGCCTTTTTCCCGCTGATCCTGATCAGCGCAATGGCGCCAATACCATGGGCAGTTGAAACTGCGCATATGGTATCATTCAGGTTGAATAGATGCTTTTGGTTCATGACAGAAAGAGATTTGTTTATACAAAGTTAATTTTTTTTGTTGATTAAAAAAATATGACATCTTTTGCGAAATATGAAACCATTGTCATATTTTTGCAATCATGATACAGGAAAAAAAGGTTATTGTTGTCATGCCGGCATATAATGCCGAAAAGACGCTTGAAATCACTTACCGCGAGATACCCTTTGATATTGTTGATGAGGTTATCGTGGTTGATGATGCAAGTAAAGATCGTACGGTAGAAAAAGCCCATGATCTTGGAATTACGCATGTTATTAAGCATGAAAAAAATAAAGGTTATGGCGGCAACCAGAAAACATGTTATGACTATGCCCTGAAGCTTGGTGCTGATATTGTTGTAATGCTTCATCCGGATTATCAATACACGCCTAAGTTACTGCCATCAATGATTTACCTGATTGCCAATGATTTATTCCCGGTTGTGCTTGGTTCCAGAATTTTGGGGCGGGGCGCACTCAGAGGAGGAATGCCTTATTACAAATATGTTTTCAACAGGTTTTTAACCCTGTTTCAAAACGTGCTGATGAGACAAAAATTATCAGAATATCATACGGGATACAGGGCATTTTCGAAGAAAGTGCTGGAAAGTATTAATTATCATGTGAACTCTGATGATTTTGTTTTTGATAACCAGATGCTGGCCCAGATATTTTATGCCGGCTTTGAAATAGCAGAAGTAACCTGCCCAACCAAATATTTTACAGAAGCCTCCTCGATTAATTTCAGAAGAAGCGTTAAATATGGCCTGGGTGTTATGCGTACATCCATGATGTACAGGTTACAGAAGATGCATCTTGCAAAATATAAGATTTTTGGAAGTTGATTTTTATTACCATTTTAAATAATAATTTTATTATTTTATTTAGATAAATTTATATTTTATAAACCATTTTTATATTGAGGTAATAACTATTTTGAAATTCTTAATAATTTTATCCATTGATTGACTCTCCTTGTAAAATAAAAAATGAATTATGGTACTGATCATAATAGTTATAACTTCTATTATTTCCATCATTGCTTTTACAAATGCCGATCTTTTTTATCGTTTCAGGTTCAATCCTTTTTTGGTAAAGCACTCGAAGCAGTGGCACCGGTTTTTTACATATGCATTATTGCATGCCGGAGCCATGCATTTGATTATAAATATGTTTGTGCTTTATTCATTTGGCGAAGTGGTGATTAAAGCATATACATCCCTTTTTGGTATCAGGGGATATTATTATTTTGCCTTGCTTTATATAGGCTCGGTAATGATGTCGGTTCTGCCTTCCTTTGGTAAGCATAAAGATGATCCGGGCTATAATGCCGTAGGCGCTTCAGGGGCCGTGTCTGCTGTTGTTTTTGCCAGCATTTTGTTTGTCCCTACTGGCCGGATAACCATTTTTCCCATACCATTTGGGATTCCGGCTTTTATTTTTGGCATACTCTACCTGGTTTATTCAGCATATATGAGTAAACGCGGAAAAGATAACATCGGACATGATGCCCATTTCTGGGGCGCTGTTTTTGGCGTAATATACACCATAGCAATAAAGCCCCGTATTTTCTTATATTTTATTGATCAGATAAAGACTTTTCTGAATTTTTAACTTCTTATGACTGAGAGAAAATCCTGATGAAAAATCCCATCAGTTCCCATTAACCCAGATTTGAAGACTTCGAAAAAGTAGAATAAAACATCTAACTTTGGTATTG
>CAZVKJ010000145.1:0-3162 GCA_964626855.1 uncultured Bacteroidales bacterium
TTGAGCCATTGATCGGATAAACAGTAGCCGTGCCGTTGCTTTCACCAAAACAAATAACATTAGTATGTGTGGCTTGATTCACACTTAGATCGCTCACCGAAACCGAATGTATTGTCTGCAACGAAACACAGTTATTTTCAGTAACGACAAGAGACACATCATAACTTCCAGGCGATGACCATACAACCTGATGCGGGCCTTGTCCTGTTCCCGGGTTTGCGCCTCCTCCCGAAAAACCCCATGTATAATTTGCACTGGAAGTGGCTGTTCCTGTATAAGTTATTGTTGCAGTATTCCCGGTACAATTTGGTGCCGAAAAGGTAAAATCGGAAGTTGGAATAGGATAAACGGTTAATGTAAATGTAGATGTCGAAACGCAACTGGCTCCTGAAGTTCCGGTAACAGTGTACGTGGTCGTTTGTGGTGGCGAAGCATGAATGGTCGCTCCTGATAAAGATGATAATCCAACAGCAGGAGACCATGAATACGTATTGGCTCCATTCGCAGTAATAGTTATCGAATCTTCAAAACAAATAACCGGATTGACAGGTGTGATGTTCAGAACCGGATTTGCATTTACTGTAACCGTTGTTGAAATACTGCACCCATTATTTAGCGTTAATGTAATAATGCTTGTACCGGCCGAAACGCCTGTAACCAAACCAGTATTATTTATGGTGGCAACACTCGTATCTAAAGAAACCCATGGATTTGTTGCAGCAGGTGTTCCAGTACCTGTCAACTGCGTAGTTAATCCGGCACATACATTTAAAGAGCCGGTTATTGTTGGCATCTGATTTACGTTCACATTGACAGTATTGCTGCATCCGTTATTATCTGTATAGGTTATCACACTTGTACCGGGGGTGATAAATGTTACAAAGCCTGTATTACTAACCGAAGCTATGTTTGTGTTTGAAGAAGTCCAGGGGTTAGTGACAGCTGCCGTACCCGACCCTGTTAACTGAACTGTTGAACCGGCACACATTGTCAAAGTACCGCTTATCGTTGGCAAGGGGTTAGCCGTCAGGGTATAAGAAGCAGTAACCTGACAGTTGTTTGCATCAGTAACAGTAACGTTATAGCTTCCTCCGGAAAGTCCTGTTATAGTAGATGTGGTCTGTCCACCACTCCATAAATAAGTGATTGTCCCGCTACCATTGCTGACTGTTAAGGATATTGAGCCATTGTTCATACCCGTACATGTCTCATTTTGAATGATGGGTATAAGGGCCAGAGAACTGTATTGCACGGACTCGGTAATAACCCATTGCGAAATTGTAGATGATGTGCAGCATTGCCAGGGTGTACAGCTGCAATCACCATATTCATCGCAATAGTGAACGCAACATGGATCGGAAATATAACCGGAGGTACATGAACCAGCACCGGGGACATTATTACAGCACCAGGCATAGCTGTCATCGCCACAGTCAGTCATAACAGGATTGGTTGATTCATAAAGCCTTTCTGTCCAATAGCAACAATCTCCGTAATTTGTTTGTACCTGACTGGAAACAGTGTAGCCAGAAGGAGGAGATGTAACGGAAGGACAAACACTTTTAGCTTTTTCTTTAATGATGGGATTGCTTATACTATTTTGAATAATATTTGAAGGTGCTTTGCAGTCTTTTTTCTCAGAATCTTTAGTAGTTGCCGTTTGGGAAATATAGGTATTGCCAGAAAAAGTTACCATCCTTAACCGATACCATTTGGGATGAAGGTCAAAATTCCGGTGTTTAATTACATCATTGTATATATACCTGACATTGCCATGCTCTGTTGACATCAGTATGTTGTTAAAACGATTGATATCTTTTGGGTAATTGTTCTGATGGAGGTCGGTCAAAGTTGACAAAACAGCTTCAGCGCTCAGGATGAAGTTGATCCCGTCATCGCTTGATTCAACAACAACTTGTTTTATCTTGTTTTGATCATAATTCTCCCAGACAATATGTACAATTGAATCACGGAAAATTCCGGTAAAAAAGTACACCTCTACATTATTGCCTGATAGTATCTCATCATTGGACAACTTCTCTTGAGAACTAACACTATTCTGGGCATAGTTTAGCTTAGGAACAATTAATAGATAAAATATTAAAAAAAGTATTCTTTTATAATATGACATTTTATTTGATTTTTTTGATTTTTTTGATTTTAATTAATTTATAATTAAATACTTTACATATCGAATTGCATACTAATCAAATACTATTATAAGAATGAACGAATTTAATATTTTTTTTTTATAATACAAAAAAATATTGTTTAATAATAAAAAAACAAAATGGTTAACGCATTAGGAACATGATTACTGTGGTTTAAATAAAATACAATTAAAAATATTTTTATCAGGCATGTTGTTTTTAGCCCTGATAAAATGCAAATAATTTATACATTTTCTGCTTTAGAAACAGAAAGAATCGGGAAATTATCTCAGAAGAGTAACGGAACCATTAAGTCTAAAATCCTTACTATCGTTACCTTTCGCAACAAAAATATAATAATACGTACCCTCGGCTTCTTCTTTACCATTTGTATTATGTCCGTCCCAACTGCCACCAACTTCATTCCATTTAAAAACCTCTTTTCCCCATCGGTTATATATAAACATCTCCTCGGTTTTCAAACCCTCCGATGCTACCTTGAATACATCATTAGCTTCATCGCTATTAGGGGTAAACACATTAGGGATGGTAACTTTTGAAGGAAGAATAACCGTGATTACAATATACATCGAATCAGGACAATAATCAGGCGGACCAGTATTTACTACCAGTTTAACGGTATACTCACCTTCCTCGGTATAATTATGCGATGGATTGGGGTTGGTAGATGTTGTGCCATCACCAAAATCCCAGAAGAAATTGATAGCGCCGCTGCCGGTATAATAAAACGTAATAGTGTTTTGTTGCAAAATTGTCCTTGAGTCAACAATGGCATCAGCATGAATAGGATAATCTGTAGTCAGCGTTGCATTACCAATGATGGTACAATGGTTTGAGTCGGTGACGGTTACAGTATAATCTCCGGCACAAAGATTCGTGATGGCAGGTGTATGCAATCCCGAGCCTGTCCACGAATAACTATATGGCTGGATACCTCCGTTGACGGTAACATTAACGGATCCATCGCAACTGTTGGTGCAGCCTTCATTTT
>CAZVKJ010000146.1:0-3073 GCA_964626855.1 uncultured Bacteroidales bacterium
AATCATTCGTGCTCGAGACCCTGATCTTATATCCAGAAGCAACAGGCAAATCAAAAGGCACCCACCAATCCCAGGCTAACCCGGAAACATTGGCTGTAAGGGTACTGTATCCCGATGAGGGGTTGTACAACTCGATCTTTACATTTTCCGGAACGTTGGTCTTGGTCCATTGAATGTTATAGTGCGAATTCCGTATAATATTTGGGTTCCCCGATGGTGCGGTCACGTTGATTGCCGCACCGGGAAGGCTTGTCGAAATAGTAAACGCATAATTGCTAAAATCATAAGTTACGGAAGGATTGCTGGTGTTGCAGATCCGTACTTTATAAGTACCTCCTGCCGTTGTTCCGGGAATTGTCCATCCATAGGAGGTCCCTGAAACCGACATGGCGATATTTGAAACAAAGGTCACGCCATCGGCAAGGTACAGATCGATTTTGATGTTAGAAGTCAGGTTATGGTCCCAGGTGATCAGTTGGGTCGTTCCCCTTAACCAGTTTTCGCCCCTGTTCGGAGTAAGCACAGTGATAAAGGGTGCGCCATTTCCGATACATTTTCCGGGTTCAGGCTGGAATCCATTATCGGCATCTGCATCACTGTCGCTGCCGTCAATTAACCAGGGCAGATAGGTAGCCGGACCGGAAATTCTTGACGCAACATAAGTGGCAACACCACTTCCATAGAAATTACACGTTGCATTGACAGATGGCACTTGTGTCTCGACCTGTAAAGCGAAGGTTGTATTATTTACAATCCTGTTATCATTAATCGAATTGGGAGAGGACGGATAAGCACCTTCAGGCCATGAACTGACTCTGATCTTTATTCCTTCGGCATTCGAATTGATAAAATTCTCAGAGATATCATTGTTATTAGAACCCATTAATTCGATACCGGAACCGGTATTATTTGAAATGGTATTCCCGGTAACCACATTGGAGAATGACTTCCAGAAATAGATTCCGTCTTTGCCATTGTTATGAATGTAATTAATCGTAAAGGTATTTCCATGACAATTTTTATCACCGTAGATACCATCTCCGGAATAACTTCCGCCTCCGAGAGCAATCTTTATGGAATTATTTATGTTATTATCGTTGATTACATTTCCGGTTGAAGGAAGGGTTTCGATACCAAGGTAAATTCCAAAATAATTGTCGCCAACGAAATTATACTGAACGGTACTCGTGGTAGTTCCGACCAGTGCAATGCCGGCAAAGTTATTGATAACAGTGTTATTACGGATCATACACCCGGTTACTCCCTGCAGACAGATTCCGGCGTCTGAGACAGTCAATCCGGAATTCTGCACCTGGAAGCCGTCGAATACAACATTGTTTGCAGTGATGGTAACAACAATCCCTGTATTGGAACCATTGATGTTGGCTCCGGTTCCATTCAGTGTTAAACCTGCTTTATTGATGGTTACATGCTCGGGGTAAGTTCCGGCAGCAACATGGATGGTACCACCTGCAACCGCTTCATTAATCGCTTTCTGAATGGTCGCGAAAGGTGCATGCTCAGTTCCCGGGAAAAGATCATTTCCTGAAGTGGTATTAACATAAAAAGTACTTCTTGGTACTGCCATTACGATATCCCTTCCTGCATCAACACGGCCGGCATTTGAAGTAATGACCATTTCACCATGAGGACCCTCAAAATTGCAGCCGAAAAAGTTCCATTGTCCGCTACCTCCTGAATATCCGGCACCCGTAAGATCCTTAACAAAAACACCGCTTGAATTATAGATATGAATATCTTTTGTTGACATAACCGTAACTCCGATGTAATTATCTGTTCTGGAAGTCCAACATGCCCAATAACTGTCAGGTATGGGCGTAAATCCAACATCTTTTGTCCAAGTGCCTCCTGAAAAGGTAAGAGTATGGGTTGTATTTACCGGTTCAAGAGTCGTTTCGCCAGACCAGTAAAGTATTACCGTTCCATCACCATTTGAAACAGGTTCATACTCTTTAAAGCCAACACTATTTGTTATATTTGTCAGGGTTGTTCCATCATAAGTAAAAATATCAGCCTCACCACTGACAATATCCCAAAAAACAATTGCACTGGTACTGGAACCCAAAAAATCTGCATTATTTACGTCAAGAGGTGCAACTGGTTCATAAATATAACTGGTAGTTCCTCCGGAGATGACATATTTAGCAACCCTGTTTGGATTGGCCTGATGGGCTTCCACATACCCGATAGTAGAGCCGTCATCACTCCAAAAAGGGTTGCCGTACTGAGCAATATCGCCTTCACCGGAATTTCCAGGAGAAATTATGATTTCACCGGAACCATCGGTATTCATTAAAACCACTTCGACCCGACTTATTGCCCCATCTGTAAATGATTTCTGTGCAACTATTTTTTGTCCGTCAGGACTTAAACCGGCTTGCCGGTAAAAAACTCCTGCAGGAGCCACCTTAACTGCTGCATAATAATAATCCGGATTATCAAAAGCAGTCGGTGTACCGTAATTGTCTTTTACGGAATTTTTTTCATTTTTTCGAATATCACCCTGCTGATGATCCGTCCTAGCAAAAAGATTGTTAGTCAAAAAGACCAGGGCGACAATAGAATATAAAATCTTTTTCATAAAGAAATATATTTAATTTACTGAATTTATGTTTTTTACGTGTTTATCAATATAAAAGAATCAGACTACAAACCATTTTACGAAGATAATACAATTTTTCCAAAAACAAGTAAGTGTTTATAAAAGAATGGTAACTGTTGCTAAAAAATTAGTAAGTGTAGCAAATTAATCATATTACCTACCATTGTGAATGTTTCAGGAAATTCTTTGAAAATAAAAAAAAGCCGCCCGGAGTGGACGGCTTTTAATCAATTCTGATTTTATTTCAAGATCAATGCTGCACGATGACCGATTTTGAAATACGTTTACTGTCGGATGTCACCACAATACTGTAAACATTGTTGGGTAACCCTTCCATCGACATCGTATATTCCTTTGTTGCCTGTTTGGCTACAGTATGCGACTGTACCCTTACACCGAAATGGTTAAAGACCTCCACCGTACAGTTTGAATTCGTAAACAAATCGGTTT
>CAZVKJ010000147.1:0-3065 GCA_964626855.1 uncultured Bacteroidales bacterium
TGTTATCCTGAACTGCATTGATGGCAGCCTGAACATTGGTATAATCGCCTGTTCCATCGGCAGCAATAACGGCATCAAACACTTTTGCTGTTGGTATGGGTCGATTCATAGTGTGGAAATTGAGTGTGAATCCTGCGTAAGCATTTCCCGATTGATCGAGGATAGCACCTGCAGGTACAGTGAACGAATAACTGGTATTATAATCCAGTTTGGTATAAGCAAAAGTCACTGTTTTTGTTGCAAAAACAGGTGTTAGTGTTTTTGAATCTAAGGTACAATTGCCCGTACCAGCTTTCACTTTTTCATTGAAAGTAAGAACAATTGAACCATTTGCAGAAACCGAGGCTGAAGCCTGTGCAGGAACTGACGATAATAAAAGTGGAGCTTCGTTGTCTGGCACAGGAATAAGATCGGCTAAAACAAATACATTTGTCAGTGAAGTGCCATCGCTGTCGGTGGTGTTACCATTTCTTGTACTCGAAGTATTGGCAACCCAGCGGATATAAACGATTTCTTTGTCGTTATATTCAGAAGGTAAAACGCAGTTCACATCTTTCCATGTATTGTTGGCCAAATCTACCGAAATCAGATCGGTGTAATTAATTCCATCCAGCGAGGCCTGCAATTTTTGAGTCAGATAATACTGATAACTACCTGTCATTTGCGATTTCACCTGAACATTCTGATACCCTGTGGTTTTAAACGATGCCTGATAATAACGTTGATTTGTCAGGAAACTGCTACCACCTGTCCATTTAATAGCACATGGAGTAGAAGGAGATCCCCAACCCGTATGCGAAAGCCACGAAACAATAGTCCCGTTCTGCTCATACAAACTAAAAATACCCTGATTTGTTGAAACCGAATAATAGTCGCCCGCTCTTGATGCTTTCGGCTCTGCAACTTTGAAATCCCAACCAACAATAAATGGTATTTCATCAAAAGTTGCAATGAACGATTTATTTCCATCAACAACAATCGATCTTGAAGTGGCCGTAGTGGCATCTTCCCAATAGCTGAAAGTGGTGACAGCATTTGGAGTAACTATCATCGATACATTAGTTCCTTCTTCATATTTTCCATCAGTTGGAGCAGGCGATAAACTTACTTTTCCCCACGGACTTCCGGCAATGGTAACGTTGAAAGTGTAAGTATTTACCGACTCAAAAACAGCTTTGTAATGCTTTGTGCCATCCATAGTTACTGTTATGGCATTGGAAGTGGAAATAACTGAACCGGAAACAGAGTCGACCCAATTTATAAATTTATATCCGAAATTTTTGGTTGCTGTAATCTGAACCGAAGCATTGGCAGCATAATAGGGTAAATTCGGACTTTTTACGATGGTTCCGGCCGATGAGTTGTTGATACTCGTAAATAAATGTATAAACGGAGTATTGATTATTTCCGAAGGTGTTGATTCCACAGAATTATTATAATTTACTTCATCACCAATGGCTGTAACAGCAAAAGTATAAGCACTTCCGGGTGTTAACCCGGTTACATCAACCGAAGTTGATGTCAGATTATTGATGGTATTCACAGCGGTTCCATTAAGTAAAATGCGTAAAATATACGAAGTTGCGTTGGCTACAGCCGACCAACCGGCAGTAAAACCGGTGTAAGTAATATTGCTTGCTGTTAATCCGGCAGGTACATTTAGCGCCGGTAATGAACTGGTTACCGAACCTGAACATGTAACAAATTTAGTTACAGCATTCAACGAAGTCAGTTTCATCGACTCATTGTAAGTGCCAATGGCAAGTCCTGATTTTAATCGCACGTAAATTTGTTGGTTTGACAAATCATTTCCTTTTCCTCCAACAGTCAGAGAATCGGTAAAGGTTAAATTGTCAGATGAGATTTCGTAATGAGCAGGAGCTTTAATGCCAACTTCTGCACGTAAGACAACAGTGTTCAATGTAAAATATTGCGAAGCAGATGGACCTGTTCCAAGATTATAATTGAAATTAATAAGACTGGCACCGGTAATATTCAAAGTAGCCGGATAATAGCAAGACGGATTTCCGGCAGATATTTTCCCTGCAAAATTCGGGTCGTTGATGGTAAAATTGTCAGATGCAGGATCTACAAACAGGTTAGAAGGATTGTTTTCGGTATAAACTGTTGTTGCAATACTTCCCTTATTGCTGCCAATGCCCATTTTATTTGAAATATAATTGGTAGAATCTGCATCTGAGATGGCTCCTGTACTATTGGTATACAATAACTGCATGGTAAATATTGTAGAATTTCCTGAAGCATAAATATTGTTGTTTTCTTTGATAAATCCGGTAGTAAACGTAGCATTTCCCAAACGGAAAAGGCCTCTACCCTGAGTTCTGGGGTAGTAAATGGTGTTTTGTGAAAATGTGATTTGAGAAGAAACAGAGTTTGTACTTCGGAAATCAATAAAATAATCGGTAGCTGTAGCACCTGAAGCATCACCACCCACATTATTAAAAGTATTTTTTCTGATATTGATTACATTAATGGAACCTGCAGAAACACTGACAATACCACTGGCAGCAATATTCTTGAAGTAATTGTTTGTAAAAATCAATTCAGAAGTTGTTGTTGCTAAAGTTGAATACACCACTGCCCTATATCCTTCTACCCAACAATTTCTTAAAGTTATCTTTGCAGGAAAACGTGTGGCAGTGGTAGTTGGAGCAATCAGATAACGGTTTGTTGTACCTGTAAACAGTTTCACACCATCGAATACAATACCATCAGTCATTAAACCATCGGTATAAGTTAACTGATTAATATTAATAACCGGCATTGCACCCGTTGTAGTAGGATCGTAAGTTAATGTGAGTTTAGTTACGCCGGCAGGCACAGCCAGTGTAATATCTCCTCCTGATGAAGCAGAACCCCACACGCCACCTTTTGCAAATTGAAGTGTGATGTCTGCATTTCCAGCTGATACAGCATTTGACATATCTGTTTGAATATCGGCAACCGCTCTGCCTGAAGCAATCGGAATACTCGTTGCTCCTGCCCATGCTGCTGAAGTTGCCAGCAGAGCAAGGCATAGTAATAAGAAGTGTTTTTTCATTTTT
>CAZVKJ010000148.1:0-3026 GCA_964626855.1 uncultured Bacteroidales bacterium
CTATAGTTGCCAGGTTTGTTAATATATATCTGATATAATTCCCGGTATGATTGCGAATCCAATTGCTGGTTGATTTCTGCCTGATATTCGGCAGCAGCTAAATAGCCATCATCATCAGCATTACCTGTGGCGCCATATACGCTCATGATATTTCTTGCATCTAACACATTAAGCACTTGCAAATAAACGTTTACAAATGTGCTTTTACCGAAATATATATCACGGTCAAGGCGTGCATCCATTCTGAACTGCCATGGTAAACGGGAACCGTTGATATTTCCTGATATATTTTTACCATTTCCATTTATACCGGCGTTTTGATATTTGGTATATGGCGTACCCGAACCCCCATTAATAGTTAAACTAAGTCCGGTATTTTTCAGCAACTGCACGTTTTCATACTTATCGGTGCCTTTTATTCTACGTTTGATCGTTGGTCCATTATAATTCTTTCCTTCGTCATAACGATAATCAATCAATAAATTAATAGCGTGACGACGGTCAAAATTAAGTGGAATAAGGTTACGTAAATTTGGCTGTCCTGAAGTGATAAGCGCCTTTGAGGTTTCGGCATCGGAACCTGTTCCATTGGCAAACTGCAATGTATAGCTTGCACGTACACGGGCATTGTTTGTGCGGCGTAAATCATAAGTTACAGTCAAACCTTTTACCGTACCAAAGTCAATGTTATTGTATGAATAATAAGTTTTGGGATAAGCGGCAGTATAACGGAAACTCTGAATCTGGTCGCGAACTTCACGATAATAAGTCGATAAAATAAGAGAAGACGTATTGTTTAACTTTTGTTGGAATCCCAATTCATAATCAATGGTTTTTTCTGATTTTAAATTCGGATTGTTTATCGTTGGACTACTTCTGACAGGCAAATAATAATAACTTGTCGGATTCATTCTCAAGCTCTGCGTAGGACGTTGCGTCAGCACATCATAATGGGCAAAAAACAAAGCTTCATCGGAAATAGGAAATGAAAACGAAATACGCGGCAGAAAGTTCGTCTGTGGCTGATAATCCTTAAACACCTTTGAAGTTAATACCTGATTTGTAGGGTCAACTAAAAATGGTGAAACGCCATTACCCACATTCAACGATTTTTCAGGGTCGGTAACTTCAATACCCGAAGCATTGTACCATACGTCATTGTTACGGTAGCCGACAATCTTGGTGGGTTGGTTAACCTTATCTACATACACCACGTAATTATCTTTCATGTTACCTGGTATCGTATAATTTGACATTTCTTTAGCCAAATCCTGAACTTCGTTTTCTTTTACCGAATGGGCATCGTACAATAAGTACGGATCTTTTAAAACCATCTGATTGGCATCAAAGCGGTCAACACGCACCCCAACATTAAAAATTAAATCTTTGAAAGCAAATACATCCTGAACGTATCCTGCCATATAAATAGGTTCAAAAGCTCCCATAGGTCTGGTTAAATTACCATCTTCGTCTGTCTTGGTAAAGAAATCTTCAAAACTTGGTTTACTGGTCAGTTTATTACCTTTATAATCATATCCGTAATAACCTACAGCAGAATTACCACTTCCATTATTTAATAACTCATCGGCTGAGAACATCTTAATGTTCAAAGGTTCGTTTAACGGTACATTTTTATGCAATGTGCCATTTTTATCGTAATAATTAATGGTATTGTTGTTTATATCGTAAGAGTCAATGTCAATATAATCCGTTCCGTTTACGGCTAATCCGCCGGTGCTACCAAGGGCTTTGCGCAAATTTTTATCAAACGTACGTTGGGAACCGGCATCATAAATCCGATCATATTGTATGGTATCAAGGAAAAGACCGTTGGGGTTTTCTTCGTCGTAAGCATATACACCATTATTATAAACTAAATAAGGCTTTGAAAAATCAAGCTGTTCGATATGAGCATTGGTATAACCCCGCATAAGTTCCCATAAACCAGCGGCATCAACGGAATATCCCCTGTCAGCACGTTGTTCATATTGTAGTCCAAATTGGATAGCATGATTACCAATATCGGCAGAACCGTTAATACTGATACCCAACTGCGAGTTATCGACTAATTGATAAGATGGGTTTATCTGTAAAGCGCCCACATTGGCAAAGATGCTATAGACAGATGAAGGAGAATCACCGTTGATTAACCCGCCTTGAATATTGCTTATATCCTGAAATTTAGCTACTTCATTATTCCGGAGAGCAAAATATTGTTCGGTGTAATTGGCAAGCACCGGATTGGTTTCCGAACGTGTAAAGGTAATTAAGGTATCCTGCCAGTTATTTTGTAACCAGGCCGTCTTTTTCGCAATCGTATCATATCCCATTTCGTAAGAACGAATACGTGATCTCTCGAATTTTCCTATATAGCCATACTTAAACAGATTATCTTTAAATCTGGAATCCTGATAGGTTGCATGATAACGGGTATAATCTGCCTGCACAGTATAATATATATTTTTTATCAGCGATTTGCTGTCTTTGTCTCCGGGAAAACGTTGGGTAAACTTACCGTAAACCCTCCAGGTATTTTGCAAAGTTTGATAATTGTTTTCCCAGTTTAACAATGAATTATATAAACTGAATGCCTTGGAATCATCATAAACAAACGATCCTCCAAAGGTCAGGTTGATATTCGGGCCTGTTTTTACATCTAATTTACCCGAAAGGCTAACATTAGTACTACTGGTATTTTGAGTAGTCTTAACATGTTCCAAATCGGTTTTACGTAAATACTCGGCAGCCATACTCGTACTTCCGTTATTTCCCAAAACGAGAGGATTGGCTTTTAGTTCTGCTAATTTGCTATCTTTTACTTTCCAGATTCCGATACTCGAAGGGTTTCCGTCTTTTTCAAAGTTATATTCACCGGCAAAGAAGTAACCTAACAAGGCGGTAGCATTATCACCTTTCCCCCTTTTAATTAACGGTCCATTCATATTCAGTCCAATACGATTATGACCATAATTATCAAGGAATTGTGAGGTTTCAAAGTCAACACCTGCACCAAAAGTTCTCGATGG
>CAZVKJ010000149.1:0-2954 GCA_964626855.1 uncultured Bacteroidales bacterium
ATCACCGTACAGCTTGATGCTACAGGCAATGCTTCTATCACTGCCGCACAGGTTGATAACGGCTCTTCTGATAACTGCGCTATTGCAAGTATGTCCGTGGCGCCCGATGCGTTCACATGCGCCAATGTCGGTGCGAACACCGTAACATTAACTGTAACCGACGTGAATGGTAACTCATCCACTTGCACCGCTACCGTAACCGTTGAGGATAATGTGCAGCCTGTAATTTCATGTCCAGTGAATATAGCAGTAGGAACAAATATCGGATGTACCTATGTCGGTCCTATTGGAACAGCAACTGCAACGGATAATTGTACAGAAATTGCTTCAATTATTATTTCAAATAACGCTCCTGCTGCATTCCCTTTAGGAACAACAACAGTAATATGGACTGCAACTGATGCTAATGGCAATTCCAGTAACTGCACGCAAGAAATATCCGTTTCTGGTGTTGTATATGGAACTATAAGCGGAGGAACATCCCCCATTTGTTACAATACAAATCCTGGTACTTTCACTGCAACAGGAACAGGAGGAAATGGTGTTTATACCTATCAATGGTACGTTACACCTTCAACTCTAATTAATAATGCTACAAATAGCACATATAATCCCGGGAATATTTCCTCAAGTTCAGGCTATTATTGTATAGTAGCAGGTTCTTGCGGATCCGCCACAACAAATACGATCAATATAATTGTTCATCAACAGTTAAATGCAACTATAAGCGGGGGAACATCTCCAATATGTGAAAAGGCCAATCCTGGAATATTAACAGCAACAGCCACAGGGGGAACAGGGTCTTATACCTTTCAATGGTACAAAACATCATCAGGGGTAATTGCTAATGCTACAAACAGTACGTATAACCCCGGAATGATGACAACCAGCAATGGATTCTATTGTGTAGTTACGAGTACACCATGTGGTTCGATAAGTACACCAACAATGAACATTGTAGTAATTCCACAGGTAGGAACGCCAACACCTATAACTATTTCAGGTGGTACTGAGCCCACATGCCAGATTACAAATGGGACTACCACAACAATTTATAACACAACGGCAACATACAACACAGGATATATCTGGTCTCTGAGTAATCCTTCAGCAGGTAATATCGTTACAGCTACCGGAGAAATGACCTGGGCAAACGGGTTCTACGGAACAGTTGATATACAAGTATATGCTTACGGATGCGGGATACCATCGCCTACAGTAATACGTACTGTTGTTGTAAATCAGCAACCATTTGCTGAGGCCGGTACCAAAATCATATGTACTGATTCTCCGGTGTTAATTGGTAATGCCGGGAACGGCCCCGGAACTATAAGTTGGACACCCTCTTCAGGCCTAAATAATTCTGCCATTGCTCAACCTTCAGCATTACCATCATTTACAACAACATATACTGTCAGCATTAACAATGCCGGCTGTATATCAACAGATACGGTAACAGTTGTTCGCGGAGGACATATAATCAGCGGAAAGACACGTTATGCAGGCAAGGCCAATTCGGGTATTACTCCCAATCTCCCGACGTATAATCCATCAATTTACGATATTGATAACGTTATTGTTATTTTGAAAAATTATCCATCGGGAATAGAAATAGTAAGAGATACAAGTGATGCTGCAGGGAATTATCAATTTGCAAATGTCATCAATGGTACGTATAAGATTTCATACGATAAACATACTCAGGATACTATGCAATGGGCCAATGGTATTGATGCTATTGATATAACATTATTAAAGTACCATATAGGCATCGATACGCTTATGGATCCATCAAGAACGTTTTCTGCTAAATATAAAAAGGCAGCAAATGTTGATAATAATACAAGTGTAAATGCTATTGATATTTCCAGAATTAAAGCAAAAATCGGTTCACCTTACAATGTAACTAAAAACTTTCCTAAGGGTAACTGGGTGGCTATGGATACCATTGTCACCGTTTCCGGTTCGGACTTAAATATTACCTTAAAAACCTTTGCATACGGAGATTATAATGCATCCAGCAGCAAATACCGAGATTCATTGATAGCCTGGAACATGGCAAAGTCAATACCAGAGAATATTATTTCTGTTTCTGATGATTATCTTATCACAAGTGATCCATCATACATTGAAATACCTTTGCGAATTAGTTCAAAAATGAAGGATTTTTCTGCGTTGGGACTTGAATTAAAATACCCGTATAAGGATTACGAACTTGTTAATGTTTCCATGCCAGGAAATAACAGCAAAGGCATCAGTTGTAAAATCAATCCTACCCTTGATCAGATTATTGCTGATGATAAAGATCTACTGGTAACTGACGAAGATGGTGTTATACGCGTGGTTTATGCAACAACAAATAACTTCGATGTAGACGCTAACCAGGAAATCATCAGGTTGAGCTTCCGCGCAAAAACGGATGAACATCAAAGCGGTGAACTGGGCTTTGAATTATCAGGCTCTGGTGTGATCGGTGACCAGTATGGCAGGGAAGATGAAAATGCATACCTGATCATGCCTAAAGTATTTGCCCAATCCGAAAATGTAGAAGCAGGATTTGATTTCATCGGATATCCTAATCCATTCAAAGGTGATGCAACGCTAACATATGTAATCCCGGAAGATGGTATTGTAAAAATTAACGTGTACAATGCTATCGGGGAACTTGTTAATGTTCTCGTTAATGAAGCTCAAAATAGCGGAAAACATTCTTTGACTTATTCACCAAATAGTTTACCTGCCGGTATATATACTTTCAGATTGGAATTCTCTGGGAATAACAAATCTAAATGCCTGATAATAAAAATGATGCATTAATTTGGAATAAGCCATAAAAGTAAAGGCTGTCTCAATTCGGGACAGCCTTTTTTTTGGTAAATCTAATGTGAAAAAAAATGATTAATACCATTAGCTATTATATAATAGTCTAAAAGTGGCATAATAAATACTTAAAG
>CAZVKJ010000150.1:0-2929 GCA_964626855.1 uncultured Bacteroidales bacterium
CCGATTTTTTATTTTTTTAAAGTCATACTCAGATTAATAACAAAAATATCAATAATATCAAAGGCAACATACTTAATATGCCTTTTTGCTACATATTTTAATTAAAAATTTTATAATTATTTATCAACAATATTGTATTTAATAGAACTATTCTTATTAAATTTGTTAGTTAAATCTTAAAACTACTATTTTTAGTTTTTGAAATCACTTTTTATTTTAAATTTTTTTTAACATGAAAAAAACTACTTTATTTCTCGCTCTTAGTTTAATTTGCTTGTTTATTTATGGACAAGGAATAACCAATAACGGGGCTGCTATCACGATAACACCAAACGCTTATGTTAACATTACCGGCACTGGTGGGCATTTCACAAATACATCAGGCACCATTGATCTCGACGGATTTATTAACCTCGAAGGCAATTGGGTAAACAATTCCGGTAGTGTTTTCGCTAATGTTGAACCTTCGCCTGACGGGATTGTTACTTTTTCAGGAGCTAACGCTCAGAGTATCGGAGGATCTGCCACAACAGCTTTTGAAAATGTGATAATGAATAAAACCAATACGCTTACTGTTTCTGTTGCTTCATCGGTAAAAGGCGATTTAACATTAAGCGGTGGCACACTCAGTCCGGGTAGTAACACATTAAATGTTGCCGGTGACTGGACTAACAATGCTACTTTTACTTGTGGCACAAGCACGGTTGTTTTCAACGGCTCGGCACTACAAAATATAAAATCAGGAGGAAGCGCTTTTAACAATGTGACTTTTGATAATAGTACTGCTGGAACCTCTGATATATCACTTTCAGATGCTATGACCATAGGTGGGGCCGGCACTTTTTCTCAAGGCATTGTAAATTATTCTGGAAGCAAACTTATTTTTTCTGACAATTCAAGCTGCAATGGCGGCTCAGCAAGCAGTTTTGTCAATTGTGTAGATGATAATGTATTAGTTACCAAAATTGGTGACGATGCTTTTAAATTTCCTGTAGGAGAAGTTTCGGGAAGCAATATTGTTTGGGCGCCGATTGATATTGCCCTTCCCTCTTCCAGCACCACTATTACTGCAAATTATGATTTTGCTGCACCGCCAGACAACTGGAACTTATGGTATATGTGCGATCCTTCGGTGCTTGACCATGTAAGCAGCGTGGAACATTGGAATATGGGAACAGGTGGCCCTACTCCAAATGTGACACTTTATTGGAAAGATGCCGTCAGAAGCGGAATAACAAATTTATCTGATCTAGTTGTTGCACATTATGAACTTTGTAGCAGTTCAAACAAATGGGTTTCTTATGGCGGCTCAGCTGTTGATGACGGTAGTGGAACAGGACACGTTACGAACTTATTTCCAATTGGGTCATACAGTCCAATAACATTTGGAACAAAGAAAAACACCAACCCGCTGCCCATCGAACTTACTGAGTTTACCAGCACCTGTTCCGATAACGGCGTTTTACTGAAATGGACAACAGCTACCGAAACAAACAACGACTATTTTACCATCGAACGAAGCGAAGATGCTGCAACATGGGAAGAAATAGAAAATATTGACGGAGCAGGAAACTCAAACCAAACACTATATTATAACTATACAGACAGGCATTCTGCATCGCAGACCGAGTATTACCGCCTGAAACAAACCGACTTCGACGGACAGTTTGCGTACTCTCCGGTTATCTCGATCCAGTGTATAGATAATACGAATATGGATGTGATAATATATCCCAATCCTTTCAAAGAAAATGTCACTCTGATCATAAACAATTTTGAATATCCACAGGCAAACATAACTGTTTATGACATATTAGGAAATAAAATTTCTGTTCAGGACTTCTCGACAATTGAAAACAACAGGATATTTACAACCTTCGATCTGAAAACCCTTGCCTGCGGGATGTACTTTGTGGAAGTAAGAGCAGATGATTTTAAAAAGGAATTTAAAATAGTTAAGAATTAACATAAGCCCTGTTCTGCCTCGTTAAGGTTCTTTGTTTTTTGAAATGGGTTGCTGGATAATAAGGTTGGCAACGACTGTGGCAATTATCTTACGAGGACAGGGTAAGAAGGTCTTAATTTTGAAGACGGATCACTATTAATATTTTTAATTGTATTAATGTCAAATCATTTATTTATGAAAAAACAAATACTCCTCGTTTTTACATTTTTTTTTGTTTTAGCAGCACATTTTCAGGCGAAGTCCCAAAACGTAGGTGTTTCTAATGCAGCGGGTTTAACACCCCAGAGTTTGTTGCATGTGCATAACAGTGCTGCGGGCCGCTTGTTTCAACTGACCAATGCAAGTACCGGCAACACGGCAAATGACGGGTTTATTATCAGCATTGACGGTTCCTCTAATATTGTCTTCAATCAATATGAAACCGCAAAGATGTCTTTTTATACCAGTAATACCGAAAGATTAACCATACTCAGCGGTGGTAATGTGGGTATCGGGACAGTTGCACCTGCTCAAAAACTTGATGTCGGTGGTATAACACAATCGACAGGTTACAGAACCACCTCCGGGAACACAAATTACCACCATTTTACGCGTAATGGTAGCGGGGCCGCCGTTTATATCAATCAGGTTGATGCAGTAAATCCGATTTTACGATTATCCTCCGGAATTGAAACACCTAATCAAAATGTTGTTTTTACAGTTGAGAATAATGGAAATGTTGGCATTGGGACAACTACTCCCTCTGCTCAATTACATACTTCTGGTACGGTACGTTTTCAGAATTATACAAATGGATTTTTACAAGTTGATGGTAACGGAAATGTAAGTGTCGGAACTGGTAGTGCTTTATTTACGGCGGGTACAGGTCTGACATGGAACAGCACAACCCTTAATTCTGTTTGGACTGCTTCAGGAAATAATATTTATAATAACAACTCGGGAAATGTGGGTATTGGAACAACA
>CAZVKJ010000151.1:0-2892 GCA_964626855.1 uncultured Bacteroidales bacterium
AATTTTATTATCAGTGTTTTATAAATAATTTTAAAAAGTTAACGCATCACTACTAGTTGTCACCTTTATTGTTTTGCACTTGGGAAAAATCTGCTTTATTTTTAATCCCTTTATTCAGAATAGTATTATATTCCCGGCTTATTTTCCCAGATTCTTTTTGAATTACCTGAACATTACCATCCTTAACGTTCAAATAGTGCTTATTATCTATGTAATGCACATTTGACTTAATTGCTGGTCCTAACGGTGTATAAACAACTTCCTCTTGGGATTTATTAGAAACAGAATTTTTATCATATGCAATTCCTTTGGTGGATTGCGCCATAGAGATATTGATTAAAAATATCATCGATAAACAAAAGCAGACTATTTTCCTCATTCTTTAAACGTTACCTGTCTGATTGAAAATAAGTTAAAGTCTTTAATGTAGTAACTTATATAATAAATAAAAACTATTATCCGGCAATTATGCAGATTTGTAATTGATGTTCAAAAGTATCCATTCGTTTATACAATTCCGGTCTGATAAATTCTTAGCCATAGGGTGATTAAAGTGGAAACAAGCGGAAAGAATTCCGGAAAACAGAAATAAATATAGCAACAAATGCTGGTAATTATTACATTTAAATGGTAAGAATTATACTGTTTTCTATATGATAATGAATGCCATTGAACCAAGGTCAGTGATGTGGAACCTGTGGCACGGTTGCCATAAGGTAAGTGCAGGCTGCAATCATTGTTATGTTTATCGCGGCGATGCCAAACGCGATATTGACAGTTCTGTAGTGACAATGACGAAGAATTTTGACTTGCCTGTTCGCAAGAAACGAAATGGAGAATATAAGTTACCTTCAGGATCAATGGTCTATACCTGTTTCACTTCCGACTTTTTTGTGGAGGATGCTGATCAGTGGCGCACCGAAGCATGGCAGATGATGCGACTTCGCAACGATTTGAATTTTCTGATGATTACCAAACGAATTGACCGTTTACAGGGAGCCTTGCCCGACGATTGGGGCGATGGATATGACAATGTGACGATTTGCTGCACTATCGAGAACCAGGATCGTGCTGATTATCGTCTGCCGATTTATAAAACATCACCCATAAAGCATAAAATTCTTATCTGTGAACCAATTCTGGAGCGGATTGATTTGCGTCCGTTTGATATAGGCTCATTTGCAGAGCAGGTGGTTGTTGGCGGAGAATCGGGCAATGAAGCCCGTCCATGCTATTTCGATTGGGTGATGGAAATTCATGACCTGTGTGTAAAAAACAATGTCTCGTTTTGGTTTAAACAGACAGGGGCTAAGTTTGTAAAAGACGGGAAACAATATGTTATCAAACGGCAGTTTCAACATTCTCAGGCCCGAAAAGCGGGAATAAATTTCAAATGATTTTCGCGGATCAAGTCGAAAAGACGGTTGATAGAATGATGTGGAATACTTAATCAGGATAGAAAGCAATTTTTCCGGTACTGACAGGTGTCGTATACTAATACTAATACCATAACTACTACGCGGTAAGGTTAAACAAACACAATTGTCCGTAGGACATCAGGTGTTGTAGATCAATGAATAAATAATGCATTATTCCTCGTAGAGGATATTGGGAAAAAGCCAAATCCCCTACGGGGAATTTATTTTTCGTAGTATACGTTGATTACAATACCATAACCGCTACGCGATAAATTATAAAAATACAATTACCGGGTGTTCCAATTGATCCAAAATGCTCAGTATGATGTCGATGGACATAAAAAAAGCCCCCATTTCTGAAGGCTTTTAGTGATCCAACTGGGGCTCGAACCCAGGACCCCATCCTTAAAAGGGATGTGCTCTACCAGCTGAGCTATTGAATCATCTTTATTTTTGCGAGTGCAAATGTATGATATTTTTATTTCAATGCAAAGGAATATTTTATTTTTTCAATTGACAAAACCTGTTTTTTTAAATAATGCTAATCCTTAAAATGGTTATTTTAGCAACAACAATAGGATGGCAGACTCACCGCTCTTTTCCAGTGCATCGTGCCAACCTTTGTCGACTGGTCCTACTATAAAGTGATAGCTCACGAGCCTAATGCCCCTCTTAAATAGTGCCCATCTTATAAATTCTGTAAAACATAATCTTCAGATTTCTGCTTTTTTTTTGTAATGAAACAAGGCATAGTTCGTCATGTATTTATAAAAGGTAAAAATTTAATAAATACGCCATGAAAAAAACATTACTGATTGTTATCTTAATTTGCTCTTTTACACTTGTATCAGGACAAAAATCGATTGATCGTTTATTCGAAAAATATGCCGGCAGGGAAGGCTTTGTCACTGTCACTATTAACGGTGATCTGCTCAGGCTGTTTACTTCTAATGATCACGATTGCCAGATGCCGGCAACTGTTTCGCAGATAAGAATCCTTGTACAGGAAAATGACAGCGTTGATGCTGAAAATTTTTACGACATGGTTATAGGCGATGTGAATCTAAGTTTATATGAGGAGTTTATGAGAGTGAAAGAATCGGATCAGGACCTCAGGATGCTGGTTCGCTCAGAGGGCAATAAGTTTAAGGAGTTCCTGCTGATTGCCGGAGGAGAAGATAATGCTTTGATTCAGGTAAAAGGGAGCATGACATTTCGGGAAGCTAAAAAGTTCTCAGAGGATGCCAAGAAGAATCATGGGGTGAACATTGTTGCATCGTGCCGGTAATAAATTTATGTTTCTATCTTTACATTTGCCTCATTGATTGCTTTGGCTCGAAATGTCCAGAACAGAGTTTAATGATCTTGTCCACCAGCTTAACCGGAAGTTGTACGGTTATGCCTTCCGCATCCTCAGGAACCCAATGTCGTTAAGTTTAGTTATATCTCTTTATAATTTAAGGATTTAACACTT
>CAZVKJ010000152.1:0-2883 GCA_964626855.1 uncultured Bacteroidales bacterium
AAAAAGCTTGCTCCTGAATTATTTTTTCTTCTGTAAAATCATCTTTATACAACTTAGCAATTCAATGTTGGAACAATTACACAGTAGTTTTTTAAGTTGTAATTGAACTACTATGCGGAATGGATAATTAAAATTTGGGTTTCCATGATGTCTGTGCGGTGGCGCAAACTTTATTATCACCTTTAACTTTTATTGTATGAGCAAAAGTTTTATCAGCGATTCCCTCATTGGTCAACGAAATAATTATGTCACCATATTGCGCTTCCCCAATAAAACGTCCGTCTATTGTATGTAAGTAATAATTAGTATCAACATCTTCCGGAATCGACTCTATAACCCATTGTAAATATCTGACGTTGTTTACATGTTTATTTGAATCCGTATCAAACCTTTTGATAATATATTCCTGCAGGTAACCGGCTTTATCAATTGCTTCTATCTTTTTACCAATGTCGTGATCGATTGCTTCTTGATTGCAGTATGACCATTTTTCTTTTATATCCTCAAATATTTGAGCCGGTCTCCTTTTTTTTATATCAAAGAAAACCCATATTCCTCTGGCCTTGCCGATGATATTGAAGTGTTCATCGTAAATAATGTTTTCTCTGTATCCTTTCACAAGCGAATAGTTCGACAGCCACGTTCTGATAATGATCGTTTCTTTATAAGCGGGATAACGCTCCATTTGTAAGTACCCGGAAACCAGCACCCACCCGATATTGAGCGCCTCAAGGTCGTATAAACTGAAGTTTATGGAATGGCAATGATCCGCAGCCGTTTCTTCAATCAGCGTTAATATTGTTGTTGGTGAAGCAACTCCCGATTTATCCATTTCGAAATAGCGCAACTCAAATTTTTTGTCAAAATAATTTTCCAAAACCTGTTTTATTTACTAATTATTGAATTTCTTTAAACGTAGCTGTGTGCTTTTCAGTATAAGCTGTGGCAATTTTAGGATAAATTTACGTTAATATTTTAATTGTATTCAAGAAAATTGACCAGTTTTACATTCAGATCGCTGTTGTAGGTCTGTGCTTTGAGCTGCGCACTATGTATAAGGTAAAATATCAGGAAGAATTATTTTATGCAGCAAATGTAAAACAAATATTTGCGTTTAAAGCGGCGGTTTAAAATTTATAAAAATTTTATTGACTAACGGTGTCTCGTGCTTGGTTTTCGGGCAGCCGCCGAAGGCGGCTTGCAGAAAAACTGTCCGGGATAAAAGTTTTTTTTATTTAATTACTCCACCATTTCATGTTTCTGACCGCCTAAAAATAAACACGTGTTACCGGCTGGGCATTCTATCCTTTAAATTTCAAAGTCCGAATATTTGATGTTGTAAAATGTAAGTCATTGCGCCTGCAAAGTAACCAACCAAAGCTAATAAACTAATGTTGCGTAAATACCAAAAGAAACTTATTTTTTCTAAACCCATTGCCGCTATTCCTGCTGCTGAACCAATTATCAATACGCTACCTCCTGTCCCTGTGCAGTAAGCAAGAAACTCCCAGAAATAATGATCGGTAGGATATTGATTTAAGTCGTACATGCCTTGAGCTGCAGCTACTAATGGGACATTGTCAACGATTGATGAAAGTAAACCAATTGACATTACAATTATGTTATCGTTTTTAAGGGTTGATGTCATCCAGATGGATAGTTCAGATAAAACACCTATAGATTGTAATGCTGCAATGCTTATTAAAATACCGAGAAAAAACAATATGCTTGGCGTGTCAATCTTTCGTAGTGCATGAACAACTGATAGATTATGTTTGTCTTCTTCGTCTTTATTTCCGTGTATAATTTCTGTTATGATCCATAGTATTCCAAGACCTATTAGAATACCCATGTAAGGCGGTAGGTTAGTTACAGTTTTAAAAACAGGAACAAGAACTAGGATCAATACGCCTGAGAAGAAAACAATAGCTTGTTGTCTGGCAGAGAGTGACTGATTATTAGAATTTGTCTCAAGTACAGGACGCTCAATATTACCTTTTAATTTAAAGGAAAGGAAAACCAACGGAACAACAATACAAACAATACTTGGCAGTATTAATTTGATTATAATATTAAAAGCAGTTATTTGACCGCCAATCCATAGCATTGTAGTTGTTACGTCACCAATCGGCGACCATGCACCACCAGCATTTGCAGCAATTACAACAATTCCTGCAAATAACAATCTGTCTTTATCGTCCTTGATTAGTTTACGAAGAAGTGTAACAATAACAATAGCTGTTGTCAGGTTGTCAAGAATAGAGGATAGAACAAAAGTAATAAAGGCAATTATCCACAGGAGTTTTCGTTTGTCAATCTGGGTAATTCGGTTAGTTATTATATCAAATCCGTCATGCGCATCTATAAGCTCGACAATTGTCATTGCTCCAAGGAGAAAAAATAATATACCTGAAAGTTCGCCTAGATGTTCTGTAAGTTCTGCTGATACAATGTCCTTGTCAGGTGCAAATAAAACGTATACTGTCCAGCATAGCACTCCTGTCAACAAAGCAGAAGCAGCTTTGTTTATCTTAATTAAATGTTCAGTCGCAATTGCTATGTAACCTAAAAGGAATACTATTATTATAATTAATGTCATGTTGTTTTTGTCAGTATTTATTTATGCCTTGCCGGTAACGATTGGCTTGTACCAATTGATAGGTACCGGTTGGTGTTATTTTTACCTTATCATTTGAGTTGGTGCAATCCGTTTTTTTTATGTTTAAGTATTTGTAAATAATTATGTTACATTTATGTGTTGTTTTTCCAGAATCGTTTGTAAGGGGGGTATAAATGCTTTAACAAATATAATTTTTTTTTTGCTGCAGCGAATAAAAAAATAAAATATGCAAAAATATTTTTTCAAAACAAACAGGGGAACAC
>CAZVKJ010000153.1:0-2852 GCA_964626855.1 uncultured Bacteroidales bacterium
TGCAGCGCTTGAACCCGGAATATAATTCAGAGTAACTGTGCTGTCAATTTCAAGTCCCGGGTCTGTGCCGTAAATTCCGGGCTTCACCAAAAGTGTAACAGGTCCGTTAATACCTCTGACATTAAGATCTGACATTGCGCTTGTAAGAGTAGGGAAGTTAGGATATGTCTGCCCGGCTCCTACTATATAAGTTCCTGACATCTGACCGAGTACAGTTTTATATCCGGCAGGTGCCGATGGTACCGGGACTACTGTTCCCATTGAACCCGTTCCTAAGATTTGTTCACACGTTGCATCAACCTGGTCACCTATAACTGCTCCTGATGGAATATCATACGTGAGCCAAAAGTAATTTATTCCTTCGTTAAGTGATTGTGTGCCGGTGATGTTGAACAATCCGCTCGGGTTTGATACTGTAGTACCAAATTGAGTCGTTGTTGCAAACGTGCTGCTCAATCCTGTATAGAATATCTTTGCATTTCTAATATCAGCTGCCGGATTAGTCGAACCCGAAGTTGTCAGATTAAATTGTGAGATTGATAACGGAGTTCCCAATCCGGAAGTAACAACCTGCATTCCGATAATCTGATTGTTTGTAGAATTCGGAGCAATTGCAGATGATGTTTGAGTTGTTGTGCTTGATATGTAAGTCATCGGGTCAGGTGTACCCCAAGAGACATCGTCGAGGAACATGTTGTTACCCGCAGCACTCCATGCCCTGAATATAAGATAATTTGTTGAACCGGAGTAACTTGCCGGTAATGTATATACAAATTGATACCAACCCGCAGTTGCATAATATCTCTGAATACTTCCCAGCCCAACCGCACCTGTCATATTCGGAGAAGTATTGAGCCAAATACCAAGACTATCGTAATTTGAAGTATATCCGGGGTCTCTGTAGAACCAGAAACTCACTTTGCCTTGTCCGGCTGAAAGGTCGAATGCCGGCGTGATAAGTAAACAGTTACTTCCGCTAGAAGCCGAATAACTGTTGTAATAAGCCATTCCGGCTCCTGAATGCGGGGTACAGGTTGGATACGTACCTGCCGTACTTCTTGTCCATAAATATGAAGTACCTACTATTGCAGTATCTTTCCATCCTACCGGCGGGAAAGTAGTATTATCAAAAGATTCCGAGAACCAAGCGGTGATTTTTCTGTTTCCCGGAGGGGAAGTAACTGTCGGTGTAACTGTGCCCATAGTTCCTGAACCTGTAATAGACTGGCAGGTTGCATCAATGACATCACCCAATACTGCTGTAGAGGGCACATCAAATGAAAGCCAGAAGTAGTTAGTTCCATCTGACAGCGCTTGCGTACCTGTTACACTAAATGAACCGTTCGGACTTGCAACTGTTGAGCCAAATTGTGTCGTAGCGGCAAATGAATTGCTCAGACCTGTATAATAAACTTTTGCATTTGAAATATCAAGAGAAGCATTTGTTGTACCTGTTGTCGTAAAATTTAACTGTGTAATGTTAAAAGGTGAAAGTGAACCTGACACAGTAACAGGAATTCCAATCACGGCATTGTTTGTCGAATTTTTTGCAACATTACCGGTGACTTGTGTTGTTGTGCTTGATGTATATGTCATCGGTGAAGGAACTCCGTAAGAAACGTCGTCAAGATACATGTTATTTCCTGCAGCACTTGTTGCAACGAAAATAATATAATTTGTTGACCCGTTAAAGCTTGTAGGAAGATTATAACTAAACTGATACCAACCGGCGGTAGCATTATATCGCCAGACATTACCCAGCCAATAAGCACCGGTAAGGTCTTGTGTGGTATTTACCCAAACTCCGATACTATCATAACTGGATGAATAACCGGGGTCTCTGTACATCCAGAAATTTACAAGGCCTTGCCCTGATGTTAAACTAAATGAGTTGGTTGCTAATATAGCCCTGTTACCTGAACCGGTATAGCTATAAAAATAAGCCATCCCTGTACCCGAATGTGGTGTGCAGGCTGGATTTGTGCCTGATGTCACGAAAGCCCATAATTGAGTTCCGCTTAATGCAGTGTTTGCCCAACCGGAAGGAAGTGCCAAGCCGTCGAATGACTCTGTGGTTAATGCCTCCGGAGATTGTATATTCAAAGGTGTCAAAGGATTTTGGAACAATACGGACTTTAGTCCGCTCTCCTGCACTTTGAATGGAAAATTGAATCCGTATGCGAAGAAAGCTGCAAAGGATACAACAAGGAATAAAACAGTTCTGAGTTTTCTCATAAACATTTAATTAAGTTTTTAAATTATATTTATGTAAAGAATATAACTTTCAATAACCTGTGTTGCCTGTTGTTACCCTTTTGCTTAGTATCCTCTCGTTCGTCAACAAAATAATCGCTTCATCTCTGATTCTATTCCCCGAACATTTTTGCTTAACTCATAACTCTATAAAAACGACACATCAGTTTTTTATAATCTATACGAAATCATTTTAATCAATTTGAGATAAGCAAGCCGTAATCAATTTCATTATAACATGACTAAAGAACTTTTGAAGCAGTGAAAAGTAGAATAATAATGTTAAAAATGCAATACCAATTAAAACAATTAACATTTTTATTTTCATATTTTTAAGACAAAAAAAATAAATCGGTAATGTATTCTTTTTCTTGTTTTTTTCACATTAATTTATTATAACTTCACCCAGAGTCTAATAGATATTTATTCTCATTAAATCTCTGAATAAATTATTCGTATAATGTTTTGGGTCATTTATAAAAAAACCCCGTTCAGGTTTCTCCGGAACGGGGTCTTTTGGATTAATCGTTATACTTATTTCACAAGAATCATTTTTACTGTTCTGTTGTAATCACCTGCGGTCATTTTGTAGAAGTAAA
>CAZVKJ010000154.1:0-2846 GCA_964626855.1 uncultured Bacteroidales bacterium
ACCGCTGGGGAGAAAAAGTTTTTGAAAGCCAAAACCCAAACGAGGGCTGGGATGGAAACTACAAAGGCCAGCCCTGCAGCCCTGATGTTTATGTGTACCATGCCACGATAGTGTTTGAAGATGGAACGAAGACGAGCAGGAAGGGGAATGTGACGCTGGGGAGGTGAATTTGCCCGTTCATTTCTTTTGCATTTCCAAAAGAAACGAACCAAAGAAAAGGACAGCCCTGCCGAATGCTTCACCCCGCTCTCAGAAAATAATGAAAATCTAAGCAAAGTAGTGCCGTCAGCCAGCTGGCTGACAGCAGACGCCGTTGGCGCCTTTGCAGATTTTCTATCATTTTCTGATTCACAGCCGCCCCACGCCGCCGTCAGGGCTTGCCGGCACACTCTGATTTCAGGCAACAAGATAGTGTCCAGATTATAGTTATAAGGGAATGTGACGGTGGTAAGTAAAAAGATAAAAGATAAAAGTAAAAAGATAAAAGTAGAAAGACATTATTTTATATTGTAAATATGGAAAACAGATTAATAAAACGAGCAGCGTAAGTATGTATTGTAACGACATGGGCAGGAGATTTAGCCGAACCTAGGCGCACACGAAATGGCAGATGTTACCTTTAAAATATTAAATACTACACTTAACTGATTAAAACCTACCGCAAACTGATTAGTTGTTTTTATATTGAATGTATTTAGATTAAATTTATTTTTTGTAATTTAGTAATCTGAATTTTATTAAAATTTATTCTTATGAAAAAATTAATACTATTATCAGCTACTATTTTTTTAATTAATTTTTCTTTCGCTCAAATGGCAGTGCACGACAGCAGCGCATTTCTGGATATTAATCAGATTAAAGCAAGGATAGTTGCAGGAGGCGTCAATTTTTATGATACCAGCAGTTTTGTTGGTTATGTATATCCTGCGGATAGCCAATCACAAACTATTTTAACTTCTGCTTTATGGATTGGAGCTAAAAATCAAAATAACTTACATCTGGTAGCAGAACGTTATCATGCTAATGGCCGGGATTATTATCCGGGACCGGTAATGGATTCTATATCTTATCAATCGCAAGTGGTCAATTGGAATAAAGTCTGGAAAATAAATAAATCTGAAATTGATAATCACATTATTAATTGGAATACTCCCGGTTACGTTATTCCCAATTCTATCAGCCATTGGCCTGTTTATGCGAACCCATCCCTGAACATAAACCATGATTTAGCTCCTTATGTGGATACGGACAGTGATGGTTTTTATAATCCTGTAAACGGCGATTACCCCTATATCAGGGGCGATCAGGCCATATATTTTATTTTTAACGATTCAGTTTTTAAGCATACAGAAAGCGGAGGCCAAAAATTGGGTGTTGAAGTTCATGCAATGGCTTATGCATATAACTCGAATCCTCTGCTCAGGAAAACTATTTTTGTGAATTACCTGATTTATAATAATTCGTCAAGAGTTTACGATTCTCTCTATATTGGATTGTTTACAGATTTTGATATTGGTGAAGCTACGGATGATTATATCGGGTGCGATACCTTGCTTAATACTTATTATGGTTACAATGCCGACTCTGTTGATGGTACATTTAATAACCCTCATTGGTATGGAAACAATCCCCCGGTTCAGGCGGTATCATTTTGCAGCCAACCGATGAATTCATTTGCATATTTTAATAATACCGGAGCTAATCAATCAATGACTGATCCTCATAGTGCCTCAGATTATTATTTGATTATGACATCAAGATGGAAGGATAGTTCACATTTTGCTTTTGGTGGCGATGGACATTACCTAAATGGAGGTGATTCAACAAAACCTGTGAATTATATTTTTCCTGGGAATCCAAACGATACGTCACAGTGGAATGAGACCAGCGCCGGAAATTTTTCAGGTGATAGAAGAGGGGTGGGGATTTCAGGACCTTTTCAATTAATTCCTGGTCAGTACATTGCTTATGATGTTTCATATATAACCGTGGACAGTAGCTCTGTTATGGGTATCGCTTTTCCCAACATTGAAAAAATGTTTCAGACTATTCCACTGATTTGTGATTTTGTGAACACAAATATTCCTACCGATGGCCATGATCTGGCTTTAGGAATAAATAGTAATGGTAATAGCAATGATGTGATGCAGTTTGATGTTTTTCCCAGCCCCGCGAGCGATAAAATAACACTGATTTGTAATCATGCGAAAGAAATGCAAATTGATATTTTTGACATAAACGGGAAACGGATGCAAAGCATTAAATGCAATGACACCAAAACAGAACTAGATGTATCAATGCTTCGTCAGGGAGTCTTCATTCTGAAAATATACAATAACAATCAAAGTGGTTTTTCGAAATTTGTTAAAATGTAAAAAAGTGAGTGGGAAGTGAGAAAAATTATGCGATAGATGCCTCAGATAAGCCCAATGTTTTTGTATGTGATTATTCCGGTGTTATTCCTTCTTTTTACAGAAAGGATCGTTTATGCGGTTCGCAGGCATAAACTTGCCGTACACTAAAACTTACTGATTTAAGTTCAACAGAAAATATTGCTCGTGTTCTATCAGCCATTGTTTGCGCCATAATCCTCCGGCATAGCCGGTAAGGGCTCCGTGCTTACCGATTACACGATGACAAGGAACAATGATTGCGATCTGATTCCGGCCAACAGCATTTCCTATCGCCCGAACTACCTTCTTATTTTTAATTTTCACGGCAACGTCTTCGTAGCTAACCAAATGCCCGAATTTAACTCTGTTCAGCTCTTTCCATACATTTTCCTGAAACTCGGTACCTTCAAACTTAAAAGGAATAGTGAATTTCTTGCGGGTGCCGGCAAAATA
>CAZVKJ010000155.1:0-2818 GCA_964626855.1 uncultured Bacteroidales bacterium
TTTCTGTAGGATGGTATTATTTTGCTGTTTCCATCCTCGTGGCTCTTTTCATTGCAATATTTACGGTAAGTTTTAAATCGTTGAAAGCAGCCAATGCAAGCCCTGTGAAATCATTAAAATACGAGTAAAACCAACGTCATGTTTACCAATTATCTAAAAATATGTCTGCGAAATCTACAGAGGCGAAAGATTTTTTCTATTATCAATATTATTGGTTTTTCTATCGGCATGGCGGCATCCCTGCTTATTGCTCTGTGGGTAGCCGATGAATTAAGTTATGATAAATACAATGCCAATTATGATAATGTATACAGGGTAGAGCGAAAATTAAATTTTGAAGGAAAAATATATAATATTCCGGTAGTCGCAGCAAAATTTTCACCTACCCTATTGGCAGATTATCCGCAGATTAAAAAGGCAACAAGGGTATATCCACAGGAAGTTTCGGTACAGGATTCCCGGAATAACTATCATAACGAAAGAGTTTTTTTTGTTGATAACAGTTTCTTTGATGTCTTTTCATTTCCATTGCTTAGCGGGAACACCTCGACAGTCCTGTCCGATCCCAATCAGATTGTACTTACCCGCGAAGCTGCCCAAAAATATTTTGGCGCTAAAAATCCGATAAATCAAACGCTTCAGATCAATATTAATGATACCTTATTGACTTTTAAGGTTAGTGGTATTATTAATGATTGTCCGCAAAACAGCCATTTTCATTTTAGTGTATTAGCCTCTTTTTCCTCGCTCGAACCACTACGGCGGGAGCAATTCCGGACATATATTTCCAACTATCTGTATACTTATATTTTAGTTAAGGATAAAGCAACGGCAAAAAATCTGGAAAGTCGTTTCCCTGGTTTTATTAAAAAATATCTTGCACCGGAAATTATTGCCGTCGTAGGGAATAAATTTAATATTCCCGAGGCATTTCAACTAAAACTCCGCCCGTTAAGCGAACTGCATTTGCATTCAAATGTAGCGTTTGATATTGAACCGCAGGGTAATATAACCGTAGTTTATGTCTTTTCGGGTATTGCATTGGTAATTCTATTAATGGCCTGTTTTAATTTTATTAATCTATCCACGGCTATTGGTGGCCAAAGAGCCCGGGAGGTGGGAATACGAAAAACAATCGGTGCAACAAAATATAATCTTGTATTTCAGTTTACAGGAGAATCGGTATTAATTGTCTTGTTTGCGTTTGTTCTATCGCTTGGAATTGCAGAAATTTTGCTTCCAGTTTTTAATCTGCTATCACAAAAAACATTAACCTGGCTGGTTTTTTTACAACCGTCAAATCTGGTCTATGTTATTGCATTCGTATTTATTACTGGTATTGTGGCAGGACTTTATCCCGCTTTTTACCTTGCAAAATTTAAACCGATAGAAGTATTGAAAGGAAACCGAATAACCGAGAACCGGCGTTTTTCGTTTCGTCAGATATTGGTTGTTTTTCAGTTTATTATTTCAGTTTCACTGATCATTGCAATGCTGACGGCATTTTTACAAATGCGTTTTTTTCAGGAAAAAAAATTGGGTTTCGATAAGGAAAATCAGATGGTGATTCCGATTGAAAATAATTTGATAACAACACATTATGAAACGTTTAGAAATCTGCTTTTAAGCAATACGGATATTGAAAATGTTACCGTTTCCAGTAATTCGCTGGCTAAATCCGATTATAGCGATAGTAGTTTTAAAGGGGAAATATCGGATGATGATTTACAATCGGCTTTTATGTTTACAGATTCCCATTTTTTAGAATGTTACAAGATTAAACTTATAGCCGGGAATAATTTTACCCAATCCAAGGCAGAAATAAACAGAGCATATATTTTAAACGAAACAGCAGTCAAAAAACTTGGCTATAAATTTCCTGAACAGGCTGTAGGCAAGCGTTTCCGAGCCCTGGTTGGAATGCCCGAAGATGGTAAAATAGTCGGGGTGGTAAAAGACTTCCATTTTCGCAACCTTAAAAAGAAAATTGATGCTTTTATATTGATTAATAACGACGAAAACATAAGCTTTTTAACAATAAATATTTCGGACAGGAATAAACAACAAACGGTAGCTGATATCCAAAGATCGTGGCAAAAAATGTTTCCCGACGTGGTATTTAATTACTATTTTCTCGACGATAAATATAAGGAACAATATCTTGCTGAGTATCACATTCAAAATATTCTGATTAGCTTTTCGATTTTAGCAATTTTTATTGCCTGTTTGGGTTTGTTCGGGCTTGCTGCTTTTTCGGCTCAACTAAAAACAAAAGAAATAGGCATACGTAAAGTGCATGGTGCCAGCTTGATAAATATTATCCACCTGATTTCTAAAGAATTTACGATTCTCGTTCTGGTAGCAATGGTTGTTGCATGGCCATTAGCCTATTATTGTTTAAATCGTTGGCTCGAAAATTTTGCTTATCGAATTGCTATGCCTTACGTGGTCTTTATTATTGCCAGTGTGCTTTGTTTTATTGTTGCTTTTATTGCCATAAGTTTTCAAGCCGTAAAATCGGCCAATGCCAATCCTGTAGAATCGCTTAAGTATGAATAATTGAATTTAAAATGGATGCTTAAAAATTATTTTAAAACGGCTTTTCGTAACCTCTGGAGAAATAAAGGTTATGCTTCCATCAATTTGCTGGGGCTTGCCATCGGGTTGGCAACATTCATTCTTATTTCTTTGTATATCAATGATGAACTAAGTTACGACCGGTACAACATTAAGTCAGACCGCATTTTTATGATGAACGAAAAGGCGAACTGGACCGGCAAATGGGAAATATCCAGCATGACTTCGGCACCCATGGGGC
>CAZVKJ010000156.1:0-2798 GCA_964626855.1 uncultured Bacteroidales bacterium
ACCAGCCGATCATCTGAAGGATATCGGCATCCTTTTCACTGTTCATCATGTAAGAGAAGATTCGTTTCATCTCATATGCCGATCCATAGAATGTGCACCTTTTGGATTTCAGGACGGTCTCAAATGATTCCGGTTTCATTTCCGAAGAGAAGACCTCCACAAGGTGTTTCTCCTTTGAAAAGCGCTGAATGAAAATGATCCGCTGGCTGTTGTTGGTGCCGTTGTTGAGATGGAAAACCGACTTCATTACAAAATTGGAGAGCTGCATTTCCGCGGATTTGCGGCCTCTTTTTTCCATGGAATAATAACGGCCTTTACGCATAAAGAACCCGTTTTCTTCCATATCGTTATCTTCGTCCGGACTGTCCGGAATAATCAGGTCATCCAGATTCATTTGCCATCGATCAGATTAACATCTATTTTCCGGATGGCCTGTCTCACGAAGTCAGAGAAAGTGACGCCGTGAAGCAGGCAGAAGGCCTTTATTTTATCGTATTCTCCCGGACTGATCCTCAGGGCAAGCCTTTCCGAGCGGGTAACGGTAGGATTGATTTCTTTTCTGTTTTTCATCTTAAAATGTTCATGTATGTACAATTAAAGCAACATTTGTTCGACCAGGTATTCCAAAAAAAATCAGAACAGGAATTACATAGATTTTCACTTTTTCCATATCAATACATTTATATTTTTAAGTTTAAAGCTTTATCAGAAAATAATGCTATCCAATAATAAGTTCGAGATTTCATGACATTCATATTAATAGATTATAATAATTATAAATACATCACTTGAAATATAACAAATATTGCTATTTTTGATACCTTTCGTACTTTAATTTTTGAACAAAAAGAACTTTTCTTTAAGAATTATCAGACTATTTATATTCATGATTATGGAAACTATTGGTGATAAAATCAGAAGGATCAGAAAAGAAAAAGGACTTAGACAAATCCAGGTAGCTGACATTGCGGGGATAACCCAGTCCGCCCTGGCCAGCATTGAGAATAACAAAACAAAAAACATATTCCTGGAAGTTGCCAAAGGGATTGCCAAAGCGATGGAAGTTTCCTTTGATGAATTGTTTGAAGTGGAATCCGGTTCCAGGGAAAAGGAAGAACATAAGGCTGAAATTGAGCGTTTGAGAGGTCAGGTAAAATCACTGAATGAATGGCTGGCAGATAAAAACACCATTATTGAAAGTCTGCGAAAGGAAATTGCCGGTCAGAAATAGGAATTAAGAACGACAGGGGATTTAAATCTCTGCTTATATTATTGGTATTCTGAATCTTATATGAAGATTTGTATCAATCCGTGTATCAATTGAAACCAGAGCGTTTTCAAAAAAGAATTTCTGTTCATTAAAAGTACCTCGTCGCAGATGCATTTCCCCGGAAAAATTAGAGGTAATGATAAAAAACAATCAGAAATTATCACATTCCATGTTAAAAGTGTGTTTTGTGTCTCAATTTGTGTCTCAAATGAAAAAGGGAGTTACAAATTTTCTTCGTAACTCCCTGATTTTCTGTGGGCCCAGCTGGGCTTGAACCAGCGACCCCCTGATTATGAGTCAGATGCTCTAACCGACTGAGCTATGGGCCCCAACATCCCGGACTGCCGCCCGAAACGGAGTGCAATTTTACAAAAACCACAGAACATTCACAAATTCCCTCAACAAGTTTTTTACCAATATAAAAAATCAATAACCAACCTGGCAAAATTAACCACAACATTTGCCTTTCTATTCCATAATGTTTATGTTTAGCACTGATTTGTCAAGTTACAGATCAATAATTCTCCTGTTAGTAATTAATCTATTAATATTCTGATAATTATGGAACAAAATCCTTCCTATGTGAAGATTGAATGCCCCAAATGCGGATGTATAAACAAAAGTAACAGCAAATACTGCCGGGAATGCGGCTTTGAACTACCCAAAGTGGTCTTCGAAACACCGCAGGATAATCAAAAGAAAAAACAGGCAGACAAAAAGAAAATGAACCTTCCCCAGATCGTGGGAATTATTGTCGGCGCCATCGTAATGGTTGCCGTGCAACAAATCTTCTTTAAAGCCCCAAGCTATGATAAGGTAATGATGAAATGGGCCGACGAGATCAACAAAACCTGTCCTTTTATGGTTGACAAGGATACACGGCTCGACAATGCCATAGCCCTACCCAACAAAGTCATTCAGTACAATTACACCCTGGTCAATACCGAAAAATCAGAAATTGATACTGTCGCATTCCGGGAGGCAATGGAGCCATCCATGATCAATACCATTAAAACCAATCCGGACATGAAAATCCAACGGGACAACAAAACGACCCTGAGCTATTTATACAAGGACAAAAACGGAAACCACATTATAACCATTTACATATCTCCGGATAAATACCTGTAAAACCGAATGTTTTATCCTGTAACGGTCATTTACTGATGATGATAGCTTTGTCACCAGCCAGTCCCTCCGAAGAAGCCGTCAGGACAATCTCTCCCGGTTGATTTTCCGGCCTGACAATTGCCAGACACCTCCCCTGGAAGCTTCTCCTTTTCGGTTGCTCAAAGCTGTCCATATCCGAAGGACTGCCATTGCCAACCCCAGCAATAGAGCCATTGCCTGAGATTTCAAAATTTACCGTGATCCTGTCAGCATATGGCACCACATTTCCAGCCTCGTCGGTGATCTCCACCATCACAAACGAAAGATCATTGCGGTCAGCCTTTATGGTGCCCCTGTCGGCAACCAGCCTGATCTTTGCCGGTTTCCCGGTCGTCTTCAGGATTTCTGAAGCCACTTC
>CAZVKJ010000157.1:0-2764 GCA_964626855.1 uncultured Bacteroidales bacterium
GGAAGCCGGGCTTATGCTTCGGCTTCCTTTAAACTTTTACCGGACAACAGTGTTTGTATATACAAGCTACTAACGAAATTAGTTAAACTTTGCCTAATTAAAGTAATAAAATAGAAAAAAACATGAAATAATATGGTCTTAACCTGTAAATGATTTTTATCTAAAAAAACATGTTATGTTATTGGATGCAGATTCTTGAAAAATATATTAGTTAGGATTATTAAATGAAAATTGTTGTGATGAGTGTTTAACAACATTTTTTTATTTCACTTTCATTATCCAGACAATCGTATAGGATAAAGGGCGTACTTCCCTATCAATATATCTCCATCTAAAACTATCATTAGAATAATAATTATTCATCCATGGAGAATAATCAGCCGTAGATCCATTATTAGAAGTTCCTCCGTTAGCCCCTTGATCAGTAGATGATTGTTCGATTTGAAAATTTGGTAGAACATCAGATTGGTATGATCCTGAAGAGGTACTGCCTCTTAAATATCTACCCACATTAGTTGTCGTACCAAATGTACTGTTGGCGCCTGAATTAAGATTCGGAATAGTTTGCCCGTTTAAGGGACTTTCAGCATCGCTTAATACCTGCCCATTACATTCAACCCATTCTGCAGGTAAAGCAGGAGTTCCTGACATATTTTTATTCCATGCTATAATTGATCCGATGGGGACACCATTATTGTATTGCCAAGTTGCCAATCCTGCTGCATCTGAAGTTAGGACTTTTCTGTTGCCGGGGTTTCCTCCAGTAATTTTAACTTGTCCGTTTACCTCTAATTTTGCACCCGGGTTTGCAGTTCCGATACCCACATTTCCGGCATTATTAATTATAAACCTGGGCGTTGTGGTATATGAATCAAAAACCAGTGTACCCGTAGGAGCTGTTGTTGTGGATGAAGGATTTGGGTAAACCGTGCTTTGTAAGCTGTTTATAATATTGTAAGATATAGTTGTATATGATGAGGCAGCATGATATAAGTATACCGAAACACTATTATCACTTTCCTGATATGCAACAATTCTGGCATTTTGTCTAACATTTCCATACATATCGTAAGAGAAACTAAATCCGTTTCTGTTACCTAAATATATATTAAAAGGAGCTTTTTGGCTACTTCCCCAATTATCATCAAAAACCCCTTCTATGACTATATGATCATAAGTTCCGGAATTGCTGGAAGGTAGTGTTGCAATCTTATAATAGGTCGTGCTTGTAGGATAACCAAGTACTGAATTCCAGCCCCATACCGTATTATTTATTTGTGCACTCGGGCCATTAACCTGAAGTTTTGTTGCGGGACTTGCCGTTCCAATTCCAACATTGCCATTCGGCAACAACCTCATTACATCAGTATAAGTTTGCCCGCCGTAAGAGCCAGTTGCTCCATTGCCTGCCTGTAAAGATAATCCGTTTTCAGCGCCACCAGCTTTAATACAAGCAGTTGCTCCATCATGTATAAAATACAAATGGTCCCAGTTGGCTGTATTTTTTATTCCAATTGATCCTTGGGCATCTATTGTCAGGGATGGGGCTCCATTTACACCAACCTGCAAACTGCCTGCTACTATACCATTTCCACTAATATTATAATTAGATGAGGTTTGTTGAGTAGTTGTGTTTTGTATATAATTTCCACTTCCGGTGGATGGTGCAAAATAACTGGCATGTTGTCCATCAAGCAGGTCAGAATTGAGGTCTGTGTTTATGGTGCCGTTTGATAACGAAACATTTCCCGAAGCATTACCGGCATGATAACCATCTACTAAATCAGAACTTAGATTAGTAACATTTGCCCCGGAGGCGTAAGCAGTAGGAATAACAATAGGCGCTGCGCTACTGACAGCAGTCAGTTGCAACTGGCCGGTAATATCGAGTTTATAAGCGGGATTTGTTTTTCCGATACCTATATTGCCATTATTCACACTCCTGATTATTTGCCCGGCATCTGTACTAAGAGTATAAATCAAGGTATAAACGGGAGCAACAGACAGAATAGTTCCTGTATATCCGACAGAAGCTCCGGGAGATGCATCAAGAGCAAGATTGACCAATCCGTAAGCAAATGTTTTCAGATAAACTTTATATTTTGAGTTAGCGGCATCATCATAAACAAGAATATCAGAACCGGTACCTACCGTGCCCCAAACATCTCCTAATGCGGTAAATCCGTCTCTTTTTGAAAAGCTTATATCAATGGTAGCCCTTCCTTGTGAAAGCGTGTGGCCACCAAGTATTCCTGAAAGGTGCAACATGCCATTGTTATAATTTATGTCTCCGAGATAATAATAATTTGCAGAGCTGATGTTACCTTCATTTACATAAACCCTGTACTGATTAGTGTTGCTGAGTTGAAGTAAACTTCCCGGGCTGGTTGTGCCGATACCCACATTCCCATTATCAAAAATCTGTGAATTGCCGAGAGTAGTTCCGTCAGGTGTCCATTTTGGAACATAATTTAAAGTACCCGAACTGCTATTAAGACTGATAAACCGCACCCATTTGCTTCCATCCCAGTAATAGTATCCGGGTTTTACATCGTTTATGGTTGCTGTATTGTAAATCAGCAGGCTTATGACAGGACTGGTAATTGGGTTTGCCGATGTTGTTTGCGTAAGAGCAACTCTGGGTATTAATAATCCCTTTGTGGTGCTTTGTATCTCGAGCATGGAAGATGCATCGGGAGTGAAGGTCCCGGTGCCTATGCCAACGGATTGGGCATTGACCTGGAATTCGCAAGTAGCTAATATG
>CAZVKJ010000158.1:0-2734 GCA_964626855.1 uncultured Bacteroidales bacterium
CTCCAAGCTGGTATGAAAACAGGATGGAAAAATCAAAACCGTATGCATTCAATTGAGTACCGAAACCACCATATACCTTAGCAAGTGTGCTTCCAAGGTCAGACTGTTTTGCGTCGGCATATACATCTGTTGTTGTCATATCACCATTATCTGGATCAAGATAATATAATGCTTTTCCGGTTGCATCATCAACGCCTGCATATTGTCTCATGTAAGTATTATAAAGAGATCCACCAATTTTGTAAATATAATTACTTCCCTTAATACCTGTTTCTCTTTTATCAGGAGATAAGTCAGTAATCTTATTTTTGTAACTGGTAGCATTTACATTAGCAGTCCACTCAATATCTTTGTTGCGGAAAATAACAGCATTCAGGTCTAATTCTACTCCGTTGTTCAAAATTGAACCTACATTGGTAGGAATTGAAGAATAACCTAACGAGATTGGAACTGGTTTGTAATAAAGCAAATCTGTAGTTTTTCTGCTGAAATACTCTGCTGTACCGGTCAGTCTTCTGTTGAACAGTTCAAAATCAAAACCGGTATTAAATGCATAAGAAGTTTCCCAGGTGATATCCCTGTTTCCTTTGTTTAAAAATGAAACCGAGTAATTATTATTGCTGTTACTTACTGTGAATTGATCGATATAGGCGTAATAATTACCGATATTATCATTTCCCTGAATACCATAACTTGCTTTAAACTTTAACATATCAATCCATTTAGAGCCAATCAAAAAGTTTTCTTTTGACATCAACCAGGAAGCGCCGATACTTCCGAAATCACCCCAACGGTTTTCCGGAGCAAAACGGGAAGAGGCATCTCTACGATAAGAAGCGCTTATAAAGTATTTACCATCATAGTCGTACTGAACACGTGATAAGTAACCCTCTGTTACATATCTATCAGTATTAGAACTAACCTGAGGTGGTGTTTGAATTGCATTATCCAATTCGCCAATATATGGATCGTAGAGTTTGGAGTTAGCTCCGGATAAATTTTGCATTGTTAATGCATAAGACTCATAGCCAGCCAACAACTCTAAATTATGTACGTTACCAAACAGTTTTTTATAATTTGCTAAATACTGTTGGTTAATCCCGATTTGACGGCTGTGTGAAACAGTAACAAATCCTTCACTACCCACACTACCACCATAAAATTGGTTGCTTAAGCTATTCGAACGTTGATTTGTAGCATTGGCACCAAGATTTGCTGTCAGTTGAAGTCCTTCAAGTGGAGTGATAATTGCTGACCATTTTGAATTAACAACGTCTGTATATGCATGATATTTATCAAGTTGTAAAGTAATACCCGGGTTTGCCAATGGCATGAAAGCACGTGTGAAATTAGTGGATGAACCACCAAAGTCATATACGGTAATACCTCGATGATCTACTTTGATAGAACCATCTGCATTGCGAACGTACATAGGATAAATCGGAGCAATCATATTGCTGACATAAAACAAGTTAGCAGATGAACCCCAAGAGTTTTGTGATCCGGGTGCCTGCATGTCATAATTGGTATAAGCTACATTAGCGCCTACTTTAAGCCATTTTTTTGCATTATAGTCAACTTTTGCACGACCAGAATAACGATTAAATCCCGAACCAGCAACAATTCCACTATCATCTAAGTAACCTGCAGACATATAAAAGTTTATCTTGTCTGATGAACCAGCTATAGAAACATTGTATTCTTGTCTCATATTGCCTTTATCAAAAAGTTCATTATACCAATTGTCAGGTGTGTAATAATAATCGCCATCAGAATATCCCAATTTAGCATTTGGATTTAATTTAAAATTAGTTCCAATCAATTTTTCTCCAGCAGGTATGTCATAAACTAAATAACCCAGTCCGCTTTTTGCGTATAAATTTGCATCTGCATATTTATATGCATCGGTTGCGGTTGATCCACCATTTGCTTTAGAATTGTATAATGCTTTATAGAATGTTTCATAATACATTGCTGGATCTTTCATAACGTCATAATTAGGAACTCCGCGTGAATTTGTTCCCCATTTAGCATCAACAGTTATTACTGCATCTCTTGTAGTAGCTTTTTTTGTTGTGATCAATACAACGCCATTTGCGCCACGTGCACCGTAAATTGCATTTGCAGCCGCATCTTTTAATACGGTCATGTTTTCAATATCACGCGGGTTTATAGCTGATAAGCTACCATCGTATGGAACACCGTCAATTACATATAACGGGGCGTTACTGGCACTCATCGAACCAATACCACGTATACGAATGGTTGCTGCAGTTCCTGGCTGTCCGTTACTGGAGGTAACCTGAACACCAGCTGCTTGTCCGGCCAAGGCATTTGTAATATTTGAAACTGATCGTTGCGATAGTTTTTTTGCATCCACTGTTGCTGCAGAACCAGTGAAGGAAGACTTTTTGGCAGTACCATAAGCCACAACGAGCACTTCTTCCAGTTGAGCGATATCTGGCTCCATGTTTACAGTAACATTGTTTGAAGCACTGACTTCTACTGTTTTCATACCCATAAGTGAAATTACAAGTACATTAGATGTTGACGGAACTGACAATGAATATCGTCCATCAATGTTAGTTACAGTGCCCTGTGTTGTACCTTTCACCAGAACACTTGCTCCAACAACCGGCAATCCGTCTTCCGTTGAAAGTACGGTACCGGAAGCTGTTTTGGTTTGAGCGCTAACCAAACTAAAACTTACCATAAGCAGGCAAGTCAATAAGAA
>CAZVKJ010000159.1:0-2732 GCA_964626855.1 uncultured Bacteroidales bacterium
TAAATGATAATGAATAAAAAATACATACGCTTTAGTTTTATAAAACAAAAAATAAAAACAGTGCTTCTTGTTGTATTAATGGTTGTTTGCGGAACAAAACTCTTTTCACAAACCACGGATGAATATACCATGAAAGCTATTGCATTCGAAAAGTTAGCACTGTTTATTACATGGCCGGCCAACTCATTAAAAAATAACCATTCGCAAGAATTTGTTATTGCTGTGTTAGGCCAAAATCCGTTTGGTGATGTTCTTGAAAATATCTATAAAAATAAAAAAATAAAAGACAAAAAGGTTAAGATTGTTTATGTAAAAAAATTACAACAACTGCCGGAGTGCCAGATATTATTTATTTCCAAAACGGATTCGGAAAAACTACAAAAAATCCTGGATTATCTAAAAGGAAAACCCATCTTAACAATTTCTGATACCGAAGGATTTGCACAGGCTGGTTGTTTTATAAACTATTATTTGAATGAAGATAAACTTCGTTTTGAAATAAATCAAAAAGCATTGCAAAATGCTGGATTTACTATTGATTATCGTTTACTTCGAGTATCTAAAATCATAAATCCGACATCAGAATGAAAACTTTTAACAATCAAACAATAAAAATGAAGCTGGTAATAATCATAACATTTACCAGCATTATTGCCGTAGTTGCCGGATTGGCTACCTATTTGGCATTTGACATGGTTAACGTTAAAAATGAAGTGAAGAAGAATGCTACCCTTAATGCAACATTGGTTGGCCAGTATTCAGTTGTGCCACTACTGTTTGATTATAAGGATGAGGCTAAAGACGTGCTCTCAAAACTCAACGCCATGCCATCGGTATTGGATGCTTGTATATACCGGACAAATGGTGAAATATTTGCAACGTATCATAAAATAGCCGATGCTCCATTTTCATTTCCTAAATCCGGATTCAATAAAACCGGGTTTACAAATAATTTTTTACATGTTTTTAGCCCGATAACCTATAAAGACAAGAATTATGGCGTTCTATATTTACGGATTTCAACCAGTGTTATTCGCGAAAAACTATGGACAAACATAATGATAATGACCATTTTGGTATTATTGCTTCTAATAACAATATATATTATTGCCTCCCGCTTGCAAAAGATAATATCTGCGCCAATTTTAAAACTGGCTGAATTAACCGCATCTATTTCTCAAAACCAGGATTTTACGATTCAGCTTAAACCTCAGGGAAATGATGAAGTTGGTATCCTTTATCAACAGTTTAATACGATGTTGTCGCAACTACTAAAATGGCAAACGGAGAGAGACCTTGCGGTAAAGGAAATCACTTTTCTTGCCCACGTTTTTAAGAATATTAATGAAAATGTAAGTATTACCGATGTAAATGATAATATCATTTTTGTTAATCAGTCGTTGCTGAAAACTTACGGTTATAGCGAAGATGAACTGATAGGACAAAAAATTAATATTCTTCGCTCGCCTACCAATCAATCTGAAGTCATCAATGAAATTTATCCTTCAACGCTAAAAGGGGGGTGGAAAGGCGAATTGTTGAACAGAAGAAAAGATGGCAGTGAATTCCCAATATTTTTAAGGACTACAATTATTTTCGACAAAGCAAATCAACCAGTGGCTCTGGCAGGAGTTAGCAACGATATTACCGAATCTAAAAAAGTGGAGAATGAATTAAAACTTCATCGCGAACATCTCGAAGATCTGGTAAAACAACGTACTGCTGAATTGGAATTAGAAAAGGAACGTGCCCAATCTGCCGACCGGTTAAAGTCTGCTTTTCTTGCTACAATGTCGCATGAGCTACGTACACCTCTTAATTCCATCATCGGTTTTTCTGGAATATTAATGCAGGAACGTCCTGGACCTTTAAACGCTGAGCAGAAAAAACAACTCGGAATGGTACAATCAAGCGCCAGGCACCTGCTCTCGCTGATCAATGATGTTCTGGATATATCAAAGATTGAAGCAGGGCAGCTTAAAGTAAACATCGAACTATTCACTCTTCCGGATGTTATTAATAAAGCAGTGGAAACATGCAACCCGTTAGCCGAAAAGAAAAACCTTCCAATAAATGTTTCCATTTCTCCGGATGTTAACAACATTACGAGCGACAAACAAAGGGTTCAGCAAATTCTTATAAACTTAGTGAACAATGCAATTAAATTTACCGAAATTGGCTCCGTAAGTATTGATTGCTGTATAATAAATGATAATGTACAGATTAAAGTAAAAGATTCGGGAATTGGTATCGAAAAGGATCAGATGGAGTTGCTTTTTAAACCGTTCACCCAAATTGATACTGGACTTACACGCAAACATGAAGGTACGGGTTTGGGACTGTCTATTTGTAAAAAACTATTGGATATGCTTGGCGGTTCAATTGAAGTAGATTCCGAATTTGGTACCGGAAGCACATTTACTGTAAAATTGCCAATAAATAAAATTTAAGTTAGCCATAAGGATTATTCCTATACCAACCGAGAATGATATTTTATGGATATTCAATCTGACCGATAAATTATAAAATTAATAACAGATGAATCAAAAAATTCAAATAATTGAGGATAATTTGCAAAACATGTATATGCTCACTTATCTCCTTGAAAGCAATGATTATGTGGTGTTTCAATCGTTCAATGGAATGGATGGAATAGCTCTTGCTAAAGATATTAAACCCGATGCAATTCTTCTCGATATACAATTACCGGAGATGGATGGATATGCGGTAGC
>CAZVKJ010000160.1:0-2721 GCA_964626855.1 uncultured Bacteroidales bacterium
CGAGGATGCCATTCATCGGAGTACGGATTTCGTGCGACATGTTGGCAAGAAAAGCCGTTTTAAGATCATCCGAACGTTTGGCTTTTTTGTATTCGTCAATCAGGTTCCTTTTGGCTTGATTAACAAGAACAAAAATAAAAGAACCATACATAAGTAAACCAGTATATACATCAATAATCCTGGCATTATCAGATTCGTAGTTACTAATTAATTGTGGGTTTGAATAGTCGATATAAAATAATACCAAAACGTTAATAAGTATGGCACTAAAGATAATCACCAATTTTTTACCCTTCCACATAAAAACCAAAATACTCGAAATAATAATAAAAAAATAAGGTGCACCACCATGAGAGCCATAGTTTTTCCACCATAAATAATTACAAAGTATGACACTACTTAGCGTGAGTAATGTCTTCAGTATAACAATTGATTTATTGCTTTTTGCCCAAAAATAAGTTCCTGTAAAAAAAACGGCTGCAATTAAAGGCATGATAAGCATATCAGTCTCAAATCCAATAAAGAAATTAATAATAACGCCTGATAATGCAATAGAAACCGCAACAAAGCTTAAGGATTTTATAAATTTTGTTTCAAAATTTATAAACCCATCATCTTCTTTATCTTTATCTTTATCTTTCTTTTTCACCATTCTAAACTTATTACAACTATAAATGTACAAAAAAATCTCTTTTGGAGGCTACAAATCTAAAATTATAATTAATTCTCTTGCAATTTTTTTTATCACTGTATTTCATTTTTTTTATTTACACTACTTCTAGCTTAATTCAACAATTATTGAATAGAAATGTTTGTCCATTAATAATATTCAGCGGGAATACTTAATTGTAATTAGGCAAATATAAATGTTTTATTAAAATAAATCTTGATTAAACGATATTTTTATTTTTTTTAGCAAACTTTTTTGTTACTAAATTTTATTAAAATTTACATTCCATGGCATATCTATTTTATATTTGCCATTTCATAGAATTTAGCTATAATAACCAAGTTCGTTTAGAAAAACATAATTAATAATGGAAAGCATAAAACAAAAAGCTCTGGAAACAGTAAGGTATGGAAAATTGCAGGGGGTTGCAATGAAAAATACAATTAATCAGGATTTTGACGGACGAATAATGGAATTTGATACTGGAAAATATATCAATTTCGCTTTATGCGATTATCTCGGACTATCAACTGATGTCAGGCTAAGAAAAGCTGCTGCCGAAGCAAGTATGAAATACGGCGTATATACCGCAGTATCCCGGAGTTTCGTAAAATTAGGTATTTATAAGGAGGCGGAAGACATTATTGCCTCTATTTTTAATCAACCTTGTTTAGTGGTTCCCCGCACTACGCTTGGGCATATTGCAGCATTACCGGCAATTATTGATAAGGATGATCTTATCATACTTGACCAGCAGGTGCATACCAGTGTTCAGCTTGGGGCACAAATAGCGGTTGCACAAGGAAGTAAAATAGAAATACTCAGGCATAGCCGTATGGATTTGCTGGAGAAGCGATTAAAAGAATTATCGGCTACCTATTCCAAAATATGGTATCTTGCCGATGGTATCTACTCTATGTTTGGTGACACGATACCTGTGGCCGAAGTAATGGATTTACTGGACCGTTATCCCAAGTTTCATCTCTATGTGGATGATGCCCATGGGATGAGTTGGATGGGCAAAAATGGAAAAGGTTTTTTCCTTACCAAAACCAAATTTCATCCAAAGTTGGTTTTACTTTCCTCTTTAGGTAAGGGATTCGGCAGTGGAGGCGGTGTAATTGTTTGTCCGGATGAAAAGTTGAAAGAACAAATTGAAATATTGGGCGCTCCCCTGATGTTTACTTCCCCTGTTGCCCCCCCTACGTTAGGAGCCATCATCGAATCCGCCAAAATCCACCTTAGCGATGAAATAAAAGAAAGACAGGCACAACTTAAACAACGTATCGTTTATGTCAGGGAAAAAGCTTTTGAAATAGGCTTGCCTATCATTGGAAGCCAGCCTACGCCTATTACTTTTATTGCTACCGGCAAACCGGATATGACATCTGATATCGGGGTATATTTTATGAAACGCGGCTTTTATATTACAGGGGGAGAGTATCCTGCAGTGCCCTTTAATAATTCCGGTATAAGAATTGTTACCACTTTACATCAGAACTTTGATGATATTGATAAAATGCTTGAAGCATTGAAGTATGCTTATGATTCCGTTCTTAAAGAACGAGGTATAAAACTTGAAGACGTACTAAAATTCTATAAACATTTCGATTTCTTCAACGGCACGACAAAAGAGCTTTAAAGTTTATCACCCAACGCTGTCAGGTGCTTTGCACACTGTCAGGTTTCTCAAAATGACATTTGGCTATTGGCTGTTAGCCATTGGCTAATGGCTCGATGTAAAAGTAGCATCATGAGATATAACAAAAAAAGGATGGTTATTCGCCATCCTTTTTTATTTACAATTAGTTGTAATTAGAATAATTTTTCAATCAGGTCAACCACGCGGTTGGAATAGCCCCATTCGTTGTCGTACCACGAAAGGATTTTAACCGTTTTTCCCATAACCATAGTGCTTTGAGCATCGAAAATGGAAGAATGGGGATTATGAATAATATCCACCGATACAATTTCGTCCTCGGTATATTCCACTATGCCTTTCATCGGACCTTCGGCAGCTTCTTTAACGGCAGCATTGATTTCTTCCTTGG
>CAZVKJ010000161.1:0-2676 GCA_964626855.1 uncultured Bacteroidales bacterium
AAATTAACGGAACGATGTTTGCTTTTATCTGATTTTTTTTAATAATTTTCAAATACGTAATAAAAACTACAAATTGTCGTACCATTAAATTTGAAAACCTTAAGAATAGAACCCGGATTTTTGCTGAAAATAGCGTATTAAAAACGGATTTTAATTCCGACAAGCCGGAATGATTGACCTATCCAATCTTATTATTCATGCCTGCAAGAATAAAATCAGCGTTAAATCTGTTTATATTATGATTCGTATTTAGGATTTGCTGAAAAAACCACGAAGTGGTTAACTATGAATAGCCCCGAATGCAATTCGGGATAAAATGTTCTGCAAACGAGGAACCCCGGAAGGGGTTCAATAGGGCTATCATTGAACCCTTTCCGGGTTCCCGATGATAAAATTGACTCATACCCCGAATTTCATTCGGGGCTATTTGGATTAAATCCCTTCAGGATTTTATTCTGAATTCGGGATAAGATTTTATACAAACAGATGAAAAGCAAAATTCATTGCCGTTGACTTTAGTCAACGGAATTAAAAAGGCAAACAAATTCTGGCTTTAGCCCAACAAAAAGTCAGGAAAATGTGGCTAAAGCCAAAATAGCTGACTCCTTTTATCCGCCCCATAAATGGGACGGCAATAAATAAGCCTGATAATCAAAAAATATTTGTTTCTTAAATTAAGATTTTTATCCCGAACTCAGGTTATAAATTAAATAATAAATGTCATTATTGTCCGGTGAAAAATTTCCTTGAAGGGCTAAAGCCCAATGTTTAATGTATTTTACTAACACCAGGCTTAAGCCTGGTGTTAGTAATCGTAATTACTTGAAGGACTTTAGTCCGGATACTTTTATCGGACAACAGTAAAAAACAATTGTTAATTCGATAAAAAATATACTATTATGACTTTTTCAGCAGACCCTATTTATCCGTTTTTTCCGCGTCCTATTCTTTTTTGATATGCGACATTCTATTTATCCAATTACTTAGTAAAAGATTTTTTATCAAATTTAATTTTCTGTCGGATAATATTATCTTTAAAAAAGCTGAATGCAAGTCGTAAATGCAACGTTTTGATTGGGTAAAATTTTTATTGATAAAAAATTCACGACACATCAGAAAAAATAATTTTAATTTTTCAGAAAAATAGTTGCATAATTAAAAATTTTTTATATTTGTTGCATGGTTAAACCATGAATAAATTGACGGATACAGAGAGAAAATAGTTGTTGGAAGATTTCAGATGGAGGATCATGGTTTTTTTGACTTAATGCCCATTTTGCAATAAACAACAGGTTTTACACAATATAAGCCTGAAAACAATTATAAAAATGAACCGTTGCCGTTACCGGTTTTTGCCTGATGCCTGTAATCCTATGACAGGGATCGGAAATATGCTTAAGCAATACCGTGAAATTGTTTACGGACATCATTTGTGTTGTTACGTCCCTCTTAGCCGTTCGTTCGAGCGGTTAGGAAAATCCCGGATGCCTTTTTCTGTACCGGGTGTTATCGCTCTACTTATTTTATTCGTAATATCAATTGGCTATAGCCGGTTTGATATGTATTTCTGCTCATCCCTCCCGGTGGGAACTCTCCATTCAGTGCGTAAAATTTGTCTTTATAACTTAAAAAGTCATGCATGGATAACAGAATTGATATAGAAATGCTCTCTGAGGACTTTACTGCCGTGATGCAGGCATTTGCCACCATCAGGCAAAAGATGCCGTTCCTTACCAAGCTTAGCAAAGCCGAACTTTCGGATTTGCAGGCAATGGATGACGGACGGAAACCTTTTGTTGAAAAAGCCCTTGAGTATGCTACCAATGTTCCGGAAATCAATCCTGGTGATGAAATGCTGGCCTGTGGTAAAAGAGACAATCATTTGCATACCCAGCTCACCCAGATTATGCGGGAAACCACCATTCTTAGCGAAATGGTTAGTGATACCCGTCATCTTGCCGGAGCCGAAGTTTTTGTTCTTGCACGTTTCATCTATTCGGATGCCAAACTGCAGTTAAAGAAGAAAATTCCTGGTATGCAATCCATTGTTGATGACCTGGGAAAGCTTTTCAACAAACAGGGAAATTCAGTTGCCGATAAACCGGCAGTATAATAATCGCTTACCGGAGGGATTTCCTGTGCCGGGAACAGTAACCCCTCCGGTTAACGGTTTTAATCTTAAACCGTGTTCATTGATAATCAATAAAAAAACCGAACAGATTAGTCCCGACAGCCCGTATAAAAGCGTTTTTTTACTCGTTTTACAGGTCGGAAGTGAATGCAATTCAGCCTTACCCTCCGGTATATTCACCTCCGGGGTGAATGCAATGCAGGGTTAGGGTGCGATAGATCCACCTCCGGGGTGGATGCAATTCAGGTTTAGGGTGCGATAGATTCACCTCGAGGGTGGATGCAATTCAGGTTTGGGGTGCGATAGATTCACCTTCGGGGTGGATGCAATTCAGGTTTGGGGTGCGATAGATCCACCTCCGGGGTGGATGCAATTCAGGTTTAGGGTGCGATAGATTCACCTCCGGGGTGAATGCAATGCAGATTCACTATGCACAACTTACCGGTGTAAGCAGTAACTGAACTACCGCCAGGGTATCATTTCTATTGAAAAAACACTAGTGATGCGTTAACTTTTTAAAATTAGTTGTAAATGATTGATATAAA
>CAZVKJ010000162.1:0-2656 GCA_964626855.1 uncultured Bacteroidales bacterium
ACGAAAAGACGACAGCCTGATAAACGATGATCGAATAAAGAATGACAACAAAAAGGTCCATAGCGAATTACAACTTGATAAGGCAGAATATCCTGATTCCGGAAGCAATACTCTATGTAGTCCGCCTCTGCTAATTTTACTTGCCCGGTAAATATAGAGGAAAAAATTAACACTTTTTAACTTTTTGAATCATCTGATGATAAAGAATTAAATATCAAATAGATAAAAAATAAAAAAGTCCGGATTCCTGAATCCGGACTTTTTTTAACCACTTCTTTTCTGCTATATGTTTGGTGGGTACTAAATCTTTTTATTTTTGAATGAGAATCCTGTTTCAGGATCTGTTCACTTTCATCATCAAGGACAACCAGACTAAAATGGAATCTTTCATCTCCATCCGACCTCCTTCCCCCCTGACGCATCTGCCGGTCCACTGGTCAACTGGTCCTGGGTTTCAGGGTTTCAGGGCACTGAGCTTGTCGAAGTGCCCGGTGTTTCAGGGTTTCAGGGCACTGAGCCTGTCGAAGTGCCCGGCGGCTCGGGGTTTCGCGTTTAAAGATCAAAGATCAAGGATCAAAGCTCAAATTCACTCATTCACTCAATATTTTCAATCAATCAGTCAATCGTAAATCGTAAATCATGTCAATCGTAAATCCCTTTGTCCGCTCTTCGTTAACCAGTTACTGTAAAAATAAAACCAACATATTTTCCCATGAAAATTCAAAAAGAGATTAACCAAAAACAAAAAATCAAACTATGAAAAAGTATTTACTGATTATCGTGTTATTTCTTCTTAGTTCTTTTTCATTCAGTCAGAACATTTTTTCTGACGGATTCGAAACAGGAAACACAGATGGTTCAACCACAGTTAATGGCTGGACTCAGGCAGTTGGTCCAAATTATACTTCTTATAATTGGACTGCAAATTCGACCCAGACAAGTTATAACAGAACACCTCGAACGGGTACCTGGGATTGTTACCTGCACTATTCTGGGGAGGCCTGGTTATTTAAGCAAGTTACCCTAACCGGGGGAACAGGTTATGTTTTCTCAGTTTATGCAAGACAAGATGGTTCAACAACAACAAATGCAACCATCGAACTAAAGTATGGAACAACAGCCACCATTGCAGGAATGACCAACTCAATAACTTCTGCGATTGGAATAGGGAGTTCTTATCAGCAGATAAAAGGAGTGCTTACTCCTTCAACATCTGGAACATATTATGTTGCAATACACGGGTGGATAAACGGTAGTCCGTGGTACATTACTATTGATGATGTGTCTCTTGACCTTGGTGTTGCACCAACAGCCCCACCGACCGCATTCACAACCTCTGCAGTTACCAAAACCAGTATGACAGTTGGTTGGACTGACAATTCAACAAATGAAACAGCCTTTCGTGTTTATCGTTCTTCTGATAATGTAACATTTACGCAGGTTGGCAGTGATATCCCTTCTACCACAAGTGCCACGACCGGAACCTTATATTCTCTTCCTCAAACCGGATTATTACCCGGTACGCTTTATTATTATAGAATTGTTTCAGTTGTCGATTTGGAATCAAGTTATCTTCTTGGAAATCAATCCACATTAGCAGCAAGTAATATCATTTCTAATGCGACCGGTAACTGGTCAGCTTCAGCAACCTGGGTGGGCGGTGTGGTCCCAACGATTGGTGATAATGTAACGATTGCCGACGGACATACCGTTACCATCGACGTTGCTGCCAATTGCAATTCCCTTACCGTTGGCCAGGGAACCAGCGGTGTTTTAAGATTCTCTCCTTCAACGGCTTATACACTTACCGTCGCCAATGGTGTCATAGTTTCAACTGGCGCTGCATTCACAGCTGGTATCAGCGGTGGTTCCAGTCTGGCCCATACACTTAATATTGGGGGAAGCTCGGCAACGGCCATCGGAACCGGAAGCCTTACCGTGAACGGAACATTTAATATGTATTATGGATCATCACGTCCCAGAGCATCAGTTTATTTTTATGGAATTGGCAGTGCGACAATTTCCGGTACTGGCACAACGTGTAACTTCTATCAGTTTTATTTAAACAAGGGCACGACTACCGCTTCTCTGACTGTCATGCCACCGGTTCTCGAGATCCAGCGGGCTTTCACCGTCCAGGACGGCAATACCGTAGGGCTGGTAAATACCCATACAGCAGGAACACTGAAGTTCGGAGGAACCTTCACACTGACCACACCTTTATACAGTAGCGCCAGTTATTCGGTACCGGCTTATGGAGCACTTTGGCTCAACAACCCGAATTTTACCTCTACAGCCCAAAATGGTTCTCCTACTATAACAGGGTTATTGAGAGTTTCAAACGGAATCTATAACGTAGGTACCGCTTCTGGGAATTCCGTAGGGCTTGCCTCAAATTCCTCTGTCATGATCGAAGGGGGTACACTGAACATTGCAGGAAGGCTTGCGGTTTCATCTTCTTCCAATATCACCAACTTCAATATTTCAGGGGGTACCATAAACCTTTGTACGATTGGAAATACCTCTACTACTTATTACAGTTTTGATGCGGGGACATCAACCTCCAGCAACTTTACCATGAGTGGTGGTAATATTATTATAATTCAAGTTTCGCAAGTACTAAAAATTTTATTTTCATGATATAAAAAAAGGCATG
>CAZVKJ010000163.1:0-2571 GCA_964626855.1 uncultured Bacteroidales bacterium
GGCGCTATGCCATTGCTACTCTAATTAAAATTGGTGGGGTATTATATGTAACCTCGGGCGATATGGAATAAAACAAAAGCCATGAAATCATTTAATATTTTTTTGCTCCTTGAATTATTCACTGCATCCACATTTGCTCAAACTGTATCTTTGCCCCCGTATTATGGGGTGCAAAAGAAGCCTGATTTTATTTGCGGTGTATCAACAGTTACCGACTATCTTGGCAATGTATATAATACTGTTAAAATTGGCGACCAGTGCTGGCTAAAAGAAAACTTACGTTCCACCAAATACAACGATGGTACAAATATACCCAATGTAACTGATGGTACAACTTGGGAAGGACTTACAACCCCTGCTTATTGTTGGTACGACAACAGTTATGTAGCCTATGGTTCCGTTTATGGGGCATTGTACAATTGGCACACCGTGAATACAGGCAAGTTGTGTCCTATTGGTTGGCATGTGCCAAGCGATAATGAATGGAATGTTATGGAATTATATCTAATTGCTAATGGGTATAATTATGACTCAACTTTTATTGAAAACGAAATTGCAAAAGCTTTATCTGCAACTACAATGTGGGCAGTAGCAATAAATCCGGGATGTCCGGGCAATACCGATTATCCTGAGTACAGAAATAAAACAGGTTTTACAGCATTACCTGGTGGAAACCGATTTAAAAATGGCATTTTTGGCAATGCTGCCAATTATGGAATATGGTGGACATCAACTCCACAAGACTCAGACAGTTCATGGGCAAAGTTGATTTACACAAATAGTGTTGACGTTGGGGTAAGTGTATTCAATAATAATTTCGGGTTTTCCGTTCGTTGTATCAAAGATTAAAACAATGAAAAAACTTCTTCAAATATTTTGCTTGCTCTTTTTTGCTGTTAATGTTTCAGCACAAACTGTAACATTACCACCTTATTATGGGGTAAATAGTAGTGCCTTCAAATGCGGGGTTTCCTCTGTAAAAGATTATGAGGGGAATACATATAATACAGTGAAAATAGGGAACCAGTGCTGGTTAAGGGAAAACCTTAAAAGTACTAAGTTAAATGATAGTACTTCAATTCCCAATGTTATTTCCGGTGGAACAACTTGGGCTGGTTTAACTACTCCTGCATATTGCTGGTACAATAATGATTACGCAACCTATGGGTCAGTTTATGGGGCATTGTACAATTGGTACACCGTGAATACAGGCAAATTGTGCCCGCTTGGATGGCATGTGCCAAGCGATGCAGAGTGGACACAATTAAGCGATTACTTGGGTGGTGAAGGTATAGCTGGGGGCAAATTAAAAGAAGCCGGAACAACACATTGGAACAGCCCCAACACTGGAGCAACAAACACGAGCGGCTTTACGGCACTTCCTGGTGGTGGCCAACTATATGACTTTGGTCAATTAGGCGATTTAGGTAACTGGTGGGCTTCCAATTCTTTAGATATTGAAAATGCCTGGACTATTGACTTACGATCTTATAACTCCGAAATTCTTATTGACGGGAATATAAAGAAAATTGGTTTTTCTGTCCGCTGTGTAAAAGACTAATCATGAAAAAACTTCTTCAAGCATTTTGTTTGGTCCTTTTCATCGTTAATGTTTCAGCACAAACTGTAACATTACCACCTTATTACGGTGTTCAGAGCAGTACATTTAAATGTGGTGTTTCCACTGTAAAAGATTATGAGGGGAATACTTATAATACGGTGAAAATTGGGAACCAGTGCTGGTTAAGGGAAAACCTTAAAAACACGAAGTTAAATGATGGTACTTTAATACCGCTTGTAATAGATAGCACATGGTACAATTTAACACCTGCTTATTGCTGGTATGATAATAACATTTCCAATAAAGAAATATATGGAGCCTTGTACAATTGGACTACTGTAAATACGAGCAAGCTTTGTCCTATTGGATGGCATGTTCCAAGCGATTCCGAATGGACAACTTTAAGCGATTATTTAGGTGGGGAAAGCGTTGCAGGTGGCAAATTAAAAGAGGCAGGCACAGCTCATTGGGCTTCACCTAACACGGGAGCTACTAATGAAACTGGGTTCACAGCATTTCCTGGTGGTAACCGTATGTATGTAAATTTTGGTAACATTGGAGTTCATGGGCTATGGTGGACTGGGTCATTATACTCTGGAGAAGAAATCTGGATGAGAGCTATGAGCAATTATGATAGTATTTTAATTAAATGTTATTTCCAAATAAGAACTGGTGCTTCTGTCCGTTGCGTAAAGGATTAATGGCAAATATAAACTCATTTTCAGGACCTGATAATATTAAAAATCCATGAAAAGAAAATTCATTTTAATTATTTGGGTTACAGTTTTCTTCAGTATTACTTTGTTTGCTCAGGATAATCCCGGCGAAGAGATAGTAATCAATGCGGCAAAATCTCTAATAGCAACTAAGTTTGAGCAAAATGAATTACAGGATTTTGTTCGTTATAGTGAAGATCCTATAATATATGTTCACGGCAATTTCTCCGGTATTCAAAGAAAAGAATGTATTGCAATTTGCCCCATGATGAGACAAACCGGTACGGCAGGCGC
>CAZVKJ010000164.1:0-2546 GCA_964626855.1 uncultured Bacteroidales bacterium
GTCTGAACTACCAGGGATACAATGCAGTATCAGGCAATTATGCATACGACAGTAATGGCAACATGACCTACGACGTTTCCAAGGGGTTTACCATCACCTATAACCAGCTAAACTTGCCACAACAGGTAAGTTGTGTCTATGATTACGCGCTGTACACCTGGGATGCGGCAGGTAACAAACTGGCCAAAAAGGTTTATGGCTACACGGCCGGAAATACTACCCGGTACGATTATTCAGGGAACTTTTTGTATGAAAACTCCGTACTGAAGTGTATCTTTACCTCTGAAGGCCGGATGGTACCGTTTAACAACAACGGCAGCGTTCTTTGGAATTATGAATATAACCAGAAAGACCACCTGGGCAACACACGAGTTGTTTTTACTGCTCATTCCGACGGAAAGCCCGAAACCAACCAGATTACCAGCTATGACCCGTTTGGATTTGTAACACAACAATCAAGCTGGTATGCTACCGGTGCGTATAAGAACAAATACCTGTATAACGGGAAGGAACTCCAGGATGATCTGTTGGCGGGGGTGAAGGTGGATTGGTATGATTACGGGGCACGGATGTATGACCCGGCGCTGGGGAGGTGGCACACACCCGATCCACTTGCGGAGAAATATAGAAGATGGAGTCCCTACAATTACTGCGTTGATAATCCTTTGCAATTTTCAGACCCGGATGGAATGGAAATACTAATTCGCATTTATGATCAAAACAAAAAGACAATTGATTTGCAATACACAAATGGGAAACTGATAAACTCAGACAAGAGTGAATACAAAGGGAAAGATTCATATGCCTTAAAAGTCCTTAATCAACTAAACGACATTAAAAAGTTAGATAAGGATGTGAGTAAAATGGTGAGTGGGCTTGAATCTAGTAGTGTTGAGCACATAATCACCTATAATAAAGATGAATTCGAGACAGGTGGATCCTCAAATAAACCGGATGGAATTGTAATATCGGAAAAAGATAAAAATGGGAATTGGGTAGATAGATCCGGTTCAAAGACGAATTTCAATCCTGATGTTAATACAGATGTTAGAGGGGCAAAAGACGATCCTCGCTCACAACTAACACATGAATTAACGCACGCCTCAGACCTCAATAATCACAGCACGAAAAAGGGAGTTACAAGAAACGGTATTCCTTTATCAGAGGTTGATGCAGTTAATATGCAGAATAAAATTAGAACAAAAGTAGGTCAGGATAAAAGGACAACGTATTATGGAATTGAAATTCCCCAAAACTTACTAAAATGAAAAAAATCATTGCAATAATTTATTTGTTATTTTTTTCGGCTGCGTGTAATACTGATGTTAAAAAAACGGATGAACTGATAGATATTTTAAATAATATTTCTACATCAAGTTATTTTATTGCTATTGACGTAAAATGTGGAGAAGAAACATTCCCAATTACCATCACGAATAATATTCTCTACTTAATGGTAAAAGACGAAAAATTATTAAAGGATGATGACCATTATTCAAGTATAATGGTAAAAAAAATCATAAATAACGAAGCTATCACTTTTAACAAAAGCAATAAAGAAATACTTGACGGTTATTCCGTAATAAAGAATGATTCACTTGATATTTTTCTGAAAACCAACAAAGATGCTTTTTTGAATAGATATTTTGAGAATCGCAGGTTAAAATCAGAAGAATTTTCATTTGATCAAGCTAAAGCCATTATTTATTATTTGTTTAAAAAAGGAATATACTGTCGAAGAGATTGTAATTCAGGATTTGTTTTTATTAATTCAAAAATAAATAACGATTAAGTCCTCGCTCCATTCTCCTCCTTGTTTGGAAAATATAGGAAGAATGATTAAGTCTTTGTAAAATAAAAGAATCAAATACGTAACCGGCCAATGAACAGTCTTCCAAGTTCAGGGCTACTGAAAAGTCTGATTTTATGGATCTCGGTTGGTTTGGCCGTTAATGCCAACGCACAGACCCAGGTTACCAACAGCGATGTGTACAGCGGTAAAGCCGACATCACAGCTTCGCAATGGGTGAAACTCACGCCGGGATTCAGGGCCGTGGAGGGAAGCGATGTGAAAATATACATCAGCTCGGCTGCGGCCTCGTTCACTGATATCAGTTACAACCCGGCTACCGGAGGAACGGTGGCCAACGGCTCTCCCAATGCTTCGATGAACTATATCCGTACCTATACCTTGCGCGATCCGGTAACGGATACAACAAACATCACCGCCACCCCACGGATTGAAAAAATTGCCTACTTCGATGGATTGGGCCGTCCGGTTCAAACCATAACAGTGCAGGGCTCACCATCAAAAGATGATGTTGTCGAAGCGCTGGCTTATGACCGTTTCGGAAGGGACAGCATCCATTATTTACATTACCCCAAACCGGGCAATTCCGGTGCATTTGTACCCGATGCCAAAACCGGCGCGGTCAACTATTACAAGTCAAATATTACCGGTCATGATACGACCTCTTTTTCCTGGAACAGGACTTTGTATGAAGCTTCGCCCCTGAACCGGGTTACCGGCGCCACGGGACCTGGCG
>CAZVKJ010000165.1:0-2530 GCA_964626855.1 uncultured Bacteroidales bacterium
GCTCATGAGTTAACGATTTTTTTAATAAATGGATTTATGATAGCGATTGGCTGTTAGTTTTTGGCCATTAGCCAATAGCAAACCGCCGACAAAAGTAAAAAGTAAATCGTAAAATGCAAATAGTTTCGGGAACTCATAAAAATGACGCACCTTTTCGGGGGTGGTTACTCTTCCAAGTTCTACGAACTTTGGAAGGTTTCCATAAATCGTAATTCGTAAATCGTAATTTGTAATTGATTTTAAATACGAAGTCCCAAAGAGTTATTTCAGGCAACAAACCCACCATCTATTCGTTGATAGAATAAATACCACCCTGCATGGAAGGAATTATTTTTGATTTTAACGGAACACTGGTCTGGGATGCCGCCTATCACGAACAAGCCTGGAACATCTTTTTCCGCGATATCCGCCAAACGCCACTTACCCGTAACGTCATGAATCTTCATGTGTTTGGCCGGACCAATAAAGCCATCGTGGAATACCTGCTTGGCCGCCAAGCCACCGATGCCGAAGTAACGGAAATAGCCGACAAAAAGGAGGAAATCTACCGCAACATCGCCTCTGCCGACACTCAAAACTACCGTTTAGCGCCCGGGGTAACCGGATTATTAAACGAACTGAAACGTCGTTGCATCCCGCGAACCATTGCCACCGCATCCGAAAAAGCAAATGTGGATTTCTTTATCCGCTACTTTCATCTCGGCAACTGGTTCGATACGGATAAAATCATTTACGACGATTTTACGTTCCCGGGCAAACCGGCTCCGGATATTTTCCTCCGGGCAGCTCAAGCCATAGGTGTTCCTCCTCAGGATTGCATCGTCATGGAAGATTCCCTTTCGGGGATACAGGCCGCCCAGAAGGCAAATATCGGCAGGATAATCGCTGTGAATACCAACAACTACCGCAGCGAACTGGAGAAAATGAACAACATCTTCCAGATCATTGATTCTTTTGATGAATTCGATCTTCTAAAGGCTTTTGCCAAATAAAACCTTCCAGCGTACGCCCCGGATAATTGGGAAGACACATATTGATATCAAAATTTTACAGATTATACGGACAGGTGAAAAATTTCATGTAAATTTGTAAAAAAATAACGATATGCAACTGACTGTTGATTTACCTTTTGACCAATTGATGAATTTGATTAAACATTTGCCGGCAAATCAAATTGCGAAACTCAAATCTGAGTTGGATGATGCATTTATTGATAGCAAGGCCAGAGATGAGAAAACGGAATTCCAAAAGTTTTTATTGATGGGGCCGGTAATGTCGGATGAGCAATACAAACAATTTAAGGAAAACAGAAAAAGATTTAATCAATGGAGAAAAAATTGATTTGTCTGGATACATCTGTATTGATCGATTACTTTAGAAAAAAGAATAAAGCAAATTCATTTTTCTATAAGTTATCGAATGATTATGATTTATTTGCTGTTTCAACGATTACTGAATACGAAATTTATTTTGGAAGTAATGTTGATCAGGATTTATATTGGGATGATTTCTTTAGTAAAATTATTTCACTGCCATATAATTCTCAAGCCAACAGAGTTGCCATAAGTGTTGACAGAGAACTACGAAAAAAAAAGATGCAACTTGATATACCTGATTTAATGATAGCCGGAACAGCAATAGCAAATCATTTGGAATTGGCGACATTAAATCCAAAACATTTTGAGCGTATTGCTAATCTGAAAATTATAACCCCAAAATAAATCCATAATACTCTTTTCAAATCCTACCAATAGGTACTCAATTCTTATTTTTTAAGAATTTTCCAGCGTAACTGGGAAGGGTAGGACAATAATCTAAAACCTTCCAGCGTGCAAAGTCCCGAGTACTAGGGAGAAGAGTTAAAAAGACTGAAAACTCTGCCCCCGGGTACTCTGGGCGGACTTTGAAAGGTTTCCATAAATCGTAATTCGTAATTTTTAATTCGTAATTGTAATTCGTAATTCGTAATTGATTTAACTGCGAAGTCCCGATACCCGGGAGAAGAGCAAAAAAATCCCTCCGAAACCTGCCGGTTATCCGGAAGTTTTGTATTTTTGATTTCTTAATTCATTTATCATGAACAAACGTATCCGTAATTTCACCCTCGGTCTGGTCATCGTTTTCATTTCCTGCAACGTTCTTTTTGCTCAGGAAAAAGAAACTTCCGCTAACGAAGAAATCAAAACCCTTCAGAAAAAGATAGAGAACCTTCAGCACGACTTCGACGTGCTGAATAAAGGGATAGACGACCTGCAATGGTACAATAAAGTGGGCGATGTGGCTTATATTGATAAAGTTTTTATTACCGGTCCGCCACCGGCTAAGGTTAAGAATCCTACTGCCATGGGCGCTCATAACCCGGTGAAGTTTTATACATACATTTTTATCCCCAAAGGTATCGATCCCGATAAAAAATATCCGCTGCTAATTTTACCTCACGGCGGTGTTCATGCCGACTTCACCACCTATCATGCTCATATCATCCGCGAACTGATGGCACAGCAGTACATCGTGGTTGCGCCCGAATACC
>CAZVKJ010000166.1:0-2516 GCA_964626855.1 uncultured Bacteroidales bacterium
AGTGGATTAGAGCATGGCATGTTTTTAACGCTTTACTCTTTATAATCCTTATTATTACAGGGATTAGCATGCAATATACTGACAAAGAAACTACAAGCAAATTTATAATTCGATTTGATAGAGCCGTTGCAGCTCACAATTTTGCAGCTTTACTGTTAACTCTCAATTATGTTATTTATGTAACTGGAAATATACTAACTAAGAACGGGAGCCACTATCGAATTAATTGGAAAACCATTTGGAAAGACCTTCTTATTCAGTTTAAATACTATGCATATGGGATGTTTAAAAAAGAACCTCACCCATTTCCTGTAACCGAAACAAGTAAATTTAATCCTTTGCAACGTTTTGTATATGTTTTAGCAATGTTTGTAGGTTTACCTTTACTAATTATTTCCGGAGTAGGCCTTCTTTTCCCTGAGATTACCATTAAAGGTATATTTGGCGTAAGCGGGCTAATTTTAACTGATATTCTACATATAACTGTTGGATTTTTCCTTTCAGTTTTTATGATCATTCATATTTACACCTGTACTTTAGGTTCAAAACCTTTGACCCTATTTAAAAGTATGATAAACGGTTATCACGAATCTGATGAGCATTAATAAATTGTATATTTTTTTTGAACATTCTTTTTCAAATTAATAATTTGCATAGAAATTGTATTTAGAAAAGTAAACATTAAAATAACAGATTATGAAAACCTTGAAACAGATCCTTTTCCTAACTATGGCATTAGTTCTAGGAATAACTTTTACTGCAGTTGCACAACAGCAAAAACCAAAACCTTGGGAAGTTCCTGCTAAATTTAAAGCAATGAAAAACCCAGTTAAGGCCGATGAAGCGAACAATAATGCTGGTAAAATGCTTTACAACAAGAACTGCGCTTCATGTCATGGTAAAACTGGATTGGGTGATGGCCCTAAGGCTAGAGGCTTAGAAACCTTCCCTGGAGATTTCTCCAAAGGTGAGTACCAAAACCAAAGCGATGCTGATCACTTTTACAAAACAAAATTTGGTCGTGGAGAAATGCCAAAATACGAAGGGAAAATAGACGATGAAGGAATTTGGCAAATAGTTAACTACATGAGAACCTTTAAGAAATAATGATCATAAAAAGCCGTTTTACAAAACGGCTTTTTTGTTTATACACCTTCTACTAAACTTCTTTAACAAAGCTGAACTATTTAAGTAATATATTGTTAAATCAAAAAACAACTTCAAATGAAAACATTTAAATTGATTACTTTAGCAATGGCGTTAGTATTTGGTTTGGCAAGCATAGTTAATGCCCAGAAAGCAAAACCATGGGAGGTTCCAAGCAAATTTAAAACAATGAAAAACGTTGTTAAGTCTGATGATGCAAATATCAAAGCGGGTAAGGATTTGTATACAAAAAATTGTGCATCATGTCATGGTAAAACTGGACTAGGTGATGGACCTAAAGCAAGAGGTTTAGAAACTTTCCCTGGAAACTTTTCAGAGGCTAACTTTCAATCCCAAACCGATGGGGATCTTTTTTTTAAGGTAAAAATGGGTAGAGAAGAAATGCCAAAGTATGAAGGTAAAATTGATGATGAAGGAATTTGGCAAATTGTGAATTACATGAGAACTTTTAAGAAATAATATTTTTTGAGAAAATAAAAAAGGGCCATAAAAATGGCCCTTTTTTATTTTCCAATAAGTTAACTATTTTTTAGGAGTCAACTTTTCAATCGAATTCTTTAATAATGCCTCAGTATATGCAGGATTATGAATTCCAAGACTCTTGTCTTCTTTAATGGTTTGGTAATTAATAAAGGCACCAGCAACATCTGCTGAGTATGTTCCTGCATTACATAAACCAGTTGTTGTATTGTAAATACCAGCTGTTACAAGTTTTGCTTCAAGTTGGTCTAACAATGATTGGGTAAGAGCTTTTCTATCTGTAATCAAAGTTGCAAGAGTAGTTGCATTTGTATGGCATGCAGTACAGCCATTTGTTAACATTTTAACTGTACCATGTTGATCGTATTCTAAACCTAGTTGATGTCCCCCAGCCATAGTTCCATAAGGAGTAGCCATATGACAAGTTACACAACCGTTTGAATTTTGTGTGTAGTGAGGATTTGTAACTGTTGAATAATCGCTAACAAAAGTACCAGTTACTTCATAACCACCTTTTCCCAGTAAAACGTTAGCCATTGGACCATGATGGGTTCCCCAACGTGTTTGAGAAGATGATAATGTAACATCACTTCCACCAACTGTTGGCAATGTAGGATTCAATGATCTTGCCTGATGGCAGTTTGCGCAAAGGTTACTGCTACCTCTGTCGTATGTATTACCACCATGAGTTAATGTAACAGCATCGGTTGTTGTCAAAGTCCAATCAGCTTCTGTATAAGTTTTGTGAATTTTATGACATGTATAACAGTTTGGTTGTAAAGGATCTGTATACTTAACAGTGTTAGATACTTTACCATTTGCAATATAATCAACAAAACCTTGGCTTACGTGACATTGAGTACAAGCAG
>CAZVKJ010000167.1:0-2469 GCA_964626855.1 uncultured Bacteroidales bacterium
CCTGTCTTATTTTTCTTCCTGCGAATAAACATGGTGCAAATATAGCTCCGGGACAGTCAAAATCAAAATCTAATGGCAACAACTTACTGTATTTGTAAAATGTAAAATGAATACCGAAAAATATGACAAAAGCAGGACGGTTCTCCGTTTTTTGAGTAATACGACGAAAACTCTTTTTCAACGTATGACCAATCAATCTTGTTTGCCAAAAGAACCAATTTGTGGTTCACATCAATAAAGTCTTTCAAGAGTGGTCGAAATAAATCCCGCTGTCCTTTTTTGGTAATGTTCCTATCCTAATTTGGAGGTTTTTGCACTACAAAGATACAAGATACTGCATTTATAAACAAAATAATTACGCAACAATTTGTTATTAATCAGCAAAATAATTCAATTTTAAGAAGCGACTATATTAATCTAAAAAGACGGGATAAAGCGAATAATCAAAATTAATCCATTCCTATAAACATCAAAATAAAACCTGTAATGTTATAATGGACATTACAGGTTATATTTTAACGTAATTATTACAGGATTAATCAGGTAGTACCACTTTCCAGCTATAGGCATTATTGTTGGAAATTAAACGGACAATATAACATCCTTTAGTTCCATCAATATGATATTGATAGTGCATTTTCCCACCAATTTTTTCAAAGCCCACTTGCTGTCCCATAATATTATAAATAAATAAATTACCAGAAATTTCGGCAGGTAAATCAATGTTTATTTCATTTCCTATGGCATAAACATGGGTTGTATTTATTGGCGGCTCGGTAATTCCGGTATTATCACACAGTCCTGCAGCATAAGTTGTGTCTGTAATGTTAAAATATGACATAATAAACTGACGCATTTTACAAGGACGTTCATTGGCAAATAAACGCATCTGATCTATATTCCATTGGTAATAATTAATGTCCTGCGGATAATTCCATCTTGCAATATGTTCGGGTAAAACAGGGGTAACAAGAGCAGATAAACTATCAATATAATGGAGAACCCGATTTGTACTAAAAGTGTTTAATAAATGATATTCAAATCTTTGCAAATATTTTTGCCTAAACGTATCATTTTGAAGCAAGGTTCGTAAAAGAAAAGTAGACCAATCGGGATTTGGCCATGGGGGACCGCCAACAGCAGTAGAAATCTCTATGGTATTCAAATCGGACCACAGCAAAGCGTTATTATTATCAAAAAATATCCAACGCCATTTGTTTCCCTGAGTTCTTTCCTTCCAATAAGATGTATTATTACCGGGCCAATCGTCGGAAGCCATGTATTGTTTACTTATATTATATTCAATATAATTATCAATATCCATCATCGAAGCTATTGAGTCATACACTTCCTGTTGGGCTACATCATGATTCCGGATATAATCAAGCATTGCAGCATACTGAAGCGTATCGCCTTCTTCTATATTCATATTATTTTCAAGCAAATCAACATTGTCTGGATCAATGCCGTGGGTATATTGAAGATAATATTTATCGAGCCGGTCTTTTACGCTGTGGATTCCCCAGAATTCCCCGTTGATAAACATTACCGAAGGCCTGTATGCCTGAACCTCCATATTCATATCTTTTACAAGATATTGCGTAATAATATCATTTAAGGTCGAACCAGAAAAGTCCTGTCCGTTATTGGCAAATAAAATACGTTTATAATCTGTTACGTCTTTGTCGGGGAAGAATTTATAATGAATATTGCTTTTCCCATAAGAATCACGGGCATAAACACGCAACGATTTTTCAGGAAAGACTCTGCTTCCGCCTCCATGAATTCTTATTCCCACATTTTGCTGAAAAGCCAGCGATCCATCGCTTTCAAAAAAGCTAAGATTAGCCGGACGTTCCCAGTCATCGCCACGCTGACAATAATTTCCAGTACCTAACCACCAAAACCATGTTGTATCAAGGTCGTGATACAGTCCCGGAATATAAATACCGGTATAATAATTAAACAGGTTAGCAGTATCAGTAACCAAAGATGCAACTGAAAAATTGGGATACTTTGAAAAAATATCGGGATGAACAAAATAGCTTTGAGTTTCAATTTCAGACGATGCCACGGTATCATTAAAAGAACGAACTTTTAACACATTCGCTTTAAAAACATTGCCTTGCGGCGCTTTCCATACATACCATTGAAAAGGAGTATCCAATGGATTGGTTGGTATCATAGAAATTCCATTAGGCTCATTCTGGAGATTTTGAATAGGAATGGGCGCAGTATAAACCGGTGATTGTGGTGTCGGATCGCTTCCGTCCAAAGTATAATGCAACGTTGCAGTAGGCAACGTATGCGAAATGGTTAATTCGAAATTTTGAGTATAAAAACCTTGCGGATGTGAAAAAATTAAACTGTCAACCGTATTAAGTAATGCTTGATTATTATTTGTATTTCCCGGGGTGGCTCCCTGAAAAAATACTAAATTGCTCGTATCTCCATCGGTGCGACATCCAT
>CAZVKJ010000168.1:0-2453 GCA_964626855.1 uncultured Bacteroidales bacterium
ATCTGGGCGAAAACAAAGGCAAAAAACAAATATTTTTTGAAAAACCCGAAATTGTTCCCATCAATGCCATCAAAACCGAACTGGAAACTTTTTTTCACTCGATAGAAAACAATACGGAAACCCCCGTCAGCATTATTGATGGATACAAAGCCCTGGACATTGCGTATAAAGTCATTGAAAAGATCAATATTCCTGATTAAATTTCCCTGCGATACAATAATTCGATTTTACTACCGTTAACCCAATAAATTTCAATATAGATAATGGGGAAAAAATACGCTGCCGGGTTTCGCATAATTATTATGGTTGTTGTCGGGTGTGTTTTGCTCTTCTCTAATTCTTCGTGCAAAAAAACAGATACCATCCCTTCATATATCCACATTGACAAAATAGACCTTAACACCACCTACGAATTTGACGGTAGCAACTCTTGCAAAATAACCGATGCCTGGGTATATATCGACGGCGATTTGCAGGGAATTTATGAATTGCCGGCCACTTTTCCCGTACTGGCTAACGGGCAACATACCATCATGGTGAGGGCAGGGATAAAACTTAACGGCATTGCCATGTCGAGGGCTTACTATTCGTATTATCAACCCTGGGAAACTACGGTGGAACTGACAGCCGAACAAACCGACACCCTGCATCCTACGGTAACTTATTATGAAAACAAAATCCGGTGGAAAGAAGATTTTGAAACTGCCGGAATCACCCTGTTGAAATTTACCAACAGCGACACCAATTTTATACAAACACAGGACAGTGCCCTGGTTTTTGAAGGCGCCAGTTCGGGTGTAGCAAACATGGATGCCACTGCACCATATCTTTTAAGTGTCTCCGACCAGATTTATGAAATACCGCAAAACCAGTCGCCGGTTTTTCTTGAACTCAATTACAAAACCAACGCCCCTTTGGCCATAGGCCTGTTTGCTGTATTAAACACCGGCATGAACAACCGTATAGATGTGATGGTGCTTAACCCTAATACAACGTGGAATAAAATATACATAAATCTCACGCCTGCTGCCAATATATCCTCCGACGTGGCAGGATATAAAATATTTTTTGAAAGTTACAAACCGGAAAATCAGACATCAGCCGAGGTTTTGCTGGATAATATAAAATTGCTTTACACCGAATGAACGTAATGAACAAAAAACTACAGGTAATTAAATATGTCGTTTCGGATGTATTATCGGCTGCATCAGCGTGGATACTATTTTTTATTTTCAGAAAATACCATATCGATCACCATGTGTTTGACCACCCCGATCTGATTTACGGAGATAATAACCTTTATATCGGACTGCTTTTCATCATCTTTTTCTGGATACTGCTATATTTTATCATTGGTACTTATCACAAGATTTTCAGAAAATCACGATTAAAAGAGCTCGGACAAACATTCACTATCTCGATTATTGGCATGGTGGTGATTTTCTTCCTGTTCATACTCGACGACCAGGTGGTTTCCTATAAAAATTATTACCTGTATTTCGGTGTTATTTTTGGATTGCATTTTACTCTTACCTATTTCGGCCGCTTAATATTATCATCGCAAACAGCGTACAAAGTACACCATAAAATCATAGGATTTAACACCTTGCTGATAGGCAGCAACGGCAATGCTACTGCAATATATAATGAAATAGAAAATCAATGGAAATCGTCGGGTAACAAATTTATTGGTTTTGTGGATGTGCACAATGGCGATCATCATCCCATGAAAGCATTTCTTCCACACCTTGGCAGTTATAAAAACCTGAAAAACATAATCATTGAATACGGTATAGAAGAAGTGATCATCGCCATTGACAAGACAGAACGTTCCTTTGTAGAGCAGATTATCTCGCTTTTGGAGGATACCCATGTGGTAATAAAAATCACTCCGGACCTTAAAGATTTTTTGCTGGGCAGCGTAAAAATGACCTCTATCTTCCATGCCCCGCTGATACAGATTTCGCCCGAGCTAATGCCTGCCTGGCAGCGTTATATCAAACGAGTTATTGACGTTGCAGGATCGTTGTTTGCAATGGCATTACTTCTGCCAATTTATTTGCTGGTCGCCCTGGGTGTTAAACTATCATCTAAAGGGCCGGTGTTTTATTCGCATGAACGCATCGGCCTCCACGGCAAACCATTCACTATGTACAAATTCAGGTCGATGTATGTTGATGCCGAAAAAAACGGGCCTCAGCTTTCCAGTAAAAACGACCAGAGGATCACTCCTTTCGGCCGTTTTATGCGAAAAGTCCGCTTAGATGAAATACCGCAGTTTTATAATGTGCTCACAGGCGATATGTCGATAGTAGGCCCGCGCCCCGAACGGCTTTACTACATCAACCAGATAATACAAAAAGCCCCGCATTACAAACTGCTGCACAAGGTAAAACCGGGTATCACTTCGTGGGGACAGGTAAAATACGGTTATGCCGAAACAGTTGACCAGA
>CAZVKJ010000169.1:0-2432 GCA_964626855.1 uncultured Bacteroidales bacterium
CCTGGCAGATTTTACGGTCGGGACCGAGTGAAGCAATTATTGCAAAAGAATCGGCTGAAACTGTAAAGGATTTTGTCCTTTGGCATCCGATGGTATCAAATACTGTAACAGTATAAACCCCGGGAGACTTAATAATAAAACTGTTGCTGGTTATATTGCCCGGCTGCCAGAGATATAAATAACCAGCAGGCAAGCCAGTATTCAGCAAAACAGAATCTCCAAGGCAAAAGGCTGTATCATGAACTGCAAATGATGGCATATTAACGAGCACCTTATCATGAGAAAGCTGTCCGAAAATATTGGTAGCTGTTACCGAATACTGTCCGGATTGGGTAATGCTAATAGTTTGGGTGGTATCGCCCGTGGACCATACAAAATGTGTAAACCGTCCGCCGGCATCCAGTATGGTGTCGCATAAGCCGTAAGGGATATTGATATCCGGGCCAAGATTGACGGGTGGGGCGTATTTATACTCAAGATAAGATTCAATATTATTGATTTCATTATTATTCAAAGCGGTGTCGTAATATAATAATTCAGTTATTTCTCCATTTAAATTGTAATTTCCATTGGAATTTCCCCCCAAACAAAATGCAAAGGTATTATTCCAGAAAGTACTTTCCGGGCTGTAGCTAACACTGGAAAAAGTAGAACCATTTTTGCGTATCCGGGTTAATCCATTACTTCTGTTAAGCAAAACGGTGCACAAAAAATAAGAACTATCCGGGGGTGTCTGGCCTGTAGTATATGGGCTGTAATAAAACCCAAAATCATTTCCGAAAGCAGCGAGGGCATAATGACCGGGAGTCCCGGAATAATCACTTTTTGCAAAGTAGGTTGTTGTTGTATTAGAATTGCTTCGTATTAAGCAAATAGCAGTCATATCATGATTATCAAGATTTAAAATATCCCCACCGTTTAAAAAGTCATTTCCATCAAAATATAACGAAGGCAAATTATTTAAAGCAAGATTATTACCGTTAAGGAACGGTTGCGCAGAAGCAACAGCCTGCATCACGTTATTTCCGTTATTGCTCTGGTCTGTCCATTGTTTTACATTACTACCCTCTAAAACAACACCGGAGTCAGCCTTTAACCATAATTGCATACCGGAATAAAATGCAGGAGAGATCAATATAACTTTTCTTATTTCTGAAAATATTTGATTTCCGCAAATGTTGAGAGCAATAACACGCCAGTAATAGGTTTGGATCGTAGGCAGGGCTATCTGATACGTTGTAGTCAGAATATTAGAAACCGTAAAAACATTGGAAATTAAAAAAGAATCGGTTGAATACTCTAACGTATAAGATACAGCTCCCACTGAGCTATTCCAACCGAAATCAATAAGCGTGTCGGATGAAAAATAATTATTTACCGGCTGATATAAGGTAAACGGGCCTGGTGCGGAAGCAGACGTTACGACAACCATGGTATGTTGAGCGCTTGATTGACAGGCGCTGTCGGTAGTAACAGTCAGTGTTACATTATAACTTCCGGCAGAAGTATAGGTATGTGGAGGGTTTTGCAGTGAACTGTGCATAGTTGCATCGCCAAAACCCCAATCCCAGGAAACGATTGCCCCGTCATTGTTGCTGCTTTGATCAGTAAAATTATAAGCATGATTAGCACAAGCGGTGTCTGCAGAAAACGCGGCTGTTGGGGTTCCGTTAATATAAATACTTTTTAAAATGGTGTTGCTGCAATAGTTATCACTTACGGTCAGTGAAACCGTGTAAGTGCCTTTTGTGGCGTAAATATGTGTTGGATTTTGCGCCGTATCGCTTTGCCCGTCTCCAAAATCCCATAACCACGAGTCTCCGGAAGGCAACGAAGTATTTATAAAAGATGTCGTTGTTCCTGAACATCCCGGAATGTAATTAAAATCTGCATCAGGGGCGGTGCCGCCTATAGCTACATGAATGGTATCGTGAGCAACACAGTTCATGGAATCTGAAACAGTTACAGCATAATTTCCGCTGTCGTTAATAGTGATCTGCAGTGTGTTTTCAAAAGTGGACCAGGCGTATGTTAATCCTGCCGGCAAAGGCAACGGCGCCACAAGGCCGATAGAATTTCCGGAACAGATACTTGTATCAGGACCCAGGCTGGCGGTCAATGGAAAGGTGTTTTCACTAACCACTATTGCCGGTGAAGCCGCGGTACATGATGAGCCGTCGGTAACAGTAACGGAATATGTGCCTGCCGTGCTGACGTCGATGGTCGGCGTTGTTGGACCGCTGGACCAGTTATACGAGTATGCCCCGCTCAAACCTGTGGATAAGGTAACGGAATTACCACTACAAAAAACAGTATCACTAAGATTTATAGCCGGATATGTAACATTGATGGTGTCGGATGATGAAAATCCCATAGCATCAGTTACAGATACCCAATATGTTCCCGCTTGGGAAACAGAAATAGATTGTGTT
>CAZVKJ010000170.1:0-2406 GCA_964626855.1 uncultured Bacteroidales bacterium
ATGGCAATGGTTTTGTGGATGATGTACGTGGCTGGGACTGGATTAACAACGACAATAACCCTATGGACGACAACAGTCACGGAACCCATGTGGCAGGAATAGCCGCCGCCGAAGCCAACAATGGCATTGGCATCAGTGGCGTAAGCCATGGAGCAAAGATTATGCCGCTGAAAGTTTTCCAAAGTTCCGGAAGTGGCGATGCCGCCACCATTTCCCAGGGAATTATTTATGCCACCCAGAAAGGAGCGACGGTGATTAATATGAGTTTTGGAAGCTATGCTCGTTCACTAACGATGGAACAAGCGCTGGCAAATGCGTATGCAACCTGTGTATTAGTAGCTGCGGCAGGAAATGACAATAAATATATCGGACCGGAACGTGATTGCCTATACCAACCGGGAGTGGCATTTTATCCTGCTGCTTTATCATTTGTATTAGGTACGCAAGTCCCTTCAGGCTGTGGTCTTGGTTTCTCAAATTACGATAACAGCCCAACCTATAGTGGTTACCCGGATTTATTGAACTATGAAATGAAAGCCCCGGGTACCAATATCATCAGCACCATACCCAATGGAAATTATCGTGTTTATCAGGGAACTTCTATGGCCACGCCGGTTGTTTCGGGAGCGGTAAGTTTATACAAGAGCCAACATCCAACCGATTCACAGGAATTAATGTGGGGAAACCTGATTTATACAACAGGAGGGTTTATTAATATTGATTCTGCAATTAAAGTAATACCGACCCCTAAATTAATGTTTGTAAATAAAACAATGCTCGACACATTAGCCGGCGACGACAATGACGGAATAGTAGATGCCGGAGAAACCATTCAATTGTGGTTTAACATTAGAAATACCTGGGGGCAATGCGACAGCGTAATGGTAGGTTTGCAATTCGGAGAATTCGAAGATACCACTACCGCTCAAATTATTATACCAAAAGCGCTAATTGGCAGCACAAGCCCTTATGCAACACGTTCCAATCAATATAACCCGTTAAAAATTCATATTAATCCCAACGTTGCTCATGATAGAGATATCCGGTTTACCGCTTTATTATGGTATCCGAATTCCCCGGATACCATAAGGCAAAATATTATTATCAATGTTTCACACGGATCAGAATTGAGTGGAATATTAATGCACGATACAACATTAACTCCTGATAAATTTTGGTTAATAAGTAATAATTTACGAATAAGCCAAAGTGTTACCCTTACAATTTTACCAGGAACGTATCTTGAAATAAATGCAGGAGTAGATAACCGGGGATTTATAAATGCAATTGGCACATCAGATAGTCTTATTAACTTGAAATTGAATAGTTGGATATCTGGAAATACTATTTATAAATATGCAAATATTAATTTAAGTAATGGAGGATTATTTATTACAAATAATCCAATAGAACATTGTTATATTGTTAATACTTTACCGGAATCTAATCATGACGGAATTCATTTAATTTCTGCCAATTATTGTGTTTTTGATAATCTTATTAATTTCAATAATCCATTGTTTTCTTTTGATCAAACATTTAATAATCCTATTAAAAATTCTATTATCAAAAATTGCATTTTCCCTAAGTTTGCTTATTCCAATATAACGTCTATTTATAAATGTACTTTTTATAATATCCAAAATAGTGATAGACACAGAGAAATCTGTTTTGCAGTAAGTAGTTCCCAATATTCTATTTTTAATAAAATCTCAAACTATTATTCAAATACAATCGGTTTATTGTTTTTTCCTAGAGATTCTTCAATAAAAAATTCTTTTTTGTCTAATAGTGAGAATTCATATTTTGTTACTTCTACTGGAAGTGATGATTATTGCAATTATCCCAATCAATATTGGGGAACAACAAATGCTGATAAAATCAGAAAAAAATATTATGATTTTATGCAGGATGCAGGTTTACCTTATTTAATTTACGAACCTAAACTCAATACACCTTCTGATTCTTGTCATGCCTTCACCTGGAAAATCCTTGTCAACGGCAAAGATGCCCAGGATGAGTATGTGGATCCGGTAGGCGTAGGTCCCCAGCGTTTTGATGTGTATTTCAACCGTGAGATGGATACCACCTATACACCACAACTTACCTTCGGGGTTCGTTATCCTTATACCCAGCAACCGGTTGCCGATTCCGGGCGTTGGGATGCTACCCACCGCATCTGGACGGCTTACAAAACTATCAAACTCTATACCGGCGATGGCATCAACCGCCTGAGGGTTGCCGGAGCCAGGGGGTTGGAAGATTGGGAAATCCCTGTAGAAGATATGCGCTTTGAATTTTTGATCAATGCCGCCGGTTCCTCTTCCATGGACTTTACGGCTACCCCGGGACTGGGCAAGGTAAAGCTCGAATGGAACAATGCGGATATTGAGGATTTGCTTGGTT
>CAZVKJ010000171.1:0-2383 GCA_964626855.1 uncultured Bacteroidales bacterium
GTTCGTTTCCTGCGGCAACATTTACAGTGATTTTCCCTGCGCCCATTTTATCCATCCATTGCAAGCTTTTGCGCATCAATTCATCGCCTATGCCCAGGCCCCGATAGTCCGGCAAAACAAATATGGATTCAATTTCACCGACAAGATCGCTATCCACGCTGCCGATGCAATAGCCGACACGCAACTGAGCCGCTTCATCGAAGCAGATAACAACTTGAATACTGCCATTTTGTGCATGTTTCGTCAAATCAGCTTTGCGGACCGCAAAACTGAAGTGATGGTAGAAGTCCTTGAAATGTAACGAATTTTTTCCGTGGTGCTCATTCAAGGCTTCCCAAAGCTCCCGGACATCATCCAGCAGCTTTTCATCACCCTGTAAGTAATAAATATTGTTGTCCCGCACGATTCACATCACACCCCGTCTGAAATTTTCTTCCGGCATTACCACATTAAAAAAAACGCTAATCAGCAAATATTTTATGACTTCAATGTTATTTCTCTTAATAGAAAACAAATTCCCCCCGAAAACCAAGACGGAGGGGAAAATATTTTCAACTTTTTATTCACATTATTACATCAGATAAAGGACTTTGACATAAATCAACAATTGCAACATAATTCTTTCAATTTGAAGGAAATCGAATGGATAATGTCAAATATAAATAATTAAATGTAATATTATATTATTTCGTCATAATTTATTTCGCAGTCGTGTATCAATGCAGCCATGTTTTCAATGAGTAGCTATACCATGTGGTTAGCTTATGGTGCGGTTAAATCGACCATTCACAAGTTAGGGGGAGGGACTTATGAACAATAACCGGATAAAACTGATCAGTTCCCCAACCAGTATGGCCAGTCTGACAACCAAAATAAACGGCACCCTTACCATGGTGATCAAAACAGCCAACGGTTTTCCCTTCACGGTCTGTGTATCACCTGATGTGGTATCCCGAATCACCACCAGACAGGTAGCTGAGCTTTTGACGCGCGAAATAACGCTCTTTAGTCATACGGTAATCGGTAGAATTGCCCGTTTCGGTTATGATCCTGGTCCTGAAGAAGGATTTTGGCCTCAAATTAAAGATGAATATCTGCATAAACACCTGACCGCTACGAAAGAGCAATTTTGGAGACTAATAGACAACTACGGCAAATGGGACTCCTTCGCAGATTTTCTGCGGGCAGATATCGGCTATGACGTTGACAGTAATGAAGTTTCTGAACAGATGCCGCTCGAATATTACTGTTTGGCAGGCAGACACAATAGTTCAAAAACCATTCACCCCTATGCAAAATTTAAAAAGCAGTCGCTCGGGGTCTATGTTGATCCTGCCGATAAAACCATCCCCATTTACACCAGCAGCTTGATGGCGGATATCTCCGCCCAGTACTACCGGGAAAAATACGGAGTTAATTTACTGCCCCATTCTATTCAGTGTCTGGGTTGTTTCCTGTATGGCTTTATGAAGGAAAACGGTTGTGAAGTAGTGGAAAGCGGCCTGTTGAATGATCAGTGGCAGGTAAGCTTTTTCAACGGCGATGAAGAAAATCCCAAAAACAACTCGCGATATTTCAAATTACAGGACAAAGCAGGAGAACAGTATACATTGATCGGTTGCCGGGATACTTCAAGTCCAGTGTGGGTTTAACCGGTAGCTTGGGAGCGTTTTCGCACCCCTTGGGCTCTCCTTGGATTAAAGGTTAAACAGTACATAATTGAATATCTTGGAGCCGGTCACAATGACCGGCTTTTAAAGTAATTTATTCCCTCTACCAAGCGTTTTGACAGTCAACGAACCATCTTCTGTATTGAATACGGCCGTCCTGCCATAATTTGCCCCGGTATCCTGAGCCACTATTTTGATTCTGAGCCTTCGCAGCTCTTGTAGGACCGTTTCAACATTTCGATCTCCAATGCTTTTTCCGTCGGTGATAAACATATTGGCACCGCCGGCAATTTTCGCAGTCAGATGTAAATGTGCACAGCCCTGTTTTATCATTCCTCTAACCAACTCTTCGATAGCCGTATCTGCAAATTTGTAAACATTTTGCCCGCTTACATCACCGAATGCTTCCGGAAGTAAAATATGTGCCAGACCGCCAATCCGCCGCAGATTGTCATAAAGACATATGCATACACAGGAACCAAGCGCATAAGTAGTGAGGGTATCCGGTGGATATCCAACTTTTTGATCTGAAATACCAACTACTAAATTGCTCATTATGACATTCCCAGGCTCTCGAAAATGAGATTGAGGGATTCCGGTTCCGGCATGATCAGCAGATGACTTCTGATTACATTTTGTTCACTTAAAAAGTTTTCTTCAATAAACAGCAGGTTATCGTCCATAACCCCGAAATGGGCAGCAGGATAATTGAG
>CAZVKJ010000172.1:0-2371 GCA_964626855.1 uncultured Bacteroidales bacterium
TAATACTGTTTGTATTTTGAATACAACTCCGCTTCATACTTCATATATTCGACAAAAGCCTCTGCGGCTTTATTTCCGGCATTTTTTTCCAAAAATGTTTTCTGTATTGCTTCCTGCGGAATAAAATAAGTATCCGTCCAGCATTTTTCAGGCAATGTAAATGCGGCAACGAGACTATAACCGGCTTTTTGCATTATTGAAATATTATGCCCTATTGTATCTATTTCAGGAACAGCATCAACCCAGAACTTTTCAATTTCGGCAGGCCGTTCATCGGTAAACCATGACTCATATGTTACAGCAATATAGCCGTCTTTTTTTAGAAAACTTTTCCAGTAATTCAAGCCTTTTTCAAAACCTATATTGGCAATAGCCCCTTCAGACCATATAACATCAAATTCTTCATTCTGAAACGGTAAATTATCCATTGAACCGACAATGCCTTTTATCCTATTCTGCAAACCGAGCTTCTCAGCGTTTGTATTAAATTTTCCAATAAAATCGGGAAAAATATCAAGCCCGGTAATGGTTCCTTTTGTATTCTGTGCAAGAGTCATTGTCTGACCGCCTGTCCCACAGGCAAAATCCGCAATTCTTATTTCATTTGAAAAATTGTCAATAAAACTTAACGCCCTGATAGTAGATTCATAGCTGCCGGGTCCCTGCCGTTCCAGCCTTCCAAAATAATCACAAATTAAGTTTGAATCAAAATCGTGAATTAATGTTTCTTCTTTTTCCATAAATAAACTCCTTAATCCAATGTAGTATCAATTTTTCCTTTCACGCAACACCTGCGTATGGATGTTTACCGGTTTTACAGAAAAATTTGTATTGTATAAGTATATAGAAATCAAGAAATTATTTACCGCGATAAGCGGCAAATGTGCTGAAGGCCAGGCGAGGTACTCCGAACGCAACAATTAAGCCTTTGTTATATGAAATCGATGCGCCGTTTCATTGAAGTTCGGCAAAATGCAAGAACGCATTTTACTGTTCACTGGAATAGGTTTTTGTAAATCAACGAACTATAATTTTATAATGGTTTGTTTAAAAAAATACAATTACTCAAAAGTTAAATACCTATTGACAGAAACATTAAAATATCAGCAAAATGAAGGATGATTTGTGTTGGGCAGGAATCTCATACATTACTGAATTACCATTTTAGTGGAGGGTATAAATAATGAAGGACAAGGTGAAACCGGCAAATCTGATTCTGGCATTGGTTATGGTATTTGGAGCAGTTACTTTCTTTGTAAATGGAAGTAACGCACAGAATAAAATGTACAGAATCGGAGATAAAGGCCCTGCCGGTGGCTGGATATTTTACGATAAAGGCCGTTCTTCCGATGGCTGGCGATATTTAGAAGCAGCTCCTGAAGATCAGGGCGATAAAGCAGAATGGGGTTGTTATACAACATCAATACCCGGCGCAAAAGGAACAGCCATGGGGACTGGTAAAAGCAATACACAGGCAATAATAAAAAGATGCTTTGAACTTAATATTGCTGCCAAATTATGTACTGAATATCGTGGCGGAGGTAGAAGCGATTGGTTCCTGCCTTCTAAAGATGAAGTTAAAGAAATGTATACAAATCTGCAAAAAGCCGGTATTGGCGGTTTTGACAATCATATTTTTTGGAGTTCGTCCGAGTACAGTGATAACCTCGCATGGCTCCAGGGTTTCAGCGACGGAGACCAGACTCACTCCTATAAGGATGGATCCCACCATGTCAGGGCTGTGCGGGCTTTTTAACAATGAATCCATTTGACAATTTTTTTCCCGCGGAGCGGTTCTAAATTTTTGCAAAATGGTTTAAAACCGCTCTTTACTACGATCTTAATGTTTAAAAAATATCAATATGGCGAAGCCCAAGCTGGTACTCCGGCGACGCTGTTAGCCTTTATTATATAAAGGCAGCGTACTTTGTGTCACCAATACTGGCTCCGGATATACAACTCAAATAAAAAGCATATAAATTTTGTCTATATCCAAATAATTAAGAACAATCTATTGGGTAAATGGATTTATATACTATAGATAATCTTTTCTCGGTGGACTAAAGAAATCTAACACTTCACCAGGTTCAATGATTTCAATACTATGTTCAACATCACGCGGAATTGAGTATGTATCACCCGGACATATTATATGCTCAATGTTTTCAATGATAACTTTATATTTGCCAGAGATAACATATCCACTCTGTTCATTAGAATGTTTATGTATTGGCGGATTATCTCCTTTCTTATAAAGCATTTTCGTTACCATTGATTCTGGTCCGTGAGAAAGCAAAACAAAATCAACTCCCAAAAAACATCGTTTTTGTGCATCACTGGATTTAACTATCATACGATCTCCTTTGTATTC
>CAZVKJ010000173.1:0-2370 GCA_964626855.1 uncultured Bacteroidales bacterium
TATTTATATAATCATTTTTATTTTTAACATTAACAACAATATTTATGGAAACATGGGAAAACATACAGTTTATTATGGATAGCATCAATAAAAAATATCATCGGTGGAGATATGGCTTTTATATTAGTTATTTGATATGTTTTCTTACACTATTATTTTGGGAAACATGCTGGTATATAAATAAATTTCCTAATGGATTAAGTTTTGCCGGGAATTTATTGCAGATCTTTTGGCAATTTTATATTGGGAATATTGCGGTAATCGCGTTCTTTGAAATAGTTACACGGATAAAATGGCGTAATTATTTATTATTGAAACGTTTATTAATACACAATTATCAATATAATACCAATAAACTGAATAGCTACCCCGGGGAGCAAATCGGTACTATGATAAGGGCATTTAAATCGATATTGACTTTTGCAATAATCTGTTATCTTCCGATAATAGTGCATTATGATAATTTTTCAACTAAACATGGAACGTTTAGCGGAGGATTCATTATCTTAAGTTTTTTGACATTATGCTTAGCATATATCGGTATTTTAATGCCTGTATTGTTGGGAATAAGAGTACAAAATATTAAATATCGTTTTATTTACTGGATGACATTTCTCAAATCGAGATTAGTTGACAGTTCGGTAACACTTTTTTTGGGTATTCTTATGATTTTATTTGTAAGTATTACCTTGGCATTTTTGCCATTAGCATTAAACGGAGATAAAACTATATCCAATTATATTATTAACCTAGAAAAAATTGAAAATATTGATAATTTTTCAACCATAGTGGGGGTTCTGGGTATATGGCTGTCGGTGATAATTATTTTAGTTGGAGATATGCTAAAAAATTACACAAGACTTTATCAGTCGTTTGAGGAATATACGAGTTATCAATTAAGGGAAAAATTGCTTGGGTTTAAGACGATTAAAATAATATTGATTGGATTTGGAAACCTTGGCAGGTTAGTAGCGGGAAATCTGCTGGTGAAATCCTTTCAATTTACCGAAGATGAACGAAAAGTAATAGCGAAAAATCCTTATCTGAATTATGATGTTGTAATTGATAAGGCTTTTCGATTAAGAGTAATACCCCGCAACTTAGCTATCATAGAAAAAGAAGCATCACAATTTGAAGAGCTGCGCAAGGATGAACAAAGCGGGCTGAATTACGGTTTTATCAGCGGGCAAGAGACTATATTGGAAAATCTTACTCCTGGAAGTCGCATACCCATAGAGTCGGCAATGTTAGCATTGCATGGAAACGGAAGCAGCCTTCCTTTGTTGAAGGATGTAAATTTGGAAAATACAGAATTGATCATCAATACCACCTCTGATCCTGATATGGGATTTCTTCTTCAGCATCTTATGGAAAGACAAATAAATCCTGAGGAAAAAAGACCTGTAATCATCACCACCGTAGAAGACAGTCCTACGTATTCGTACTTAGAGGCAAAACATGATTTATCCATTTTTCCGCTTCATGCAGCACAAACGGAAGGGCGTTCGCTTGGAAGCCGGGTTTTTTCCTTTGTAAAAAAAGTAAAAGATATAAATAAAGTAAAAATAATGCTATTGGGGGATGGAAAGGCTCTTTATTATTCCATTGACACCTTTTGGCAATATTGTAATCAGGATAAACATGGAGATAAAAAGACGGAAAATGAACGAATAAAAAATTTTATCCAAAAAAACATTGTTGTAGTAACGGGAGATGAAACTATATGTAAGGAGAGCAAATCGGATAATGGCAATACTCAATGGGAACTCATCCTTGGAGATACCGATCATTATAAAATTAATTTAGTGGAAGGAAATCCAGGCAGGTTTGCACATATACTGAATGCACTTGGGAAATTAGCATATAATGAAAAGACGGAGATTTTATTATTTGTTATCAGCAACCGTAATATTATGGATACCATACGTGTGGCAGAGCAGGTGAACCAAGCGATAAGCAGTAACAAATTAAACTATTGCAAAATGCTTATAAGCGCTCATGCTGAAGTAACGGATATCGTAGAAGGGCTTCTTAATCCGTTTTATAACATCGCTATGCCTGATGGATTTGATAATGTGGGCTTCCCATGCGAAAGCCGTGATTTTATTATAAAAAAGAATGTCATTATCTCGAGCCAGATCAATGCCATAGCCGATTGCCTGAAGCATGAACATGTGATAAAAGAAAAATTAACGGGAATGGTTGAGGATTTACTTCCGTTACATGCCAACGGAGAGATCGCTATATGTGCCGCAAACAAACCCGGAACGTTTTGCAATATTATCAGTCGTTTATCCGGATTAGCGCCTTTGCGTGTGGAAGATAACAATACGGCTAACGGCAATGATTTTGATGGGAAAAATGCAGAAG
>CAZVKJ010000174.1:0-2312 GCA_964626855.1 uncultured Bacteroidales bacterium
GCTATGCAATAAAAAAACAGGAATTGTCTTGTTATAATAAAATATTTTATATTTGCCAAAGGTAATTGAATTCTGTTGATGAACCCTGAGTACCATGAACTCCTTATCAGGAAACTTATTTGAATATTTTTGAAGAAGAACTTCCATAGACAATACATTAGATTATGGATATAGAAGATTACAAATTCCCTAATGTCCCTGGTGCAATGGCATTCCCCAGAATGATAGATATCGCCCGATGGGAACGCTTAGTACCTACTGGCAACACTTACCGTTACGAGTACTTTATGAAAGACCATCTGGGTAATACCCGTGTCACCTATGCTGCTGCCGCTCCCGGCCTGCCCCAGGTAATGGAATACCAGCATTACTATCCCTTTGGCATGCAGCCCCGTTTCGACCGGGGTTATACCGGACACGAACACATGGCTGGCTTCGGATTGATTAATATGAACGGAAGATTGTACGATCCTTACCTGCAGCGTTTCCTTAGTCCGGATAACATTGTACAATCACCGGAAAATGCTCAGAATTATAACCGTTATTCATATTGCCTTAATAACCCACTAATGTATACCGACCCTACGGGTTATGATTATTCGGAATGGAATGATAATGACGATGTAGCCTTTGGTAGTAACCAATTCGGTAAAAATGTCTGGCCAGGGGGGGCAGACTTTCACCAAAACTATGTTTCAGGTTGTGGACACGGTTATGTCAGCCCTAATTTTGCAAAAGGTTACAACACGACGAAACATATGGGCTATTCTGTAAATAACGGAACGTATTATGACCAAGCAACCGGGAAAGTGGTTCCGTTTAATGAGGTGAATAATAATTATCTTATTCAAGATACAGAGATGTCCATAGAATTAAATAATTACAGTTTAATTCCAATACAGACAGATAGTCAGGGTGGTGTTTCTTTTATGGTGGTAGAAAAAAATACAAATACTATATCATCCCTTTCAGTTAATATAAGTTTAGACTATTTTTATTTCATTGGACCAGTACCTATTTATGGAGAAAATGCCGTAGGACAAGAGGGTGGAACAGGTGAAAAACTTTATGGAGCTAATGCTGCCGTTGTTGGAACTGGATTATCAGTTGATGTAACTAGTAATATGGCAAGATATGCAGGTGAAGCAGGTGAAGGTGTACGCACTTTTGCGGAAACTGCTAGTAGGCGACTTATTGTTGTAAGTGCGGGTATAACCGTTGCAGATGCTGTAGTTAAAGGACAGTGGCAACCACACCATACTGCCGATGTTGCCATATCTGCTGTATTTTTAGGTGCAAGCTTTATTCCTGGTGTAAATCTAATTGTTTGGGGTGCAGCTGGTGCTCTATTTGTTACAGATTTGGCAGTACATCATTATACAGGTAAGAGCGTTACTGAGAATCTTTTTGATTCCACAAAAACAGATAAAACAAAAAATCCATAACTATGTATAGTTATATCTATTATTATTGCACATTATTCAACTCGTTAGGTCGCAAAAAGGATCATAAATCGGACGTTGCGTTAATTATATTTATATACCAATTAATACATGTACTCTTGTTACATGCATGTCTTAAGTATTTTTTCAATATTTCTCTTTTGAAGAATTTGCTTAATCATGATTATGGAACAAATAAACTTATATTCATCCCCATACTTTTTTTATACACATATGTATTGAGTTGGTATTTCAAGAAAAGATGGGAGCAAATTAATACAAGATACCAAGATAAGATTGCTATTAATGCTAAAAACACTATTATTCTTATAAGTATATTTATAATACCATTAGTAATAACTTGTTTTCTGAGTTTTTCTAATTAGAATTAAATAACAGCTTATAGCATATTTTCCGGGCTGAGCGGAATTTGCAATTCCGCTCGGAATATGTCGGAATTTGTAATTCCGAAAAAACCGGCGGAACTTTTGGTCCTTGTTTGCAAAAAACCGACTGCCTTTACAACATCCGCAGATGGCTTACCCGGATCAACAACCGGGAAGTAAAGGGGTTATCTGTTCATTTAAACCGCATGCCCGGAATGGAATAAAATTCCCTCTTCAAAAAAATTCATAACGTGCCGGAATGGCCAATCCCGATCCCGAGTACTCGGGAGGACTAAGCCTTCGGCTCAGCAGCCAACAGCTAATAGCCAACAGCCAAAGCCTAACAGCTAAACCACTTCTGCCACGGTAAAACAGCTTCCGCCCACAAACACCAGGTCGTCGGTGGCGGCGGCGGCAATGGCAGCAGCGAGGGCGTTTTTTACGGAAGTATAAACATCGCCTTTAAGGTGATATTTGTCCGCTT
>CAZVKJ010000175.1:0-2305 GCA_964626855.1 uncultured Bacteroidales bacterium
GGACCAAAAACTATGGAGGAACGGGCGATGATTGGACTTATTATGGAGAGCAAACAGCCGACGGAGGATACATTGTCAGCGGTGCCACATTTGGTGACAACACAGATTCCACTGACATTTTTATAATTAAAACCGACGCCAATGGCAACAGCGGATGCAATCAGGGCCACACCCCAACCACAATAGGCCACGTGGCCACGCAGGTCATAAGTTGTGCAACCATTGTAACGTCACCAGCAACTTCTGTTAGCGGCACAACTTCCATTATAGGCAGCGGTGGCAGCGAAACCACACTATGCACCACCTTAGGTATAAACGAAACGACGACGGCAAGCGTTTTCACCCTTTATCCCAACCCGGCTACTTCAAATTTCACTTTAGAATTAAGTTCAGGATTTAGTGGTGCAAACGTGCAAATATTCAATGCCCTCGGAGCTTTGGTGTATGAACAGGCCATAAGTCAACTATCAACAAATATCAACCTGAATGCACCTGCAGGCATCTACTTTGTGAAAGTAAGCGACAGGGAGAAAATGTATACGCAGAAACTCATCATTGAAAACAAATAACGTATCATTAAATTAAACAAAATGAAAAAAACAAAACAAATTTTAACCGCCATTGTATTGCTGGCATTTGCCACGGCATCTATGGCTCAGGTCCCCACTTATGTTCCGACAAACGGACTGGTAGGCTGGTATCCTTTCAGCGGAAACGCAAACAATCATTCCACAAACCATTATAATGGAATTGATACGGCAGCAACAAAAACGCTTGACAGATATGGCGACACAGCCTCGGCCTATTCTTTTAACGGTATGCACTACATTATTTTAGACAGTAGCGCTAATCAAAGTTATTCACAGGGTATCACCTTTTCGGCATGGATCAATCCGTCAGATACAATCTATAATGCTAGTATTGTAGATAAAATGCCTTTTTCCGGCGGAAGTAATTATGGTTTCAGAACCTGTGTGAGATGGGATGGCGAAATATGGGCAACAACCGGAACCTATGATAATGGTGAAGGTGTGGCAATAGCCCCGGTTCATTATGAAACAAACAGATGGTATCATGTAGTGGGAACGTATACCATTGGCGATAGTATCAGAATATATATCAACGGTGTTTTGGCTAATACAGCGCCATCAACCACCACTTCGCTTACCAGCAACACAGATATAGAAATTGGTTCCGGAGATTACACCTTTGGTTACGAAGCCTTCTATGGTTCTATAGACGAAGTGGGTATTTGGAACCGTGCCTTAACTCCGGCAGAGGTAATGTCATTATTCACCGGCAATGTGGCTCCCCCGGCTTATGTGCCTTCTAACGGTTTGTTGGCCTGGTATCCTCTGGATGGAAATGGTCATGATTTTAGTATAAACCATAACCATGCTTTCAATTCCGGTGCTACTTTTACCAACAATAGGCACGGTGATGCAAATGCTGCTGCTGATTTTAACGGATTTGCTGATATGCATGTGAATAGACCCACATTCCTATTCAGTCAAAATGGCAAATTCAGTCTTTCTGCCTGGGTAAAAAGAGACACATCAGAAATAGGGGGCGTTATTATGATGACAGAACCTTTAGCAACTGACGATTTTTTTGTTTATTTAACAGCTTACGATTCAATTGATTTTTCTGTGGGAAAACAGGGAACGGCCTGGTCAGGAATAAGCAATTGTCCAATTACCCAAAACACCTGGGATAATTACATTGCCACTTACGATTCGAACACCATGAAGCTTTATAAAAATGGTGTGTATTTCGGAACAAAAACGGTTCCTTTCACCAACGCAATAACTGCTTATATGCCTTTATATATTGGCTCCGGTATGGGTGGAGGATCACTTACCGGCCAGTTAGATGATATCGGCATTTGGAAAAGGGTGCTTACCCCCGCCGAAATATCAGCACTACAGATAGACGACTTATCAATTGGCTCCAATGCATCGGATAAGGACAATTTTATTAATGTTTATCCAAACCCGGCTACTTCAAATTTCACTATAGAATTTAGTTCTGAATTTAGTAATGCCAATATACAAATATTCAACGCCCTCGGGGCATTGGTATATGAACAGGCCACCAACCAGACCACAACTGTTATCAATATGAATGCTCCTACAGGCATTTACTTTGTGAAAGTAAGCGACAGGGATAAAATGGTTACCCAGAAACTAATAATCGAAAACAAATAAGCGTTTGTTTTTAAATAAAAAAGCCGCACCAATGTTTTGGTGCGGCTTTTGTTGTCCCGTCAGGGGTCGAACCTGAACTCTTCTGATTCAGAGTCAGA
>CAZVKJ010000176.1:0-2291 GCA_964626855.1 uncultured Bacteroidales bacterium
CGATAGATCCTGAATCCGATGCCCTGTATATGCGCCTGACCGATACCCGCATCCACGACTCGGAAGAAGTAAAACCGGGGGTTATCCTTGATTACGACGACAAGAATAACCTTGTTGGTATCGAGATCCTCCGGGTATCAGAACGAGTGCCGTCAGCAAGCCTGAAATCGGTGCTGATTGAATCGGCTTAATACCTATTCTTGTTTATTGTCAATGATTTCACCGATGATTGTATACCCGTCACAGGAAAGATCCGGTCAAATGCCCGCAGAAAAAGAGCAACTTATCCTGCAAAAGGAAAAGATCGCCATCGATTACGAGAACCCGGACAATGCATGGAAGGATTACGCGAAGAACAGGTTAGCGCATGAGTAATTCGATGCAGATTTCCATGGTTCTTGTCGACTTTTCATATTCTAACGAAATTCTATCTTTAATCAGCTATATTAGTGGGCAATAAAGTTGATTATCCAGGAAACAATTGGAATAGCCAATGAAACGATTAAATTAATTCTAATATTTGTAGGCCAATCGGGTAATGAGTTTACACGATTAAAATCAAATTGTATTTTTTGCAATCTTCCAGCATCGCATTCATAGGTTGAAGGCACATAGGATTCCAATTTAGAGCCTATTTTATTTAGGCAGTCATTTTTTGCTTGTTGATATTTTTTAATCACCATTAGCATTGGCATTACATACAGCCATAACATCAAAATGATGATTACACAAAGCAGCACTAATCCAACCGGCTCCGTTAAAAAGGCAGCATAATTAATTTCGAGAAATTTAATGTTAACAAGTCCGAATATCCAAACAACGGCAATTAGAGATATGATCGAAATTTGGAAAATTATGAGGTTGCATAAGTTAATACTTGAATCAAAACCCCCTGTTTTCTTATATATGTCAATTTTTGCAGGGATTTTTTCAAAAACTCGAAACACTATCGATGAAGTACTCAATAGTAAAAACGTAATATTTCCTAGAATATAACAAACAACTAACCAAAATAGTAGATAGCAAATTGCCATCATATAATTAAAATCAATTTGGCCTAAAAACAGATTTTTATGGAAAACAAGTACAAGAAGCGAGTAGAAAAAGAGATAACCTACTGCTAATATGATTCCATAAGCTGTTGCGTGATGTATCTTTTTATTTGAGAAAGGAATATGCCAAAAATCGTAAATTGAATCTTTTATGATCCAGCTTTCAAACAAACGTCCAAAACGGCTTTTTTTGTAGTCATCGCTTAAATTTAGGGGCAAATCGGAAATATCTAGTGTTTTATGGAATTGTTCGTTAAACCTATTGAATAAATAGACCAGAATCCCAAAAAGAAGGAATAATGCGATAAATGGGATATCTCTAAATATTGCATAAGATCCCGTTTGAAAATTCTGAATTATGAGAAACGGTAGAAGTGGTAAAAGTAGGAGAATACATGAATCAAACAATTTGTTCTTAAATGGGAAAAATTCCTTCTTAAACCACCAAGATAAAAACCGTTTAAAAATTGGAATTGTATCTTTTAATTCTTCATTTTTGGATAGATATTTAAGGTGTTTTTGTTCTCTTTCATCATATATTGGGTCTGTGGGGTCTCTTAAAAAAACTGCAAGTAAGAATGTATTGCTACAGTTCAGACACTTAACTTCAAGTTCATCTCTTTTTTTAACTAAAACACCTCTCTTTTCAAGAGATGAAAATACTTTATCTGAGTAGATTGATCCGTAGGTGTTTCTACTATCACGTATTGGTGGATATGGAAAAATTATTCCCTCTTTTTCAATCCCGACGGTATTGGGGGAATTACAGTATGGACAATGTATGGTTTCTACAATTTTTTCATTGGTCATGAGAATTAATTTAAAATAAGGTTTTCAATTATTTGGTTTTTGGTATACAATCGTGACAATTCAACTATATAATAGTGCATCGAAATTACGAGAGTAATAATCCGTCTATTTTACTTCCTCGCGATCGTGATATACCCCGAATGGCTGATACTCGTCGAAGGCCGGGTCCCCCTCTTTGACCGGGTCATCTCCCGTTCGATCAGTTCGTGGGTATGGACTTCGGGGAATCGTTCCTGTGCCGCGTCCACCACGATTGCCATCTGCTCCAAAAACGGCGTGTAACAGGCCATGTATCCCCCGGCCCGGAGGTGGTCGAACGCGAAGACCACGTGTTCTGTTGCGATCTGGAGGTCGAGGTGGATCACGTCATAGATCCCTTCGGCCGTGAGGACATCTGCGGCAACCGCTTCCACGTTGTCGAGTTTGGCC
>CAZVKJ010000177.1:0-2278 GCA_964626855.1 uncultured Bacteroidales bacterium
GCGGACTTGCCATCGTACAGGATCCCGACGGGGCTTCCGTGGATACCATGCCGCGTGCCGCCATTGCCGCTACAAAGGTTGACTATATCCTTTCGCTGGAAAAAATAAGCGACTTGTTGATGGAAATTACTTCCGGAAATAGACGGTAGAAATATTCGTTTTGCCAGGGGTATTATTTTTATTTCTTCGGAAGTCTATTCCCAGGTGAATATTTTTTTAATCCGTAATAATTATTGATATAATTTGTCAAAATGGTTTAATTTTGAATTTTGATTATTAGTTGGAGTATAAATTATGGTATTTGCACGAAATAAAGAACTTTTAAGTTTTTTTGGAGAAGTTGAATTGAAAGGTAAGAAGGCTGAAATTGCTTCGGTGGTTTCCGATTGTGATGAACCATTATTATACTATGAGCATACAAATGGTAAGTTATGGCTTGGCGATAGCCTAAAATGGCTTAAAAAAATCCCGGCTAATTCCATTGATCTTGTTTTTGCCGATCCACCTTACAATATTAAAAAAGCTGAATGGGATAATTTTGAAACGCAATCAAAATATGTGGAATGGTCTCTGCTTTGGATCGAAGAGGCTGCAAGAATTTTAAAGCCCGAAGGAACACTTTACATTTGTGGTTTTTCGGAAATTCTTGCCGATTTAAAAGCTCCTTCAATGAAATTTTTTAAAAGTTGCCGGTGGATAGTTTGGCATTACAAAAACAAGGCTAATCTGGGTAACGATTGGGGGAGAAGCCACGAAAGTATTTTGCATCTGAGAAAAACAAAAAATTTTACTTTTAATATTGATTCTATTCGTATTCCCTATTCCGAACATACGTTACGATACCCCACACATCCGCAGGCAGAAACCAGTCAGTATAACAACGGGAAAAAAAATAATCATATTTGGGAGCCTAATCCTAACGGCGCTAAACCTAAGGATGTAATTGAAATACCCACCACCTGTAACGGAATGCATGAAAAAACGCAGCATCCTACTCAAAAACCCGAAGAATTGCTTCGTAAAATTATACTTGTTTCTTCTAACGAGGGTGATACGATTCTTGATCCTTTTACAGGGTCGGGTACTACTCAGGTTTGTGCCGAACAATTAAAACGCAAATGGCTGGGCTGTGATATTTCTTCCAATTATCTCGACTGGGCAGTCGACCGTATTGAATTGGTTGAGGATTGGAGTGTGGAAAAATGGCTGGAATATGATATGGATAATTTGAAACGCAGAATTTCTATACGATGAAACGAGTTCCTTTTTTCGGAGTGAGTTTTATCTGTCAGATGTATTAAAATTTACTTACAGATGAAAATTAAAGCTATTGCCGAAAAGGCTACGGATAAACACAATTTTAAAGATTTAAAAGGATATGCCGATTTTTGTTCTCTATATCTGGATTATGTAGCGGATAACCTTCAGGCAGTCATTATTTCGCAAAACGAAAATCATTACCAGTTTTATCAATATGACAAATCGGGTAATTTCCAAATTACACGTCCGATTAATTCAAATCTGATGTTTGATGCTGTTCGTTTTCACGACGTAAGACCCAATTTATTGGATATGCTACATTCTGTAAAAGATATCGGAGCCGATGACTTAAAACGCGATTGGATTAATAATGCTATCTATACCATTCAGCAATCTATCGGCGCTGCATTAGATGCTTTACCTGCCGGTAGTTCTAATACTGCACGTAAACTTAACGGCGATTTATTCGAGCAATTCATTCGCCTGATCATTAAAGAAATTGGAATTGATTGTAGAGCCGGAGTTGTACAAATACCTGTTTATATTGATGGGTATAAAGCATTTGATATGAGCTATCAACACGACCTTATCATTGAATCGCCCGAAAAATTAAAACTTATTGGTTCCATTAAAACATCAAGTAAGGACCGCATCGATAAAATATTTATTGACAAATTTCTTTATAATAAGCTTACGGATACCCACATCCCTCATATTGCTATTTTTTTAAACGATGTACAACGTAAAAATACCCGGAGCGAAAATAAATATGGAATTAATTCTACATTTTTGCCCGGCCATTTTAAAGGATATACCGTAAAACTAAATCCATTGGACGGCGTATACTATTGCGACATTCGCCCCAATATGCTTACCGAAGACATTCTTAAAGATCATATCAAAACATTTGATCATCTGATTTGTGAAGACATCTGGAAATTTTTATAAACCGTTTTCTATCAATAATTATAATATCAACGAAAAAAAGTAGTATTTTCCGTTACTAATGCACCCCTTT
>CAZVKJ010000178.1:0-2278 GCA_964626855.1 uncultured Bacteroidales bacterium
TTCCTAAATGATTCTTTTGGAATCTCGCTATATGTAGATTGCCGAGGGGATACGTATTGACTCCCGAAACAGACATGCGCGACTGGATGCTTGAAGTTACCTATTACGACAGCAAATACCGCACCGTGCAAACCGTAGGTGATAATGCGGATGAAGATGGAAAAGATGTTATTACCAGCCAGTATTCTTTTACCGGCAGATTGCTAAAGCAAAAAACTAAACATACTGCCTTTGACCATACTATAGAATATACTGAAGTATTCGGTTACGACTATGCGGGAAGGCTACTCTACAATGTCATGCAAATACCCGGGCAGGTGGATGTGCGGCTTGTTACCAATACTTACGATGCCTTAGGCAACCTGAAAACAAAAAAAATACATTCTGAAAAAATCGGCAGCACTTTTGGCCCTTGTTTACAAAAAACTGATTATCTTTACAACATCCGGGGATGGCTTACCAAAATTAATGATCTAAGCAATTTATCCTCTGAAAATGATTTATTTGCCATGGAATTACTTTATAGCCAACCACAACCAATCGGTGGAAATATCCCATTTTATAATGGTAATATCTCTACCATGCGATGGATAAACAATCGAAGCACTGATGCCTATGCTTATGACTTTACTTATGATGGCGCCAACCGTTTAAGCGATGCCCTGTTTGCAAAAAGAAGCAGCGGCGGATATTTTGTACACGATAACTCCTTTGATGAAAAAAATATCACCTACGATGCCAACGGCAATATCCTTACTTTAAACCGCTATGCTGCCAACCAGCAAAAAATTGACCAGTTAAATTACAATTATCTAAGCAATGGCAACCAGATAAGTTATATCACCGATGCTATGGGAGATGTATCAGGAGTCGTTGATTATTCCGGTAATACTTCTACTTCACAAAGTTATTTTTACGACCTTAACGGCAATATGACGTCAGATGTGGATAAGAATATAACAGCTATTGGCTATAACTATCTTAACAAACCGGAACAGATTGACTTTGGATCAAATAATAAAATACAATATATTTACGATGCTACCGGTGTAAAATTAGCAAAAAAGGTAATAGCCGGTAATGCCATTCTTGATGGTTCATTGCGTTATTTAGGAAACTTTGTGTATGACCGAAATGGCGTATTGCAATATATCCTTACCTCCGAAGGACGCTTAGTGCCTACCGGCAACACTTACCGTTACGAGTACTTTATGAAAGACCACCTGGGTAATACCCGTGTCACCTATGCTGCCGCCGCCCCCGGCCTGCCCCAGGTAATGGAATACCAGCATTACTATCCTTTTGGCATGCAATTGGAAGCCCTGGGCTATACCTCCGGTGCAGATTTAAAGAATAATTACCTTTATAACGGCAAAGAATTACAGGAAGACTACGGACTGAACTGGTACGACTACGGTGCCAGGATGTACGACCCGGTGATTGGTAGGTGGAGTACCGTTGACCCATTGACGGAAAAGAACAGAAGGTGGAGTCCATATCGTTACGGGTATGATAATCCTATCAGGTTCCTTGATCCAGATGGAATGTTTGAAGATTGGTATAGAAATGATGAAACAGGTTCCGTTGTATGGTCGCCAAGTACTGCTAATTTTATTACTTTGAGTAATGGCGATCAATACAGAAACATTGGTACAACATATAGTACATATTCCTCTGGTACTAGGTATGATTATACTCAAAATGAGATTACTAATATTTATGATGCGAGCCCACGATTCAATCTTGAAGGAGGACAATATATTCCTAAAACAATTACGACAGATGACGGAACAAAAGTTAATGTAACCTTTAATTATAAAAGTTCAACCGGTGGATCTGGCGATAAAGCTATATCAAGAAATGCTGTAAGTTTATTAATTACAGGTATTAACGAGGCAAATAATACGGGAGCAGGTGTAAAATCTATAGATGTCTCAACAACCACTACGGGAAAACATTCATCAGATAAGAGTGCTCATTATGTTACTAATGGAGCTAGAGCATTTGATATAGATGTGGTAAATGGTGTTTCTGTAAGTAATTCCAAATCGCACAATAAGGTGGATGCTATTCAACAAGGGATGAAACAGAGTCCTAACTTGAATGAAAATTATGGTCCGAATATACAAGAAAAAAATGGAAATGCACACCCTGTTTCAGGACATGATAATCATATTCATGAATCAATAAAACCAGAAGATTTATGAAAAATTATTTGCTTCCTTTCAATACTCCGTTAAAAAGTCAGATAAATGTTTAATTTTCTGCAAAATAAGTA
>CAZVKJ010000179.1:0-2229 GCA_964626855.1 uncultured Bacteroidales bacterium
CACACGGTGGCTTCGGCTACGCTCAGCCACCGCTAAGGATGGAAGTACTTCGCGTTGCTCGCAGTGACGCTTGTTTGGGCATAGTTTTTTACCTTCCACTTGGATAGACTGCTTCCCCTTCGCTACGCTCCGGGTCGCAGTGACGCTTGTTTTTACTTCCTCAAAAACTTCCTCCCTTAATAATTCTTCACAATTTTGCTGGTATTCGTATAATTTTCTGATTTAAATTCAACCGAATAAATACCTGCAGGAAGTTTACTAAGGTCAAGTGCTAATTTTTGTACCTCAGAATCATTACTATTCAAAAGCATTTCAAAAACATTCTTACCCACGATGTCATATACCTTTAGCAATGCTTTATCAAAACTGATATTATGCAGATCTACCATTACTTCCGAAGTAAACGGATTCGGATAATAACTTATCTGTGGATTACTATCGGCGGCGCCACAACTCACGGCTACCGGGCTGAACGTTTCTGAATGCCCGTCGAAATCGGTTTGTCTGAGCCGGTAATATGACGTGCCGTTTAGTGGATCAGCATCTTTTGCAGAATAATACTGTATGCTGTTGCTGTTGCCTGCGCCATCAACGGTTAATAATCTGTTCCAGTTTTGGGCATCCGCGCTGCGTTCAATAGTGAAATAATCATTATTTGTTTCAGTGGCTGTTGACCAGTTAATGTTCACTTCATTGTTTTCACAAACAGCATTAAATGATAATAATGAAACAGGAAGGGGGTTGGTGTACTTTTTAGTTCCCAACGTGATTGGGCTATAAGAGCCAAAATCTGTCCCTGAATTAGTGATGGTTCCTGATATTGACGTGCCTGTTAGGTTTGCAGCGCCTTTTGATTCCCAGCATGAGCCGGTCCAGTGTGCAACAATTAAATCGTCGGTGTTAGAAATACCACTTCTGTTTCCGTCTTTCCAATTCAGCGTTACCGATGGACAAATAGATCCGCTAATACGCGTCATTTCCCAGTATTCAACACCACTGACTTTGTTAAGTAAACTCAGGTTGCAAGAGCATCCCGGATCCCAACTACAGCCCGGATCTGCAAAAAAGTATTCAGCGGTGAATTCATCAGTTGTAGTTGTTCCCGGGTCAGCCATTTTAATGGGCGCCCAAACATAATTACTTCCCTGTACATCACCTACCGGAAATTCAAATTCATCATCACCGATTTTCGCAACAGGGCCGTCAATAAAACGGCTACTGCTTGTACCCGTTATGGTAATATTGTCGGCCAGTGTTAATAAGTTTGTATTACTTGTTCGCATGATAGCCCCCGCGGACGATAAATTCAACTCCGTATTTAAAGTAACAGGAGAATTAAGTGTTATAATTTTATCAACTGCGCCTTGTTGTAAATAGAGGTGTGTCAGTGTAGAATTGCCGGATGGAACTTCATAACCCGTAGTTAAGGGCCCACCAATATATGCAAGGCGAATTGTTCCGGCAAATGTCGGAGCATTTGTTAAAGCAGAAGCGCCGACCCTCAAAATAGTTGCATCATTAGCCATGGTAAGGTTGGTGCCATTAACAAAACTGCCTGTGCTCAGCATAAGGCCACTTGAAATGGTCACAGCAGCATTCAACGTTAGTGTTGATGAGTTTTGTAACGTTACGTAATAAAATGTTTCCGGAGAAAATATAGTCTGAGGATTCGTCCCGTTGAAATGGACATAGCTCGTATTTTCGTTAAATGTGCCTGAATTAGTCCAGTTCCCATAAACATGTAAATTGGCTGCATTGCCTAAGGTTAGGCTGGTTTCGATATTTACATCTTTGCACGATATGGATGCACTAGCTGAAACTGCAGCTGCATTACTTGCACAAGAACCGTAAGCACGCATAAAAACATTCGTATTTATATTTGGAAGGATTCCGGTAATGGAAAAACTACTTCCTCCATCATATTTCAGCCAGTTCGAGGGATTCGACCAGTCAGAACTGACATTTCCTGACCAAATATAATCACCTGCTGATAAAGGTGTTGGTAATGCTGGTAACGGATTAGTTATTGTTATTGTTTGTGTATTTGATGTAGCACTGCAACCATTTCCCGATGCACTGTACGAACACCGGTAATCGGTTGACGCGGTTAGGGCAGGCGTAGTAAATGATGAACTGTTCGCTCCTGTATTTACCCATGTTGCCCCATTCCAGTATTGCCACTGATATGTCAGTGTTCCGGCACCTCCTGATGCAGAGGCATTCAGGGTA
>CAZVKJ010000180.1:0-2186 GCA_964626855.1 uncultured Bacteroidales bacterium
GCTTTTCCTTTTTTACAGGCTCGCTGGCAAATTGCCAGTTTTTTTGCACATCCTTATCCCTTCGGTGTTTTCTTTTTAATTTGAACCATTTAGCCCAAAAATTGTATTTATGATGCTTCTTCCCCTGCGATGGGTGACGTGATGATGAAAAAGTTTTGGTTTTGGTTGAAGCCCTAAGCGATGCAGGTATGTCCAAAGGCTCATTGATGTAATCATCATCAGATGAATGATTATGATGTTGGCGGTGGTGACGAGAGCTGCCGTAAAGTTTGCTGCTTAGTTTATTAAAAAAGGAATTAATACCGTGTTTTGCGGGTTGAGAATGGTGTTTTTCCATTAAAAAATATTTATTAACAAAAATATTATTTTTTTCAACAATTTGTTGTACTTTAGCTACAATTTCCGATAATTAACCTTTTGTTAACAAATCGGTTGATTATCTGTATTATTTTTGCAAAAGATAAAAGAAAAACAAACTGTTTGATGAATAAAAAATAAATCGAGTATTAACAAAAAAATTTAAACGATGAAAAAATTTACGCTTTTATTAAGTCTTTTTATGCTATTTGCCTTTGCCAAAGTAGGGTGGGGGCAAAGAGCAGCTTCCGCAACTGTTAGTTTGCGACCTGCTTATATTGATATAACTACAGCAACTTCAGAAAGTGCTGTTCTTATGACATGTGCTGGTTATTCAGTCGATGATGCCAGATATCGTCTTTACAGTGGTGCCAATCAATACAATTGTTGGGATTCAATCACAAACGCATATATTACTTCTAATAATTTTGCAAATGGTCCAAGAATACCTGGCACTCCAAGCACAACAAGTACTTTTTGGATAATGTTTCAAAGAGGCACTAATAATGCAACAACTGCAAGTTACAGAGATCGGTTAGGGCCTGGGTATACTACAACTAATCAAACTGTAGCCTTGCCTGCAGCTACAAGCATTTCTACTTCTTTTTCTTTAAGTGGCTATTTTATTGGTACAACAAATTATCCAAATACATTAAAAAGAGTTGTGCTCGCTTATGCTGGGGCAACTTTAATCAGTGCGACATCAACAGCTTTAACTACCGGTGCTTTCTCAATAATTTGCCCAGAAGGACAAACCATTACTTCTATAGAAGTACGTTCTCAAAAAAATGATTTGATTACATCATTAACAGGAAGCTGGACAACAACATCTGATATCGGTAACATACCAGTTCCTACAGCTGTACCTACAAAACTTGTAATTTCTTCAATAAATGGAAATACTTCACCAACTTCTGGAGTGCCTTTTAATGTTGTTATTTCATCAAAAGATAATGACGGCAATACAGGAAATGTAACAACAGATGTTAATGTACTTCTTAGTTCTGGTGATGGGACGATAGGTGGAACTTTAATTGGAACAATTCCTTCGGGTCAAAGTACTGTAACTATATCTGGAGTTACTATGCAGGAGGGCTATGATCTACATATAACTGCAACTCAAACATCAGGCACACCAGCTTTAACAGCCGGTACAAGTAGTCCGTTTAATGTTATTTCAAGTACTCCAAACTATCGGTCGAAAGCAAGCGGAAATTGGTCTGTTTCTTCAACCTGGCAAATGCAAATTTCGGGTACATGGTATGATGCATCCGATTATCCCAATTCATTAAATAAAAATGTTACTATTTTAAATGGCCATACCATTCTGTTAACCGACAATAATGGAATATGTAATAATCTAACTGTAGACAATGGCGGGAAATTATGGGCTAACAGCACCTCTTCCGGTAAATATCTTTATGTTTACGGTAATATTACTGATAATGGTATTATCGGAACCGATATTGGTGCAACTACCATTGATTTGTTAGGATTCGACATTGAAGGTACAAATTGTACAATAAGTGGTTCGGGGATATTCGACTGTGGACGTGTTTCCAAATTTACCACTGGTAATTCAATCACAAACGTAGTTTTTGATATGGATGCTACGTTGAGGTACACTTCTGGAAGTTCTGCTGCATTATATAACGGAGCGGCTTCAACAGCTTTTAATATTACTATAAATGCTGGTAAAAAATTAGAAATTCCCAATGCAAAAATAGATTTAACCAACTGTACTCTTACCCTAAAATCCGACGCTATCAGTACCGCCACTTTATTGGATAACGGAACGATTAACGGTCAATCCGGCACTAATGTAACCG
>CAZVKJ010000181.1:0-2175 GCA_964626855.1 uncultured Bacteroidales bacterium
GTAGGAGTAATTCCTCCGGCAGCCGGATCAATAGATTATATTGTTACAGCAAGTAGCTCTCTTGGATGCTTTGCTACTGCAAGCACAACCGTAGTTGTTGATCCTTGCACAGGTGTTAACGAAAACAATGACGGTATATCTGTAAGCGTTGTTCCGAATCCTTCAAATGGCATGTTCTATTTGAATGTTGAAGGTATTAACGAAACAGTTACACTGAATATTTACTCAATCAACGGACAGGTTATATACACGGCACAGCTTGATAATACAGGTTTGATCAACAAACCCATTAATCTGAAATCCTATCCGAAAGGAATGTATTTCTTGCGTTTGATAAATAACAACATCACGCATACTGAAAAGATCATCATTGAATAATCAATAATGATTGAAATTAAAAAGCGGGGCTGTGCCCCGCTTTTTTTTGTACTAAAATCTCGTATAGTAACTATTCACCCAATTGAAACAACTGAAAACAAAGAGATTCCTCATTTCGTTTCACTCCCTGCCCGACTACGTCAGTCAGGCGGGCATTACCCATAACAACATTTTGTCAATAATTAGCATGATAGTCATTTCGGTCAGGCTGAGCCGTTGTTCCAGATAATTTTTATGTATAATAAAATCTAAAAGAACAACGTGTCCCTGCCTGCATGGCGCAGTCAGGCAGGGAAGTCGACCGAAATAATATTTGGTGGAATTTTTTAACTAAAAGGCCACATTTCCCTGTCTGTGACGGGCACTCGGCAGGCAGGGACACGCCCCGATCCGCCTCCGCCACTGCCGTATGGCGGATACGGGAAAGTTTCCCGACAGAAAAAAAATGTCGGAAAACATTTACTAAATCGGCCTGCCTGACTGCGTCTTGCAGACAGGGATTAACCAAACTAAAGAATAGCCTGCCTGGCTGTGCCATCCATACAGGTTCGCAAACTCCTAATGCTAAATTTGGGTTGAATCACGACACTATTGAAACCAAGAAGAAAAAAATTAATCCGATTATTCGGCAACGTGCCTTGCATGTATTTATTTTTAAACATTAATGTCCGATAAAAAAAATTCAAATTTATGAAAAGCAATACCATCCGCCGGCGGAGTACTTTCAGGTATAATTTATAAAAATGACCTTCACTTTTAAATATGAAGAATTGCTCTTCATCAATTTATTTTACCTCAATCCTAAAGGATGTAAATTGCTGAAATTCAATTCTTCCTTTAGGATTAGAGGTTAAAGACGAAATATATTTTTACATCCTTTAGTTTATAAATATTTTACCGGACAATAGTAATTTTTTAACATACCTACAAATTTCATTTCAAAAAATGATTTTTTTAGCCTAAAAGTTGGTGAAAAATATTTTATTATAAATAATAATGTATGACAAAATTTATTTTTAACATAAACATCTATTTATCAAATATTTATTTTTTAAAATTTAACCTATCAAAATATTTTCATTATTTTTAAGAAAAAATTATTCAACAAACTCGATATTTTGAATATATTTGTAGCTAATAAAGAAATTAACCAACAAAAATTAACCATAAACTTAACGATTATGAAAAAACTATTAACTTTAGTTTTATGCTTGTTTGCACTTAACGGTGTTTTTGCACAGAGCACAGCCAACTATGCATTTAGTTCGGTAACAAACGGGTCGCTGATAGACATGAGCAGTGGTACTACAGACCTATTAACATCTGGTGTGTACCATGATGATGATCCTTCAAGTGTCACCAACATAGGTTTTGCTTTTTATTTTATGGGTGTACCTTATACCCAATTCAGTGCTAACTCAAACGGTCAAATGCAACTTGGTGGAACGGCTATTGCAGGTGGTGCTCAAAGCCCTGCTGCCGGTCTTGCCAAAATTGCACCTATAAGTGGTGATAATGCTGTCCGTACCACTGGGAAAGTCCATTATAAAGTTACCGGAACGAGCCCAAATCAGGTTTTAGTAATCGAATGGACTGATCTGCGGGTGAATTATTCGTCCTCAGCTGAAACAGGGATTTACTGTCAAATCCAGGCTTTACTTTACGAATCTACTAGTGTAATTGAATTCAGGTATGGCAGAATGTACAACATGAGCACATCAGCTCAAAGCAGAGGCATTTACTTTTCTTCCGGTGTAAATGCCGGTCAGATCGGACAAATAACAACTATTAACACTA
>CAZVKJ010000182.1:0-2167 GCA_964626855.1 uncultured Bacteroidales bacterium
AAGCGGACAAATATCACCTTAAAGGCGATGTTTATACTTCCGTAAAAAACGCCCTTGCTGCTGCCATTGCCGCCGCCGTCACCGACGACCTGGTGTTTGTGGGTGGTAGCTGTTTTACCGTGGCAGAAGTGGTTTAGTTGTTGGGCTGTTAGCTGTTGGCTGTTAGCAGTTAGCCATTGGCTGCTGAGCCGAAGGCTTAGTCCTCCCGAGTACTCGGGATCGGGATTGGCCATTCCGGTACTTTATTTGAAAAGGAAAATTTATTTCATTCCGGGCGTGTGGTTTAAATGAACAGATAACCCATTTACTTCCCGGTTGTTGATCCGGGTAAGCCATCTGCGGATGTTGTAAAGATAATCGGTTTTTTGCAAACAGTGGCCAAAAGTGCTGCCGGGTTTTTTGCAAAATTTCAAATTCTGATACATTCCGAGCGGAATTGCAAATGCCGCTCGGAATGGTTTTGTGTTAACTCATTTTTAAAATTTTATTTTTTTATACAATTCTGAACATCTTTGGGCTTCCAATCAATATTCAAGGTCATTTGATAAGGTACAGGCTTTCGATTAATAAGAGCAGCTTCCCATTTCTTTGGCAAATTCTTTATTACTTTAATTATTGTAGAATCTATCTGTGGGCATAGTTTTGTTACAATCTGTGGTTCTTTAATATTTCCATCAATGTCTACTGTAAAGCACACATTAACAAACAATGGAAAATCTTTATCGATTGTGCAATTTGTTATTTGTGGTATTTCTCTATATATATCACAATAAAGGGAATCTATACCTCCTAAGTATTCTGGTAGTTTTTCTGCATACAAAAATGCCCCATTAGAGATTTGGTTTTCTCGGATGTCAGCATAAATCTTATCCATTTCTTCTTTGGCAAGTAGTAGAATATTGTTTCCAAATTTTTCAAAAATAACACTATCCATTATCATCTGTGCACATCTATTATACTTAGTCGCTGGCGATATTTGAATATTGTATTTATTAAGAAAATAATCTTTAGCATGTATGTAGTTTTCAAAGTCTCTATATAAATAAAGATTACCTCTTTTTAGTTGTTCCAAAGCTTCCCTTCTTGTATATTCACATTTATTTACACTATCTACTTGTGTTTTTACTTTAATAGCCTGTTCACGTTTGATATTAACATGAGAACTGCAACATGAAGAAAACAAACATATACATGAAAAAATGCCATATGCTAATATTATAGTAGTTTTCATTTTTTTTCTCTTCCTTTTTCTGATTTTTATTTAGAGAATTAGTATATTTCAAAAAAGTATTTGAATTAAATGCAACATCTTTTCCTGAAAACCTGTAAACACCATTTACTGCTGTTGCCACTGATAGAAGCCCTTTTTCATCTTTTTGCAATATTTGACCTGTAACCTGCTTACCGTCTTTAATTGCCGCAACAATATTAGGACAGTTCTTTGCTACTCCAAACTCATCTTTATCTACACCTGCAGCAACTTTTGCAAACTTAGCTTCAACCTCAGTTTCTAATCCTGTTTGAGATGAGCCATTTTCGGAATTATAATCATCCTGCCCAGCATGAAATACTTCTTCAAACATAGTACCTTCAGAGGCACCACTTTCAACATTCATAAATGGTTCAACAGTATTCGACTCGTTATCATATCTACCTCTTTTCCAAAAACTTCCGTTTATGTATGGCTGTTTAACGTTATATGTTTTTTCAGAAGAATTTTCTAACTGATTATAAATTTGTTGATATTTCGAATTATTTGTATATAAATTGTTATGGGCGGTTGTCCATACTTTTCTTTCATCAGAGTTTTGGAATGCACCGCTATTAGCTTTTTGCCAGGGGGCCCATTTCATCCCATCCGGATCAATAAACCGTATCGGATTATTTAGTGCATAATTATATAGGCTCCATCTTCTTCCTTTTTCTGCCAACGGGTCAACAGTACTCCATCTTCCAATCACCGGATCATACATCCTTGCCCCGTAGTCATACCAGTTAAGTCCGTAATCTTCCTGCAATTCTTTGCCATTGTACAGGTAATTATTCTTTAAATCATTACCGGAGGTATAACCCAGGGCTTCCAATTGCATGCCAAAGGGATAGTAATGCTGATATTCCATTACCTGGGGCAGGCCGGGAGCGGCATATTGGTCTTTTAGTTGATATC
>CAZVKJ010000183.1:0-2121 GCA_964626855.1 uncultured Bacteroidales bacterium
ACCTGTCCGGCTCCGTTTTGTCCGTTTGGCACGTAAGTATAAGTGGTTATATCCAATGCCGGAGTTCCCCCATTTGTATTTGTAATGGTTTTTGTCTTTACCCTTCCGGCATCGTCATAAACCATATAAGTCGAGTCGCCTTTTGCGGATATTTGCTTTTTCAGTTGTCCGTCGGCAGAGTATTGATATTCAATCGTACCTGCATTGGGGTCGGTTAACGATTGTTTACGCCCCATTTCATCATAGGCAATGGAAGTGGTTGCACCGTTGGAGGTAATGCTTGTAGGCTGTCCGTCAGCATTATAGTTTTTATACTCAATGGTTCCGCCACCGTCGGTTACACTAATTACTAATCCGCTTGCATCAGTAACCGTAGTTTTGGTTTGCCCGCTGGGAGAAGTAACAGAAGTGGTACGACTGTTATCTGAATAGCTGTAGGAGGTTGTCAATGAATTAACCCCGTCAAAATACACTTCACTCGTCAACCGATGGATAAAATCGTTATAATAATATGTGGTATATTTCTCAACCTCCTCTTCGTAATGCGGATGGACTACTTTTTCTATTAATCCGGTAGCTGCATTGTAGCTTTTACCTGATGCTAACGGATGTCCTTTCCATCCTGTTGTTGTTCGATATACTTCACGCCCATATTTGTCATAATAAGTCGTGTTTATATTGTTTATATTTATTGATTGAGCTGTTTTTTTATAAACTGAGTTTTGTGTGTTATCCCAGGAGGTAGTAAATACTGTTATAGCTCCATTTGGCTGTATTTCTTGAGTTACTCTGCCAAATGCATCATATCCATACGAAATTGTTTGATTTGTAATGTTGTCTGTTTTTGTTTTTACATTACCTGTGGTGTAATCGTAAGTATAAGAGATATTGGATAAATCAGTACCTTCTACAGTTGTTTTCACACTCTTCGGAAACAGAAAATAGTTATCCCCATCGTACCTATACGTGGTAACGGATTCTTTTATGTCTTTTGGTTTCACCGTTACAGTTTCTGCCGGGCCATTAGGGTAATAGGTATATGTAGCTAGAGTTTCACCGTATTTACCAACATTCTCTTTTTTTGTGTTCAGCAGACCCGTACCGTCATAGTAGGTTAAATCTGTTGTGTTTGTAATGTCAGCAGTTCCACCCGAGCGTTTTTTGGTTACTTTTATTTGTTGTGGTAGATAAGCTATTATTCCTTCGCTATTCCGTTTTTTGTAATTAAGATATTCTGTCAAAGAGGTATTATCTCCTGTTGTTACTTCTTGTCTCTTTAAAACTCCTTCTTCATTATAATTATTTATAGTTTTTTGAGTGATGCCTTTCAAACAATCAACCAAAGATTGATTTGTTACGCATGGAATATATCTTTTGTTGCCTATGAGTTTTGTTGTGTTTGTAATATCCAATGAAGATAAAATATTATTATTTACTACATTTACCCCTTCAAAATGTATATTGTAAACTTCCTGATGCTTTACGCTGACATTATAAAATGTTTTATCGTACTCATAGGCAGTAACTGTTTTTGTTTTAGCAACATCATTTACTATCGTAACGGTTTCAAATCCCAGAAATCCTTTTCCTTCTATATGTATTTTAGGGTTAGAATATTCATATGTGGTTATAGACCCTAATGCATCTGTATAAGTATCCACGATCATTATCGGCGCTTTTAAATTCCTTACCGGATTTGTAATGTCAACTGCCTGTTGGTTGTAGTTGGAGAAATATTTGTATGCAAATTGCTCTGTTTGCCCCATTCCATTGGAGATAGAATGCACTACATTTCGTTTATTGGCTCCCGGCATTGTAAATGCATGGTAATAACGGTTATTGCTATCTCCCTGTCGGTCTCCGAATACCAAATCCTCAATACCATCTCCGTTAATATCCATCACTACAGGATTTACGCGGGAAAGTCCGGCTTTTTCTGTTCCATCTTTTTTAAAATACCTCCAACCACCTCTTGAATCATCAAGTATGTATTTGCCTCCTACATTTCGGTAAAAATACCAATAGGTTTGTTCATAGTCTTCATAATTCATAGCACCATATTGTGTAGAGACCATTCACGCAACTGTGTCTGTAAAATAAAAACAATTAATTTTGCAGTCC
>CAZVKJ010000184.1:0-2086 GCA_964626855.1 uncultured Bacteroidales bacterium
GCCGGTCGGATGATCAACAACCGGATGAGAAAATTGTCGATATCATTTGATTTCTCCGACAGAATGTATTACTTTCACAGTGATATTTGTATTATAGATTTAAACAGCATATTTGTTTTAAATGCGGGGAACCTGCTCTCTATCACCGGCTTGTAATAAATCCTGTCATCGGACAAACTACCAAATGATTGTTGGCGTAGAGAGAGAGAGAGAGAGAGCAACTATGGTTTACAAACCAACAAATTATTTTCTCCGATATATTTCTTCTCAGGCACTCATCCCCAAAACAGGCCTCCTTAATAGCACCTTGTCCCGGGTATTCAATTACCTTGCATTTATTTATGTTTTATACTTGAAACAGCTAATATGAAAACGAGAATCACATACATGCTTATAGTTGCAGTTCTTCTTGTTAATAATGCCCAGAGCCAGCCATTTAACACTTCGTTTGCGACTTCAGAAGATGAAAAATGCATCGGTTTTGTAGAATTACCAGGAGTTGGGTATTATATCTCCATCATCAGAGGAACATATTCAATGGATGATCCGTTATGTTTAAACTACAAAAACATTATCTATAAAATGGACCTCTCAGGTAGTGTTACTGACAGCATAACATTTATTAATACCGACTCATTGGTTACATCAGGGAGAGGAATTATTTTAAACGATAATGAGTTATTATTATGGTGTGGTTTATACAACACAAATGACATCTATCACCAGAAAGCATTGGGGTTGACAACAATTAATGAAAACCTGGAGGTGCTGCATGATACCATTTATTCAAAGCCCGGGTATTACCTTAGTCTTGGTGTTCCTTCATTAAATGCAGCCGGTAACCTGGTGCTTACAATTTATCCTGAAAATATCCTAACTGGAGAATGGTACAGGACTGCAACAGAATTAGGAGTGGATGGAACTTTTATCAGAGAGGTAGCAACCGACAGTTTATTGCCCTGTAGCAGGGTTGTTCCCATGCCGGGAAACAATGGTTATATTTTCTCCGATATCCACATGGTAACATTGCTGGATAATGAACTCACCTTTGTTAAGCGGTTATATGTACCCCAGGAGCCATTTGAAACTCATCTCAGAATGCTATTGTCCTATAAAGCGCTGAACGATAGTTCAGTAATTATCACAGGCTTTGTTGCTGAAGTGCCACAACACTGGTGGGATCCTCCGCGCGATGATGCCGCATGGGCAGTTCTTGATAAAAACGGACAGTGGCTGTCACAACATGGCTTCGGCATATATGGCTATAATGATTACGCCGGTGGAGTTGATTTTATTACTCCTGACAATATTTACATAACCAGACGGATTACGGATAGTGAATTACAACACTTTTGTCTGTACAACTTTAAAGCTGACGGTACTGAAAACTGGCACCAATGTTATACGTACAAAGGGTATGAATTGTCAGGTGGTTATGTTTTAGCTACTTCTGACAGTACTTGCCTTTTGGTATGTTCCTATCAGACTGAGAACAGCGGTTATAACGAATATGACCTGGTTGTTATTAAACTTAACAGTGACGGAACCATAACTGACATCGACAAGCCGGGAGAAGCGAATGTAAATGTAGCAGTGTATCCCAACCCGGGAGAATCAGTCATCACTATAAGCGGCCAGGTATCCGGTTGTATTTTCAGCCTGTACGATAATACCGGAAGAATGGTCCTACAGAAAAAGTTGATCTCTGATAAGGACATGCTGGATACTACCGGCCTGCCAGCCGGGTTTTATACGTATCGAATAAGCAGCCCAGGTTCATTGGTTGCCACCGGTAAATGGGTGAAACTGTGAAGTTCCAAAACCTGCGATTAGCAAAGGATAACATTTATCATAATATTGCACTGCCGGGTTAATTGCCGGCAGTGTTTTTTATTGGATTTTAATTGACGGTTATACACATTAACAGCAATAGAAAACAAATTGTACAAGTGATTTCCCCCTCATTGTCACACTTATGCGTATTATTAATAGAGGGTACTGCTTCGTTGTCAGCTGAAAGCTACCCTTAAAACCACCGCTTGTCATGAATTTGGGTCTTTAAATATAAGGCTGTATTGAATGAAGC
>CAZVKJ010000185.1:0-2033 GCA_964626855.1 uncultured Bacteroidales bacterium
TGGCTGCCTTTACGGCGTTCACACTTTCTGTTGCCAGTTGATAACATCCATTCAACGCATCGAGCTTGATCAGGGGATTGGATGGATTGTATTTGGAGCCGAAGCCCTGGCAAAGGCCAGTCATGATTTGAAAATTGCCCAGATTTGAGGCAATTCCCGATTCAGAATTTGTACTCATAGGCTTAAATTTTAAAGGATTAATGCTGCTAATATACAACATTTTTTTTGATTTCTACATGATTTTGAAAATATTTTTGGAAAAACATAAAAAAACCGGATAGTTAAAGATAAAAGAAGTGTACTTTAGCAGAAGAAATAAAGAGACAGGCTGTTCTGATTATTGATTTTTATGCCCGGATGCAGATATTGATTAGAAGAAAGCGGGGGTGAAAGAAAACGGATGGTCTTTTATAACACAAAGGACACTAAGGATTGCACAAAGGGGCACGAAGAAGAGAATAGAGATAAATTAACGAAGGAATAAGTGGAATAATGGGGGTATACAATCGTTATGCACAATTATTTATTAATTTGAAAATAAACAGTTTGTCTTGATATTATTAACTATAATTTAAAACCAATGATTAAGGAGACGGAAATCAAGGATTATTTAACAACTGATTCTTCAACTCAAGTAAGGAATCAAGAAGAAATACACTCTGTTCCTTCAAGCCCATTTGTCAATATCAAACGTGATTTAAATGAAGATGATTTAAAAAATCATGCAGTACAACGACTATTACTGAGTGAGAATGATAAGTTGGAGCATAAAGTTCACCGCTTGGAAATAATAGAAGAAAAATTTCATTCTATTGATAAGGAGTGTGCCATATTAAAAGAAAAATTAAATAACAATACTGCCTTTGAAATTGTTTATACTTCATGCATTGTAATAGGCTCTGCGGTTTGCGGTATTTCAAGTATATACTGGGATAGAAAAGGCTATATTCTATTGTTAATAGGTATCGGTCTTACATTTGGAGGTATTTTATCAAAAATCGTTAAAAAATGAAAATTCAAATTCACTCAATTATTGATAAAGGAAAATTACAATCAGAACGTGTTGCATTAAGAGTACAAGAAGATTGTAACCTTATGTTCTATTGTCTTCATTTAACTTATGAACTCCCCGAAGGGGGCTTTTATAATCGTTCGAAACAAGTTTATTGGTTTCCCCCACAACAAGTTCGAACTGGTGACTGGATTGTTATATCTACCAAGACGGGAAGTTCTTCAAGTAGAATAAATCAGGATGAATCAACTTCTTACTTTCATTATTTGGGTTTAGATCAAACCATTTTTAACAATCCCAATGATGCGATTGTTCTTGCTGAAATAAACACATGGCAAATGAAAAATAATAAATAATTGCACACAACGAGCTGTCAACCAACAATGCGGGGGTTATCACGGCTAAGTGAAAGCATTTACCGTCTGGAATAAAGCGGGTCCGAATACTTGGGATCGCTCAACGGGAATAAAATAACAATGTCATCCTTTCGGGATTTACTTGTTTTGTCGTTTCTTCATTTCTGATATTATGCTAAACCTTATTTTCCTTATTTTTTTTAACCTTAGTAGAAAAATTACACAAACGAAAAATAACCTTATTCCCTTATAGCCGCTATGATAAGGTAATAAGGTTGTGAATTGTGTCGGTTATTATTTCTTTTACTACTAAGGTTTAAGGTTAAAAAATAAGGTTTTCCTTTTTTGTTTTCCCGGCTAAGCGGAAAAGGTTTTGCCGCCCGGAATAAAGCGGAATTGCAAATTCCGCTCAGCGGGGTTAGAGAAACGTTGTGCTACCCTGAATGGCTGTTGGCTATTGGCTGTTAGCTATTAGCAATTGGCTAACGGCTAACGGCTAATGGCCAAGTTTAAACGCTGTCAGATACTTCGTACGCTGTCAGGTTTTGGATTGTTTTCGTAATTCGTAATTTTTAATTCGTAATTGTCTTTTAAACGCTGTCAGATACTTCGTACGCTGTCAGGTTTTGGAATGTTTTCGTAATTCGTAATTTTTAATTCGTAAT
>CAZVKJ010000186.1:0-1981 GCA_964626855.1 uncultured Bacteroidales bacterium
TAGGATTTTGCTACGTTGAGATGCGAGCAGCCCGACCGGAAGATCGGGCTGCTTGATTTTTGGGAAAAGCGCGTAATGATAGCCGGTTAAGTGAGCATCATTCCAGTATGATTATTTCCATCAACTAGATTTATATTCATCCCCTGGATTTTTGTCACATAATCTTAATTGTCCCGTTTCATAGGCGTCGACCCTGGTTTCTTTAAAATCCAGGCGGTATTTTTCATCAATTTTTCCTGTTTTGATCCTATCCAGTATCAAATTAAAGTACTTTTCGTCAATTTCAGCCGAAATAAAGTTTCTTCCCAGCCTCTGACAGACATCTAATTCTGAGCCACTACCACCAAAATGTACTAAGACTGTATCTCCTGGCATAGTAGAGGCTTTAATGAGCATCTCAGCGAGGTCTTGTGGTATTTGGCAAGCATGGAATGTTTTCTCACGGCTTACATTTTTCACCAGGTCGAAATAAAACCAATCATACGGCATACGTCCAGCCGAGCCATTACTAATGTTTTGTTGTATGCGTTTATCCGTAGGATTTTGGTACGGAACGGCTACGTTATTCTTATAAAATTTGTTTTCCGCATTTTTTCTACAGTGCAGAATACTTCTGTGGGCTGTTGTAAAACGTTGTGGGCTGTGTCCAATATTCGTATTGTATACCCAGGAATAATCGAGAACTTCGTAACAAACTTGATCAAGATATTTCACGCGTACGTGTGCATTTTGCTTGGGATAATTAATTAGGAACATATTCCCATCATCTTTCAGCACGCGGAGAGATTCCTTACATAGTTTTATATACCAATCAATATATTGATCAAAACTTACTGAATAGGATTTGTCCCCGTATTTAATGCCAACGTTGTAATCGGGGTCACTGTAGATCATGTCTACCGATTTATCGGGCAATTTTTTCAATAATTCCATTACATCGCCCAGGAATACTTTATTGAGAAAATCGTGCAACAAGCTGTCCATATTAATCACTTTAAAAATTAGCGTTTTACAAGTGAATACTGCGACTTTTTTAATAATCTTATCGAATCTATTCGGTCGATATCGTCAAATGTGTAGTTGAATAATCGTAAAATCGAAAGATCCTGTAGCTTCTTCCTAAGAACATAGCAACATGAAATACTATTGATTTCGATACTATTTTCCTGTTTCAATTTGCTGTAATATTTATAGGGGTGGAATAATTGGTAAACAGCAAAATCATTTGGGAAATTGTTTTTTCCTTCAACGGTTGTTACTACTCCTTGATATTCAAGTGTTAAGTCAATTTCCATTTGAAGATTACTAGTTTGGATTTTCGTATTCCCAATTTGATATTCAAAAGATGCTTTTGTTCTCCTGGCATTGTAGACTTTAGGAGAAGCAACGATATCGTCGTACAAGAAATCATGGATGATACGTTGATTACTTGCTACTGAGAGTATGTTTGACTCACTCGTATCAAATTCATTAAGTAAACTTTGACGATATTTCCACTCATAGGTCTCGTTTTCATTGATGGGTTCGAATTTGTGGTATCCAAGATTAATTCCATGTACAAATTGGTGAATTCCTTTTCCCAAATGAACGACGTAGACATCAGCTGACAGTAGAGCTGCTGGCAATAATGACGAGTTGTCTATTTTTGTTGCATCAAAAGGGTTGCCAAAGCCGACCTCGTTCGCAACTTTCTTTACTAGCTTGTTATCGAAGTAATAATTATCTCTTTCCTGGCAAATTTCAAACAACCTGATAATTAGTTCTTGCTTTGTTCCCATTTTCCTCTCACCTGAAACACGTCATTAATAAAAATTATACTCTACCAAGCACGAGCCCGTTGTGAAGGACGGCCAGGTTTCTGGCTGTGCTGGTTTATTGCGTGGTCCTTTAGTACAAAGCCTGCCCGATGTCCACAATGAAATGTTTGCTTACCGGTAGTGTAAGTTTTGGTGGAGTGGCAGGTCGTAGGTTGGGTGGAGCG
>CAZVKJ010000187.1:0-1971 GCA_964626855.1 uncultured Bacteroidales bacterium
CGTTAAGTCGGTGCTCAATACCTTGTCAATGCTGATGGTGAAAAGTCCGTTGGTGACATCTTCCGCCGCCTGGGTAGTGGCTGCTATGCTTAAAACGGCCACATCGTCATCGGTGATGATGTAAGTATGAACGGTAATTGCACCAAGAGTAGCATTTACTGGACTCGATAAAGTAACCACAACAGTTTCATCGCCTTCAACAATCAAATCATTGATTATGCTTGCAATCGTAATATTTTTACTGACAGTCCCTGCATCAATCGTTAATGTGCCATTCGCAAGCGTATAATCGACTCCTCCGCCCGTTGCTGTTCCTGTTACGGTATAATTGACAGTTACAGGCACTCCGCATTTCGCTGAAAGGTCAACTTGCAAATTGGCGCTGCTTATCGATTCTAATCCACCTGAACTGGCAGTATTAAAAGATACACTTGGCCCGGTATTGGCAGTTCCCATGCTGGCCTGACCCTGTGTCCAATCGGTATTGGTATCAGTGTCGGTACCATTGGGAAAACGTTGGGCTGATTCATTAAAAATGTTATCGGAATTGGCTGAAGGTGCACTGCTATTGAATAAAGTTACAGCATCAACAACCGCTCCCCCGGGATCTTTTAATGTTATAGTTGTTGAATTTGTCATCTGATAAGAACTTATTGGATTACCTAAAACCAAATAACTTCCGGACGCAGTATTTGAAATGGATCCACTTCCACCAACATATCTACTAATTTCAAATGCTCCATCCGCATTTAAAGAGCCCGAAAAAGCATTTGAGGAAACCTCTAACGTCCATCCAACGGATAAATCAATTCCTGAAGATTTTATAAATAATTCCACCCATTCATCAATTTCAGAGACAGATCCCCCTCCATTAGTTCCATTAAAAATATTTGTACTCCAGTCGGTTTGCGGTTCGGTCACCACCTCATTGATCACCACATCAACTGTGGTGAAATTCAATGTTGAACTACCACTAATTCCGGCAAATGAATTTCCGGCATCATCATCCAATGCGGTTGGATCAATTTCAATATAATAACCAGTACCTTTTGTAAATATTCCTGCCGGGTTAATGGTTAACTGAGTTCCTGAAACGGTTATTCTAGAATCGGTAATTGCAATCTGTTCAAATATGCCACCATCACTGCTTCTCCTAATCGTCACATTTCCTGTACCTGCAACGAGAATATCATCAAAATTCAATACAATATTTCCACTTAAAATTTGATTGGTTGCATTGTCAGACGGGGTGCTTGACAGTAATACCGGCGGGGTAATATCGGCAACCTGAAAGTTTAATGTCGTATTATCTGAAATACCGGCATAACTGTTTCCATAAACATCATCGATGGCTGTAGCGGCAATCTGAATTGCATAATTTGTTAATTCTTCCAAATCACTTGTTGGATTCAACGTGAGTGTATTCGTTGAAATGGAAGCCTGAGTTCCCGGTGAAGCTGCATTTATAGTAACCGTACTTGAACCATTGTCAAGGTCAATAATCTGAATATTGCCTGTTCCAAAAGCAATGTTTTCACTAAAAGTCAAAGTAATATTGGAAGAGGTAGCTACTCCGGCTGCACCATCAATAGGGATAGATGAACTCAGAGCAGGACCATCGAGGTCAACCGTATGCACACTGCCTGAGGCATATGCAGCTGGAGGCGTATTCGATGAAACATCAGCAATGTTTGTCGAACTCAATAAATCGAGCCTTATACTACCAGTACCAGTAATTGAATTCACTGTAACATCGATGCTGGTACCGGAAGCAGAATTAACTGAAAAAATTGTTCCTGTTGCCGTACCTGTTGAAGTTAACGAAAAATCATCGGTACTTACATTCACTACTGGTTCGCTAAAAGTAACCACAAAAGTAATCGAAGTAGCGGTTGCTGCTGGTGTACCACTAATTGTAATGCTGCTAACCGAAGGAGCGGTAATATCGTTTACCCTTACGGTTGCCTGAAC
>CAZVKJ010000188.1:0-1942 GCA_964626855.1 uncultured Bacteroidales bacterium
ATATCAGGGGGTTTTTTAGTTTTCAAAGTTCGCTTCACGCATTACAGGAATGCTTATGTTTAATTTATAATTTTTAAGAATTTTTGCTGTGACATCAATTTTCATAAAAAGCTCTTGATACTGCACCGCTTTAAGTCGATCATTTTATTCCGGAATCCTGGGCTGATACCAGTGGAACAGACAAGCGGGCTGCACCCCGGCACTGGCTACGAATAATAAAAACAAAGACACCACGCTTAATATTTTTGATTTCATCATAATTTCCACCTCCTTCCAATTAGTGATGGCTGTCTGGAAGTATATATACAATACAGGAGATGGAAGTCAAGGCTTTTGGGCCGAAAGGGTCGGATTCCGGATTGAAAGGGTTTTGTTGGAGATGCGAATTATTCAACAATAAAAAATAACCGGGAATAGCCGGGTATTTTTTGTCACTTCATAAAACTTTTTGTTTCTGTTGTATTTTTTTGTTAGCACTCTTTCGTATTTTCGGCTGAGCGGGAAGTTATCCTCCGAGTCCAATATAATCTCTGCTAATATACAAATGCGCCAGCAGATCCCGAAGCTCTAGAGCCCAATGTTAACATTTTGAAGAGGTTACATAAATCTGAACATTTTAATTGACGTTTTTTATTAGTTCAATTAAATGTTCCGCATCTGCACCATCAAAAAATTCGGGAATAATACTAAACATGCCAGAATCTGCAAGTGCTTTTTGTTCGTCCGCTGTGATAGGCTTTTTTTCATAATCATGAATCTCTATAACACCGTCAACAATCTTTAGAAACCCTTGTGTTGGGTTAATACACGAGGCAGGGAATCCTTCATAAGTTTCGAGAAAGAATATCCCTTGCATGTTTTTGATAAATAATTCCGGATGTTCTGGAGTATACATTTTCCCTTCATAAAGTCCGCCACGTTGCTTCACTTGGATCGTTTCACCCGGTTTAATATCACCTTTTATGCTTTCCATAACGCGAACATCCGCTACAGTAAATACATCTTCCAATGTCGTGCCATTCGGCAAATCAGCTAATTTGATGATTTGGGGAGCATATACCTTAGTAACTTCACCTTTAATAATAACCGTGGATACATCACTTAGCCCTTTAATACTGTCGTATGCCATGTAGTCTGCATGAGTAGCCAATATGACGTTATCCTCTGATTTCTGGTTAATCTTGGTCCCCGTATTTGAATATACAAATATGCAAGCAAACAACGCAACAAGACAGGTAATTAAGAGAAAATTTTTCCCTAATTTCAAGCCAAACACCTCCTGCTAATCTTACCAACTAACTTCAACGCCGCGAACATCATCTCCCGTTGGCGAATATATAACACTTCTATTCCTATTTATGTTCATTATTGCCGTTCCAGAAACGATGTCAGCTAACCCCATCGCATGACCAAGCTCATGAACGCATGTACTTTGGCGTTGATTAGATGTCGCGCTTGGAAACAAATTCGCATTCAAAGCAATTACAAACTGAGTTGTGCAATGATTTGGATCACTGTTTCTTGCCTGTACTCCATACATGCCCCACGCTGTTGACGGCAAATCAACAACTGGATATACCATATTATTACTGCTATTGCTAGCCGTAACTGTACAAGGTGTGCCGCAATTGTTCCAAGATGTTATTGCGTTATTCATTGCTGTCTTATAATAAGATGAAACATTGGAAAGATTAATCGGGATAGTTGATTGATAATAACCGTCAGTATTTAATACGTAAGCAAGGACATTTGGAGACAAAAAAGTGAAAATTAACAACAGTGACATAATAGCGGTGCATACTAATTTTGCTTTTTTCAAATATCTTCCCCTCCTCATAACTTCGTGATTTCAATATTTACATTGATAACTTAGATGCTCCTATCATCCTGCTATTTACTCCGGAATCCTGGGTTGATACCAGTGGAACAAACAAGCGGGCTG
>CAZVKJ010000189.1:0-1941 GCA_964626855.1 uncultured Bacteroidales bacterium
ACAATTCTAAAGCAAATGGTGGATCAACCGCAACCGATGCATATAAATATGCAGACGCTAATTTATACGCTAAAAGCGGTCTGGGTTATTTGGTTTACGACTTCCCAGCCGGAGAAAAATTAATTGGAACAAATTTCAAATTAAATCCTAATGCCACTCTCGGTTATAAAGATAAAGATTTTTATTATACTCCGGACAATTGGTATAATGAACTTTTTGATAAAGGTAATTTGAGACAAGAATACAATGTTTCTATATCCGGTTCATCAGACAAGTTAAATTTTTACATGTCTTCCGGTTACTTAGATGATAGCGGTATTGTTGCTGGTTCCGGGTTTAAACGTTATTCGGGTCGTGCTAAAGTTGACTATAATGCTAAAAAATGGTTAAAAGTAGGTGCGAATGTTGCTTATACTAACTATGACATGCAGGCACCCGGATCACAAAACTCTTGGGGTTCATCTGCTAACTTGTTTTATGTCAGCAATATGATTGCTCCGATTTATCCTATGTACGTTCGCAATGCAGATGGTTCTATCAAAGTAGATCATCGAGGTATTACCGTATATGACTTTGGTGGTTCATCCACTAATTTCACACGTGCTTTCATGCCATTGGCAAACCCGGGTATTACTTTACAACTTGATAAATATCATGCATATACAGACGTTGTTAATTCAAAATGGTCAGCAATTATCACTCCACTTGAAGGACTTCAACTGACAGCAAATCTTGGTGCCAATGCTACAAATCAACGTTCGAATAGCTTAAGCAACCAATTTTATGGTGGTAGTGTGGGTAGTGAAGGATTTGTTACTGTTTCACACAGCCGTCAAATCGGGATTAACCAACAGTATTTAGCAAATTATAAAAAACTGTTTGGTAACGTACATAATTTAGAGTTGTTGGCTGGCTATGAGTCTTATGCATTAACAATGCAAAATTTATCCGGAGCTAACTCCAAACTCTACGATCCATATATTGGCGAATTGGATAATGCAATTCAAACACCACCTCAGGTTAGTTCTAATACTGATAGATATGTAACAGAGGGTTACTTATCACGTGTTCAGTACGACTATGATGGTAAATACTTTATAAGCGCTTCTTATCGTAGAGATGCCTCTTCCCGTTTTGCTCCGGAAAACCGTTGGGGTGATTTCGGAAGTATCGGCGCTTCCTGGTTGATGTCAAAAGAAAACTTTTTGATTGGCTCTAAATGGATTGATATGTTAAAGTTTAAAGCAAGTTATGGTATTCAGGGAAATGATAATATCGGTAATTATTACGCCTATATCGATCAATTCACAGTAAGTAACAGCAATAATAATTACTCGGTTTCATTTTTAAACAAAGGAAACAGGGATATCACCTGGGAAACTTCTTATGCATTTAATACCGGTTTTGATTTTGAACTGTTCAACAGAAGACTGACCGGTACAGCAGAGTATTTCAGCAGAAAAACTACAGATTTGCTTTATTACAAACCAGTTCCAATCTCGTTAGGTTATTCTTCAATTCCTACCAATGTAGGTTCAATTTTGAACAACGGAGTAGAATTAGACTTGAACGGAGTTATTTTCCGTAACAATAACATTGAGTGGACCGCTAATGTAAATGCAACCAGTTACAAAAATAAAATTACTGACTTATCTCCGGATAAAAGAGAAACAGGTATTAAAGGAAGCAATTATATTTACAAAATTGGAGGTTCTCTTTATAACACTTACATGAGACAATATGCCGGTGTTGATGATGCAACCGGAAAAGCCCTGTATTATGTTGATCCCGATAATGACGATATGACTACTACTGATGTTTATGCTGATGCAAAACAATCAGATCTTGGCAGCACTTTAGCTAAAGTGTATGGTGGTTTCGGTACACAATTGAATGCATACGGTTTTGATTTTTCCATCCTGTTTTCATACCAGCTTGGAG
>CAZVKJ010000190.1:0-1904 GCA_964626855.1 uncultured Bacteroidales bacterium
GTATATTGGTTTTTTTGTTGCTACAATATGTAATAACCTCGAGGCAAAGAATAAAAACATCTATCTTTTTATATGTCTGATCTTGCCTGATCGTTAATAAGATTAGAAACTCATCGCTATATTATTTTATAAGTTTTATTTTTCATAATTATTTTACATAATATGGCATGATAATTGTATTTTGTAATGCTATCCAAAACAATTATTAACCAAAATTATTTCCTATGAAAACGTATAAAATTACTGTAAAGGCAGCATGTCTGTTTTTTATTTTCTCATTTGCATCTGTTTTTGTTACGAATGCGCAGTACCATGATTTCAAACTTACAGACTACAAAAACCCGGATTATCAATGGCGCAAACTTAATGTTTCCTTTGGCCTTTCAGGAAGCAACACCAATAACAAAATGGATGGTGATTCATTTGAATATGCCAGCAAAAATGATCAAAGTAATTGGGGCGGTAGCCTGAATCTGGATTATTATTCCGTAACCAATTTGCGTAAATACCAGGGCGAACAATTTGGAAATCTTAATACCAATGCACAATGGTATAAAAATATGGATAAGGATTTTAATAAAAGGACCAGTAAAAATAATAATCAGCACCTTGATTTTAATTACCGGATCAATAACCGGTTTTACTTTAATAAACTATGGTTTGTAGAAGCCGATCTGACCGCCGGATATTCCAAAGATAACGGATATTATAAAAATACAGGAAATGAAAATTATCCTGTACATGATAAAACAATAACCAATAATATTAATGTAAGTGTAGGCGTTCCTCTGATGATAGGTTATGGAAGAATAGAAGATGTACAGGATGCAAGGCTGGCGGCGTATATTTTGGAAGATTTGGAAAAAGCAGGACGCTTGTCACATTCGCCTACTCATGAGGAAATACTTTCCTTTGCAAGTTTCATCACTCAAACTAAAAACAAGAGATACTTCGATATCAGGCTGAAAAAAATTGAAGAACTCACCGTGGTAGATTCTTTCCTGGTTGAAAAACAACTGATAAAAAAACAGGATATACAATATTTTACCCTGTTGAACGACAATTGGGATTATGCTATGAGTCAGGAAAGATCATCGGGTTACCGGGTTTCGGTAGGATTTCAACCTTATTACAGCTATATCTTTAATGATGAAAAACGATATTATACGGATGTGATTTCGGGTTATCCTCCAAGTTTCTTAAAATGGACGGAAGGGGCAAAAATCAAAACAAATGATTACAATTATAATATAGTTGCACAATTTATCCATGAAAAGCCCATTAATCTATACTGGCAAAGTAGTGCTGAAGCTTCATTGACGTATTTAATAGGAAATAGTAACACCCGATTTGATATTCATACCCCAGACTATATACTTAAAAGAGATACGGTTTCGCCGGGAATTGAAGCTGGACTAGCCTATGCTATCCATTATTATCCCAACACCCGAACTTCGCTTGGAATGGGAGTAAATGCTTCCTATCTGAAAGCGTGGGGACATTATAACTTTAATGATTACAGAGCGGATATAGATAATCAACGTTTAAATGCCGGACTTTCTTTTTCGTGCAATTATTATTTCTCACCCCGCCTACGGCTCAATGCCGGGTTGAACGGTAATTACGTCTATGATTTGGTCTACAATGATTATGATTTAACAACATCAGCTAAAGAAAAACAGACAACTAATAATTTTCATACTTCCTTTTTTGCCGGTTTAGTTTATATGATTTTCTAAGAAAGGCTGTGTAATGCTTTCTGCTTACAGATATTGAACGACATAAAAAAAGGCTGTTGAAACGACAACAGCCTTTTTACTTTAAAATAAAATATTGAAAAAACTAACTTACGCTATTTCTAAGGAATTTTAATTTTTCTTCCAGAACCTGTACTTCCCGTTTGG
>CAZVKJ010000191.1:0-1811 GCA_964626855.1 uncultured Bacteroidales bacterium
CCGAAACGAAAATCTCCTGTGTGAATGCTTCCAGCGAAAAAAGGAAGATAAAAAAAGCTAAATACAATTGTTTCATCGAAAAAATACTAAGTTATTAAATCATTTCTTTTAGACATTCCATGTTTCAGGGATTTTATATACTCTTACCACTCTTTTGCAAACACAAAACGCCCTTTATTTGTTTTCCTAAACATGGAATGTCAAATCGTACATCGTAATTCGTAAATCGTAATTTCTCAATCGTCCTCTCGCAAAGACGCAAAGTTACCATCACTCCCCTTTCATCACTTTCATCACTTCATCACTCAATTCATAATTCCTAAACATATCCTTATCGTTTTTTGCAAATATAAAACATCTCCGGTTTGCAAATCGCCTGATCGGTATATTTTCATTTTTTATCTGACCCTACCCATCCGGCATTCTTCTGGTTTTTAGGAGTGCTTCTTCCTCCCCTTTGGGGAGATTGTGGGGTTATTTCGTTATAATTAATTTCATCTCCGTCATTAGCCTTTTATCCGCTATAAACCGTATCAGATACATACCTGGTGTAATAGATTTAAGATCAAGTATAGCCTTTGTTGTATTTTGCAACCAGGGTTGTTGCATAAGATGGCGTCCCTGCAAATCGGTAAGGATAAGTGTACCTGAATTTATAGGCAAAGAGGTTTCAATGGTAAGGATATCCCGGCATGGGTTAGGATAAATATTTACAGTGGATATTCCTTGCAACTCTTCAACACCTACGGGAATTATACCGATATGTACCGGGCGACGAACCAATACCATAGGCATCCCGCTTGGAGTTACACACAATGAATTCTGGGCATAACAAATATATGTTCCGGTATCGGCATTGCTAATATTGGTCAATTTCAGGGTATCGGCATTCTCACATCCCGGTATCGCTTGTCCGTTAAGTTTCCAGGAGTAGGTGGTGTATTGCCCCAGTGTGCCGGAATAGATATTAAAACTACTCCCTAAAGTAAGCAGGGTATCTATACAGGTTTGCATGCTGTCCTGTGGACAGTACTCAAACCATGTATATCCTACAAAATGTGGTTCAATATCTTCAAAGGTCATACTATTGCTTTGTATCCACAAAGCATCAAGCATCCAGTTATTATCCCAGGGTGGAATTCCGGTAAATTTGTTATTATCAAAAAACAGAGAATTGTATGAGGTAACTGTAGCTAATTCGTTGGGAATATCACCGCTAAGCTGATTATCAGATAAGTCTAAAAGTAATATCTGGTTGCAACCGGCAAGTGTGGAAGGAATGGTGCCGATAAGTTGATTATTATTGAGCCATAGTTCCCACAGCTTTGTACAATTGCCTAATTCTTCCGGAATAGAACCGGTAAGTTGGTTGTCGTGTAAGTCCAGAAAAAGAAGGCTATCCAGATTACCTATCTCTGGTGGTATGGGACCTGTTAAATTGTTTTCTGATAAATCCAACTCTTTTAATAAAGAACAATTTCCAATAGTATTAGGGATTGTTCCCGTAATTGAACAATTTCCAATACCAAACCAAACTAAACTATCAATATTAAATATTGCTTCTGGAATTACGCCTGTCAAATTTAGATTATTGCCAATTACAAATGTTTTTAATTCGTATAAACCTCCTATTTCTTCAGGGATAGTGCCATTTAAATTATTATCAGAATAGAACTTTAACTCTAATACTCTATTTTCTTCCACAGTTACTCCATACCATGTACTTACCGGGCCGGTAAGCCAGCCGGAATCGTTAGTCCAGTTAGGTCCTCCGGTGCTATTATAAAAAGCTACTAAGGCAAGGGAATCCT
>CAZVKJ010000192.1:0-1809 GCA_964626855.1 uncultured Bacteroidales bacterium
GGCGCTATGCCATTGCTACTCTAATTAAAATTGGTGGGGTATTATATGTAACCTCAGGCGATATGGAATAAAACAAAAGCCATGAAATCATTACATATTATCATGTTTCTCGGAATATTCAGTACAGCGACATTTGCCCAGACGGTAACTTTACCTCCATATTATGGCGTGCAAAGCAAGCCTGATTTCATATGTGGAGTCTCAACAGTTACTGACTATCAGGGCAATGTGTACAACACTGTAAAAATAGGCGACCAATGTTGGCTAAAAGAAAACTTACGTTCCACCAAATACAACGATGGTGAGGATATACCCAATGTTACCAACGGCACGATCTGGGATGGTTTAACAACACCTGCCTATTGTTGGTACAATAATGATTATTCAACCTATGGCTCAGTATATGGAGCTTTGTATAACTGGTATGCAGTGAATACCGGTAAATTGTGCCCAGTTGGATGGCATGTGCCAAGCGATGCGGAATGGACACAATTAACAGATTTTCTTGGCGGAGAAAGCGTTGCCGGAGGGAAACTTAAAGAAACCGGAACAACCCATTGGAACAGTCCAAATACCGGAGCAACCAACGAAACCTCTTTCACAGCCCTTCCAAGTGGAGTTCGGGTTGGTGAGGTCTTCTCAGGTATACAATTCTTTGGTAATTGGTGGAGCGCTACAGAGCGAGAATTTATAACTTCTTGGCTGTATTCAACTTCATGTGACCACAGCGGTCTAACTAGGGAATCTGTTATTAAGAGAACTGGTTATCCCGTCCGTTGCATAAAAAACTAATCATGAAAAAGCTACTCACAATATCCTTTTTTTTGCTGATTTGCATTGTAATACAAGCTCAGACGGTTACCATGCCACCGTATTACGGTGTTCAGAGCAGTACATTTAAATGTGGGATTTCCACTGTAAAAGATTATGAGGGAAATGTTTATAATACTGTTAAAATTGGGAACCAATGCTGGCTAAGGGAAAACCTTAAAAGTACGAAATTAAATGATGGTACTTTAATACCGAATGTTACAGATTATATTGCATGGACAAATATTACAACTTTTGCTTACTGTTGGCCCAATAATGATTCCACTTTCGGACAAGGCGGGCTTTATAATTGGTACACAGTTGAAACAGGAAAGCTATGCCCTCTAGGCTGGCATGTGCCTTCTTATTCTGAAGATTCATTATTAATTGCATATTTAGGTGGAGAAAGCGTAGCCGGAGGTAAATTAAAAGAAGTTGGAACTACTCATTGGGCGAGTCCAAACACAGGAGCAACTAACGAAAGTGGTTATACGGCAATCCCAACATTTTTTCGCAATTACTTTGGCATGTGGAGAGGGAATAATGCAACCTGGTGGACAACAACACTCTCGGGAACAATTTATCATTGGGTTATGCGGGTTGGATATAATTCTGCTGCTGCGGGAATTTATATTGATGATGAGGCATGTCGTGCTAATTCAGGAAATACAGTTCGTTGTTTAAAAGATTAATATACAGATGGTATTCAAAGGCTTCCTAATGTAATGCAGAGTCAATGAAAAAGCAATTATTTTTAATTTTATGGGTTACATTTTTCTTCAGTATTACTTTGTTTGCCCAGGATAATCCCGGTGAAGAGGTTGTAATCAATGCGGCAAAATCTGTAATAACAACAAAGTTTGAGCAAAATGAATTACAGGATTTCGTTCGTTATAGTGAAGATCCAATTATTTATGTCCACGGCAATTTCTCCGGTATTCAACGAAAAGAATGTATTGCAATTTGCCCCATGATGAGACAAACCGGTACGGCAGGCGC
>CAZVKJ010000193.1:0-1804 GCA_964626855.1 uncultured Bacteroidales bacterium
TACGTGGTCGCATTTATTTTTGTACGATACCACATGGTACCTGTTTCCAATATAGTATTGTTTTCTGTTTTAGCAGACAGAAGTGTCCAGTCGATATACGATGGATATGGATTGCCAATTGCATTAAAACCTGCCTGCGAAGTAGAACCACCTTTAGTAAGTGCAATCGTTTTTTCGCCGGTATTCAGTGCTCCTGTGAAAAGAATATTTGTTATTCCTGTATTTGGTGTAACAGAATAACCTTTACCTGTAACAAACGAATTTGATCCGTAAGAAACTAAAGAAGCGGTTCTTGAATCGTATAAAGCAACCCAATTGTTTGTAGCTTCATTGTAGTATTTAATCCAATTCATATCTACTGGTTGAGCATTTGCTACCGGTGAACTCATATACCAGGTTCTGATTGTCGAAGTTAGATATTGCTGAACTTCTGCAGGTCCGCTGTAATTTCCAATTAAGGTAGCAGTACCGTTTACATCAGAAAGAAGTATGATTTTTCCTGTTGAATTGTTGTTAACGGTTCCATTAATCGTAACTTGTTTTCCGGCATTGATAGTTAAGGTTTTGTCGGCTACGATGGTTAATGTACCACCTGATTCAACGATTAGGTTGTTGATAGTTGCATTTTCTGAAATTTTAAGAGTAGCACCGGTTTTTACAGTAATAGTCGAACTTGCTAAACTGCTTTTAAGTTCAAGAGTTCCGGAAGTTACAGTTGTTGTGCCGGTATACGTATTTGCAACAGTAAAAGTGAGTGTAGAAGCATCATTTTTGGTTAGGGTTCCTGTTCCGGACAAAACTCCGTTAACAGTAACATTTGAATTACCTGAAAAAATCAATGAATTAGCATTTATATAAATTGGATTATTAAAAGTCAAACCTCCTCCAGCTGCATCTACAGTTAATTTACTTCCATCTACACCTATTCCTGTACTAAAGATATGAGTAGCAGTAGAATTATTTTTAATATAAGAATTACTTCCTTTAAAACTTAAACCTCCACCAGAAGCTGTTAATAAAGTCCTTACCGATGAAGCATTTGTACTGAAAGTCAATTCATTAATTTGAAACCAAGCTCCATTAACGTTCATGCTGAGTTGACTGTTGTTATCAAATGTAATATTGTTTGGTCCTATGGTGCTTTTATTACTACAGGTGTTGTAATCTGGTCTTGCTATCCACCATCCATCGCACGTACGAACCCAATGCAATAGACTTCCTGAACCATCGTTCCACCAGTTACCGTTGTCAGCTAATGAATTCCAGGAAATGGATTGCTGAGCATTAGATCCTGAAATACTAAGAATGCAAATAAAAAATAGTAAACTTAATTTCTTCATAATTTATAATTACTTAATTGATTTATATTTTGAATACAAAGATAAGTTAAGTTTCATAAATAATCAAACTGAAAATCAGCACAATAACTAAAAGATTAGTTCAAACGTTTGCGAAGCGTGTTTTGAGAACTTCTTCACCTGCAGATTTATAAGTGGTGTGGGGGTGGTAGATATAACTAAGTGATACACGCAGGGGTTACCGTACAAACACCAGCTTGTTGTCGGAGGAGAGTTGTTCATTGTACCAGTAGCCTTCGTCGGAGAATGATTTCAGGGTTTCGATACTGTCAATTTCGTGTCGGATGACGAAGCGTGTCATCAGACCGCGGGCTTTTTTAATGTAGATGACAATGGGTTTGAATTTTTCGGTTTGAGGTTGATACTGAAGAAACTCCACGTCGATAATCCGTGCATTGAGCAGGTTGTGGTCGAGGGTGCGGGCGTATTCGCCGGACATAAGGTTG
>CAZVKJ010000194.1:0-1797 GCA_964626855.1 uncultured Bacteroidales bacterium
AGGATACCGGGTCGGAGGCGCCGCAACATCAGGAAACTATTTGCGTGGTAATGGGACTAACTTTGTTTCTTCGGCAATACAAGCTGGTGATTTACCTTCTTTAAGCGGTAATTATATTGTGAATGGGACTACACTGCAAACAGCTAATTTTAACATTTCAGGAAATGGGTATATTGGTGGGAATGTAGGTATTGGAACTACAAGCCCTGCTGAAAAGCTTGATGTAAGTGGAAATATTCGTTCAACAGGAAATCATTTTATTAATAATTCTTCACCAACAATATATTTACAAGATAATGATAACCGCTCCGGCATGATTCATATGAATTCCAACTTATTGTACTTTCTATCATCAAATGGCACTAATAGCACAACATGGACAACAAATGGTTCATATTGGCCCATGACAATAAATATGACGAACGATGATATTACCGTGGGTGGGTCTACTTTTTTTATGGAAGGTAAAGTAGGTATCGGTACAACAAGTCCCGCTTCTAAATTAAGCGTTGGTGGAGCTGGCAGTAATAATTATTCCATTTATAGTTACAGCACTGGGGAAGTTGCTGTTTATGGCTATGGAACAGGTTCCGGCACATATAATATTGGGCTTGCGGGCTATGCAGTAAGCGGTAGCGCGACTGACGTAGGAGTTTATGGCCAAATATCAAATTCAGCATATGATTGGGCAGCTGTTTTTGATGGAGATGTTTGGGCAAACGATTATTATGATATTGCAGAAATGTATGATGATGATGGAGAAATACCTTCATGCGCCCTGGTATCACTGTTTGCTCCGTCAAGCCATCCTGCAAAAACCCGTGTTGTTATAAGTTCTCAAGCTTATGATCCTTACCTTGTAGGTATCAAATCAGAAAAACCCGCATTTTATATTGGGGCGACAGAAAAATTCAAACAATACAAAACCGAATTAAAATCGTTAAAAAGCAGAGAAACATTACTACTTGATAGATTTAGGCTCCTTAATAAAAATGAAATTAGTAAAGAAAATGATGCCGAACTTCAGAAAATAAATAATGAATTGATGGAGATACGAAAACGACATGACAGTATCACCTTAAGTAGTACTCCAAAAAGTGATGGAGATGTTGGATCTGCCATTGCGCTTGTCGGCAGGGTTAAAGTACTTGCCTGTACCGAAAACGGGCCAATACATGTGGGTGATCCGATTACGTCATCAAGCAAACCGGGTTATGCAATGAAAGCTACAAAGCCTGGCCCTATAGTAGGATTCTCTTTTAGTGAGCTTCCATCAGGCGAAGGTAAAATTGTCGTGAATGTAAACCGTTCCTATTATTCACCAAAGGATGAAAAAACAAAAAATATCACCGATTTCGGCGTGGGAGCATTAACGGATGCCAGCTTATGGATCAGTTTTTCAGAAGATTTTATTGCTCAGATTGGGAATAATATTCCTGTTGTTACGGTTACTCCTAATGTTTCTGGTGTTATTGTAAGTGTGACTGAGATCACAAATAAAGGATTTCGTGTTGCTTGTACGAATTTAAATTCAAATACAGTTTCCATCAATTGGATTGCAATTTCAAAGATTAATAATAATTAAAACCCTGCTAAAAATCACAAATTGAGTTTTCAAACTTAGTACAAAAAAAAATGAATAATTAGCTACATAATTACCCACATTTATTTTATGAAAAAGTCAATATTACTAATTCTCATCTTAGTATTTTTCAGCACTTGGTCAAATGCCCAATCCGTCGGCATCGGCACCGGTACTTTCACTCCCGATGCATCTTCCATGCTCGAGATACAAAG
>CAZVKJ010000195.1:0-1793 GCA_964626855.1 uncultured Bacteroidales bacterium
AGGAGCTGGGGCAGGCCTATACCACAGGTATGCCCTTGCAGAGAGATGGCATTTGGTTCGAAATTACAATCAGTCCCTTTTTCGTTAGGCGTATGGATAATATTCAATGAATCCATTGCTCTTAAGCTTTGGTATATTTTACCATCATTTCCTAATTGCATACCTTCCCCTAAAAGATGTGTTCCAATTTCAACCTGACTTTGCATGAAAGTCACGGAATCATCATAAGTAGTTTCATATTGGAAAATCCTTTTATTACCGTTATTCGGTGTTGCATTGATATAAAGAAATTTTGCATCAGGTGAAAATTCAGCTCCATAATTAAGATTTGCCCTTTCAGAATTTACTACTGGCGAAAAAGTGAAGGAAGGGTATACCATTCCTGTTTGATTATCAAAACAAGATAATTCAATCAATGAGTCATAAAAATTAACCAATACAAGCTTTTGACCGTCCTGAGATAATTTTAGGACACCCTGATTTTGATCATTTGAATGATTAACCATTTGACTTTGACTTATCACTGGATCTGGATTAATACCATATTTTGTCACCAGAAAAGCTAAATAGTTACCCAACGTATCGATAGTTACAACCCATATATCTTGGTTATTCCGATGCCGTGTAGCATGAATTCTGTCAAAAACAAACTCCCCTCCACTAACTGATACATTTTTCAACCCTTCGACTACACCGCCTAATCCATTATCCAATTTAATGTTTATTTGGGAATAATACATCCCCGGTAAATGAGGTGTAACTGAATAATTCCCTGCTGTGAACATATAATAAATGCTGTCATTTTCAGGTTTTTGACATACAAGCAAAGACTGATATGCTTGTGATCCTCCTAAAAAACCATAACCATTCATCATAATAAGGTGGTTCTGGTTATAAATATAAACACCATTAGTATAAAATAAAAGATTACCAGCGGAATCAGATTCACAAGCTGTTTCATACCATGATACCGCGCTGCTATTTGTTAAAACCGTTGGAGGAGTTGAGTTAAAACTTATTCCTGCTTGATTTCCAAAATACCAGTTGTTGTTTTCTCTTTGAGAAAAAACAATCCCGGGGAAAAGAAAAATAAACCATAAAAGCCATCTAATGTAAATACGAAATATTTCCAATTTCAGCGGGATTGTCTTCATCCTTATATGACCTTAAATGGCCGAAAAAATTAATTGCTAAAACGGGACTGTCACTGTCACCCCCAAAAGATAGTCATATGTATCAAAAAGATCTGTCCAGGTTTCTCGTTGAATTTGTGGGGTTACAGAGGTCTTATATACTACGGCCCTAAATTTAAATATTTTGGAATAATCTCCGCCAATATTGTATGGAAAATTGTTAGGCCCCCAAATAAAAGGCATGCTTGATACGGGTCCCGAGGAAGTAGGTCCGATATAGGCCAAAGGACTTGGTGTTCCTGAAGAACAATCATATAACACAATGTAAAATTCATATGTGTCACCGGAAATAAAGTTTTGATCAGTTATGTTCAGCGTTACTTTTCCTTGCTGTGCCAAAGACACTGAACTTAGAAAAAACACAATTGCTATTATTGTTATATTCTTAAATGTATTCATTTTGCATAAGTTTTAAGGTTTTGATATTGTAAAATTTAAACCAAATATGTTGTCGTTCGGACAGATTGAACAAAATATTCGGTAACAAATAGATGATTTGTATTTATGTCCCTTTCACCAATAGTTATATTGGTGAAAGGGACATAAATATCCATGTTATTTTTCCCGATCTCTTCTAAACTTCGTGGTTGTCGGTAAAAA
>CAZVKJ010000196.1:0-1784 GCA_964626855.1 uncultured Bacteroidales bacterium
CATAAATTTTCAAACATTTGTTGCTTTTTTTCAGTATAAATCCAAAAGCAAAAAACATCCGTAGCCATTCGTTTAATCTGCATCATCGGTGTATCCGTTTTAACACCGTCAGATCATTCAGACGCTGACGGGTTAGTTTAAAAAAACCTTCCAGAATTAGCTATACCGATACATTTTTACATAAAACGACTGCTTTTCCCAAAAAATCTGAAAATTTTTCACGTTTTTATTTTTGCTTTTTATATTTAATTATATTTGGAGCATTAATTTAATTGTTCTTTTTAACGATCGCCATTCTACAGGAGCCTATGATTGTTAAAGGAAATTCATTAATGACTATTGTATCTTTGACTGCCTACGATTACTGACTTATTATTTGATGTATTAACAAATGAAGTGTGGTTTGAAGAACCGGTTATTATTTTTTCTCACCCTGATATTAGCGGAGATTTCCTATGGGCAGGACTATGCCACCCGCTTGTATACCCCCAAAAGAGACGGGTTGGTGCAGATGCAGGTAATGCGGATACGCCAGGCTCCGGATGGAAAGATATGGGCATGCACCTATGGCGGAGTCAGTTGTTTTGATGGATTTACATTCAAAAATTACACCGAACGCGACGGACTTTCCAGTTATGCCGTAAATGATATAGCTTTTTCGGGTGACACCGTATTTGTAGCTACCCAAGCCGGACTTGATGCTATTGTTGATGAGAAAATCATTCATCTGCATAGCATGGAAAAAAAGTTTTATTCTGCTTCTTTTTATTTTTACGGCAAACACAAGTTCATGGCGACAAGTGCTATTAATGAAGACTCTTTATTACGGATTTTTGACGTAAATAAAAGAAGATTTGTTGATATTATACCTTCTCGCTTTTATAAAAAAATAAGGCATCATACATTTTTTAAAAATACTCTGCTTATTTCTGAAGGTGTCAATTTGTATGAGATAGATTTAATTTCCCAAAAAATTCGCCCTGTTTGTACTTCAGCTTTTAAATTATGGAATGTTAATATAGACGCAGAAGATGTTTTTTTATGGACAAAAATTGATAATAAACGATTACTTATCAAGAGACTTTCGCCGAGGAGAAATTATGCAATAACTGAATCATTTATGTTAGATATCGCAAAATTTCCCGCTACTAGTGACCCTTCAGCTTCAATATTATGCTTAGAAAAACATGATTTTATTTTTTCTAATGATGAAGGGGAAATTTTTATTCTGATAAACGGGACATTGCAACAAATACCAGGAAATTACAACAGCATACATAATATGCTTTTGGACAAAGAAGGCAATGCCTGGATAGCTACCGAAAAAGGATTGCTGAAGGTATTCCTGAAAAAATACCGGTATTTTTTCCCCGAACAGGGTTATCCCGAAAATGTATGGACTGCCATGGGAATATCCAACAACGAACAACTGCTTGCCAGTTATAACCATGGACTATTCAGAATCAAAAATGGCAAGATAATAAAACACTGGAAACCGAAATTTATAAACAACTATTATAACGGAGGATGCCATGGATTTTATAATGACTTTTTGATAGCAGCAGCTCCAGGTATAGGTGTTTTTTCACCTGTAAAAAATTCATTATCCATCATAAAAGACAAAATGCCGTCTGCCTCTCTTACCATCTACCGCGATGAGCCGGGCAAAAGGATAATGGCCGGTAATATGACCAAACTGCTTGCCATTGATAAAAACTACAGAGTGGACAGCCTGTTTGATGTTACGGCTACCGGCAAACGGAATACCATCCTTGCTATCCTGC
>CAZVKJ010000197.1:0-1775 GCA_964626855.1 uncultured Bacteroidales bacterium
TCTATCGGTATACAGCGGAGTGAAGCAAGCTGAGCTACCGTTAGGTGTAGATTTCACTTTGATAGTATCTTTCAAACCGGTACTTGCTACAATGATGTTTCCATCAACAGGTGTAACACCATCCCAGCTAATTGCAACTACTTCGTTTTTAGAAGAAACCGGCAAAATGCTCGGAGTCACGGTAACACCGGCAGGTGCAGTAATTTCAATTTCACTTGTCAGATTTGTTCCCGACACAGTAAATGCACTGTTCATATATTCGGGTTCAAATGCTTCAGATGTAATTGAAGTTGTAAGCAATGGATCCTGCATAACATACAATTCGAAATTATCGATATAGGCAGCAGTAGCTGTACAGCCACCACAGTTATTTACATACATATTGGCTCCTAAAGTAGCTCCTGTTGTGAAAATAAATTCACATGCTTTCCATTCGCCATTTGTATCGAACTTGAATTCCTGATTCGGACCGGCATCCACACCCACCTGGAATGTACCACCAATGGTTTTCATCATAATTCGTCCGCGGTAAGTGGTATTTGGCAGTAAAATGCTGGAAGCACCATTTAAAATATCCATGGAACCTGAGCAGGTGCCTGTTCCGTTACCAATTTTAATACTTGTGGCGCCACAATATACGTTTTCTGGTTGCGTAAAGATATTTACCACCTCTTTTGATCCCCAACCCTGATAATTAGTCAGTTTATTACATCCCGGATCAATAATAAGATTTGTTCCATCAGGATAAATTTGTTTATAACATTGAGAATCATCCGCCGATTTCACATAAATAGTATCTTTAATCGAACCACTTGCCAGAATAATCATACCATCAACAACACCTCCCATATAAGCTGCTGTAACGGGGAAATTATTAGCATTTGCAGGTATTGTAGTTATCGGATTACCTGAAGTGTTTACTAACGAAATACCGGCAGGAGCAGTCAGAGTAATTGGTGCGCTCAGATTTAAGCCGGTTACATTAAATGTTTCGGCATAATTTGAAGCATCAAAAGCAAGTTTTGAAGCAGTAGCTGTAATTACAGCATCTTTTTCAGCGCCTTTCTGAAACAAATAAAGGATTTCGTCGGCAGATAATGCTTTGTTATACAAACTGTGTTTGTTTACATAACCTTTCCAGGTTGCATCACCGGTATAACCACCCTTTGCCAGATAAGCAAACTGAGTTCCCAATGCCGAAATGGCGTTGGTTCCGGTATAATCAGCAGTTCCCACACTTACACCATCAATATAAAAACTGATAGTGGTTGCTGTCAGTGTAACTACCATCTGATGGGTTCCACCATCATCAAGGTAGTTTTTACCATCTGCGCCTGCACCACGTGTAATACCAGTTTCAGCATCCCAGGGAGCTGAAGTATTACCACATGAAATGGCAGCACGACAACGATTACAACTTGTAGGACTAATAAAAACATAGTCGGTACCATAGCCTCCGGTTGTGTTACCGAAATAAGATAACATAGTACAAACTGTAGTGTTCGTTCCGGATGAAGTAAACCATGTTTCGATAGTTACTGCAGGATAAGTATTGATAGCAATATCAGCTGCCGGTAAATCAAGATACCCGCCTGCCAGGGTATTCAGTGCTTTATTTGAACAGGTTGCAGCACCCTGTAATGTTCCATTAGCAGTACCAACTACATCCTTGGCTGTTCCATCGTCAAATGTCCACTGGTGAGTAAGATTTGCGGTACCCGGATCGGTTTGTGCAAAAGATTTTACACTTATACCTGCTAAAAATAGCAGACATA
>CAZVKJ010000198.1:0-1764 GCA_964626855.1 uncultured Bacteroidales bacterium
CCATTCTGTCCGACTTGTCCTGCGGCGCATCCGGCACAACCGGCGTTGGAAACCATGGCTCCGGCATCCTTGAATATCTTTATCAAACCTTCGTCCATAGCCTGGTTCCAGACAGAATCCGTAGCAGGAACAACTTTTAAAACAACACCGGGAGCAACTTTTTTACCCTTCAAAATTGTTGCTGCAACGCGCAGATCGTCCATACGGCCGTTGGTACAACTTCCAATAAAAGCGGAATCGATTTTTGTTCCTTTAACTGAATCCACGCTGGCATCATCATGCGGATGGCCGGGCCTGGCAACCATAGGAACAAATTTGCTGATGTCGATATCAGAGGTCTGCTGATAAACCGCATCAACATCAGCTTTGATAAGTTCTATTGTTTTTCCCGTTACTTTTTCAAAATGTTTGATGATTTCCGGCGTAGGAGTGAAGAAGATAATGATAGCGCCCATTTCCGTTGCCATGGATGAAATAGTGATACGTTCATCAAGCGTAAGTTTGTCGGCTTCATCACCGTATATTTCTACAGAAGTCCCCAGTAATTTGTTGGCGCCAAAAATACCCAGCAGGTTGAGTACGATATCTTTTGCAGAAACATTTGCAGGGCGTTTTCCGGTAAAGTTAATTTTCACCGAAGCCGGTACTTTGAACCAGACATAACCTTTGGCCCATGCAGCAGCTATATCCTGATCGCCCATACCTTGCCCGAAACATCCGATGGCACCCATAATGTTTGCATGAGAATCAGTGGATACAAAAGTACTTCCTGGCCATGCCAGTCCTCCGTCAATAGCCTGGTGAGTTCCGATACCCGCATCAATATCATAAACCCTGATATTGTTTTCGCGGGCATATTGCCTGCACAGGTGTTGGTTGGCGGCATATTTCTGGTCGGAACCACCCGGATTGCAGTCAAAAGTAAAAACGGTCTTTGAAGGATCTTCCACGGTAAGGCCGTTATCCAACAGGTTTTTCACCACATTGGCTCCGCCAAAATCGCGTGCAGCGCGGGTGTCAATAGTTATATCTATGATGTCGTCAGGCTTTACTACCGCCTGGTTTGAATGTTTTGCGAGAATTTTTTCTATTATTGTCATAGGTTAGTTTTTTTTTTATTTTGGTGATATGTTTTGATATTAAGAGATTAGAGATTGAGAGATTAAGAGATGCATTATTTGTTATTATTTTGTTTTTTTAAATAGGCAATGTAGCCATTTAATATTTTCATTAATCCAAAGATATGATTTCTGTATTCTTCTAAAACGGTTTCATCAATATAACCTTCATCAAAAGCGCAAATGAGATGATCGAGTGTTTCCATTACTTCACCTCTTGACATATAGCAATGGTGAATGTTTTCAAGGTAATGAAATCTTCCGAAGCCTTCAGCAATATTTGCAGTTACAGACCTTGAAGATCTGGTTATTTGATCAACCAATTTATATTTTTCATGATCGGGAAATGATTTAACTAACTTGGAAACCTTTTTTCTTAATTCTCTACCAACTTTCCATGCTTCAAGATTTTCAAAAGATTCATTATAGCTACTTGGTTCCATAAATATTTATTATAAATGTCTAATTACCCATTCTCCCAATCTCCAATCTCCCAATCTCCCAAACTCCGTTTCTCAATAAAAATAGTTAATACTTTACTTCAACCTATCCTTAAACGGTTCAAAAGTCATAAAATCAGCGTGATGTACGACAAAAGCTTCGGTGGTTCGTTTCACCATATCGCCTTCACCGGCATGTGTGGCAA
>CAZVKJ010000199.1:0-1762 GCA_964626855.1 uncultured Bacteroidales bacterium
AGGCCAGTGTGATCGCATTACGCAGCGAGCCATTGCCGCTGTCGTTGGTATTGATCACCGTAAAATCATTGGCATAAGCTGTGGAAAAACAGCAAAAAATGGTGATTAAAAATAGTTTGCGCATACAATAGAAATTATTTGATAATAGAAATCTTGCGGGTAAATGTTTGGTCTTCCGTTTCGACTTTAATAAAATACAGACCGGTTGATAATCCAACAGTTCCAATAGTAAATTGATTTATTCCGATCACGGCTTCCTCCGAAATAAGTTGTCGTAATAAGTGCCCATTGATATCAAACAAAAACGCTTTGACAAGGCTGTTATTATTCAGCATCAGGCTTATGCAGAATGCTTCTGTGGCAGGATTTGGAAACAATTCCACACCGGAATTATCTGCTGAATTTTCATCTATACCTGTAACAACGCTAAATTCAGAACTGATTTCCGAAGTGTTTCCATAAATATCCGTTGCTGTGGCAGCTATGGAATCTCCGTCTGTAATTCCTTGGGCAAAAAATACCCAGTTCCCTGTTGAATCAACGTTTGTGCTGCCCAAATAATTCATGCAAGTACCGATACCCGCGGAATCTGTGTAGGAGCAAAAAACCTCGATTTTAATGCCGCTGGGATTCTGATAGTTGTAATCAATCATTCCGGTTATAAATGTAATGCCAGCAGCAGGGTTATATCCAATTGAAAAAATGTCCGGGTAATTCATTTTCAAATTTGGCCCGCTGTCGGGATCTCCAGGGTCGTTTGGATTCGGCCCGGGAGGAAAAATATCAATCTGGCTGACACCGTTTTTATAAATTGAATTTTGAGTGATGGTGTTATAGAGTGTATTATTGTCATTCAGGATTATTCCAGCCGTATCGTTGTATGCGATAATATTTCCGGGGCCTATTATGTTATTTGAAGAACCCTGGATTATTGCGATTCCGGCTCCACCGTTACCTGCAGTATCAATTCCGTTTGATAAAACCCCGATATTGTTATTCTCAATGGTATTGCTGTCTGAGTGTTCAAATAAAATGATGCCCATGTATTTGTTACCGCTGATGGTGTTGTGCGCGATTAAATTGTTCCGGGGATTTGTAGCGATGCCTATGCCGTTGAAATTTCCAAAACCACCCGCTGTTGATGCTCCGATAATATTCCCGATTATCTGGTTGTGATCGGTACCGAAATCAGAAATTTCAATCCCATCGTAATAGTTGCCACTTATGATATTAGCTTCGCCGGCACCAGTGCCACCAAAGACGTTATATCTTGTGCCTGCAGCGATAATCAATCCTATATAATTGGGAATGGTATCTGTATTGGTGGCGTTAACACCAACGATGTTGCCTTTAAAATCATTGTAATATGTACCGGTAGTCACGAAGAAAATCCCGTAACTTTTATTTCCTGAAAGGACATTGTTGTTTATTTTATTATGGTTTGAGCCTCCATCAACACAGATGCCTGTTGCATTGGCCAGGCGTTGGTTACCGGCTGCATTTACACCGATATAGTTTCCCGAAGTATTATTGTAAGAGCTGTTTCCGTAGTAAACCAATCCGTAAACACGGTTGCCCGAAATGATGTTTCGTTCATTGCCCGTTCCTCCTACAATATTGAATTTTGATACGGTATTCAGCTCAATGCCATTTCCCTGAATGGCGCTGTCGCCCAGCATAAACGTGCTGTTGCCAGTAATGTCCGGACCCAGGAAATTCCCCTTAACAACATTGCTGTCGCTGGCTTCGATATAAACCCCGA
>CAZVKJ010000200.1:0-1762 GCA_964626855.1 uncultured Bacteroidales bacterium
TCGGGGTTTATATCGAAGCCAGCGACAGCAATGTTGTTAAGGGGAATTTCCTGGGCCCTGATATCAGCGGCAACAACACATTTATGTTGGGCGACAGCGCCATTCAAGGTAATGGCATTGAGCTAAACACTGTCTCGAAATACAATATTGTAGGAGGTTCGGGAAATGAACGAAACATTATTTCGGGAAATCGTGTATATGGCTTGGTTTACTACGGCAATAGTTCTTACAATAATACATCGGGAAATTACATCGGCGTAAATGCGGCCGGCAACCAGCGTCTGGCCAATGCTACAGGCATCTGTGTTGATGGTGGCTCAAACCATAATAAAATAAACAACAATGTTCTTTCAGGTAATAAAAGTTACGGGATATTTTTCGTAACAACCGGAACGTATTACAATGAATTTAAAGGCAATTTATTAGGTGTTAACGCCACCAACACGGATACCATTCCCAATTATATTGGATTGATTATCGCGGCAGGCACAAGATATAACATCATAGGCGGAACTGCTGCCGGCGAAGCAAACATTATTAGTGGCAACTATTATGATGGAATTGAAATCTCCGATTTCGGCACCGATCACAACCAGATTATCGGGAATATAATTGGGGCGTCAACAGCGGGTGGTTTTGGAAATTTCAATGGCATAGGCATCGCTACAAACCCCAAAAACAACGTAATTGCACACAACACCATCAGCGGTAACAAATACATGGGCATCATTTTGTTCGAACATTCAGACAGCAATACCATTGAGAATAATAATATCGGGGTTTTATCAAACGGTATTGATGCTGCTGGTAACGGCGGAGCCGGAATCGCGATAATCCAGGGTTCTTCAAATAATATTATTGGCCCGGGAAACATCATCGCATACAACGATACCGCCGGAATTATTCTGAATGACAATAATACACTCAGCAGTACCATCACCCAAAATGCAATTTATAAAAACGGAACCAGCCAGATTGATATTTTCCCTCCCGGGCCGAATCCAAATGATCCCGGAGATCCCGACAGCGGGCCAAATCTGAAAATGAATTATCCTGACATTTTTTCCACTGGATATAATCCTGCTGCTGGCCTTACATTTATCACCGGAATGATTGATTACAACTATCAGAATCCTAGCGGCATTAAAATCGAAGTGTTTTGCTCCTACACCGATTCCGCGGATATCGGTACTTGCATGAATTACCTGGGCAGCACAACTGTTGATTCAACGGGAAACTGGGTATTTTTTGCCGAAGTAATTACCGATGGCGATTCTATCGTTGCCACAGCAACGGATATCAATGGAAACACTTCTGAAATCAGTCCTGAATTTAGCGTTGTTACAGGTATAGATGAAGATTTAGCTGATGATTTTGGTGTTGAATTATTTCCAAACCCTGCCGGAGAAACCTTCTGCTTAAGCCTGATACTAAATAATAACAGCCTTGTCAAAGCATATATTTTCGATATCAGTGGACATTTATTACGCCAACTTATTTCGGAGGAAGTCGCTGCCGGAATGCATAAATACACTATTGAAACACTTGGATTATCAACCGGCATGTATTTTATAAAAGTCGAAACAGAAGACAAAACATTTACCCGCAAGATCTCTATTATCAAATAATTCCTATTGTATGCGCCAATTATTTTTAATCACAATTTTTTGCTGTTTTTCGACAGTTTATGCCAATGATTTTACGGTAATCAATACCAACGACAGCGGCAATGGCTCGCTGCGTAATGCGATCACACTGGCCT
>CAZVKJ010000201.1:0-1660 GCA_964626855.1 uncultured Bacteroidales bacterium
GCAGGGCTTGAGATCGTATTTAATTTCGATGGATTCTGAGGAAATAAATCAACCACAGTTTATCAGGGAATATAATTATAAAAGAAGCAATTTTGGGAGTTCTTGCTAACGGGGCTGTTACTTTCTTTAATTACAATAAGTCATCAGGATAATTATTCGGATACACCAAAATAATAAACGCTTCTAATAGATGTAAAAATTATCTGAACTTATTCCTACGTCAAACCTGCCATCAGAAACGGTTACGGTTTTTTCATTAATAATAGCTTTAAATTCAAAATATCCCGAAAGAATTACTTCAACTTGTTTTTTATCAACCAGTAGGTTTTGGGCTCTTTTGAAGGTGAGCTTTCCGCTGAGAATGTTGGCTGTATACGTAGTGTTATCCATAGATATCAATACCTGATATGCTGGATTGGTTAAGTCCAATATGGTGTCGTTTAATGTTGTTAAATTTGTATACTCTTCGGGTAAAAAATCTGATATTTTAAAGGTCATAACCATTTTTTGGCGGCTATCGTAATTATCAGGTTCTTTTTGTCCGTCTAAAATAAATGACATTTCGTTGTTTGATACGCTGACTTTTGCAGGTACTGAAATATCATTAGATACAAAAACTTCTCTGTCGTAATAAGCTCCAAAAGTATTGTAACCCCATTCCGAATAAATGGGCAAACTGGGAAATTCTTTATCGTTTATAAAAACCGATTTTTTAAGTTCATAATCTTTTGAACATCCTGTAAAAATCAATATTATAATAGCAAAAATAAAAAGCTGTTTTTTCATCCGTAAATAATTTTTAGGTTGGGTAGAATTCGTTTCGAAATTCAAGGATTGTTTCAATGCACTTTTGTGTTAAGAGGTATTTGAACATTTAGTTGAAACCCGGCACCCCATAATGGATTTGCCAAACTGGATGATCCGGAAGTTAAAAATATCGAAGGTAAACATACTTCAAAACTAACTGAAGGTTTTGATTCCCTACCAAGCCTGAACCCGGCAGATGCATATATTGATGAACTAAAGGATTTAGGGTCTCCCATTAGTTCTTTCACATCTTTTTGAAAGGGATTCATTGCATGATTATCAAACGTTACATCCGTTTGCGATTGTAAAAGATAATTTATTTCCGCCCCTAATTTAAAATATAAACGAAATAAACGTGGCCTAAATGGAAAATATCGGACTTCTATTGGGATTCCAATGTAATCGGACATTTGATTGATTTTTTTTACTTTTAAATATTCGGTGTTAATACCATCCTGACGTATACGCAAATAAAAATAATCAGCATTATCCGACCAGTAATCGTTCTTTCCAATCGAACTATTAATACGCGAATAATGTATTCCAGCCAGCAAACCAAACTTTTTATTTAATGTGAATATTTCGGGCTTTATTCCAATAAAGCTCTTGTACATTGAACTGGTAATGCTGCTCGATGAATAATCGGTAAAATAAGAAGACATGTCTTTTCTTATGTAATCCGTATTTGACAAATCACTTGCAAAAAATGTTATTCCTGTTTCAAGACCTAAATACGTTTGTTTTATTTCCTGAGCCGAAGAAGTTACTGTACAAAAGAAAAGAGAAATGAAGGGAAGAGCTAATTTTATTTTCATTCGTATATAATTTGTTTTTTTAATGTCGGAGAGTACTC
>CAZVKJ010000202.1:0-1649 GCA_964626855.1 uncultured Bacteroidales bacterium
TCTGGATTTCTTTGAAGTAACTTTTTTTCATAAGAAATAAAATTAGGTTAATAAATAAAAGTGTTTGATTTTTAAAATTAAATTTAGTTTATAAAATAATAGTTTACTAATTAAGGATTTATAATTATTGTTAAATCACCTGGATTACCCATGCAACCACCGCTTGATGAAGGTGCAATAGGTGTAATGGAAAAAATAACTTTAGCAGGCTTCCCGTCGGTTAGGACAAAAGTCAGGTCAATCAACCCCTTTCCATTTTTATCAAACTTTGCCGGCTTGCCTTCAACTACCTTTGCCGTCCAGGTGAATTCACTCTCCTTTATACTTGAAACAGGTTGATAAAGGAAACGTTCACCCGATTTAGCAACCAATGGTTTATTGGTAATATAAATCAGGGGAACCCTGTTTATCCGCACCTGTCCTGCAATAGCTTTTCCATCGGACGGGGTAACGTCCGATTTGAAACTGTTGAACTCAGCGGCAGTATAAACACCTGGTTCTGAAAAATTACCAAATAAAATTTGATTGGGACTTGTGCCCGAGGCACATTGCTGAATGGCGAGTAGTTGGTTGTCGCGAAACAAAGCATAATACTTTGCTGGATCTGAGTCGGACAGGCTGATTGTGGTTGATTGGGAACCATCACTACACAAATCGGCGCCTGTTAACTGATAACTTTGTCCATATGCAGAACTAAACCATAAGGTTGAGAATAAGCATGAGGCAAATACATAATAGATTTTTTTCATAGTACTTTTATAAGGTACAAAAATAGTAAAATATGTAATTAAAAAAATTTATTTTTGAAAAAAGGAGTAACAATTAGCATAGAAAATCTGTTAAATATAAAAGTTACAACCTTACAAGCATAAATTTCACATAATCAACATATTATGTATTAATATGAAAATGAAATATTCAGGTACGAATATATAACATTTTATGTTAAAGACAAATTATTTTTCTAAAAAATTTCCTTTTTTTTTAATATTTAATAAAAATTTTTTAATAAAAATAAATATATAACTTTGTAAAAAATTAAAAAACAATAAATTATAATTATAAAATGATTTAAAATATTGTTTATTAGTTAAATAAAATTAACTATTTAATAAATAATAAATTGTGATGATAAAAAAACCCTGACAGGTTTTGAAAACCTGTCAGGGTTGATTGGTGTTTTGATTAATCAAAATTTACATAATCACTAATCGTTTGGTAATAACATTACCTTCGGTTTCAAAGCGCAACACATACACACCTGGATTGATGTGGCTGGTATTGATTTGGGCTTCGCTACCGTAAAAGATAGTACTTAAAACCACATTGCCCTGCATCGAAGTCATGGTAACTTTCACCTTAGCTTCGTTATCCGGCATTACGATGTTTACCAATTCGTCGGCAGGGTTAGGATAGATATCAACCTGTTGTCCGGTGGCTATCGTTTCATCATCTAATATTTCTGCTGATTTAATGGAAGATGAAACTTCTACGTGATCAAACTGAGCAATGGATGTCCGTTCGGAGCGTACGCTTTCGGTAAAGATACCGGCAAGGATGTTGGTACTCATGCTTACCGTTGCCGTGTATCTTTTTTGCCATAGAGTTCCATTGAATGAGGTGTAAACGGTGAATTTATTTCCGTTACG
>CAZVKJ010000203.1:0-1646 GCA_964626855.1 uncultured Bacteroidales bacterium
TATATATGTCAGGATTGTTATACAAGTGTCCGCTTTCACGGATAATCTGCATTATGTCGGAAGCGCTTTTTTGTGGCAGCGCTTGCCATAAACAAGCTGCCAAACCGGCGATTACTGGGGAAGAAAAGCTGGTTCCGGATCCGTAATCTAAATAATCCTGCATATAAACAACAAAAGTGTTCCAGCCCAATGAAGTTATGTCGGGTTTAATACGTCCGTCATAGCTTGGCCCGACCGAAGAAAAAGGAGCATATAAGCTGTCGGCATCGACTGCCCCAACTGCCAAAATGTTGATTGCATCGGCAGGTCTTCCTATGTAATGCCAGACATTTTCGGCTTCATTGCCGGCACTTGCACAAACAATGATTCCCTTTTCCCCTGCCTTGGATGCAGCCAGCGAAGCAATGCTGCTGATTCCGTTCGATTGAGCATAAGTCCAAATTGCTTCGGGAAAATCGACAAAATCGGTATAACCTAAGGATGAATTGATGACATCAGCCCCTATGCTGTCTGCAATTTCAGCCGCCTGCGCCCAAAAATCTTCTTCAATAGGTTCTTCACTCCAGGGATTTTCAGAACGGATAAGAAAATAGTTGGCATGAGGTGCAGTTCCCACAATATTTCCTTCATATTCGGTAGCCATTATGGAAGTGACACACGTGCCATGATAATGCCCTTCATAAACATTGTTAACACCGGGAATCAGGTCGCGTGTACCCCAAATTTGACCGTTGGCGTACAATGGCTGAAAATAACTGATGCTGTCAAAATTATTAAAACCCGCATCTAAAACCGCAATAAGCATACTGTCTCCCTGAAACCCATTGCTGTGAAGATACTGTCCGTTATGGATGGCAATTTGACTGTATGCATTGCCATAATCAAAAGCAATAGTTGAATCCAGAGCCAGAAGAATTGAGGAAGGATGGTTTTCCGGCACTGCTGTCAGACGAAAAGGCTGCCCGGAGAAAAGACCGTAATTGGCAACAGGCAAAACAGATGTTACAAAAGGAATATTTCTGATGGTTGCCAAATAATTGGTGTCAGGGCAATATATGGTAATAGTATTTGCCCATTTAGATTGCGATAGTATTTGAATGGAGTCAGATAAATTTTTTATTTGCAAAATATATGAACTATTGACAGGTAAATCTTCAGTCGTAAGGGCAATATTGAACCTTTCTCTTTTATGGATGGCCCTTTCAGATAAATAGGCTGAAGGATTATTGATTGAGTATGGAGAATTATTCTTGTCGGTGAGATATATTCTGAAACAGTTTGCATTGCTTTGTGAAAAAATTGATAAAGATACAATAGAAAATAGAAATAATGTTAAGATTTTTTTCATGTTAAATAATATAAAAATATATTTTGCATTGTAATTATTATTCATTTTTCTTCTTTTAAAAATAGGATGCAAATTTATACTTTAAAATCAAATATTAATTTTTTTATCAACAAAGAATAAAAAAAAATTTTTTTTATGGTTTTGCTTTAAAAAATATTTTATTTTTGCAAACTCTGTATAAGACTATAATGGAAAATAAGAATGTTAACAAGTCATGTTTTAGTAAATATGTGAAGTAGAAAATATATTATTAATGAATTATAAATCAAGAAATTAAATTCGTATTAAATCAATCAAT
>CAZVKJ010000204.1:0-1629 GCA_964626855.1 uncultured Bacteroidales bacterium
AGTATCCGGTTCATTAGCCATGTATCGTCCCTTGCGACCCGAAGAAAGCATGGAATTGATGTGGGTAAAACTGATCCAGAGTACTTCTGACTTTTTGAATATTGAGGAAGCTTTAAATAAAATTCCTGCCACTGAAGTCCGGCTGATATCCCAAACCATGGTAGATACCCTTGCCGGCGACGATAACGATGGCAGGGTGGATGCCGGCGAAACCATACAATTCTGGTTTACCGCCCGCAATACCGGTGGGCAATGCGACAGTACATGGTTTAAGCTTCGGTTTCATGAATTTGAAGATACAACCACTGCACAGATTATTAAACCTATCTCCTTTATAGGAAACATGAGCCCTTATGCTACCCGCACCAGCCAGTTTGATCCCATGAAGCTCCATATTTCTCCCAATGTAGCCCATAACCGGGATATTGTTTTTGATTTGTTATTTTGGTTTAAAGGATCTGCTGATACTACAATTCAACAAGTTGTATTAACAGTAGAAAATGGCGAACAACTATCAGGAGTTTTAGCTACTACAAAAGTGTTATACCCAAATCGACTTTATCTCGTAAATAATAGTTTTAAGGTAGGAGTTGACGGAACGCTTATCATTAAACCTGGGACAAAAATTCTCGTTTACCCTGGAAAAACCATTCCTGTTAGTGGTAGATTAATTGCAGATGGTAAACCTGATAGTCTTATATATATTAGTGGATATAGTCCCCCAGGTGGAGAAGGCGTTGGGACAGTATTTTCATTTCGAAATAGCACAAGTATTCGAAATCGGTTTTCTTACTGCAAGTTTGAAAATATCTCCTGGCCGCTAAGCTCCGACAATTATATGAATCCTGCCAGTGTTTATAATTGTATTTTTTTTACCAATTGGATTGGTATCGTTGATTCGGTGGTTAATAATTATTATTATTCAGGTAATGAAGCAATTTATACATCACGGTCCGGATATGTTTATAAAAACAATTTTATAGCTCCTTCCACAAGCAGATATTATTATTATAATGGAAATTGCCCATATGCAATATATTCTGGAGGATATCAATTAATAAGCAACAATTTCGTGAATTTCAGAATGCCCCCGGAGAACTTTCGAAATACCGATAATGGATTTGTAAACGCATGGTTAAGTGAATATTCAAAACCAACACTCACTTGGAATGGAGCATTCTATGAGGAAGGAAAACAAATACTGGAAAAATATAGTGCCCCTCAGGGTACAGTTGATTTTGAACCTATAAAATTCCAGTATTGGGGTACAAATGATTCCTTGAAGATTGAAGGGTTTATTAGAGATTTCATAGATGTCCCGACGATGCCCAGAGCTGTTTTCTTTCCGAAATTATTGGCTCCACCCGACTCTTGCCATGGTATTGTATGGAAAATCCTTGTTAATGGCAAAGACGCCCAAGATGAGTATGTGGATCCAGTAGGCTTAGGTCTACAGCGTTTTGATGTCTATTTTAACCGTGAGATGGATACCACCTATACTCCACAACTTACCTTCGGGGTTCGTTATCCCTATACCCAGCAACCGGTTGCCGATTCCGGGCGTTGGGATATTCCCCACCGTATCTGGACGGCTTACAAAACCATCAAACTCTATACCGGCGATGGCAT
>CAZVKJ010000205.1:0-1601 GCA_964626855.1 uncultured Bacteroidales bacterium
TATACTACTAATAATTACAATATGTTACAATTATTTCGCTCCTGCGAAAGTTGAGATAATAAGGAAAAATAATCACCACTTTAAGAAGAATGAAACGCTGGTTATCATAAAATGATGAATCCGTGACCGAATACCTTCTGTATTTGAAAAGACTGTTTGCAGCCAGGCGGTGATAAAAATCAGGCTAGAGATTTGCGGCATGATTAAATTTCTTATTTTTCAAGATCAATTTCAAAATACGTGGATAAACATTCTTATTGAGCAGGATTTTTTTAACCGGCGGCATTTTGACGAAACTGTTTATCAGTCCGCTCAAAATTTTATGGACAAGGCTGGTTTGATTATCAAATATAAAATTGCCGGTTTTCCCTTGATCAATAGATTGTAAGGCTATTTTTTCAATAGTATTACCGGGGACAAAAACCTTTTCCGGTCTGGTTTCCATTACACAAGATTCTATGGGGCAAAACCTTGTACAGACTCCACATCCCAGACAAACTATTTTATTTACAATAGCTTTCCCGTCTTTCATTGATATGGCATCAACAGGACATTTTTCTACACAAATGCCACACCCTGAACATGCATCTTCAGTAACAGCTGCTATATAGTTGGTTGGATTAAGAAGGCTTGTTGATCCTAAACGTTTATAGGCCAGCAACAGGTCACAGCAGCATCCGCAACAGTTACAGATAATGGCAAGCTCATCTTTTACGTTATCACCTATTTGAACCAATCCCCTGTCGACGCAGAGATTTAATATATCAAAGGCCTCTTTTTTTGATATTTCACGCGCTATGCCTTGTGAAGCCAGATCTTTGGCTATTGCATTAAATGTCAGACATACATCCTGAGGATTATCGCATGCCATTCCCATATGTTCCATCTTATGCCGGCAGAAGCATGTTCCTACGGTTATACAGGTGGCTTGATTAATTCCCTCACTGACCATTTCATACGACAGGACTTCTGATTTGATATCCCTGACGGCATCTTCCTGGACAAATATGCGCGCAATCGGCGGGTTAATTGATGAAAACTGCCTGATGAAGCCTTCCTCAACGTTGATGTACTGATAAAAAAGCTCTGATAATTTTTTGGAGTCAAACTTACCGTCGGTGCGCATCAATGAAAATTCAAAAAAACCTAATACCGGAGGTGATAGGAGAAATGTATGTCTGTCATTATCCTGGTATGAATAGACCAATCCTTTGTTCGCTAAATTATTGAGAATACTTTCAGCTTCCGTTTCAGATTTGTTCCATATCTTTGATATTTCATTAATGGTGAAAAAAGAAAGCGGCATAACGGAGCACAGCCGCGCCTCTTCATCGGTAAACAGGATTTTCAAGAGATCATACAATGAGTTCGAATCATAGATGCCCGGGATAGACCTGTCCATCCGCTTTTGAAGGTTCCGGTAATTATAAAATGTTAAATGGCCCATAGTTGTATTATTTGAGAGTCAATGTACCCCAGATCTTCGGCGGGAAAACAGATGTTTGTAATAAATTGGCGGAAGTGCATGGGAATCGAACCCACCTGAGACGGTTTTAGCGCCCCACACCGGATTTGAAGTCCGGGAGGCCCACCAGTGACCT
>CAZVKJ010000206.1:0-1597 GCA_964626855.1 uncultured Bacteroidales bacterium
CCAATTGTTCTATTAGTTTACTATCTTGTTCCAAAGAAGTTAAAAAATATTTGGTTAGTCATTGCCAGTCTGTTCTTTTACACTTGGGGAGCCCCGGTTTATGTTTTAATTGTTCTTTTTTCACTTGTAGCTGATTTCTTTTTCGCAAAATATATTTTTCGATTATCCGGGAAACGAAAGAAAATGCTTCTTACGCTTGCCCTTTCGGTAAATATTGGTTTGCTGGCTTATTTTAAATATGCCAACTTTTTTATCGAAAATATTAATTATGCCCTAACACAATTCGGAATAGGCCCATTTGAATGGACAAAAGTCATTCTACCTATCGGTATATCCTTTTTTACGTTTCATGAAATGAGTTATTTGATTGATGTTTATCGAAATGACAAACCTCCATTAAAGCACATTACCGATTATGCCTTATATATTTTATTTTTCCCCCAACTTATTTCCGGACCCATCATACGGTTTAATGAAATAGCCGATCAGATATTGAATCGTGAAACCAAAGAAAATATTGATAACCGGCTTGTCGGATTTTTCCGTTTTATTATTGGGTTGGCAAAAAAAGTCTTAATTGCCAACGTGATGGGCGAAACTGCCGATCAAATATTTGCACTTGCTCCCGAACAGCTTACCACATCGCTTTCATGGATTGGAATTTTAGCCTATACCTTTCAGATTTATTTTGATTTCTCAGGATATTCCGATATGGCGATAGGTATGGCACGAATGATGGGTTTTGTTTTCCCCGAAAACTTTAACAATCCATATATTTCACAAAGCATTACCGAATTCTGGCGTCGCTGGCACATGACGCTTAGCCGTTGGATGCGGGATTATTTATATATTCCGTTGGGTGGTAATAGGGTTTCGAAACAACGTATGTATTTTAACCTCTGTTTTGTTTTTCTTATTTCAGGGTTTTGGCATGGCGCAGCATGGACTTTTATTTTTTGGGGCGCCTATCATGGACTTTTTCTTATCCTTGACAGGATCTTTCTTTTAAAAGTGCTCCAAAAAATCGGAAAATTTCCGGCTACACTATTTACTTTTCTGATTACGATGATAGGTTGGGTATTTTTCCGATCCGAAAACCTTTCATTAGCATGGAAGTTCCTTGGTAAAATGTTCAGTTTTAATTTCCAAACCAGCGACATCGAAATAAGCCAAAAATTTTGGTTCATTTTAATTTTTGCAATACTCTTTTCATTTTGGGGTATCATTAAAGGCATGGAAAAATGGCAGATTCATATTTATGAACCGACACATAAAGTTGCTACCTATTTTGTTTTTACGGGTGTTGCTTTATTATTACTGATTGTCAGCATCAGTTCCATTAATTCATCAGGATTTAATCCATTTATTTATTTCCGTTTTTAATAATTAATAGCCGGATGAAAAAAATTAAATTCTTTTTATTTATACTGATTTTTATTGTTTTACTTCTTCCTGTTCTTCAGAAAATATATCCTATAATAAAATTAAATCAATTAGGTGGAGCTTTCACACCCATGGAAAAGCCTGTGTTTTCCACTGCAGACTGGTTTTCTGAAAAATATCAACAACAATATAATAAATACCTTGAGGAAAACAT
>CAZVKJ010000207.1:0-1560 GCA_964626855.1 uncultured Bacteroidales bacterium
GAGTTTTCTAATATTATTGCTGATTATATTTTGCCTCAAAGAGCAATTATTTTGGGGTTATTAGTTGGAAGCATTGTTATCTATTTTTTATGGCAATATTGGAAAAGTAAAGAAATCAAAAAATTGGCTTATGCGGGTGTAATCTCAGGATTTTTGCCGATTATTCATACGCATACTTTTATTTCCATTGTGTTGATTGCTTTTGGCTTGGGATTATTGGAATTAATTGAACATTATAAAGATTTTAAACATGTTATCGTTCGCTGGCTTTATTATGTGATTCCAGCCGGAGTGATTGCCTTGCCCTTTGTATTGTGGTTGTTCCCCAGTGGGAGTAAGGGGTTTTTTAAAGTTAGTATTGGTTGGATGAAAGGGGAAGAATTTATTTTGTGGTTTTGGATTAAAAATCTCGGATTATATATTTTAGCTTTTCTTGCCGGTTATTGGGTAAGTGATGAAAAACTTAAAAAGTTTTATTGGTCATTTTTAGGACTATTCGTTATCACTAATATTTTTATTTTCCAACCGCATTATTACGATAATATGAAAATAATGTTATGGTGGTTTCTATTGAGCGCTATTTTGACTGGTAAATTTTTCTCTTATTTAAAAAATAGATTTGGAAATTGGAAAGGTTATGCTTTGATTGGCGCATGTTTTATTTTGTTAACATCAACGGGATTCTTATCCGTTTATCGGGAAACATATACAAGTTGGTTGATGTTTTCTAATGAAGATATAGCTTTGGCAAATTTTGTGAAGAGTAATACTCCTAAAGATGCTTTGTTTTTAACTTCTGATAAGCACAATCATCCCGTTTCATGTTTATCTGGTAGAAGCGTGGTAATGGGTTATCGAGGCTGGTTGTGGACTCATGGCATTAATTATAGTGAAAGAGAGGGTGACATTATGAGTATTTATAGAGCTGATGCTGGATATGAAAAATTATTAGATAAATATGGGATTGATTATATTCTTTTAGAAAGAGATAAAACGAAAGATTTCAATATGAATTACGGATATTATCAGACGCAAAGCAAATTTCAGCCTATTTATGAAAGTAATAATTATTTACTATTTAAAGTTAGTCGCTAATGTAATATAATATAAGTATATGTTGTATTTAGGAACAGACCATAGGGGTTTTGAATTAAAAGAGCAAATTAAAAAAAATCTTCAAGAACAGGGGATTGCTTTTGAAGACTTGGGTAATCAACAATTAGAGTTGGAAGATGATTACACTGATTTTGGTTTAGCTGTAGCAAAAAAGGTAGCAGAGAATCCAGAAGAGAATCGCGGTATTTTAATTTGTGGCTCTGGTATTGGTATGAGTATCATGGCCAATCGTATTAAAAGCGTGCGAGCTGGTTTATGCTTATCTCCTTGGATGGCGGAGCATGGCCGTCAAAATGAAGATATTAATATTTTAGTATTAGCCTCTAATATAAGTGATACCAAAGTTGGTTTAGACATTATTCAAACATTTTTAAAAACGGATTTTTTACCGGAAGAAAAGTATATTCGCCGCAAAAAAGAGTTGGATAATTTTTAAATTATGAA
>CAZVKJ010000208.1:0-1549 GCA_964626855.1 uncultured Bacteroidales bacterium
AACCTAATTCCATTACTCAGAAAATCCTCGTGGAAACACGGGGATTTTTTTTGCCCCAAGAAGTGTGGATGGAGAATTCCCGGAGCTTCCGGGATCGCAAAAGTTTTTCCGCATATAAATGCCCGGGGAGTGCGGAAAAACTTGCCCCTGATGGATGTCCACTTCAGTCTTCAGACCAAAATACTTCACCTTATTAAGAATGATTCTAAATTTCGGTTTAAATTAAAAAATATTTGGCCAGTAATAATATTTGTTTTATCTTTGTCACATAAACCTTAAAACATATCACAATGAGAAGACTAATCACAATTATTATGTTAATCAGTACAATGGTACTGGTTTTTGCGTGTGCTCCCGCTAAGGGGCAAACAAATTCTGTAATTTCCATTGATACGGCAGGGATGCCCGCCAATGTGAAAGCGGCTATCAATGCAAAGATGCAAACCGATGCTGTTACACAAAAAATTGAAACTTACGGAAAGTGGGCAGGAATGGGAAAAGAAATCGGCGTCGCCGCCAAGGAGGGATTAACGGCGGTTAAAGATTTTGCGGTCGATGTATCAGAAACAAATGTTGGTAAAACTGTTCTATTCCTTATTATATGGAAAGTAGCAGGGATTGACTTTGTACGGATATTACTTGCAACTATCTTTGCTTTTGTATCAATATGGTTAATATCAAAGTCTTATTTTACTTTGCTTGGTAATCGCAGATTAATAGAAAAATCGGGATGGTGGATATTTGGAACAAAGAAATATGAATATCCCTCAAATAAAGATGAAAGAGGATATGTTATAAGCAAGCTCGATGGAATAACCGATTCTTGGGCGGCAGGTTTACATTGGTTTTTCCTTTGTATTATGATTGGAATGGCCGCCTTAATCGCCTTTGTATAATCACTAATCCTTTAAATCGTACTACAATGAAAATGAAAATAGGCGACACCGTTAAAATGTCAAAGAAAAACAGAAATCATTTAGGATATAATGTTTCTGCATATGCTGGTATGACAGGGGTTGTAACAGCTGTTTGGGAAGATAACGCCTTCGTTCTTGATTGTGGTACTTCAATTTTAGTTGTTCCAATGCAGAACGCTTGGAAACATTATATTGATGGCGTATGGGTTTACTTAAACAATGTTTTAATTCAAATCAAACCAAATAAAATATAATACAATGAAAATTTTAGACAGTATAATTTTACTAATCGTTGGGGTGTTTATCATATTGTTAATAACATCTGGTTGCACCGAAAATGACAGAGCCAAAAACTGGGGCGGAACAATGAATATCTCAATACCCGCTGGCGAGGAATTTGTCAACGCCACTTGGAAAGATGCTGATTTGTGGATTATTACCCGCGATAAAGCAAACCCGAATAAGTTTTATATGCACGAATCGTCCAATTTCGGGATAATGGAAGGAACGGTTAAGATAACACAATAAAATCTAAGGAGGGGTGGGGGATGCTCTAATTAATACCTGTTAGACGAAGGTTACACTATGATAACTGGGAAGTACGCAGGCAACATTCAGAGCACCCCTTTAAC
>CAZVKJ010000209.1:0-1504 GCA_964626855.1 uncultured Bacteroidales bacterium
TGGTTAGTGGTTAGTTGGTTAGTGGTTTTGAAGTTTTATCAAAAAATCAAACCTATAAACTCTCTGTAAATGAAATGCATATTCGTTTGGTACGGTATCGGTATCTGAAATATAATATAGTACCGGTTGCGGATTTGATTTTTTTCCCAGCATATTAAAAATAAAATATTTAGGATCAGTGGTAATTGGAACTTCAATGGGTGCTACTTCAACTACTTCTTTCACACCTTGTTTCTGTAATAATTCCAGATATTCAATACGATTATCTACACTTGTAGCATATCTATTTGCTGATTTTCCATCCTGAATAATATTGTTTGTCATAATACCAATCATTACCACCAATCCAATCATGACACCGGCTGTTAATTTCACATTGTGTTTTGACCGAATTTTGAAATATCCGAAAATAAACGCTTGAAACGATATAAAAACAACCAGCATAAATACTACATGGGTATAATTACGTTGGATACCAAAACCATTCCACAAATATACACTTGGTAATACTGATATCAGCAAATAAATCAGAAATACAACGTTAGCAATCATCATTAATTTCCGGTATGACATACCGAGTAATTGTCCTGAATTTTTGCTAACAAAACCTATATAACAGAATATCAGTGCTAAAATTAGATAATAGGGTATATAAAAGATCTGATAATACGAAAACATGCCAACTGCTTTAGCTATACCAACTATGAATTCCATCACATTCTGTGGAGAACTGAATTCATCAGCAGCCATGCGGGCATAGTTACCGGGGGCAACAACCACTATAATCAAACAGACAAGAAGAATGATTAAAGAAATGAACGATTTCTGAAATTGAGGTTTTATCAGTGAGTTTTTCAGAGAAAATGCTTCATTTCTGAAAACAACTAAAGCATAGGAGAAAATACTTATCATGACTATTGGCGTAAATGCCTCCTGCCCTCCTCCTAAAAAAACGGATATAAAAATAAAAAATACCCACTCTACGATCGTTAGTTTTTGCTTAACAATTAAATGAAGTAATAATAGCATCAATGGTGTTAACCAATAGTAGCTCATTGCACACAGCCAATTAAATACAGCAAAATCAATATTGGTAAGGACGGACAAATTAAAAGCAAACAGAACAGAAAGAAAAACCAGTTTTCGGGAAATACTTTTTAATAATGATTTTGCAACAATCCAGAAAGAGAAGAAACCAACAGCTCCGAAAAGTATAGGCAAAAACCGATGTTCCCCAATCAATAATATCGTTTTGAAAACTACTCCGTTTAACGCATAAGCAACAAATCTCCCTGATCGGTACACGTACATATCACTAACATACTCACCAATACTCATTTCTTTTAATTTCCACAAAAAATGGAGATCATCGTAATGAAAACGGGAAAACCAGGCTAACACCAGGAAGTAAACAACAAAAAGCACATTCACAGCAATTAGTAAAGCAATAATAATTTGATTTTTACGTGTATTATTCATAGAGTTTATTTATCAATTTGCATAT